>JALYSG010000042.1:0-11405 GCA_030854945.1 Armatimonadota bacterium
ATATTGCCGTCCACGTAGACGCCCTCTGGTTCTATTCCAAGTGCGCAGACTGCTTTTCCCATGGCGAATAAGCTCGCCCGGAGAATATTCATGCGGTCTATTTCATCGACCTCGCATACGGCGACCGCCCACCGAGTCTTCTGCTTAATGCGAAGCGCTTCTCGCTCACGTTGTGCTCGAGTCAGCTTCTTGGAATCGTCGATATCGCCGAGGCGGAATCTCGGCGGAAGAAGGACCGCCGCTGCTACAACTGGCCCGGCAAGGGGACCTCGCCCGGCCTCATCGGCACCCGCCCAACCTAAGGGAGACCTAAGCCGTCTGCCCAACGACGTCTCCCTTTGATGTTGAATCGAAATTCGCTCCGAACACATTCGTAAAGGACGACACGACTTTGGGCATGGCATCGGCAATCGTAACCTCGCGCCCGGTTTCGCGGCTGAGCGAGGTGACTCCATAGCCTTTGATGCCGCAAGGCACGATCAACGAAAAGGGAGTGAGATCGTTGTTACAATTGAGCGCGATGCCGTGCATCGATACCCAGCGCGACACGCGGATTCCAATCGCCGCAACCTTGCGCTCGTTCACCCACACCCCGGTATTGGGTGGAAAACGATAGCCTTCGAGACCAAACTGCAACAAAACACCGATGATGACCTGCTCCAAGTCACGCAGCCACCGGTGGAGGTCGGAGCCGTGATCGCGCAAGTCGAAGATGGGATAGATCACGAGTTGCTTAGGGCCGTGGTAGGTGATATCTCCCCCGCGATCCGTTCGCACGACGTCGATCCCGCGTTCGCGGTAGTGCACGGGTGTAAGCAGAAGGTTGGCCGCGTCGAATGAGGCTCCGTGCGTGAGAACGGCGTCGTGCTCGACAAGGAGGAGTGTGTCGGGCATCTCTCCGGCTACCCGCGCGGCATGCACTCGCCGCTGCAAGTCCCAGCACGCTGAGTACTCCATGCGACCGAGATCGACGACATGAGCCACCGTTCAATTATGGCAGGCAGGATAAGTCCAGACAATGTAGAATCAGATGTGACGATGGAACACTTCGAGCCGCCAATCAAGCTTGGATTTATCGCGACGAACGATGACGAGGCCGACATCAAATGGGCACAGACGAACGGCCTGCCCTTCGTGGAATACAACTACCATGTCGATTTTGATGACACGTTTCCAAACAAGCTGCAACTGGGCATCTGGCTGCGCCAGCACTTGGTGCACCCGGCGGCGATCGGGTGTTGGGGTCAGGAGATGATCAGCAAGGATCCCGCCATGCGAGGGATAGCTGCTCGCCGCGTGGTCAATACGATAAACTTTGCCGCGGAACTCCACTGCCCAATCGTTATGGTCGGCGGGGGCGATCGCGACGGTGACGACCTCAAGTCGAAGCTCAAGGATGTCGTCGAAGTTTACAAGCCGATCATGGATCATGCTGCAGAAAAAAATGTGCGGCTCTGCTTTTACAACTGTCATTGGGTGAATTGCGTCGTCGGTCCGGAAGCGTGGGACGTGGTATTGCCGGCCCTTCCGAATATGGGAATAAAGTTCGACCCATCGCATCCCTATCATGTCGGGCAAGATCCGTACCAGCACCTAGCGGACTACGTTGGGCATGTGATTCACTTTCACGCGAAGGAAGTATTAAAGGTCGGTGACACGGTTGTCGATGAACCGATGGCTGGACAAGGCGATTTCCACTGGGGTCGCCTAATTGGAATTCTGTACAAAGGCGGTTATAAAGGCGTGATCAGCATTGAGCCGCACAGCGAAACTTGGAGCGGAGTCAACCGACATCCGGGAATTCTTGTCGCTAAGCGAGAACTTGAGCGGTTTTTGGCGGTGTGACCCTAAGTATCGGCGAGTTTCACTGCGGCTGCTGGCTGCGTAAAATCGCGCACGACAACGTTCGGCGAGCCCTGCCAGTTGGGAGCGAGTCCTGCCAAGATGTCCGCCGCGCAGGCTCCTTTCCTAGATGAATCGACCACCACCGCCAGCCGCTTTTTTGCGCGCGTCATTGCAACGTACATGAGCCGACGGCTCTCATCAATTTCGTTTTTTTGATTTCGATGCGCAATTGCCGAATGCGCTCGCGGACGATGGCGATCCTTCTCCAAAACTCCAGCGTCGCGGATCGCCACGGCGAGCACACCGGCGAATGCGTCGATCCGCAGATCGTCCCGGTGGCCGCCCCACAATTTCTGCGAGGCGTCTACGACGACGGTTTCCCATTCGAGACCCTTTGCGGAGTGCATCGTGGCGATCGACGGTCGGTCATCAGCTTCGTTCTCGTACTCAGCGTCGCTTAGTGCGCTCGCCCCGGAGATTCTAATGGATTGCCGGTTCGTGATCCATTCTCCGAATTCGGCCGCGGACATCTCCCGATTCTCCATGGCAATTTGCATCAGCTTTCGAGAGTTGGCAATTAGCTGCGATGCATTTTGCGCAAGAGCGAATCGGATATCGGCTTGCGTATCGGCGAGAATGCGGCTCAGAACTTCCCATGCCGGAAGCCGATCGGCTGACTCCGATAGGGGAATGAGCCACCGGAACATTTCGGACACGCGTTTGCCATCGATGTCGTCCAGCGTGGTTGCCTCGCCGACCACCGCCAGAATAGGTTTGTTTGTTTCGCGTGCGATGGCAGCGCATCGCAAGCAGCCATCCAAAGAAATACCTACGAGCGGAGAGCGCATGAGCGAAAGCAGCGACAGGTTGTCATATGGATTTGCCGCGGCGAGTAGCGCCGATCCAAGGTCGCGAATCTCGTTGCGTTGAAAGTAGCGCTTGCCTGCGCCCAGAATAATGGGATCGATGTTCTTTGAGCGCATCGCGCGCACGATGTCCTCGAGGTTGCTGGCAGCACGAATGAGGACGGTAATTTCCGAGGCGGGAACTTTCTCAATCTGAATCAGTGTGCGCACGCCTTCGGATATACCTATCTCCGCCTTATGCGCTTTCCAAATCTCCAAGGGAGCACCGACTGATTCGGATTCGAACGGATCGTCTCCCTCGGTAACCGAGACAGCGGCCGGCTTCATACGCGTGTACTCGTCTCCCCATATCCGCTCGAAGACAGATTTCATGGAACCGACCAGCAATTCGGTAGATCGCCAGTTAACAACAAGATGGCGCTTCTCAGCAGACTTCAGAAAGTCCATAAATAGTTCGCGTTTAGCTCCACGAAAGCCGTAAATAGACTGTTGCGGGTCGCCCACTAAAAGCATTTGGTCGACAGGTGTTGCTCGCACTAAAGCGTACTGCACCGGATTGAGGTCCTGCGCTTCGTCGATCAGTAGGCGTTTATATTTGCCTTTAATGATTTCTGGCCGCTCTTCCAGCAATCGCAGCGCTCGGCTTTCGAGTTCCGAAAAGTCGAGCGACGCCGTGCGGTCGAATTCAGCTAGCAGCTGCCTCCAAGTCCTGGCAGCGAGCGATGCCAACCCCTGCGTTGCGCGAGCGGCTTTGGCCTCAATTTCTTCGTAGGCTTTCGATCTCATCCACGGCTCCCCCCCGGATCGAATGCCTTCGATGAGCCAGCCGTCGGGCAAATCCACGCCGGCTTCGCGGCCGCACATCTCTAAGTAGAGGCGCCAGGACTCGCGTACGTTTTCCGAAGATTCGGCGAGCCGCTCCAGATCCATCGGCGATTTTCCTGCGGTGCGAAAAGATTCGATGGCATCGATAATCCAAGCCTCGATCGATTCGGTCCGCTTGCCGGCATAGGACCGGATGCCGCGCATTCCCAACAAATCGCGCTCAGCGTCGTCCATAGATTCCTTGTCTGATAAGATCAGCGCGCTGCACTGTGTGATCAGCTCGTGCGTTGTATTAGGCGACAGAATATCGAATCTCGGGTCGAGCCCGGCATCGAACGGATACTCGCGCAAAAGCCTCTCGCAGTAGCCATGTATGGTTGAAATAGGTCCGACCTGCGCTTGCCTGGCTTCGTCGTCCATGCCTTCGCTGCGGAGGCGATCCACAATTCGTTTCTTGATTTCCGCGGCAGCTTTGCGAGTAAACGTAATTGTCAACAACTCGGCCGGCGATTCGCCGAGTTCTTTGATGGCGTGAAGATATCGCTCGACGAGAACACCCGTTTTTCCCGCTCCCGCACCGGCAGAGATTGCAATGGCTTTCAGTCCGCGCCCGAATAGGACGGCATCGATTTGCTCTTCAATCAGATTCATTCAGGCTCGTCCTCGATGGTGCCCATCCAATCGACATCGGGATCAGCATAAGGCGCGGCTCTGCACAGCGAGCCCAAGTCACAACGGTCACAGTGGTTCGTTTTCGGACGAGCATTCGGTGCGCCGCTTCGGGCAACATTCAGAATATCCATCATCCAGGTCTTGATATCGCGGCGCAATTCTACGATTTGCTTCGGCCCCAAATCGACGGCAAGGTTGCCCCTAAAATCAAGGCGTTCCCGCATCCCATCCGTTCGGCGACAGTAGAGCGTCCTTCGTGAATTGTTGTAGGCGTCGAACATCACGAATTTCTTGTCGCCGGGGTGCATGAGTGCAACCAAGTGGTTTTCCAACTTCGTCTGCTCTTCCTCGGATTCCCACCCGATTCGCATTGGCACTATTTCGTTCGTGCCGTCTCGCTTATAAAGCACGTCGATTCCGGGTGAAAGCGTCACGGCGGCATCACCGAATCGTGCGGTTCGGCGTAATCCGGTTTGGTCATCTGCCGGGGCGACCTGGACGGGCGTCAGCTTCCATTGACGGCGCGCGTTCATCTCCATTTTTGCGAATTGTTCAAGCGTCGTAGGAGCAGCGAACCGAATGACCTGCATCTCGTGATCTGACAGCACCCCTTGCAGCGATTCGAGTTCTATATTCAGGCTCTGCAACAGCGACTTCCGAAAGTCATCCAAATCTGAAAGTTGAAAATTCGAACGGCGAATTGAGTTTACAATCACTTTGTTTGCATGGTCGCCCTTCTCAGAACGAATGCTTAACTTGTGCCGCGCAAAATACTGGAACGGACACTGCGCCAAGGAGCGCAGATGTGACAACTTAACCGGGTGCGGCAGAATTCCAAGTTTTGCCCTCAAAATGTCGTCTTTCAGTGTCGTTACCTGGCTCTGAACATAGGCATCTCGCAGAGATTGCGCTCTCGCTGTTATCGACGCCCTGGGTTCGAACTCCTGGCCGTGCCAAATTATCGAGGCCAGCATATCCTGTTCGCTGTTGCAGTCTTCCGCTTTCGGAAATCTCTGCGAAAATGTGCGTTTCTCAAAAGTCACTCCATCCATCGCTTGCAGTTGCCATAAATAGGCGGCAGGGTCTTGAGATTCTTCACCGACCGATGCAGGATAGCAAAGCGTTAAATCGAACGACGAGCAGAGCAGGCGATAGAAGTCGCGCTCGTCTTCTTCAGCTCTGGAATAACTATCGGCAAGCTTCCAGGACGGATCGATTTTTCCGAGCGCGTCGCGATCGCGATCAAGTAGAACCGGGTCCTCCGCGCGACGAGATGGAAACCTACCTTCAATCACGCCGACGGCAATCACCACCTTCGCCTCGCCGATGGCCTGGGGGTCGGAAACGACCCTTATTCCGCCGGTGGTTCGAACGCGGTATTCAGCCGAAGCCCATGTCCTCTCAACAAACTCGACGAACTCGCGAAAACTAAGTGGCGAGTAAGGGTCGAGCGCAAGCAAGCCCACGTTAAGTGACCGCACCATCCCGTCTTTCGCAGATTCTTCGCGTTGCGAACTTGACTGCAGCCACGGCGTAACCGCTAATAACTGGTCGAGCCCGCGCATCCAGTCAGCAGGCTTCTTCGGTGCTTCGATTGCAATTCGCCGCCATCGGGCGGCCTCTGCCATCCAGCCGGGAATCGGAGAAGCTGCTTCTTTCGCATGCTCACCGATAGCGCGCCATAGGTCCGGCTCACGCGCAAGGTCCCGAAGGGCCTTCTCGCCACCCGAGCGTTCAGAGCGCTCCACTTGGCCGTAACTCGAACGTAAGAGTGCGATGGCATCTCCCAGCGAGTTCTCGAACATCGATCGAAGTGCCCGTTGCACATACCTCGTGAACGGGTGGGCACTTAGCTTCTCCGAATAGTCGATCAAGATGGGCAGCCCCTCGCGATCCGATGCAGCCCGAAGGAGCGGGCCGTATGTCTCCAGGCTCCGGGCGAAGACAACAATATCCCCTGCGTCGAGCCCGTCGTTTCGAATGCGCCTTCGGCAACTCCGTAGCACCCATTCTGCTTCGATAAAATCGTCTGAGGCTTCCAGGATGGTCAGGTTGCCGGCAGTCCCAGATGGCATTCCCCTTGCAAACAACTGTCCACCTGGAGGAACATGCGTTTCTTTAGTCGAGATCGTTGCATCTGGGAATCGTTTCCGGAGTGCGCTTGTCGCTGAGAAGAAGCCTTCGTTGGACGGATGCCGGTCGGCAGCGAGCGTGACGTCTATGCCCGCGCGAAGCATCCATTCGAGAAGCTTCATACGCAATTCGGGCCACTCCCGCTCGGGCAGCCAAAGCACAAGGCCGATTTCATTGGGCTTGGCGACAGAAGCCGTGATTAGCGCCTCGATTCGATCGCTTAGCGTCGAGTACGACCTTCTGGCAAGCTCGTCATCGAGCCCTTCTTGAAGAAGCGCGATGTCACGCAGTTTGCCGGCGGGCATCGCCAACGAATCTAGCCGAACCCGCTCGTGCCGCATCTCTTGAAGCGTCGCAGCTGCGGCTGCGTAAAAGCCAGGCAAATGTTTCGACCCCGCAAAGGCGCTTTCGTCGCTTAGCCCTCGCGAGACCAATCCTATCAGCGAAGCCTGCCGATCGAGGTCCAGCGTGGGGGTCGTCGGAACCCCTGCCACGGCGGTGAGTTTCGACACCAACTGGCTCACGGTTAGCAAGTCGATCATTCCGCAGGCCCGCGCGTCAGAGAACTCAGGGTCGTCCACGAAGGCCTCTTGGATCCGCAGCTGAATCGCGCTGCCCGACGACACGATCGTCAGCCCGTGTTTGCCGAGGGATTGCGACACCGCGCTACGAATTGATTCGAAGCCCGGCGAAACCTCCAATATCGACACTCGCCCACGTTTGGCCACTACCTTAAAATTGTACTCGTTTGTCTGCTAATCCGCGCCGTGCACGTTCTTCTGATGACGAGTTTCCTCGCCAAAAGGCTCCATGTGCAGACTGATGCTGACCTCCGGAAACAGCTCGCGAATACGGTCTTCGACCTCCTCCGTGATGCGGTGCGCTTCGATCAGGCTCAGCTCGTCGCGCAGCAGGATGTGCCCGTCGATGTGCCTGGCCGATCCCGCCTTCCGCGTGCGAATGCGATGAAAGTCCTTCACCTCGCTGTGCTCGCGCAGAATCCGCTTAATCTCGTCTACCTCTTTGCTCGGCAGGCTCGTGTCCATCAAGGTCTGGAGCACGCCCCACAGTATTCGACAGGCCGACACCAAGATCCATATGCTGAGGACAATGGCGACGATCGGGTCGAAGATCGGATTTCCCGTGATTCTCACCAACGCCAACGCGACCAGCACCCCGATGCTCGTAACGAAGTCCGCCCAAATGTGCGAGGCGTCAGCGTGCAACGCCTCGCTCTCCGTCTCGCGCGCCACGCCTTCGACATATCGTCCCATCAACACGTTGACAACAGCGGTGCCGCCGATCACCCAAAGCGCGATCCCGGTCTGAATCGGTTCAGGTGACACGAGCCTCGCTATTGCCTCGAAGCCTACGTAAACGGCCGCTATCAGCAGCAGTATGCCTTCGCCCATGCCGGCCAGCGACTCTGCCTTGCCGTGTCCGAACGGATGATCGCGATCCGGAGGCGCGTCGCCCACGCGTATCCCAAAAAACGCAAGCAGGCTCGCCACGATGTCGCCCGAGCTGTGCAGCGCCTCCATGAGCACTGAAACCGACCCTGAAAGCGCCGCGACGACGACCTTCACAACCGTAAGCGCCACATTGTAAATCACCGACGCTCGCGCGGCGGCCATTTTCCGGTTCCGAGTCACAGGCACACTTTACAGCACGACCGGGGTGGTGCTAGGTGTGGTCGGATTTTGGAGCGCGCTCCTTTGCGAGTCGCTCTTCCCGCCAAGGCCGTAGCTGCGGCGGGGGCCAGCGCACTCAACCGGCAATCGGTGGGTAGGCGCCTCAAATCTCCGCTAGCCTACAAAAAAGCAGGGCGCCTAAAAAAGACGGCCTCTGAAAAATTGGGCGCGGGGGCAGGATTTGAACCTACGACCTCCGGGTTATGAGCCCGACGAGCTACCAGACTGCTCCACCCCGCAACGGGAAGTTAATGATACCCCGAAGCAGGCTCGTCCCGCTCGCGGTTCAGCTGTTTCGTCTATGATTGAGACGTGGGGAATCGGGTTTCGATAAACCTGAGACGACCAGAGACGTGGGACCGGATTTTCGTTGTAAATCAGGTCATTAGCTGGGTTGTCGCGTTTTTCATCATTGCGTCGAAATGGGACACGATAACCGCCCGCGCACAACGCCTCGGTGGAGGCCCGTGGATACCGTTTCTTATCGCGTTAGCGGGCTTCCTGGTTCTTGAATTCTTGATGCTGCGGGCGATCTGGAATCACCGACCCTGGGGATTTGTTTGCCAACTTGTACTATCTCTCCTTACCCTTTCAAGCCTTCCGACATGGGGAATCCGTTCTTGGATCGAGGTTCCTTTGGTCGTCACCTTTACGGTCGTCCGCCTTTACCAGTTGAAGGCAACCACAGCGACGTTACGTTAAACGACAGCGTGCCGATCGGCGGTCGGTGGCACGCCGTGAAAGGTGCGATACGCACGGTAGAAGCTGCTCAAATCGCCGTAACCGACATCGAAACAAATATCTCGAATGGGAATTCGGGTTTCTGAAATTAACTGCTTAGCCGCGTTTAGTCGAACCTGAGAAAGATATCGCTTAAACGGCATTCCCGTAACTTCCTTAAAGAGGTATCGAAAATGCGAACGGCTCAAACCTGATCGCTCCGCCATTTTTTCGTCCGTGAGTTGCTGTGAATACGACTCGGCGATAATCGATTGGCACCGCTCAATAGTCTGTTGGGCGAAGCGGTTGGCATTTGGCCTTGCGCAAACCGTGGCGTGATTCAGATAATTTTCTGCCACGTACCGCAGTGAATTAACGTCCTGCGCGGCAGTCGCTTCCGAGGCCGCGTGCGCAATCGTCGACTCCACGTCGGAAGGTGCGCCTATTTCCAGAATGGAAATGACGAGCGTCGTGACCAATGAAATAAATCGCGCCTTTGCAAGCTGAAGATCGCCTGTGCCTACGGTTTCCAACTCTGCGAGAAAATGGCGGAAGTACGCCTCCAATTCGGTGCGTTGGCCCATGCGGACCATCGCGCTTACTTCGCCGTAGCTAACGTGCCCGCCAACGTCTGCTTGATGCCTCGACATTACGGTTCCACGTCCACGGAGATCGGACCCAAGGGCCTCGCCGATGGAAGTAAACCTACTTGGTCATAAAACTTCTCATTGAACAGCTCGGCCTCTTTGCCGGGGTAAGGATTGGTGCTCGCGTAGCTGAAGTAACACACTCCCGCGAGGCGCTTATCGGCAATCTTCGATTGCGTCATCGTCTGCTCCACTGAATTCAGCCAGTTGCCGATTCCGGCAGCGACATGCGCCTTAGCCTTCAGGCCGGCGCAGTAGTCCACCCAATTGCGGAAGTGGGAGGCATGCGTTTTTTCTCGGAAGTAAAGCATCGGCAGAACGAGGTCGATCACTCCATCCTGCGCCCAGCCCTTCCAATCCTGGAAGCAGCGCCCGTAGGCAGCCGACTGCCGAAAGTCTGTCGGTGCGTCGCCCCACGGAATGGCCGCGGCCGACACCACGATTTTCGGCCGAACTGCCTTTGCGCTCTTCGCGATTAAACGCACGAGGTCCGTGACCTGCTTTCTGCGCCAATCGTTCCACAAGGGGTCGTTCGTGGCAGGAAGGCCCTCAGCTGCGTAGTCGGCGCCGGTCTTCTCGGCGCCGGGAAAGAACGATTCCCGGTTGCCGGCAGATCGAGTTGCCTCTTTGGTATAGCCCGCTGCGCGGCTCCGCGACAGAACCTTCTCTCGCTGGGTTTCGAGCAGGGAATCATAGAAGCGCTCAACGCTCACGGCGTTGTAGCCCCACTCCTTTCCTGTGTAGCGTATGAAGTCCATGTGGATGCCGTCCACGTTGTAGTTTTGAACGACCTCCATGTAAAGCCGGCGCAGGTAGTCGGCGGCTCCGGGATGACCGAAGTCCAACGCCCGCCCGACTTCGGTGGAGGTGGCTCCTTCAGGATTCCGCGTGAGCCAGTCTTTGTGCTGATAGAGAACGTGGTCAGCCCACGGCGGATCCGACTTCGACTCCCAAAGGGGATGCGCGTTCAGCCACGCGTGCACCTGGATGGGTGGGTTCTGCGCGTGGGCAAGCATGATCACGTGCTTTAAGCCGTCGAAAAGAGGCATCGCGTCGGGCGCGCGGTGCTCGAGCGTGCTCATATGATATACCTGGGCGCGGCTCCGCACCTGGATAAACAGCGTGTTCACTTGCGCCCTTCGAGCGCGGCCGATCAGCTGCTCGACCTGTCTTGGCGTCTTGATTCCTTCATGGAACACGTCCACCCACATACCTCGGAGTTTGCTTGTATCTTGAGGCATGACGGCGCTACACAGTAACCCTCCGATGAGAACGAGAATCATCTTCATCCGTTCCATTGGACGTCTATTGTAGCCGTTTCGTGTGAACTCAAACCTGCACGGCGCATCGAACCTGCCTGCTGTACCGTCTGCAATTCGAGAGCGGTACAAATGCTAAGAATCATGGCAGTGCAACGGAGTGACGATCCGCAGCGGGAATATGTGCTGTTACAGAATCACGGATCCCTGCGGCTGGCCCTGAAGGGCCATATGCTGGCGGATGACATCGGCCTCGAACAACGTGATCGAGACCGTATGTTCGTGTTTTCTGACGACGCCCAAATTCCGGCTATGGCGTATGTTTTGCTTGTTACCGGAACCGGCAAAGCCGGCTGGTATCAGGACAGCGACGCCCGGCCCGTCTATTGCGTGTATTGGAACAAGTCGCAGCCGGTTTGGTCATGCGCGCAGGATGCCATTCACCTGCTGAACGTGATCCACACGAATAAGCCTAGGTCGGAAGGCCTAGTCGTCACGAGATGACCGCGATCCGTTGCATTTGCGGGTTCCGCGCGTCATAATAAGGGTGGCTGTCACCAGGGATTAGGTGGTAACGGAGGACGGAGCACGGACGCTCCCAGCCCCCTTTCCTCTGAGTTTTTAGGCTAGCCCTTCGGAAGCGGAACCACCCGCAGCAGCGCCTCACGAAGCATCGTCGCTTCTGGGTCCGGCCGAGGCACTTTGGTAACCCGAGTGACAGTTCGAACTCGAAGCTGAGGCGTGATC
>JALYSG010000042.1:11415-20503 GCA_030854945.1 Armatimonadota bacterium
GTCCAGGGCGATCGGCACGCCCGCCGGCGCAGCGTCGAGAGCCGCCTGCGCCTGCTTTGCGGCTTGAATGGGATTCAGGTCTCCAAGGTAAACGCTACCGATACGCTTGATCCGGTCGCCCCGCTTCAGCTCGCCAGCATCGCGGCGAATCTGGATTGCGCCGTCGGAACCGGTGAATTCGAATCCGGGGTCCTTGTAGCGCTCATCGAAAGGTTCTATTCGAAGGCCGATTTTCGCGAGGGATTCTTCTACTGGAATCGCGCCGTTGCTCTTAATCACACGATCGTAAAACGGTCCCATCTCTGACCCGCCGAATCGAATGCATTGCTTGCGAATCTCGTCTTCCTCGAATCCGGGCTTGTTGTTGCCCGACATCGCGTAAAGGGCACGCATCACGTCGTCCAGTGAGTGTTTGTTGTTCGAGAGCCTGCGGATTTCGATATCCAAGCAGAGCCCCGCAATCCAGCCCATGGTGTAGTAGCTCATCAAATAGCCGTTGCTGTTGCCTCGGCCGTTATTCGTTTCTCCCACGCGCATGCTGGCTTCGTACGGATTGATGTTGCTTTTCTGCGCGTGTCGATCGTAAGAGGTGAAGTTATCGATAATGTCTGCGTTTATTTCGGACGGTGGCAAAATACCGTACCTGTGAACCAGTAGTGACGCGTAATAATCCGTAACGCCTTCGAGCCACCAAAGTGCCCCCGTTTTTGGAAGGCTTTGGTAGTCGAACGGGCCGAGCGGCTTGGATCGAATGCGCTTCACATTCCACAAGTGGAAGAACTCGTGCGACAAAACTCGAACTGCCGACGGTCCCACGCCTGCCGCCAGCGATATGGAAGTACTGGATAAGTGCTCCAATCCTCCTGCGCCGTCCAATCCGTTGTTTACGTTGAAATGCCAAACGTATTTGTTGTAAGGAATATCGTCGAAGAAGGCCGTCTGAGCTTTCGTGATAGCTTCGCAATACTTGATGAGCGCCGGCCTGTCCACGTTTTCCTTTCCGACACCATAAAGGACAATATAATGCGGCCTGTTGCGAACCGTATAAGTGTCAAGCAAATACACCCCCATCGTTATCGGGTTGTCTGCCAATACGTCGTAGTCGGGAGCAGTCCAACCCGCACCGTTTTCATCCAAGCCATTAATCGCGCGCCATCCGTCGGGAAGGGCGACGCGTAATTTGCACTCTTCCTCTTTTCTCCCAACAAGATAAACGTAAGTCTGTGGGCCTGCGACATGAAGAGCCATCCCTGTCAGGCGGATCGGCGCCGTGTAGTCGAAAGTAACCGCTCCCGCCGTTCCTGCTTGTATTCGCCACGTGTTGTCGTCGACTTTTGTGACCGGCAATTCAGTGCTGTCGCGGCGGGCCCTCACATCCGAAATGCCAGCGTTGAATAGCCGGTAGCTGCCGGGTGCCCAGCGGGGAAGTTGGATGTCGACCGCAGCTTCCGTGGTTTCGAAGGAGACGGCTACTCCGAGTCTGCCGGTTGTAATGTTCGGAGTAAGCTGATAAGTTACGTCGGCCGTAGCAAGAGCGGCAAGCAAGGCTGCGAGAATGGCTAACAGGCATCGCATGTCCATACATTCGACAGCCTGTCGTCGCATTCCTTCGATACTATTTAGGTATACGGGCGATCTCTCGGAGGAGGAAGTCGATGTTCATGAACGGATCGCCTCCGGTTCGCTTCCATCGAATCTTGCCGTCCTTATCGATGAGGATCGTCGAGTGCAGCTCCATTTCCTCGAAGTCGTCATAGGACGCAAAACGCCGAGCGTTCTCGTGCGCTGTGTCGGAAAGCAGCGTAATACCGAAGTCTCCCAACTTTAGCGACTCCCTGTTCTTCTCCGGTGTCGTGCTGCTTACACCCAGCACGACCGTGTTTTTGTCGCTGAATTCCTTCAGCCGCTCGTTTATCTTTGCCAGCTGCTCGACGCAATGAACGCAAGCTTCGTTGAGATAGAAAATGAGGAGAACGTTCTTTCCCCTGTATTGGTCTAGCGAAACGGGTTTTCCATCCTTATCGAGGACACTAAGCTGCGGAGCCGCAAATGGCTGCCAATTCGAAGGGCCGTAAGACGCCAGCTCGGCAGGCACATAACGACGCTCTGGAGACGGCAGTTCAGCGGTCGGTTTTACATTGAGGTTGAGGGCGTCGACTTGCTTCGTCCATTTGAGGTTCGCGTCTGCACCTGACCAAACGTAATAAAACTGTCCGGCGTATTTTCTCGCATTTTCCAAATCGCCGAGTGCGTGGTACGCGCGAGCCAAACCTGAAAGCGAAAAGCCGTCGTTCTTCTCTTTGCTCAACGCCTTCTCGTAAGCTTCGACCGCCGCTTTATGATCACCTTTCAGGAGATACGCATCGCCGACAATGCGGGAGAGCGGTGCGGGCGCCATCGGCGGATCGCCGCCGTACATTTCGCCCGCTGCTTGGCTATCAAGCAGCTTAATCCCGCCGGCTACATTGCCTTCTGCGATAAGAACTTTTCCTTCTGCCCCCAATAACAACGGCATTACAAAGGGCTCGGCTTGAGGCTCTCGGGCGATAAATCTCTTCACTTCCGCCTTCATCTCCGCAAAGGCAGCCCTCGCTTCTTTAGTGCGTCCCAATCCCGCCAAAGCTTGCGTTTCTGCGAATGCCTTCAGCATCTGTTGGTCAGGACTCTTTCCCCAAGCCACCTGTCCGGGTTTCAATATGTCTTCCCAGCGCTCGAACTTGAGATATGCCCGCACTAGTGCCATCAATCCCTCTGATAAACCGGCATTATTCGCGTTGTCACCGTCTGGATCGGTCGGTGCATTAATTAAATCTTTCGCACCCTGAATGCTAGCTTCGGCCATTCCCAATTGTTCTTGAATGTAACAGAGGTAATTACGATTGTGCGAGTAGTTCCAGCTTTGATGCGGAAGCGCGAGGCGGTCATTCATGTAGAACAGTTCGGTTCGCGTGGCGGCATCCATGGAGCGCGCAGCTTCATGCCACATACCCATCTTGCTGTACGCGTGGCCCGGCATATGTAGGGCGTGGCCGATGCGTGGGGCGATCTTGCCGTACATGTCGCAACTTTGCAACGCAATTGTCGGCTTCACGTAATCCCACATGTGGATGGTGGCGTGGTGGGCACCAGGGTGAGACGGGCTCTTCGCGAGTACGTGATCGATTAATCGTTGCGTGGTGAATGTGCCGGCTCCGCTGCCAACCGTATGGAATGCGAGCAGCGCCTTTGCTTCGACATCGTCTGGGTATTTCTCCACGATTTTCTTAAGTTCTTCAAGCAAGATCGGCCCTGGCGGCCCACCACCGGGAACGAACGCGCGCTCCCAAGCCTCGATAAACATTCGCTCGCGTTCGCTGACAAGGTTCTTGCGCTTTACTGCTTCTGCCAGGAACAATCGATAGCGATTCTTTGGATCGTCGGCGATGGGCATATAGGCAGCAAACCAGTTGTAGCCACCCTGCGCCAAACCCCAATACGCCATCGCGCAATCAGGGTCGATCTTTAGGCACCATCGAAATGCGCGCTCCGATTCCTCCCACCAGAAACTGTGCAACAACGCGTTGCCCTGGTTGAACCATTCCTGCACTTCGGGAGTTTTGGCGGTGATTGGAAACGGCGCGATCCCAATGCCCTCCAGCTTTTTCGGGCGCGTGCGCATCCCGGAATCGAAGGCTGTGCCCTTCCTAGAGTGGCCGTACTCGTCGTCCGTGTGGGCGACCGGGCTCAGCAATACTGCGCTCGCAACGATAAAAGTGATCATGTTCCCCTTCAAGGTGTTATAGCCGATTAATGTGGGTATCCAGACGCCTAGTGCTGCACTGGGGGAGCCGTTTCCTGGGGAAAACGTAATGCGGTAGGATATGAGCCATTCTAAATGTGGAGGAATTCATGATCGCTTACATAGAAGAGGTGCTGTTATGCGCGCCTCTTACCTGAGCCTCGCAGCCTTGCTCGCGGCGTGTCCGCTAGCCTCGTTCTCTCAAACCGAAGCGCCCTCAGCGCTTAACACGCGGTTCACCTATAAGGCCACAGTGCCTGCCCTGCCTGCGGGTGCAAAGAACCTTCGCGTTTGGCTCCCGATCCCATCGGATAGCGAACTGCAAACGATCTCGAACCTAAAGGTCGTCAGCCCCGATCCCCATCAAATCACGCGCGACCGCGTCGAAGGCAATAGGATGGTGTACGTAAACGTTACACCCGCCAAAGCCCCTTATGAAATCACCGTGACGTTCGACGTCGCCCGTAAGACCGCCGGAGTGGATGCTATTCGCAGGGAATTGGGATCGGACGGACGCCGCTACCTGGAACCCGACCGCCTCGTACCCATCGACGGTCGCTACGCGGAGTTAGGTGGGGAAGTCGCCGGCGCCGGCAAAAACGCCTCCGAAAAGATGCGTCGCATCTACGACCATGTGGTCGCGACGATGCAGTACGACTACAAGAAGGAATCGCCGCGTTTGGGTGAAGGCGATGTCGCCTTTGTTTGCGATTACAAGAAGGGCAACTGCTCCGACTTGCACAGCTACGTGATCGCTTTGGCGCGAAGTCAGGGCGTACCCACCTACCTCGAGTACGGGTTCCCGATCACCGGAATTCCAATCGATAATCCGATCAAGCCGAGCGGCAATATTGGAGGCTATCACTGCTGGACGTGGTTCTACGACGCGGAGCGCGGCTGGCTTCCGCTCGATGCTTCCGATGGCCGCCGCTGGCTGGATTCGAATCGCTCGGATGTGAAGGACAAGCTGGCAAGCCAACTGGTTCTGGAGCGATCGGCCGTCGCGTTTTCGAAAGGACGCGACATAACTCTCGAGCCTCGACAAGCCGGTCCGCCGCTCAACTACTTCATCTATCCCTATGCTGAAGCTGATGGCAAGCCTGTTGAAGCCAAATGGGCAGTTTCCTACCAAGTATTGGGTGGCGACGACCTCGCTTCCCAAGTTGCTTACCTGCGGGAAATCGTGCTGAGGCAGCAGGCGGAGATCGAAACCCTGAAAGCCGGCAGAGCCGGCACACCCGGAGCACCGCCGTTGCCTCCGACCCCGATGCCGCCGGCTCCGGCCCCGCAAGGAAACGTAGTCACGCAATCCGGCGACAAACTGACCGTCTACGGCTTCATGCGCGGCGACGTGATTTACGACACACAGAAGCCAAACAACGCGCAGTCGCCACAGTGGATCACATCAGGCGACTCGGACGAACAGTTCACGCTGCACCCGCGATTGACCCGACTCGGATTGGACCTCGCGGGCGGAAAACAAGGGCCGTTCGAAGTTACGGGAAAGATCGAGATGGACTTCCAAGGAGGCGGCAGCGAGTCGCGAAACACCCCGCGAGCACGACATCTTTACGTGCAGTTAAAGCAGGGCCAGTCGACCTGGCTGGTGGGCCAAACGTGGGACCTCATTTCCCCGCTCTTCCCGTCGCCGAACGACGACACGCTCATGTGGAACGCCGGCAACATCGGTGACCGACGCCCGCAAATCCGATATACCTACACCGGAAAGGATGGCTTCAATGCCGCGTTCGCGCTCGGGCTAACCGGCGCGGTGGACGGCAAAGACCTCGATGCCAACGGAACGCGCGATGGCGAAGAAAGCGGAATGCCTGGCTTCCAGGCCCGTATCGGATACAAGAGCCCGACTTTCTCAGCCGGTCTTTGGGGGGCCATTGCGCGAGAAGAGACGGCGACACCGGTTGGCGGGGAGACGGACTTCGAAACGGAAATCATCGGCATAGACTGGCAGGCTTTCTTTAACCTGATCGACATCTCAGGCGAGGTCTGGGTCGGTGAAAATCTTAGCGACCTTCGCGGTGGAATCGGACAAGGTGTAAACACAACGACCGGCGAGGAGATTTCCAGTAAAGGCGGTTGGGTAGAGCTCGGCTATAAGGCTGCCCCGAATTACCGCGTCGCGATCGGTTACACCTTAGACGACCCGAACGACAGTGGTTTAACCGGCATGGGCCGGCTCGAGAATTCCGCGTTCTATTTGCACAACAAGTGGAACGTCGGAAGCGGGGTAGAGGTAGGAGCGAACTATCTGCATTGGCTAACAGATTGGGCGGGGCTGCCACGAGGCAGAAACAACAGGTTCAATTTCTTCCTGATGCGGAAGTTCTGAGACTAGGGGGTAGCGGGGTCCTCGAGATGGGACCCCGAAATTTCTCCAAAATGGTCGGGGCGACAGGATTCGAACCTGCGACCTGCTGATCCCAAACCAGCCGCGCTACCAGGCTGCGCCACGCCCCGAAGCCGTCATTATGACGCCTACTCCGGTATAGTTCGCCTTCGGACATGAAGCTGCTTATATTCGGATGCGGGCGCACAGGCGCGGCCCTAGCCAGGCAAATGGCCAACCGCGGCCACGACGTCACGATGGTCGAGCAGGACATTCGCGCGCTCGATCGGCTCGGCGATTCCGCTGCAGTGCGCAGCATTATCGGCGACGGCCTTAACGAAACCGTGCTCGAAGAAGCCGGTATCCGTGAAGCCGACGCGTTTATCACCACGACTCGGGGAGACAACACCAATTTAATGGCCGCCCAAATCGCACAGAAAAGGTATTCAGTTCCTAAAGTCTGCGCCAAAGTGAACGACCCGCAGCGAGCCGCCGAGTACAAGAAACTCGGTGTGATGTGCATCACCCCGAACCTGCTGACAGCCGGCATGATGCGCAATTGGCTCCTGGACGAGGCGTACGGCCCCGTCGACGAGTTCAATGACCTCGACGAAGAGGGCGTAATCTAATGTACGTCATCGTCGTCGGTGGAGGCCAAGTGGGCACCTACCTCGCCCGCAGGCTACAGCAGGAGGGGCAGGAAGTTCTCCTCATCGAAAAGGACCCCTCGCAGGAAGTGCGTCTGAAAAGCGCAATCGGTGGCGCTCTCATGATCGGAGACGGATGCGAAGCGTCCACGCAGAAAGCCGCCGGATTCGAGCGAGCAGACGTCGTAGCGGCCGTCACGGGTGACGACGAAGACAATCTCATCGTTTGCCAGATGGCAACGAGCACCTGGGGCGTCGAGCGAACCGTCGCCCGCGTCAACGATCCGAGCCACGCCCAGATCTTTACGGAGCTCGGTGTCGGCGGTGTCGTCTCGGCCACGAATATCCTTTACAACCTGATCGAGCAGGAGATCTCGCTCGGCCAGGTGATTCCGCTCGCGGCTTTGCGGCGAGGGAGCATCGAGGTTGTCGAAGCCACGCTCACCGCCCGCTCACCGTCGGTCGGCAAAAAGCTGCGCGAGCTTGAACTGCCCGCGAAGAGCAACGTCGTTTGGTTCCTCCGCGGAGAGGAAGGGCATCTGGTGGACGGAGATACGGTTTTCCAAAGCGGCGACCTCGTCGTCGCCCTCGTCCCAACCGAGAGCGAGTCGCAGCTTCGAGACGTTCTGTAAGAGAGGATTAGCGTGCCTTGCGATGGCGGCTCAAGAAGCGCTACAGAATCCATTTCTAAGATGCAACCGTGTGTGGAAGAGGAATCCCTTGAGTCAAGGCAGTCGAGGTCAAAATGGGGTTAAGCCGTTTGCCATGGGCACTTTGCTTGAATTCCGAACCGACGCGAGAATATCGGAACGCGACGTAATTGCCCGGCGTAATTCAGGGTGATATCAATCCTAGGAGGACCCAAAATGAGAGCTCGTTACTGTCTCCTCGTCGTCCTGCCGGCGGCCGTCGCGCAAGCCGGCTCTTTCCACCAACTCGGCTTTCTCGGCCAGAACGGCCCGAGCATCGCATACGGAATTTCCGCCGACGGAAACACCGTCGTTGGCTCCAGCATCAGCAATGCGGGCGAAGAAGCCTTCCGCTGGACGCGAACCGGAGGCATGAGAACACTCGGAGATTTCCCCGGTGGCTACGTCGCAAGCTGGGCATACGCGGTCAACAATGACGGAACCATTATTGTCGGGGGCAGTGACGATGGCGGGGCGCCGGAAGAAGGGGCGGGTTTCCGCTGGACACTTGCGACTGGCCTCGTGCACATAGGAAACCTCGGCGGGCCATCCACCTACAGCCCCGCATACGCAGTTTCGGACAACGGCAACGTAATCGCCGGCATTTCGCAAAACCCGACCTGGGATACTGAGGCCTTTCGCTGGACAGCCGCCGGCGGAATGCAAGGTCTCGGCTACCTAAACTCAGGGTCGCATTTCAGCAAGGCGACGGGAATGACGCCGGATGGCAACACCGTCGTGGGTTTTGCACCCGGCGGCTATTACTACCAGGCGTTTAGATGGACCCCGCTAACCGGCATGCAGGTAATTCCCAATCTGGACACGGCGTCTGCGATTTCGCGGAACGGGCAGATCGTTGTAGGGATGTCTTCGGGAACCGCCGCGAGATGGAACGGTTTTGCAACCGTTATCCTCTTCACAACGACACAGGGTAGCAGCCAAGCCACGGCATGCTCCGCCGATGGAAGCGTTGTCGTAGGCGTCGCGAATTACGACCCGCAAAGCAGCAGCGCCCGCGCGTTCGTTTGGGACGAAACTCACGGCATGCGCACCGTGGAGGAAGTCGCGGCGTTGGCAGGCATCAATATGCACGGCTTCCAAGCTACGTGGGCTACTGGCATCTCAGCCGATGGCAAAGTGATTTGCGGCTGGGGCTTTAGCCAAACCAACCAAGAAGCTTGGGTCCTCAACCTGCGCAAAGAACCCTCCAGGCGCCCCGCTAATCGCTGAGAGATGTCTACCCGCGCGAAGCGAGCAAGGGGCAGGATCGTCCCGACGCATGCGTAGAAATCGTTAGTGGGAAGCCAGATAATGTCTGGGACAACTCCCTTTTTTTAAGAGCCAAAAGTCACTAGTTATTGGATCCAGGAATGTGCATGCGAATTACCTCGTTTTTGGGCGAAAGTATTAGTTTGGACGCGGAACTGCTCGCGTTACAATCGTTCTCCATGAGGAGCAAATTCATTAGAATTCGATGATGGTGATCGAGTATCTGTTGAACGTGCCACGAGCCCACGGGGTCCCTCGCGGTTACGGGATGTGTGGAATTCAGGAACTCCTCGAGCACACGGGACCGGCATCGATGCTCTCAACCCCCTTTAGCCGACAAGATTGGGAAGAAGTTCCATAC
>JALYSG010000060.1 GCA_030854945.1 Armatimonadota bacterium
GCGTATGACCTTTACCTCAAGGGCCACTACTTCTGGGCTAAGCGCGGAGCGGCGAATCTCATTCGGGCGATCGCCTACTTCAAGGGAGCCATCGCGAAAGATCCAGGTTTCGCGCGTGCGCACGCTGGCCTCGCGATGGTCTATGTGATTCTGCCGGGGTACACGGCAATAAATAGCGATTCCATTATCACTATTGGGATTCAGAGTAGCGCTCGCGCGCTGGCTCTCGATTCAACACTGGCGGACGCCCATATGGCTATGGCGTATGGGTTGATGTCAGAGTTCAAGCTTAGAGAGGCGCGGCGCTACTTTGAGGACGCGATCAGACTGGAGCCAGGAAACGCGACGGCTCATTTCTGGTATGGAATAATGTTTAGAATATTGGGGGACCTAGATGGAGAGCTAACGCAACTCCGTCGGGCTGCCGAGTTGGATCCGCTTTCATCCGTGATTGGCGGCAACCTGATTGTCCCGTACTACGCGGGACGGCGTATGCCGGAGGCCATCGCGCAGGCTCACCGGGTGCTCGAGATCGATTCGACTGTGTACACCTCTACCTACACGTACCTCGGCTTTGCGTACCTGTTCAGTGGCCACCCTGATAGCGCGCTACTTGCGATTGGAACCAGCTACCGTTTGACGCCGGAGATTCCTACCGTTCGCGGCAGTATGGTGCTGGCTTACGCGGCGACCGGTCGATGGCAGGACGCGTTGCGGGTCCGCGCCGAGATTGCCCGGATGCAGTCGCCGGCAACCGACCTCGACCGGCTTTATTCAGATCTGGCTTTCGGAGACTGGGACGGGGCGCTCAGTGCTCTCGAGCGGGCGACGAAAAGTGGATTGCTTGGGTCGGCCGGCCTACCCCTGGGGTGTGATCCACTGTTTGACCCGCTGAAGGCGAGTCCGAGGTTCAGCGCGTTGATGAACCAACTGGGGATTCACACGTGCAAGCCGTCGGGACAGTGGCCCATAAGAGTCCCAGCAAATCTTGTTCGCGGGTCGGGAACCAAGCCCTGAATTAGCGCGCCTCGATGGTGGAATTAGTCGAGAGAGCTTCGCCGCGAAATGCAGGATTTCCCGCATGTCTTCGTGAGTCGACCGCAGCGCGAGTGTATCACTTCACGGCAAATAACAACGCTTCAAGCTTCTCGGCGGCTTGTTGTTGCATGTCTGGGAGCACGTGACTGTAGACATCAAGCGTAAGCGCTGCGCTTGCATGCCCTAACCGTTCGGATACGACCTTCACATTCTCGCCCGCACCCAGTAGAAGTGTTGCGCACGAGTGACGCAAATCGTATGGGCGAATTTGCCGAAGATTCCCTGAACGAAGGAGCGGCTTGAAGTGTCGTTGGACTAGCAGTCGATAGTCCAGCGGGGTTCCCCTCTTCGTTGTGAAAATCAGATCCTGATCTTGCCAAAGCGGTCCCGCCTTCAGTCTGTCCTGAATCTGCCTCAACCGATGAGTGTTGAGTGATTCGGCAGCGGACTTAGGAAGAGTGACGACGCGACGAGCCCTCGCTGTCTTCGGCTCTACCAAACTGCAATTACTGCCGCTACGAGTTAATGCCCGCTGCACCCGGTGACTCTGGTCGACCGCCACTTTTGTGCAGTTTTTCGAGATCGGTTCGTCGCTGCTTGCTTGCTAAGGTTTTGCTAAGGAAAATCCAGGCAAGATCCGGACATGGAGCGGCTGTGATCCGGACATGATCGGACATTTTCTCTATGAATCAGGACGCCATGTCTGATTTTTGAATAGTCAGTCCCGAAATGGGGTTCAGGGGGCCGCGGGTTCAAATCCCGCCGTCCCGATTTTCGTAAGTGAAGGCCCGGTCGCCACTTGGTGACCGGGCCTTTTTGCTAATTGCACCCCGGGTGCCGTTTGGGGTTCCGTCTCATCATCGCCTTGCGCGCGTCACGAGGTAGCGGTGCAGCGACGCGATCTCGGTGTCCGTAAAATTGATGAACTGTTCGCGGGCGGCGCGGCTCATGCGACCGACCTCACGCTCGCCGGGCGCTTTTCCAGTTCGCATCAAGTGCGTGAACGCGTCGAGAGAATAGAAACCGGCGATCTTGAGATCCGGCGGAGTGCCGTCCGGCTTGCCTTTAAGATCCGAACCGTGACATCCGGAGCAGGCGGTGCGCGCGAGGTACGCGCCCGCCCAGTTGGGATCGCTGGGAGCAGGAAAACTCTTTGTCAGCTGCGCCGCGCGCCGCGCTTCGATCGCTGCCGGCTGGAACCGTCCCGCCGCGAGGGCGATGCGCAACAAGGGACCGGCTCGTACTCCGTGTGCGGGCCCTTCCCGCACGGGGAGACTGCGCAGATACGAGACGATGTCGCCGAGGTCCTGATCGGTCAGCGGGGCGAACTCGTCCGACGGCATCCCGAGGACACTCCTGCCGTTGGGACGTACGCCCTGCCGGATGATTCCCTCGAGCTCCGTATCCGAGTACACACGGACTGCGTTAGTCAGATTTGGCGCTGCGAAACGCCCAATGAACCAACGCTCAAGCATGCTTTTGCCCTCGCCCATTGAACCGTGGCAACTCGTGCAACCGCGAATTCGGGCGAGGCGGCCGCCCTCCGCGATCGAGGCCGAGTCATGCGGAATAGCGATGGGGCGCCGGGTTACGGCATAGCTACGTCGAAGCTTGACCTCCGACACCACATACACGATGCCGTAAGCGACGAGCACCAGCCCGACGATCGATGCGCTCACATAGCCGAGAATTCGGAGGGCTCGACGCATTTACCAAGCCCCTTGTTGTCCGTGCGTGGTTTTAGTCTTTCGAAAAAAATTCACGATTGTTGGACTTCCCGTTTTATTGCACCATTTTCCCAAATAAAACCAAGCTACCCTTTTTCTAAAGGGTTTTTGCGACACGGAAACCCACGCCTGCGCTCCGGTAATCCTGAAGCGTAGCTCCCGGCGGTGGAGCAAAATTCCTGTACGCAGAGCGAATCCTACGGGGAGGGTTGGTATAGTCGCCGCCGCGAAGCATCCGGTACGAACAAGAACTTGTTCCATTCAAAACTGACAATCTACCCTCGATTTTCAAATCAACCACAACCTTGTTTGCGGAACCATCTGCGGGCAGGCCCGAATAAGAGCTCGCGAAACAATCCTCAACATATTGCAAAACATTACCGTGCATATCGTAAAGGCCGAATGCGTTCGGCGGAAATGAACCAACAGGCGATGTCCTCAGCCATCGGTCTCGGCCCGGCGCCAACCCGGGTGAAAGCCCAGAATCAGCCCCGTAATTGGCGTATTCGTGGCTCGCGGTCGCTCCCCAGGGATATGGTGTAGTAGTTCCCGCCCGAGCAGCGTATTCCCATTCCGACTCCGTCAACAGGCGGTAATTATCGCCGGTCTGGTGGCTCAGCCAGCGCAGATAATCTTGGGTATCGTTCCAGGTCACGCAGACTACGGGATGACTGTCGTCTTGCGGAAAGCCGAGATTGCGCCATGAAGCCTTAGCCTCGTTCTGCTTTGATAACCCGCTATAATAACAGCCTTCGCTTGTGACACGTTTCGTAGCCAAAACGAACGCAGCCCACTGCCCCCTGGTCACATCGAACTTGCCAGCGGCGAACTGGCGGATGCTCACACTTCGCTCTGGACCTTCTCGGTCATCACGGCCTTGCTCACTAGGAGGGCTACCCATCGTGAAGCCGCCCGCCGGGACAACGACCATCTCCGGGCAGTTGGCACAGTCCCGAAACGTCTGTCCAGGCCGGAGGTCTGCTGAAACAACCGTTCTGGCTTTCGGCGCACACTGAAGTGATATGAAGGAGGCTAAAACAATCAGTGTGAGCGATGTAAACACTTTTGGGATGTTCCTGCGAGTGTCCTGATGGATGAATTCTTTAGTCACCGGCAATTGCTCGCGCAGTGTCGCCAAGTCGTCTATGGCCACAGGTCTCCCTTTTGTGTCACCAACTACGGATTATCTGGACCCCATATCCTGCGGAGAAACACGAATCCTTGCAAGCGTTCTGGCGCATTAGGGGTCCCGGCACCGGACTGCGATAAGCCGCTGGTGCCGACCGACCCGCAAATGGCCGCGGTCATCACGGTGGACGGCCGGAGATCGGCCCGCCCCGGCGACCGTATCAAGGCCGTGGATGCGTTAGCGAGGTAGGGGTCGGGGGAGCGGTCGGAGGGGGTGCATACGATCGTGGACCCCGACGTTGGTGACCGACTGACGCGGACGGTCGAGCTTATCAGGTCGAAAGAGATGCACGCGAGGGAGCTGCTACTTGATGACTTCCTGGCTATCTGGCGGGACTAGCCCATCGGGCCCTCTCATGCGAGAGCAGAAGGAGTGTACACTATCGAGCCCGCGCGACCGCAACAACACGAAAACCGAGGGTGGGGCTCCTGACGCCCACAGGGACCGGGACGCGCATGGCGGAACGGGAGTGGTTGCCGTCGTGGTAATACGAACCGCCACGCGCCACTCGGCGCCCCGTGTCGCCTGCCGCCTCCCACGAACTCCCACCCGTCGGCGCTCCATCGTAGCTCTCGTGCCAACGGTCCATGGACCACTCCAACACATTCCCAGCCATGTCGTGGAGCCCAAATGCATTGGGATAAGCGAGGCTTCCCACCTGCGTCGTTGTCTGTCTCGAGGTTTCCTTCGGCGCAGAGCCATAGGGACGGTTGCCATCGTAATTCACGAGCTCTCGCGTGATCGTTTCACCCAAGTAGAAGGCTGTCGTCGTCCCGCCGCGGGCGGCGTACTCCCACTCGGCCTCTGTAGGCAGTCGATAGGTTCTTCCAGTTGCGCGGGACAGCCGTTGACAGAACTCAATCGCATCCTCCCATGAGACTTGCGTAACCGGCAGGCTGTCGCCTTTGAAACGAACCGGCAGGCTGTCGAATCTGTTGCCGAATTTGAAATTCGACGGATCGCCGACCAGGTCTTTCTTCACTTTTGGCAAATGCGATACCACGCGCCACTGCGCCTGGGTCACTTCGAACTTTCCCATGTAAAACGTTGGCACACTAACCGTGTGCTGTGGGACTTCCCATCGAGACTGCTTCAAAGCATCGTCAGCCGTGTAGCCACGGCCACCATCGTGAGCAGGAGTTCGGCTTCGTTCATACTCCCTCTTCACCTGATCGGCTCCCGCATCGGTGGTTCCCATCAGGAACGTGCCGCCCGATATCTCAGTCATCTCAAGCGCCACGCCATTGACGTCTTCCGTGTAATACCGTGCCTGCCCTCTACGGCGATTCGTTATCGTCCCGGTCGAGTTCACCGCCACTACGTCGAACTCGTAACCGCGCAGCGGTAACC
>JALYSG010000009.1 GCA_030854945.1 Armatimonadota bacterium
CTTCGTCAAGGCGCGGGCGCGATGGAAGAAGATATCGAAGTGCGCGTTCCGAAAGGTGTGCATCTGGATATTCGTGTGGAGCATGGCGATATGACCTGTCGCGACACGTATGGCACCCTGAGAGTGGATTCGCGCTCCGGCGATATTGACGCGGGCGACTTGGAAGGCACCGTCGAAGTGATCAGCGCGCAGGGCGATGTCAAAATTCGCAACGCAAAAGGAGCGCGTGTCGATATCGAAAATAAATCCGGTGATATTCTTCTCAACAATATCGAAGGATCAATTTCGATACGGTCGTCTGCGGGAGACGTGCGTTTGAAAGACGTCGGCGGTTCGACCATCAGTGTGGAAACAGTGAGTGGAGATATCGACCTCGATATGAATCAGCCCGTTGAAGGAAACGTCAATGCTCGAACCGTTTCGGGCGACGTATTAATCGACCTGGCAAGCGGGTCGAATGCGCGCGTTATGCTCGCCTCGTTGAGCGGATCGGTTTCGAGCCGAATCGAGTTGGACGACGAGCAGCGCACCGAAGAACGGATCACCGGAAAAATCGGAAGCGGCGACGGAACGGTCGACGCAAGCGCCGTCAGTGGAGACGTTCGCCTTTCCTGGCGCGACCACCAGTAGTCCGGAACGCCCTACTCCAGAATTTCCGCCAAGTCTTCTTTATGGGCTTGGCGGAATTCTTCTAAGAGGTCTAGCACCTTTGGAATCGCCGATGACCGGAGGCTGTATCTGCGCGTGGTCCCTTCAGACTCCCGAACTACAATTCCGGCGCGAAGCATGATGGCCAAATGTTGGGAAGCGTTTGCTTGCGTAAGTGCAAGGGAAGTGGTGATCTGGCCAACCGAAAGTGGCTGCTTACGTAGTAGATTCAACACTCTTAGTCGCGTAGGGTTGGCGAGCGCGGCCAGCACTTCAGCGGCGAAGCGATTTTCTTCGCCGCCGGCTAGCTCGGTCAGCAGCAAGCTATCGACGTCCACCGATCGCAGGCTGCCCACAAGGGTCTGCCTTTCGAGATCGTCTTCCGGTTTTTCCAACCCTTACTTTCCTTCTAACTTTGGGTGCGTCCCACTAATGAGACGTACTCAGCGGGGAATTTTGCGCTCCAGATTTGGTAGTAGAGCAGCTCATCCTTGGTGCGAATCGATAGCGGTTCGGATTTGTGAGCATCGTTCGACAGGTCTTCTTCGGTGAAGACCGTTGCGGCATATTCTTCCAAAGCAGTAATGATTCCCTGGTGATGGGTGTCGTCGTTATCGGGCCGATCGATGACCCAAGCCGGCAAAAGTGTACTGAAAGTTCGGCGAAGAATCCACTTACTGCGGCCCTCTTCGTTAATTTTCATGTTTGCCGGTAGGTGGAAGGCTGCGTGCACAAGCTTGCGGTCGACGTACGGCATTCTGCCTTCGAGCCCTACTGCGGAAGTCATACGCTCCCACCGGTGAAGGTTCGTTCTGTGCAGGTTTTCAGTGATGTTGCGAATCTCGCTGGTAAGCTTTTCGCTAAACATGGGTCGCAAATATGCGTAGCCTCCGAAAAGTTCGTTGGCTCCGTCGCCGCTCACGAGAGCCTTAACCTTGCCAACGGCAGCGCGCACAGCAAAGTGATCGGCCACGGCTTGTCTGACAAGCCCAGCGTCGAAGTTCTCGATGGTGTGAACGACTTGCGGAAGGCAGTCGAGCACGTCTTGCTGGGATATTTCGATGTGCGTATGATCGGTGTTGAGCCAACTTGCGACGCGCTTCGCAGTATTGCCATCGATCGAACCCTCGAGCCCCACCGAAAACGTTTTAATTCTCTTAACCTTTTCGGCGGCGAGAGCCGTGATAATGCAGCTCTCGACACTTCCGGTAAGGTAAATCCCGACATCGCCATGCGGCTCGATTCGCTTTGTGATGGAATCGGTAACGAGCGTCCGAATTAAGTCGACTGCTTCGTTAAGATTGACATTTTTGACAGGGGCGCCGGGCAGCTTGTAGTAGCGTTTTGCGCCTCCAGTCGAATCCACGTAACAGCCTGCAGGAAATTCCGAAACCTTCTTGACATCATCGCCAAAGGCCTTCAGCTCCGTCGCGAAAAGCCATCCTTTCTCACCTTTCGAGAAATAAAGAGGCTTTACACCAAGGGGATCACGGGCGGCATAAAACTTATCGCCGTCGGCGATTACAAAAGCAAACGGCCCATCTAAGTAATGGACGCATTGAACGCCCTTCATGCGGTAAAGAGCCAAGATCATGTCCGCAGCAGTCTTGCCTGCAGCGGCGGGCTTGATCAGGGGCCTCAGCGTGTCGAGGTTATAAATGTCGCCGAGAAAAATGATGTTCAGGTTCCCATCTTTGCTCTCGGCGGTGTGAGCTTCGTCGCCCACCACACCGAGAATAATTCCATTTTTTGAGATTAATTCTTGCTTGGCTTTCCCATTGCCATTCAGGGCAGCCTTTAGCATTTTCTTGATGAGAGTCTGATTACCGGAATTAATGGAAGCGGCAAATGCGGCCATAGGGGCACCTCCTTACGGTGTCGGTCGTTCTTGAAAAGTGAGAGGTGTGGTTCGATTACTCGGCATCGGCTGGCGCGTCTTCTTCGTCTTGCGCTGCTGCTTCGCCGAGGGCATCGGTTTCCGCGGTCGGAGTATCGATTTCGATTACGGTCGGGTTGGCGACCGAACAAATCACCGAGTCAGGGTTTTGCGCTGTGCATCCTTCAGGAAGCGGTACAAGGCCCGCAGTTAGGACGTCGCCAAGGAGCATCCCGGAAATGTCGATGGTGATATGGTCGGGCAGGGCGCTGACCTTGGCGTGGAGCTCAATGGAGTCTGCGCTCTTTAAAAGTTGTCCGGTGCGCTCGGCGATCGCTGCCGGCTCTCCCATGAAGACCAAGGGAACGGTTGTGTTCACCTCTTGGTTTCGCCGAACCTCTTGAAAACTTGCGTGCAGCAGGTTGCGGCTGATCGGATGCCACTGCAGCTCTTTTAGCATCCCGAGGTGGCTCTCGCCGCCCTCTTCGATCAGTTCCATAATCCCGCCAACGCCTGACTTGCGCACTGCGCCCTGAACATCGTTGGATTTGGCCGCGAATGCCATCGTGTCCTTGCCGCTGCGACTAAGCGCAACCGGCATTTCCCCTTCCGTTTTGGCTTTCTGCTTTGGCTCTCTTGGTTTAACTTGAATCGTCTGGTATCGCATCGTCGGGACCTCCTACGGCATTAGGCTTCATAAGTATATTCGAATATTCTTATGAAAGTCAAGCGCTCTTCCGCTTGCGAAAGGTGCGTTTGGGTCGCTTTGAAGGCCCGGCTAACCGTTTCTTCTCGATCAGTTCTTTAGCGGTATGGAGGTCGATGCTATCTGCGTCTATGCTTTTTGGAATCGTCGCATTCACGGTGCCGTCCGTGACGTAGGGACCGAATCGGCCGTCGAGCAATTTGATCCCTTCGCCGAGCTCCTTAGCGGACGCAGCACGCTTGGATGGCTTTGGTTCGGCGAACTTTGCCTCCGCCGTTGGCAAGTCAATGGCGAGTAGCTCCTGCCAAGTATCGAGGCTGCGATATTCTTTGCCGCGCTTGATGTAGGGGCCGTGCGGGCCGATTGCGGCCGTCACTTCCTCTCCTTCCGATATGCCAACCGTTCTAGGCAACGCTGCCAGCTGGCGAGCCACGGCTTCGCCTATTTCCTCAGGATTGAGCTCCTTCGGGATAGACACGTTCCGTGGCGATTCGCTCTCAAGCTTGATATACGGTCCGTAGCGCCCGGTCAAGAGAACCATCTTGTTGCCGGCTTCGTCCTCGCCGAGCTGTTTGCCGGAATCCGGCGACCACTCGGCACGAGCATTAAGGATTTCTCCCGCCTTCAGCGCTGTCAGATCGGCCGGCGGCACATTTTCCGGAACGTCGGCGGTAACGGCTTCGCCTTCGGATCCTCGCGACAGGAAGGGTCCCTTGCGTCCGAACCGAACGATGATGCCTTCGCCGAGGTCGACCGTAGGATACGCGGCCTCGGTCTTCGCCACGGCCACGCGCTCAGCGATGCCGCCGGATCCTTCGCCAAAGTAGAACTCCTTCAGTAAGTCGGTCCACTTCGTCTTGCCCTCCGCGACCTCGTCGAGTTCCTCCTCCATATGCGCGGTAAATTTCAAGTCCACGAGGTCGGCGAACCTCTCCTCCAACAACTGGGTGGCGGCAAAAGCTTGGAACGTAGGCACCAACGCTTTGCCTTCGAGAAACACGTAGTTCCGGTCGAGAATCGTTTTGATGATCGAGGCGTAGGTGCTCGGCCGCCCAATGCCCTCGTCTTCGAGCTTCTTGACCAGGGAAGCCTCTGTGTAACGCGCGGGTGGCTTCGTGGCGTGCTCATACGGAGCGAGTTGAAGGAGCGCGACCTCCTGGCCAACCTTCAGCTCCGGCAGCACTTTCTCCTTGTCACCTAGTTCAGCGGCAGGGTCATCCGAGCCTTCCACGTAAGCGCGAAGGAATCCCGGGAAGATGATGCGTTTGCCGCTGGCGCGAAAAACGCAGTCGTTAGCCTTCACATCTACTTGCGTTCGCTCGATGCGGGCATCGCTCATCTGGCAGGCCATCGTGCGTTTCCAGATGAGATCGTAGAGCCGTCGTTCGTCGTTGTCGAGGTACCTCTCAATTATTGCCGGCAGACGCTTCAGACTGGACGGGCGGATTGCTTCGTGCGCTTCCTGTGCGCCCTTTGCCTTGGTCTTGAAAACTCGGGGTTTGTCGGGCAGGTACTCGTTGCCGTACTGCGAACGAATGAGGTCTCGTGCCTCTTCGACAGCTTTCTCGGAGAGCGACAAGCTGTCTGTTCGATGGTAGGTGATCAATCCAACCTGCTCGCTTCCGATGTCCTTACCCTCGAAGAGCCGTTGGGCGACGGCCATGGTTTTTGATGAAGAAAAGTTGAGTTTGCGGTTTGCCTCGATTTGAAGCGTTGCGGTTGTGAACGGCGCGGGGGCCTTCATCGTTGCCGGGTTCGTGTCTACGCGAGAGACGCTCCACGGCTTATGGTTCGCTAAGCGTTTGGACAGGTCCACGGCATCGGGCTCGCGCAGCCAGAGTCGCTTTGTGTCCTGGAGTTCGCCCTGCGGAGAGAAGGCGTTGCCATCTGCAATCGACCTCCCACCTATGCTGTGCAGATACCCTTCGAAGTTTCCGTCTTCCGCTTTCAAAGTTGCCTTAAGGTCCCAATAGACAACCGCCACAAACTCCATGCGCTCCCGCTCCCGAATGACCGTAAGGCGGACTGCGACACTTTGTACACGCCCTGCGCTAAGGCCCTGTTGAACCTTGATGCCGACGAGTGGCGATAACGTGTAACCAAAGAGACGATCCAAGACGCGGCGGGCCTCCTGTGCGCGTACCAGGTCCTCATCGACCTTGCGGGGTGATTTCAAAGCGTGTTCGATCGCTTCCTTAGTGATTTCGTGGAAGACAATGCGCCCGACGGGAGTGCTCTTCTTCGGCTTGATCAACTCAAGAACATGCCAGCCGATACTCTCGCCCTCGCGGTCTTCGTCGGTTGCGACGAGGATGTTGGTTGCCGCCTTCGCCGCTGCTCTTAGTGCAGCAACGTTTCGCTCCTTCCGGTCAGGGATCACATAAATTGGGGCGAAGTCGTTGTCGATGTCGACCCCGACAACCTTGAATCGCTGCTCTTTGGGCACCTCGGTGTTTTTGGCAGGTAGGTCCCGCACGTGCCCATTGCTTGCGACAACATCGTACTCCGCACCCAAGAACCGCTCGATCGTACGAGCTTTGGTGGGAGACTCAACTATGATGAGCGTTCTTGGTTTAGCTTCTTTAGACATGTTGTCGTTTTGCCTGTACGGGCGCGAGTGTTAATCTCAAACTACCCACTGAAGCCGGTTCGGCTAACTTTAGCCCAGGCTTCCGCGTTAATCCAATTGAGCACTATGAAACAAATCGCCGCGCTTCTGACGCTATTCGCCCTCGTTTCGGTTTCAGCGGCCGACGAGTTTGTCGGGATTTTCCTGCAGGGGCAGCGGATCGGCTACATCCATACCGTTGTCTCTACAACCCCTGACGGCAAGACCTCAACACTGACCGCGACGCGGATTGGAGCGAAGGTTTTGGGCCAGGGCATGTCGATGGCGATCATCTCGAAGAGCCTGCGCAAGGGCGCAATTCTAGAAAGGCAAGAGCTGACCATCGAGAGCGCGGGTCGGACGCAGAATGTAACTGCAACTTACACAGTTGCGGAGGTTGACGTGACGAGAGTCTCCGGTGAAACTATGGACAAGCGAACGCTGCAGATCCCGGTGGGGGCCGTCGTGCTTGACGATCCAACCGTTGGCCTGTTAGGCAAGGGCGCCCCGGAGCCGGGGACCAAGTTGGAGTTTTACATTCTGGATCCAATGACGTTGACGCTGGTCAAGAACGAGGCTGAATACTTAGGAGTTTTGCCCTACAAAGGCGTAGGTGTTGAAGGGACAGGAATGAAGTTGAAGATCGTCGATCCTCGCGCAACTACAGAAATCTGGCTCGACAAAGACGGCGCCATGGCGTTCGCCACCGGACCGCTCGGCATGACCATGAAGCCCATCACGCGGGCAGAGGCCGTTGGATCGGACACATATATGCCCGAAGAAGACATCGCCTCAGCGAGCCGTATCGTCCCGGATAAGCCGATCGAAAACCCCGCTTCAATTAGGTCCCTCTCGATGCGCATCAAAGGCACGTCGCTACCTCGGCTTACCAGCGATTACTATCAAACGGTCGAGCGTGGGGAGGATGGAATTGTCATCGCGGTGCACCCTCTCGAGCCTCCGGCAATGCCGACCACGATTGCTGCTGCTGGTAAGGCCCAGCCGACGTTCACGCGCGGCGGCCTAAATATGCCTGTCGATAGCACGGAGATGAAGGCTTTGGCAAAGCAGATCGTCGGCGCTGAAACGAATCCCTATATAGCGGCGCAGAAGATTTCCAGCCATGTTTTTCGCATCATGAAGCCAAACGCCTCGATTGGCGTTCTCCGCGACGCCCGTGAGATACTAAAGACAAAGGAAGGAGTTTGCCGCGACTACGCAACATTGGCCGCCACGTTGATGCGGTCTGCAGGTATTCCGACGAAATTGGTGACCGGCGCGGTCTATTCGGGTGACGCTTTCTACTATCATGCATGGGTCGAAGGTTTCGTCGGTGATCGGTGGATTGCATTTGATCCGACGATGGGCGGCGGTTTGGCCGATGCGACTCATATCAAGTTCGCCGAAGGTAACTTTGAGGAAGCCTTCATCACATTTACGCTCGACGGGAACAAGATCGAGGTGCTCAAAATAGTTCGCAAATGACAGCCGGCAACACCGCAAAGAGTGCGCGAGGCGCGTGGATCATCCTCTGGATGCTCGGGGGGGGTTACGTTGCGGGTATGTCAGTGCCTGCCGCGCTGCAGTCGTTCTCGACCGGAATAGCAAAAGCAGCCGGTAGACCCGATTACGACGCCCCGAATTACTACCAACCCGTGACGGGCGGCGCCTCGTTTCTGTTCGGCGCCATTGTGTTCACGCTCATCGGGACAATTGTTTGGAACCGCGTGGAGAGGTCCGTGTGGGATTGGGATCACATGACCCAAGCCGACAAGCTGACCTTGCTGGCAGGTGTGTTTATTGGCGTTATCGTGAGCATTCCGTTTCTGGTGCTGTTCTTCTCGTTTGGTGCCGCGTGGGTGGTTGCAGGCTTTGCGGGAATGTTCGCGCTAATCATCGTCTGCGCTACGATGATGCGGAACTTTCGGGACGTTCTCCCGTGGTCGTCCGGCCCCATGCGGCGCAGCAATGTTAAGGTTTTCGACACGAGCGTTATTATCGACGGCCGATTCTACGACGTTTGCAAGTCGGGTTTTCTGGAGGGTCGATTCTACGTGCCTCAATTCGTGATCAGTGAGCTGCAGCACATCGCGGATAGCCACGAACCGAACCGCAGGCAGCGTGGGAGGCGCGGCCTCGATATCCTCAACAACCTACAAAACTCATACGATGTTACGGTGGGCCTCGAAGATCGACTTGCCGGCAGCCCGAGCGATCCTGTAGACACCCGCCTGGTCACCCTGGCAAAGGCACTTGGTGCTTCGCTTGTAACGAACGATTTTAACTTGAGCAAGGTTGCCGCTCTTCAGAATGTTCCCGTGATGAACCTCAATGACCTCGCCATGTCCTTGCGACCGGTGTTCTTGCCTGGCGACATGCTCAATGTCGAAGTGGAGAAATCCGGCAGCCAACACGGGCAAGGCATCGGCTATCTGGAGGACGGCACGATGATCGTGATCGAAAACGGTGAGTTCCACCTTGGCGAACGTGTTGAAGCGCACGTTACGCAAGTGCATCAATCGACCGCCGGCAGAATGATATTTGCATCCATCAACGAAGAAGAGGGCGGGGCGTTTCGCAAGCGTGCAAGATCGTGATCGTGTTTGGCGTGCTTTTGGCCGCAGGGTTATCGACGCGCTTTAGGCAGTCCGATCCGACCTACGGCAACAAACTACTTAGGCATCTGCCAGATGGCCGACCTGTCTGGAAGGCTTCGTTTGATGCGCTCATGGGCCATCCTCGGGTCGACGCTGTCGGTATTGTTGCCGCCGAGGAGAATCTGCCCGCCTTTCGGGCTTCAGGCGCGGCTTACGTCTTACCAGGTGGAGCGAACCGTGCCGAAAGCTGCCGGATCGGGGTCGAGGCCGCTCCGCCCGGATCGCTCGTGCTCGTGCATGACGCAGCCCGCCCTTTCGTCCGCGCCGCCCTAATCGACCGCGTGATCGACGCGGGGATCCAGTTCGGGTCGTCGATTCCTTTAGTACCGGTTATCGACACCATCAAGGCCGTCCGCGATGGACGAATTGAGGCGACGCTGCGTCGCGGAGATCTGTTTCGGGCTCAAACGCCGCAGGCCTCATTGCGCGAAACTCTGCTTGAGGCGATGGCTACCAGCCCAGCGGCGACGGACGAAGCTGAGGCTCTGGAGGCAGCGGGAGTCACGGTGCAAGTAGTCGAGGGAGAGGAGAGCAATATTAAAATTACAACCGTACACGACCTGCCCAAGACACCGATGACGCCGTCGACTGGCAGCGGTTTTGACATACACGCGTTTTCAGATGACCCCAACCGGCCGCTCATTCTGGGCGGAGTTCGCTTCGAAAACGAACGAGGTTTGGAGGGACACTCGGACGCAGACGTGGTTTTGCATGCGGTCACCGATGCCATTCTCGGCGCAATTGGCGGCGGTGACATCGGTGAGCTGTTTCCGAATGACGACGCGGCATACAAAGACGCGGACAGCATGATCTTCCTAAGGGAAGCCGCGAAGAGGGTCGGCTCCGTCGGTGGCCGGATTGTGTCAATCGATATCACAATTTTGGCGGAGGCGCCAAAGCTAATTTATAGGCGCCCAGAGATTCGCACAAGAATCTCGCAGGAACTTGGGTTGCAAGAGCGTAGAATAAATGTCAAGGCAACGACGATGGAGGGGTTGGGCGCAATCGGCCGAAATGAAGGCATTGCCGCCATGGCTACAGCCACCGTACTTTGTCCGTGACAACAAACAAGGAGTAACAAGTGGAACTCTTAGTCAGGAACGCGGAGGGCAACGTCCCCGAGCGTCATCGCGATTATGCCGCCAAGAAACTATCGCGCCTTGAACGATTCTTTCACAAGGCCACAAAAGTGGAGATGGTCCACTCCGAGCAAAAGGGCCGACACCGTCTCGAAGTCACCGTCTTTGCCGACAGCTTTACCATTCGAGGCGACGAGACCGACGAATCGATGCATGCATGCATCGATCGCGTGAGCGACAAGCTTGAGAATCGGTTGAGACGGCTGAAAAGTCGGCTTGTCGATTCGCACCGGCGAGGGGGCCTCAAGACTTTGCCGCCTGCACTTGTCGAGGAAGACGACCACGACCACGAACACGCGTCGATCTCGGAAAGGAAGAGCTTTCTCCTCAAGGATATGACTGCCGACGAAGCAGCTCTCCAAATGGAACTGGTCGACCACCCGTTTTTCGTCTTCCGCGACGCAGATACCGGCGCGTTCGCCGTGATCTACAAGCGCAAGGACGGTAATTATGGGATGCTCGAACCCGAAGCCTGACGTTGCCAAAAGCCGAGTGGGAGCTCTATCGCGAACGAAACGGCTCCCACCCAGGAAGCACCGCGAGCTTTCAACGCCAGCGCACATGCTTCTACCGTACCGCCTGAGGTGATGACATCGTCGACAAGCAGGACCCGTGCGCCCGAGCACGGTTTTGCCTCAAAGGCGCCCTCGAGCGCCGTCCGTCTCACGTTTCCCGTCGAACGACTTTGCGGCCAAGTCGCCCTTGTCCTGACAAGCAACTTGCTGCGGACCGGACCGATGGCCATTAACTTTGCGAGGAGTTCCGACTGATTGAATCCCCTATGCGATCTCCTCGACCAGTGAATAGGCACAGGTGCAAGGTAGTCGAACCGAAGGCTATCCGCTGCTTCTTTCATTCGCATTGCCATCGGCTCTGCCAGTTCTAGGGAACGGTTGAATTTTAGTCGTTTTACCGCTTCGCCTCCTGTGCCGATGTAGTCGACGGCGGGTCGAATGACGTCAACCGAACTGAGCCAAGAGCAGGTAACGTTGTCGCCGGCGTCGTCTATGCCGCATCTTTCGCAGGAGCCGATTCTTAGGGGCTTCAGGGCAGCTGCGCAATCGACGCAAATTGCATCCCGTTCCAATTCGAAGCAAACGCAGCACTTCGGTGGAAATAAGACGTTTTCGAATGCCTTAAAACAAGCCTTCGAAGAGGTTTTGACTTCGCTGATCCAACTCATTCAAATCTCGAATCTCGTAGCGCTGCCCGTCCACGCTATAGATTTGCCACCGGTTCGGCGCGACTTCGTGCACGGAGTCCCTCACCCCGCGCAGGTAGAAGACGACCTCGCCTCGCTGGGTCTCCACCTCCCACTTCCACATCGAAGCTTCGGCCTTGAGCGAAAGGATTCTTGACAGTGCGGGCGTGAAGTAGAAAGCATCCAGTTCATCAGCGATAGCTTCTCGCGAGGCTGCGTCCATTTTGGACAGGTCCTTCAGTATCCCGACTTCGGCGCCACTTGAGTCATGGAGGGAAATGTACTCGTCTGCGAGGGTTAGCGGAAAGCAGCGCCGGAATCGGGCGTGCAACAAACAAACTCTGTTCTCGATCTCGACGTGCGGCCGCGAACCACGAACGGTTGCGTGAACCTTCACTGAGTTTTCCGGCATGTATGCGACCCCTTCGGCAGTCCCCACGCCCGAAAGCCTACCCAGAACGCACGGCGGCGTTGTATCCTTACCGGAAGATGAACGTTGTTGTGGTGATTCCTGCCCGTATGGCAAGCACGCGCTGCCCAGGCAAACCGCTTCGGATGCTCGCTGGCAAGCCGATGGTGCAGTGGGTGTATGAGGCAGCGCTCAAAGCGGCGTTGCCCAGGCGAGTGCTGATCGCGACCCCCGATGCTGAGATTGTCGCTGCGACAAAGGCATTCGGTGGAGAAGGCATCCTTACAAGTTCAGGACACTCAACGGGAACTGACCGGATTGCCGAGGTAGCGTCGAAGATAGACGCCGACGTGTTCGTAAATGTCCAAGGCGACGAGCCGTTGATCGACCCGGTGTCGATCGACGCGTGCGCGAAACCCGTTGCAAACGGCGAATCGGAAATGGCGTCCGTCTACGACTGGGCGGATGAAGCCGATCTCGATAATCCCAATGTTGTTAAAGTGGTGACCAGCCCATCCGGAATGGCTCTGTATTTTTCCCGCTCCAGGATTCCGTTCGTCCGTTCGCAATCCGGCCTTAGGACGAAAAAACACGTGGGCTTGTACGCCTACACGGGGGCGGTGCTCAGCAAGTTCGCCGGATGGGATCCGACCCCGCTCGAAAAGACCGAAGTGCTGGAACAGCTTCGCTTCTTGGAAAACGGAATTGCGATAAAGATGTCGTACGCGCCAGGGACGCCTTTAGCCGTCGATACCCCTGCGCAAGCCGACGAAGCAGCACGGCTGCTTGCGGCCCGGAGTTCAGCCGTTTGACGGGCGAGACCTTCGAAGTCCCGACGGGGTGGGAGGCGCCTGAGGCGCTTACCGAATTAATCGACGCCTATCGCGCCGAGCGTCCACGCGCCGACGCAAAAACAATCCGCAAGGCATATTACGTTGCCGAAGTTGGCCACAAAGGGCAGGATAGGCGGACAGGCGAAGCCTACATAACCCATCCACTGGCGGTCGGAAGAATTCTGGTCGACCTAAAGATGGACGAGGACTCTATTGTTGCGGGCCTATTGCACGATGTTTTGGAAGACACGTCCGTGACACCGGAGCAGATCAAGAACGAGTTCGGAGAGGTGGTTCTTGGATTAGTCGAAGGCGTTACAAAGATGGATATTCAGGTGGTGACCGCCCATCAACATCGAACGACGATCGAGAGGAAGGCTTCCGCGGAATCAATGCGAAAAATGTTGCTTGCGATGGCCAACGACTTTCGCGTGATGGTGATAAAGCTGGCTGACCGGCTACACAACATGCAGACTCTGGAGCCGCTATCAGAGGAAAAACGAACCCGGATCGCACAGCAAACTCTCGATGTCTTTGCGCCGCTGGCCGGTCGCCTCGGAATATGGCAGATGAAGTGGCAGCTCGAGGATCTCGCTTTCAAATATCTGCATCCTCAAGAATTCGACGAAGTCAGCGCGCTTATCGCAAAGACCCGAAAAGAAAGAGAGCGAGAGCTTGCGGGTGCGATCGTTATGCTAAAGGAGCGGATGGAGCAAGCAGGCATCAAGCGCGTTGAAATTCAGGGACGGCCAAAACACCTCTATAGCATTTACGAAAAAATGAAAGTGCACGGCTTCGAGTTCGACAACATTTTCGATCTCCTCGGCATACGCATTATCGTCGATAACGAAGGGCAGTGCTACCAAACTCTCGGAATTGTCCACGACTTGTGGAAGCCGATACCGGGTCTAATCTACGATTACATTTCGAAGCCGAAGTCTAACGGATATCAGTCACTTCACACAAAGGTCGTCGGTCCCCATGGAGACCCGATGGAGGTGCAAATACGAACTTACGACATGCACCGAGTGGCCGAATTCGGCATCGCCGCTCACTGGCAGTACAAATCGAAATCGGCGAATCCCAAGGCCGACACCGCTGAGCATGCTGCGCTCAGTAAGCTGCGCCAGCAGTTGTTCGATTGGTCTCGCGATGCGAGTTCCGCGAGCGAATTCATGCGTTCCCTCAGCATGGATCTGTTTTCGCATCAAGTGTTTGCATTTACGCCAAAAGGCGACGTGATCGACATGCCTGCCGGGGCGACGCCGCTTGATTTTGCGTTTCGTATTCACTCTGAAGTCGGGTTGAGGGCCTTCCAAGCGAAGGTGAACGGCCGGATTGTTAAGCTCGGCCACGCCCTGGAAAACGGCGATATCGTAGAAGTTGTAACAAGGCCCACCGCGCATCCAACGGTCGACTGGCTGCGCATTGCCAAGACGCAGAATGCGCGCTCTAAAATTCGCGCTTTCTTGCGCCACCAATCCAGGGAAGCGAACGCCAAACAAGGCAGGGAAGCGTTGGAACGTGAGCTGCGCGACTTGCGAGTTACACCGAAATCCGTGCTGACCCAGGAGAAGCTGGACGATGTGGCAAAGTCCCTTGGTTTGCGCAATCAAATGGAACTGCTCGCCCAGGTTAGTGAAGGCTTTGTCGGTGTTACTAGGGTGACGAACATGATCCTCGGATTGCCCGAAAGGACCAAATCCGCAACGTTGCGGTCGAGCACCGACCCACACAAGCAAGTCGTTACCGAAATCGACAATGTTGCGTTCAGGCGCGCAAGCTGCTGCTATCCTGTGCCCGGCGACGAAGTAATGGGCTACGTTTCCAAGGGAAGAGGGATAACCATTCATCGAAAGCTTTGCCCAAACTTTAGTAATCTAAAGCTGACCGAAGCCGAACGGGTGCAGTCAGTTTCTTGGAAGCCAAAAGAGAAGGCAAGTTTTCACACAAGGCTCAGAATTCATACACTGAACCGTCAGGGGCTGCTTGCCGATATTGGAAACATCTTTAGCGAGGCGAATGTCAATGTGAGTGCAGCGAACGTGCGTACCCTGAAGGATCAAACTGCCGTCTTGGAGATGAGCATCGACGTTTCTGACTCTGGACATTTGCATGCGCTCATTTTGAAGCTGTCCGGCCTGCAGGATGTCATTAGCGTGCAGCGTCCCATAGGCAGGGGCGGAACCAAGAAGTGATCGCGGTTGTGCAGCGAGTGCTGTCGGCTTCAGTGGAAACCGACGGAGAGGTCATCGGCGAAATAGGCCACGGCCTTTTGGCCCTGGTCGCGGTCGAAAGGCGTGACACCGAGGCCGATGTCGCATGGATGTCGAATCGTATTTCCGGGCTCCGCATTTTCGAGGACAACGCTGGAAAAATGAACTTGGGTTGCGAAGAGGTCGGTGGAAAGCTGCTTGTCGTCAGTAACTTCACCGTTGCGGGTGACACGCAAAAGGGTAGGCGCCCAAGCTTCGATAACGCCGCAAGTTTCGAAACCGGTAAAGCTCATTTTGAAAACTTGCTCAAAAAGCTCGCTGCGACGGGCACTGTGATCAAGACCGGAGCTTATGGCGAGGAGATGAGGGTCTCGCTCGTAAATGACGGCCCTATTACGTTGATCGTGGAGTCGCCCAGTGGATAGAACACCTGCGGTATCCATCATCCTGCCTGCCTATAACGAGGAAAAAACGATCGGCGAAATTATTCGCCGGTTATCTTTGCTTTCAATCGACAAGGAAATCATCGTGGTGGACGACGCCTCGACAGATTCGACTGCCGACGAAGTGCGGCGCTCTGACACCGAAGTCGTGCACCTCACGCAACCTCACAATCAAGGAAAGGGGGCGGCAATTCGAGCCGCTCTGGCTGTAGCAAGGGGCGAGGCGACGATCATTCAGGATGCGGACTTAGAATACAAGCCCGAAGATATTCCAAAATTAGTTGCTCCCATTTTGGCCGGAACTTCGGATGTAGTTTACGGCTCACGGTTTATGGGAGGGATGAACCCAAAGATGGCGATGCCGAATAAGATCGTAAATAGGCTGCTGATCTGGACCGTTGCGCTCCTATTCGGACGCAGGATAACAGACGAGGCGACGTGCTACAAAGCCGTGCGAACTTCGGTTCTGCGCGATATGCATTTGCAGTGCAACCGCTTTGAATTTTGCCCGGAAGTTACCGCAAAAGCAATCCGCATGGGCAAGGATATCCATGAGATGCCGATTAGTTACGAGCCGCGTACAAAGGCAGCCGGAAAAAAAATAAGGTGGACCGACGGTGTCGAGGCATTTTGGACGTTGTGGCGACATCGATTCACCAAGTTCTAACCAATCACAATCCGCTCGTCACCGACGCGCCTTGTGAATCGAGTCTCATCGAAGTATTGAAGAATTGGTAGCGCAAACTTACGCGAAGAGTTGGTGACATCTCGGAATTGAGCGACTGTAAAGGGCTTGCCAAACTCCCGAACCTTCGCTCTCAAGGCGTCAAGCGCTTCAACAGGATAAAAAATATTGTCGTCTACTCGGATTAGGCGGCCCGTTTCAACCCCGAGGCGAATCATTTCTTCGATCGCCTGCGGGGGTGCACCCACCACGATTGCCAGATCTCTTGGCGCAGGTACCGACGCTCCAGCATCGGTCATAGCCTTGACAACTCTTTCCAATAGGGCCGCCTGTTTTTCGTTTAACGTAATTTGATGATCCGGCCGTGCGAGGTAGCTGCCGCGTGCCGAGATATGTCCATCGTCCACGAGGCGCGCGAGAAGCCGATCGAACGGCTTGGGCCCCCACTTCAATCCAGACTCCGCCAAGACCTCTGACTTGGGGACGACGGCGGCTTGAGGCCGTTGAGCGTGCAGACCTGCCAGCGTTTCGCCGAGGCGTACCGCGATGTCTTCATAATGTCGCTTGGCCAGCCAGTGACCGGCAAACCCGAACGCCTCGCCGGTATCTTTCAACCTTTCGAACGCCTCCCCCAGAGTCTGCGGCGATTCACCCAGGGCCTCGCAAATCTTGGCAGTAGGCGCGCCCGCCGGCAGTTTATCGAGGTGTGCCATGATCCGTGCGTCCAAATCCCCTTTGCTTTCGACCTGTCCACTCAGGAGGTCTGCGACTTCCGGGTCGTTCTTGCGGCGATGTTTAGCGTTCGGCGTCACGACTTCGGCGCCGGCAAGAATGTTAGGCGGCGAGTACTGGCGAATAACCGCGCGCTGTCCGCGGGCGCAGGCGGTCGGCTCCTCCAATCTCAATTGGGCGAACCCGGGCGCATGGTCGAAGAGAAAAATCTTGCCGATAAACTCCCCGGTACCGATGTGGACCCTCACTCTCGAGCCATGCTTGACATCCTCAACCGCCGCCAGACGGACGTTGAGGCAGTCTGTCTCGAAGAGGCTGCCGGGGCTTCCGATCGCCTGACCACGATGCAGAATGTCCTTTCGCACGCCGGTGACGTTCAGAGCCGTCCGCATGCCCGCTTCCGCCGTCCCCGGCGCCTCGCCGTGTGTCTGGACGCCGCGAATGCGGGCCTTGTGCGAGCCAGGCATTAGCATCCCGTCGTCGAATTCCTTTACTTGTCCGCTCGCCAGCGTGCCGGTCACCACAGTTCCGTGCCCTTCGATGGTAAAGACCCTGTCGATCGGCATGAACCACGTCGACGACGCTGGGCGGGGGCCAAGGTCCGTGATCGCTTTTCTGAGCGCTTCTTTGAGGTCGTCGATGCCCTCGCCTTTTTGCGCTGAAACCCTGACCACCTCCGCTCTCTCGTAAGGCGTTCCTGTCAGCAACGATGCTGCGTCAAGTTCCGCAAGGCTCGTCGTATCCGCGTCCACCATGTCCACCTTGGTGATTGCTGCCACAAGGCTCCGTGCCTCCAGCAAACGGAGAATCTGAAAGTGCTCTTTCGTTTGAGGCATCACGCCCTCATCCGCGGCGATGCAAAGAAGCGCAACGTCCACGCCGGAAGCTCCCGCAAGCATGTTCTTGATGAATCGCTCGTGCCCAGGCACGTCGACTATGCTGACCCGGCCGATGCCTTCGAGTTCGACGAACGCGAAACCCAGGTCTATCGTCATTCCACGCGCCTTCTCTTCGGGCAGGCGATCAGCGTCGATGCCCGTGAGAGCGGCGATGAGCGTCGTCTTGCCGTGGTCGACATGTCCGGCCGTTCCGATCAAATACGCCATTTTTGACCAGTTTACGACTTTCTCAAAAAAAGTCGTCACACTCCAAGCAGGTGCCGACAACTACTTACTGAAGACTTGAGCGGCCGGACCGCCGGATGAACCTGAAAGGGTAGTCACGGATGGACAGGCCGACAATCAAAAGTAAATAGCCCCGGTGGTTCTCCTTGCTCTTTCCTCTACCGCCGGGGTGTTTTTTTGTCTGGCTTACTGCTCGGAAGCTCGGCGGGCAGCCCGCCATTCCTCGAATTCCTTCTGGAAGTCCTCACCATGAGTGTTGAACACGCTAAGCGCGTGGAAGGCGATTCCGATTCCCCAGCCTAACAAGGGATAAAACGCCCACTGGACTCGACCATCGCTGAGGCCGTCGATTGCGAATAGGAATGCGTTCACGATCACGTATGACCCGAGGTGGCTCAGGAACCCGCGTCGTTGATGTCCAGCGAACTCTTTCACTTCGGCCCTTTCCCGCTTCTCCATGAAGTACTCCCGTTCGGCTTGTTCGAGAGCTTCTGACGAGATGCCAAGCTCGTCTGCTGTGCGCCGGACAACATCGTTGGTACGGGTTTCGAGCGTGTCGATTGCAATGGCTCTGCGGAGGACTTCCTCACCGTCCTCGTTCGTGTATTCGGTGCGCATGATGCTCAGTTTCCCATACTCTACGGAGCCGGTCGAGGTTCGGTTGCTCGGGTGCCGAAGGTACAATTTGGGCTCGTCCGCACGTAGCTCAGTGGATAGAGCACCAGTCTTCGGAACTGGGTGTCGGGGGTTCGAATCCCTTCGTGCGGGCCAGAAACTCCCCGTTTATCTGGGTTAACTACCAGTTTCGAACCCACCAGGGTCGAGAGTCTGTTAGAATCTTTACACTTAGATTCACCCGAATGGGGGAGGGACCGAGTGAACTGGCGATCCAGCCTCTTCATTGTAATTTTTGCCTTAGGGCTGTTTTGGCCTTTACTTAGCCGCCACGTTGCCGGAGACGTGGGGGTCTACTCGTACATAGGGTCATGCCTTGCCGACGGTATGGTTCCTTACCGAGACGCCTGGGACATCAAGTCGCCTGGCATCTTCTTCCAGTACGGAGGCGCGCTGCTGATGCTGGGACATTCCGACCTGGCGGTGGTGCTCGCAGATTTCCTCATCGCCATCGGCGCGGCTTTCGTGATCTACCTTGCCGCCGAGAGGGTGAGTAAGAGTTCCGCAGGGCTTTTCGCTTCTGCTGCGTGGCTTGTGACCTACAACTTCATGCACATGGAGGGTTGGTTCGGCCAACCGGAGACGGCGGCGGTCCTGCTCTCGACGATACTTTTCTACCTTGCGCTCGATTACGAGCCGCTGATCGGGTGGCAGTGCTTCTTTTCGGGCTTCGTCGTCGGCATCTTGCTGTGGTACAAGCTCCCCTTCATGCTGTTCGCGATCCTGCTGCTGCCGCGCATGGGCCGATCATTCGCCAGAAACCGCGCTTGGGAGGCGATCGCGCCGGGGTTCATGGGCTTCGTGGTAGCGGTCTTGCCTGTCCTGATTCTCTTCATGGTTACCGATTCGGGCCGAGACCTGTGGGAGGGGCTTATCGTGGCGCCTTATCTGATGACCACGACATTTACGTTCGGCTTTGGCCGGCAAGCTCAATCCTTTATGGACACGCTGCTGGACTTGGGCCGATGGATCGTGCCCGTCGCGTGCCTAGCTCTTGTCGCAATCACCGGGTTGCCGAAGGACAAGAAGTTTGAGGAGAGGATGACGTGGGGCTTCCTGCTGTTGGCAATGGTGATCGTCGTCGTCCAGCAGCGCTACCTAATGTACTACTGGATACTGATCCTGCCGCCTCTTTCAATTCTCGCGGGAATCGGGGCCAGCCGGGTCTACCACTGGGCCGAGAAGTTCGTGAGGCCGGAGTGGGTTCGCGGCGGCGCAATCGTGTTGGTGATGACTCTTGCCAACTGGCCGAGAGCCATGCCGTATTGGGACTCCTACATGGCAGGCGTGAAGGCCGAGGACCGTCTGGCCGGATTGGCGCAATACCCGACGACATACGGTTCCGGCGACAAGCTGGTAAAAGCCGCCGCTCTCGTCATCGTCGGCGATCAGCTGCGTCAGCTCACCGAAGTCGATGACACGATTCTCAGTTTCGACATGGATCCCGCAATCAATTTCTACGCCGATAGGAAACAGCCCACAAGGTTTTCTTATCTCTGGCCGCTGCGAACGCCCAGTTTCGATAAGCTCGGATGGAAGGCGGAGTTCAGCAAGGAAATCATGCGCGGCAAGCCGAAGTTCATAGTAGTGTGTCGGGACAACCAGGAGGCAGCCTTAGACCACGACGGCCTCAAGGGTATGAAGAAGTTCCCGACGCTGACGAAGTGGTTCCAACAGAACTACGGCCTCTACGTGAAGGCGGGCGTCTTGGAAATCTATGCGGACCACGAGATGCTAAAAAAGAGCAAGCTTGACCTTTCGCTCAAGCTCGCTCGGCTTGAAAGGCTTCGCTAAGAACCGAGCCTTGCCGGCAGAGACCTGCTCGCCGAGTTGTTCGTCGCCCGTGTAGGCGGACATGAAGATAATCTCCACGTTCGGCTTCTTCGCGAGAAGCTGCGTGACCATATCGAAGCCCCCGAGGTTAGGCATGACGACGTCGGTCAGCACCAAATCGATATCGTCGTTTTCCAACGCAATGCGCAGCCCCACGACGCCGTCTTCAGCGACCGCCACTTCATAGCCGAACGTCTCGAGAATTTTCTGAATGACCGTACGAACCTGCTCTTCGTCGTCGACCACGAGTATCTTGCGCCCCATTTGCTTTACGTATTATTACTGAAAAGCCGCCGGATCGTTCAAAATGGAGCCATGAGTACCGTCAGCGTCCGAAGCATTATTGAAAAAATCCAAGCCGAAGGCATCCGTGCCGTCCTGGACAACATCACCGACGCCGACGCGATCCGCATCACCGAAGAGTACGGCACACACAACTACGACCCCCTCCCCGTCAACGTCCGCCGAGGCGACGGCATCTACGTCTACGACGGAGACGGCAACGAATTCATCGATTGCATCGGCAGCTACTCAGCAGTCGCCCACGGCCACCTCGCGCCCGAAGTCATCGCGGCCCTAACCGAGCAGCTCGAGAACATCACCCTCACCAGCCGAGCCGTTTACACCACCGAGATGGCGCTATTCCTCGAGGTCCTCTGCGAATTCACAAACACCGAGATGGCGTGCCCCATGAACACCGGCGCCGAAGCCGTCGAGACCGCCATCAAGCTCGCCCGCAAATGGGCATACACAATCAAGCGCGTCCCCCAAAACCAGGCGGAGATCATCGCCGCCACCGACAACTTCCACGGCCGCACGACGACCATCGTCGGCTTCAGCACCGAGGCCCAGTACAAGGAAAACTTCGGCCCCTTCACCCCCGGCTTCAAGGTCGTCGAGTTCGGCGACATAAACGCCCTCAAAAACGCCATCACACCCAACACCGCCGCCGTTCTCATGGAGCCGATTCAGGCAGAAGGCGGCATCATCATCCCACCCGCCGGCTACCTCGCACAGGTTCGAAAGCTCTGCACAGAGAACAACGTCCTGCTCATCTGGGACGAGATCCAGACCGGGTTCGCCCGAACCGGGAAGGACTTCGCGTGGCAGCACGAGGACGCCGAGCCCGACATGATGTGCCTCGGAAAAGCCCTCGGCGGAGGCGTCTACCCCGTGTCAGCAGTCGTCGGCAAAAAGAGCGTCCTCGGCGTCTTCAAGCCCGGCGACCACGGCAGCACGTTCGGCGGAAACCCGCTCGCGGCAGTCGTCGGAATCGCCGCCATGTCCACCATGCGCGAGCAAAACCTCACCGAGCGCAGCGAGCGCCTGGGCAGGCGGCTGATGGACGGCCTTGAAGCCATCCGCACCGAAGCCGTCGAGGACATCCGCGGCCGCGGCCTGCTGGTCGGCCTGGAGGTCAAAGAGGGCGTCGACACGCACGCGCTCTCGCAGGCGTTCCTCGATCAGCGCATCCTCACGAAGGAGACGCGAAGCCGCACCTTCCGCTTCGCCCCGCCCCTCACGATCACCGAGGAGCAGGTTGACGAAATCATCCGCCGCGTTGCAAAGGCGCTGGAGGCGGTGTCGTAAATGTTTGAGTTAGGCGGGCTGCTCGACCCTTTTGGTAGGTTGTGGGGCGCCTCCATTGCGCTGGCGTTGCTTGCGATACTGCCCGACAAGATGGTCGTTCCTAGCGGCTGGACGCGTAAGATGCTGCGTGTTCTAGTGTTGCTGCTTTCCCTTATGGCCGCCATATTTGCGGTGGTTGCAACTGCCCTAGTGCCGAAAGCGGTTGCACTGTCTTGGAGTGTCGGCACTTCTACACTGATTCATGCCGCGATTTTCTTATTCGTTGGCCGCCTCGGTTCCGCCATAGGCCATCGCATTCGAAAGCGAGCCCCCTCCGACGACTCCCAGCCCTCTGGCGATGGCACCTAGCCCTCATGGAATGAGCCCCCGGCATCCCTAAATTGCAGAGGGAGGGCAAAATCTCCCAGCCAGGCTTCCCTGAGTGGCGCCCAGAGCAAAAGCATGACAGCCAGAACTTCTGGGAAGACTTCCCGGCTCAGAAGTAACGTGGCGCAGTCCTGGCGCCGAGTGCAAGCCGTGTTAGCCGCACAAAACAGCACTGTCGGTGCACAAAATAGCGCTTTTGGAGCACGAAATAGCGCTTTTGGAGCACGAAATAGCACTTGGAGAGCACGAAATAGCACTGTCGGTGCTCGAAATAGCACTCGGAGAGCACGAAATAGCCTTTTTCATCCACCAATAGTGCTCTGTGGAGGGGTGAAGCGCAATGAGCAATATCTACACATCGCCGAATGACACGCCAGCGAGTTGAAGGTACGATTTGACTATGAAGAGCAAAGACCTGAGTTCTGGCCCGAGGGTCGCGAGTATCGCGTTCAGGGGTTTGACGGGAACGACCGGGCTGGGGATGTCTCGGCGACGGTGAGCGTGTCAACGACTCCGTGAGGAATCCCCTGCTGTTGGCTTTCCTCGCCGTCACGACCGTTATCGTGGCTCAGTTTGCAATGAGCCGGACGGAGCCGCGCGCCCTCATGTGGCTTGAGCTGGGTGTTTGGTCGGTGTTGCTCGGTGCGCTAGTGTTTCGTTAAAAGAGAGACTAGCTACTTGCCCCGAATCTGCTCTTCCACCTTGTCCAGAAGGGGAAGGGCGTCCGGCGCTACTCGCTTAACGGCTGCTCTTTTCCGATTGAACAATCCCTCAAGCCCTTCTCGCCTGATGATCGTCACGGCCGAGACGAGCCCGATCAGCAGTAGCAGCCCTAGAACGAAGAGCAGAGCCGGCCAAGGGCTACGTCGCTTCTGCACTTTTTTCCTCGCCGCCGGCAGGGCGCAATAGTAGCTTTAGCGCAGGTGGAGCAATCACCGAAGTGAGCAACGACATTGCGATGACGATTGCGTAAGTGCCTGCCCCAAAAACGCCCGCCTGCTTTCCGAGGCTGGCGATGATGATCCCGACCTCGCCACGCGGAACCATTCCGACTCCGATAGTAAGCGCGCTTCTCCTACCCATGGATCTCGCCGCAAATCCGCATCCTATCAGTTTGCTAATGACGGCCAAAAACGTCACAAACAAAACGGTGCCAATTACGGGCCAGGACCCTAGTAATGCGAGGTCGACGTGAGACCCAGTTAGCACGAAGAAGAACGGCAGGAGCAACGCCATGAGCGGCCTCGTGTTCTGCTCAAGGTCCTCACGGTGCTGAGTTTCGGCCAGGATCATCCCGGCGAGAAACGCACCGATGATTGCGGCCAAGCCACTATACGCAGCCGCAGCGGCCAGCCCGAGGCAGACAGCCAAGGATATCGAGAGTGGTGACTCGGCGTCCATCGGTGCCTCCATTAGCTTGGATGAGCGCTTCATGATCTTCGTACCGAGCACGGCGACGAGGGCTACGAACGCGACCGCTTGGGCCAACACAAGCAGCAGGTGCATGACGTCGATGCCCGATTGAGTTTGCAGCCCCGCAACAACACCTAGCAAAAGCATTGCCAGGACGTCGTCTATGATCGCAGCTCCTAGAATTATTTTCGATTCAATGCGGTCAAGAGCACCCAGCTCTTGCAGAACCCGCGCTGTGATGCCCGCGGATGTTGCGACGAAAGCAGCCGCAACGAATGCCGCCTTGTGCAAGGGGAAGCTAGCGGCTAGTGCCCAGGCACCGCCGATTACGAACGGCACTATGACGCCAAAGACGCCAACGAACAGCGCTATCTTGCCCACGCGTCGGAGTTCGGCTAAGCGAGTTTCGAGGCCCACGGAGAAGAGCAAAAGAATCGCGCCGATCTCGGCGAGGACCTCTAGCGGCTGGTTGGGGCTAATCCAGGCGAGGGCCGATGGGCCTATCGCGATGCCAGCGGCGATTTGCCCTACCACCGAAGGAAGCTTTAGACGCTGGGCAATCTCCGAGCCAACCTGCGCTGAGACGAATACGATGAAAAGGCTCAGTAAAACCTGTTCAGGGTTTGCCATCAGTTCGCATCACAAGGAGCAAAGACGGCGCGGATCTGGCGTAGTTTCGCGTTTACGGAATCCGCAATGGGAGTGCGCATTTGTACGACCCGGTCGCATCGGTGCTTCCGGCTCCTATAAGTGGCAGGCTCCTCCAAACAGTTTTCATTCTGTTGTGCGGTCAGCTTACCTTGGAGTGATTCGCCTCGCTTGGTCAAGCCGAAGGGCAGGTAATCTCGCGTCGTTCGCGGCGTCCCGTTCGTAGCAGGCGATGCGGGTTAGGCTTTAAGTCGTAGTTAATCCGGGAAGGTCCACCAAACACGGTCCAGGCGGGTGTACCAGGGGTAGCTAAAAGAGGGAGCGATGGCGCGGTAGGTGAGCAATGCCCGGACGGTACGGGTGGAAGGTTCGATGAATCGGCCGGGATTCGAGCGCACGATGACCTCGACGACGTCATCGGAATGCCAGCGTCTCGCTGTTCAGGAATTCGTAAACGCCCAACGTGTAATTCCAGAGCGCGACGGACTGAAGGCAATTCGGAAAGCTTGCGCGGGACTCCACCGCAAACGAAAAGCCCGATGGCGAGGCGGAGGGCGCTGTGGCATCGAAGCGGATCTGCACCGGCGGCTCGCCCGCCGAGAAAACGATTCCCGGATTCAGAACGAGACGGTTATCGTCACTTTCACCGAGGGAGGCGAGATTGCCGCCGGCAACCAATCCTCTTACCATCGAGAACGACGCAGGAACGACTGTTCGCGCTTTCCAAAGTAGAGCCTCGGTGCCTCCGCCGATATTCCCCATCCCAACGACCTGGATCCAGTCGCCGTCGACATGAATCGACTTCGCTATGGAGTAGGTGGAACCCGGTGGCAGGTATGCATGGAGGTCATGGACTGATTTTCTAGTGCCCGCCCAGATCAGCGCGCCATAGATTCCGCGGTTGACCGCGTAACCTACTTGGCGGCCATGGCTAACCGCGTACGCGTGAGATAGGTCTGCGCCCGGAGGATGCAGATCGATCCCTTGATCTCTCCAAAGATACGCCTTTGTGACGCCCCCGATCACGGCCATTCCTACGACGTCGCCTAAGTGCATGCCCCAAGCCTGCGAAGTAGTTGCGTTCGGTGGATGGAGGTCGACCCAAGATGCCGCGGACCCGCTCCAAGTTCCGGCGTGGTCGCCGGTCCCGAAATCTGCGGATCCCGCTTGAATCAACGTGTGTATACCCCGTGCAGTGGAGGAGAAGGCACCAGCCGGGTGTAGGTCCGTTCGGGACGCGGCGGAGCCGAACCACATGCTGGCTCGGGGCGGGTCGAAGGCGTCGCCAACCTGAATGTTTTCGTAAATGCCGTTTACAGCAGACTGGTCAGCTCCCTCGGGTGTGAGGTCGACCCATGAAGCGGCCGTGCCCGTCCAGACGCCTCCGTGGAAGAAGCCATTGAAGAGGGCGTTGCCCACTTGTCGGTTACCATAGGCGCCGCGGCCTTCCGAATAAAGTGCGCCGGCAGGAGTTAGGCCGACCCATGACCCGGGCGTCCCGGACCAAACGGCAGCATTGGGCTTGCCTACGATGATGGAGCCTACCTGCCTTCCGGAGTGAACGCCATGGCCCTCGGAAGAGAACTGCTGGCCCGGATTGAGGCTAACCAGCGTCCATTGCGCGTGGGATGCGCCGAAACAAGAAGCCGCGAGAAAAACTGTGAGGTATCTCATTTCTCACCCTCGCGGCTAGTGTATTCGATTTGTGCGGATGAGTGTTACTTCAAGATGTGCACGCGTACGTCGCGACGTCCCCAGCGGATGGCCTGGTTGTACTCATCAAAGCAGAGGTCGATGCGGTTGCCCTTGATAGCCCCGCCGGTGTCGCCTGCGATGGCGTAGCCGTAGCCTTCCACGTAAAGGCGTGTGCCGAGTTTAATTACGCGGCGATCCACGGCGACGACGCCGAATTTGGCGGGTAGGCCCATGGCGGTGCGATTCGTGTTCTCAAATCGCGTGTAGCCGGTGGACTTCATCGTGAGCACTCTTACGCGCCCGTAGCTGCCGCGGGTGCTCTCCCACCCGGCTTGGCCGATGGCGAACACAGCCGGCTTAGGATCGACTTGCTCTTGGTCGATGAGTTTGGGGTCGACAAGTTTGCCGTCGCGCTTGGTGTATTGCACGGTCTTCTTGAGATAACCGTTCTCCCCGAATCGCACCTTCTCCATTCGGCCCGGGCCGAGTGCGCGATCGAAGCGATAGAGGACTTCGTAGGGAATTTCTTTGACTTCGGTTTTGATGACGCTGGGCGTTTCCGTCGTTAAGACGGGTTCATCGACCGGGGTGCCGCCGGCGGCGACACAAAACGAGATGGCTGCAAAGCAGCCGAGTATTTGATTGTACGGACGCATATAGCTCCTCCCACTGGGTGAGCGCCTCTTAGCGGACGCTCGCTTGCTGGGTTCTGCTTTATGAAACGACTCCGTCCGTGGAGCCAGGACAGCAAAACGACGACGAATTTAGTTAGTTTTGTCTTTGAATCCCGGCAACCGGCGGCCCTTGTAGTAGCCATCGGGGGTTGCCGTGTGCGGCAGCACGAAAGCTTCTCCGCCCTGCTGACGGTTCGGAGTGATTTCCGGCATCTCCGTCGTCCAGGTGGCGCGTCGCTTCGCGCTTCGGGCGTGTGAGTGTTTTCGTTTGGGATTCGGCATTACTTCTTCTCCCGATGCAAGGTGTGCTTGCGAAGTCTCGGGTTGTATTTGATGAGTTCCAGCCTATCCTTGGTGTTCTGCTTGTTCTTGCTTGTGGTGTAGACGCTCTTGCCGTCCTCGGTACAAACGAGTCGGATGACTTCTCTGTGTTCCCCTTTCTTTGCCATTACTTCTTGGCTTCCTTGCCATAGCGGCGCATGAATTTCTCCACGCGTCCAGCGGCGTCGACGAGCTTCTGCTTGCCTGTATAGAAAGGATGGCAGTTGGAGCAGATGTCGAGGTGAAGTTCCGGTGTGGTCGAGAGGATTTCCGTCACGGGTTTGCCCGGGGTGCACGCGCAGTACACCTTGCAGGTCACATAGTTAGGATGGATTCCGGCTTTCATCTTGGTTTCACGCACGAATGCGCGCGAAGCGAAAGTATACCAGACAGGGCACGGCGGTGTCTGGTTCCTGTATACTGTCCGCAGGCAGTACTGCAGTCTGCCCAGCCACCTAAAGGAGGTTCAGTTCATGAGCATAGTAGCGTTAGCGGCAATCACTCTTCTGCAAGCCAATGCAGGACCGGGTTTGCTCGCCAAGCACACGACTTCGCTTTCTAATGCGCAGTCGATGACGGTTGATTTCACCGTCGAGCGGCTTCCTGCAGCGCCCGAGAATTATCGGCTCGTGTACTCCAAACCGAACATGCTTCGGATCGAGTACCCGGGCGGCATGATGATGACCGACGGCACCACGCTGTGGGAGTATGAAAAGGCCAAAAACGAATACCTCGAGGGTCCGGGCGATCTTGCCTCGCTCTCGAAAAAAATCAAAAGCAATGAATATCTTGCCTGGGCGGCATTCTTCTTCCCCGATCATTTGAAGGGAGTGAAGGACGCTACCGCCGGACGAAAGATTTCGATGAAGGGCACGCCGGTGATCCCGGTCGACTTCACCATCGACGCTTCGAGAAGCCTGACGGCAACTTTTTATGTCGATGAAAAACTGGGAGCGGCTCGCGCCGCTTCGGTGAAGGCTGCCAGGAGCGGCGATAGCGTCGAGACCCTGGTCAAAGCCACGAACATCGAGATCAGTGACAAGACCGCCGAGACCTCTCTCTTCACTTTTGCACCACCTGAAGGCGCTAAGAAAGTTGAGATCGCGGCCGGCGACCTGGCCCGATGGTATGAAGACCTGGACGAAGGCCTCAAGGTTGCCAAAGCTACGAACCGCATGGTGTTCGTGGACTTCGGCGCTGAGTGGTGAGGGTTCTGTGTTAAGTACACCCGTGAGGTGTTCTCAACAGAAGAGTTCAAGGCGAAGGCCAAGGACTTCGTATTCGTGCATATCGATACCGATAAGCAGAAGGCTGTAGCACAGCGCTTCGGCATCGGCGGCATCCCCGACCTTCGATTCCTGACCAACGACGGCACGGAAGTGCACAAGGTTGTTGGTTTCATAGGCATGGCTTTGCTCGCGGAGTTCGATGTCGCCAAGGCCAAGGGCGGCCGGTAACGTAAGGTTGTTCTTGATCAAAAAGGCGCCCCTTTGCGGGGGCGCCTTTTTGTCTTTGCGGACAACGCGGATTCACATTTGGTTGCGGGTTACGGTTGCAATCGTACGAACGTGAATTGCAAATCCCTCGCTGCGTGGACGCCAACCCACCTCCGATCTCGAAGGGCCTCGCAGGTAACATCCGCCTATGCTCGCGGCCCTTCTCGCTGCCGCGGTGCTTCAAACGAACTTGGAAGCATCGATCGACTCCGCCCGAATGATGTCGGACATTCGCAAGCTCGCGTCCTTCACAACGCGAAACACAAACTCGCCGACCCTTAACGAAGCCGCCGAATGGCTGGCGGCGCAGTATCGAGCGATACCGGGCATGCAAGTCGAGCTGATGAAGTACAAGGTGGAAGCATCGGCGCGGATTCCCGAAGCGATCGAAGTCGTGCAGGTCGTGGCTACGCTGAGGGGTGAGGACGACCGAAGGATCATTGTTGGCGGTCACCTCGATTCGCTGAACCTGAGTGTTGACGCTAAAACCGGCCCCGCGCCGGGGGCGAATGACGACGCAAGCGGCACCGTGGTCGCCCTCGAAGTCGCCCGAGCAATGGCGACCCGAAAGTGGAAGCACACGCTCGTCTTTGTCGGCTGGACCGGCGAAGAGCAAGGACTCCTCGGCTCTCGCGCAATGGCAGAAAGAGCCAAGGCAGACGCCTGGAAAATCGACGCGGTTTTATCCAACGACACTGTCGGCTCGCCGGTGAATAAACACGGCCAACGCAACGATAAGCAGGTTCGCGTTTTTAGCGAGGAAGTTGAAGAGCACGAAAGCCGGGCGTTGGCGCGTTTTATCGCATGGCTCACGAAAGACAAGCCGTTCGGCGTGAAATTGGTTTTTCGCCGCGACCGCTTTGGCCGCGGCGGCGACCACACCCCGTTTAGTCAAAACGGATTTAATGCCGTGAGGTTTGTGGAAGTCCACGAAGAATACACGCGCCAACACACGCCCGACGACCTTCCCGAATTCGTCGACGCGAATTACGTCGCAAACGTCGCCAAAGTCAATCTTTTAGTCATGGCTTCTTTGGCAAACGCCGCCGAGCCACCGGAAAATGTACGCATCGACCGCCGGCAAGGACATGACACAACCGTCACGTGGCGGTCTACACCGGGGGTTTCGTACGTGGTTTATTGGCGGGATACGGCGAGTCCCGTTTGGCAAGGCTCGAAGGACGTCGGCGCAGCGGATCGCGCGACCATCGAGAAGATCAACAAAGACGATCACGTTTTCGCAGTCGGCGCGGTGGGTGGAATTCCGGTCGAAGCGCGTTAGTCGGATTGGGCAGGGCACCGAACCAACCCTCAGGTGGTACGATGTGAGCCTCGCCCCAGCACCTGTTGCGAGGCAACGGAATCAGCACAAGACTTGCATATGAGAGACAGTGTTCTATCAAAGCGAATTCAGGATGTTTTGGCTTGCCCGTTTTGCGGCGGGTCGCTAAACCTATCCGGACCGTCGACGAAGTGTTCCGATTGCGGCGCCGAATACTCGGGCATGGATTCGGCGCAGCCGGATTTTCGCTTACGCACCGAAAAAACTGTGACCTTGCCGTTTCAAGTCGGTACACCGGCCAGTACAGAAGGCATCGATCTCGGCGCGTTGAAATTTCATCCGACACCTGCGGTGGACTTTGCTGGCACCGCTGTACCGCATCACTTGTCGAAAGAAATACTCAGTCATTTCCCGAAAGCAGGCAGCCCCGATAGTTTGGTGCTCGATATTGGGTGCGGAAATTCGATACATCGCGGCGTTTGCGAGCGAGCCGGTTTTGAATACGCGGGCCTCGACTACATGGAAGTGGGTGCGCATATGTTTGGTGATGCTCATGCGCTGCCTTTCAAGGACAACAGCTTCGAGTTTATACTTTCGATTGCGGTTCTTGAGCACATTCAGTTCCCGTTCCTTATGATGTACGAGGCCATCCGGGTCCTAAAACCTGGGGGCAAGTTTATTGGCACCGTGGCATTCCTGGAACCCCATCATCAGGACAGTTACTATCACCACACGCATCTGGGCACGTGTAATTCGCTGCAATATGCCGGATTTGACATCGAGCAGATAGCTCCTAGCGTCGGCTGGTCGGTATTGAGGGCGCAAGCTCCCACGTTATTCAGCAAATTGCCTCGGCCGTTATCTAATTTGATTGTTTTACCGCTGCATTTAACGCATCGCGCGTGGTGGAAACTAGGCGGGCTCGTTTCTGAGAAGGCGACGGAACGAAACAGGTTGCTCCTGCTAACCGGTTCGTTTACCTTTATTGCTTATAAGCCGAATGTCTAGGGTTTTAGAGCCAGTTCGTTTTCAGCCTCAATTAGTCGGGGAGGAATCGAGTACCGAGAACGCGGCCGTCCTTCAAGAAAACCTCCGCAATGTCCGCATCCAGCCTTCCGTTCGACCACCGATAGGAAATGCAATGCGTCACTCCCTGGTTCCGCAAAGTTTCTGGAAGGTATTGGTCGCTTGTTTCGTGGAAGTACGCGTCAAGGTATCCAGCCATGATCTTTCGGACGTCCGCCTCCGACGCGCAGCGCTCGATGCTGTTAAGGTTTCGAACGAACTGAATTCGTGGGCTCCACGGCTGCCAGGCAAAGGCGATTCCTAACACTGTGGCAGCAACCAATACACCAAGGTGCACTTTCGACGAAACGCGAAGCGCATAAAGGATTGTATAGACCCACAAACACAGAGCAAGCGGGGGAAGCAATGCAAGAAGGAACGGTAGTACACCTGAATCCAAGCCGAGCACGTACTCACCCCACACATATATCCAAAAGAGCGACAGAATTGCAACGATCGACAGAAAGATTGCGCTTGCCCAATGGACAATTCGTTTCGCTCTACTCATACTTACGATAACTCTAGCCGACTTCATTTTAGTCTGCCTCTGAGATCGCCTGCTGAATCGCCAACGCCTGCACCGAAGCGGCAACGTCGTGAACACGGACAATGCGCGCGCCCTTCGAAACGGCGTAAAGCGCCGCCGCCAGCGAGCCGGGCATACGGTTTTGTGGCTGATCTTCGTCTGCAATCTTTCCAATGAAGCTCTTGCGGGAGGCGCCGACGAGCACCGGAAAGCCGGTCGAGGCAAACTCTGCGGTCGTCTTCAATAGCGAAAGGTTATGGTCGACGGTCTTGCCGAAGCCGATGCCCGGATCGATCCAGATGTTCTCCCGCGCTATACCGGCGGCTATCGCCTCGTCGGCGCGAGCGAGGAGCCAGTCGAGCACCTCGGTGACAACGTCATCGTAATGTGGGTCGACTTGCATGGACCTCGGTTCGCCGAGCATGTGCATGATGCAGACGGACGCATCGGTTTCTGCGATGACCTGCAGCATGCCTGGCGCCCGCAGGCCATTGACGTCGTTGATGACGCTCGCCCCGCCGGCGACGGCGGCTCGAGCAACATTAGGCTTCATGGTGTCGATAGACACCGCGATCTCTTCGCGGACGAGCGCTTCGATGACGGGAATGACCCGTGCCAATTCGTGGTCAATTGATACGGGTTCCGCACCCGGGCGAGTGGACTCTCCGCCGACGTCTACGATGTCCGCGCCCTCTTCGGCGAGGGCGATGCCGTGCTCAATGGCTGCTTGCGGTGACAGGAACTCGCCACCATCCGAAAACGAGTCGGGCGTGACGTTCAGCACGCCCATCACGGCGGCTCGCTCGGTGGGTAGTTCGAACCTTTTCACGCGACGAAGGCGGCGACCTTTTGCGCGGCTTCGGTGACCGTCGCGGCGGGCGTGAGGTTGGCTTGCGAGAGGATTTCGATGGCCTCGTCGGCATTCGTGCCTTCCACGCGGACGACGATCGGAATCTGCACGTCGAGTTCGCTGATGGCGGCCACTACGCCCTTGGCGACTTCGTCTCCACGCGTGATGCCGCCGAAAATGTTTATGACAAGCGCTTTGACGTTCGGATCCATAAGGACCAATTCCACGCAGGACTTGACCCGCTCAGCCTGCGCGCCGCCGCCGACATCAAGGAAGTTGGCTGCCTTGGCACCCGCGCGCGCGACCTCGTCAAGGGTCAGCATCACAAGGCCCGCGCCGTTGCCGATGACGCCGACATTGCCGTCCAGCCGGACGTAGGCTATGCCGCGTTTGGCTGCCTCAGCTTCGATCGGGTCCTCGGCGCTGTCGGCGCTTGCGGCCGCGTACTTCGAGTGGCGGAAAAGGGCGTTGTCGTCGATCTGGACTTTCGCGTCTGCGGCGAGCAGCTTGCCTTCGGGAGTGAGGGCTGCGGGGTTGACCTCCACCATTGTGGCGTCGCTGCCTCGGTACGCCTTATGAAGTTGATCAATCATCTTGACCATTTGAGGTTTTGCGATGTCGTTCAGTCCGGCGTCTTCCACAGCCTTTCTTAGCTGGTATCCGAAGAGCCCCCACTTCGGGTCGACGTGGATCTTGATAATCGCCTCCGGCTCAGTCGCAGCGACCGCTTCGATGTCCATGCCACCGCGTGCGCTGAGCATGATCACGTCCTTCGACGCTGCACGGTCGAGCAGGATGGCCACGTAATACTCTTCGGCAATATCGATCAGCTCGGCCACGAGCACTTTCTCCACAATCATGCCGGCAGGATTCTGGATGGAAACGAGCTTCTTGCCGATTAGCTCGCCGGTGAAGTCGGCAGCGGCCTCCGAGTCGCTGAACAGCTTTACGCCGCCCGCCTTGCCTCGGCCGCCCATTAGAACCTGAGCCTTCACGACGACCTTGCCTCCGTACAGTTCGGCGATTCGACGGGCGTCGTCGCGGTTGTCGGCGACGTCGCCTCCCGGCACCGGGACGCCGTATTCGGAAAGGAGCTGCTTGGACTGGTACTCGTGAAGTTTCATCGCAGGCGGGAGCGCATAGGATACCGCGAGGCGTGAACTTTCGGTATCATGTCAACGTCCCTAAGGAGAGGTGAAGTCCTAATGAAAAAGTATTTTCTCGTGCTCGGTCTAGCGGCATCGACGGCGATGGCGTTCGCAACGGGCGGTTCAGTATTCGGCTATGGTGGCTTTAGGAACCCGACCGAGGGCGTCGCAACCTTTAGGATGCAGATTGAAGAAGATTCCCTGGGCAAGGCTTCCTTTTTGTTCGCCTCTGAGGGTGCCCACGGCGACTATCCCGATACGGTTTTCAAGTCCGTTCAGATCACTCAGTATATGAACCTGGCCAGCAATCGCGTTAGGGTACATGGACGGGGTCTTCTCTATAACATGATCCCCGTGTTCTATGTGGCGACCTTCACCGATGGTGGCAGTCGAGGCTCTGATCACCTGGAATTGCACGCTTGGAATTCGCGAAACGGAATGCACATCGTCCACTTTTCCGAGTTCCTGACCGAGGGCACGATCGTCGTAACACCGGGCAAGTAGCAAGCGCGGTGCGTTGGACGAAGCCGGCCATCCGGAGTCTCGTTGAGAATCTTGAGGCTGTCCACGGGCAGCCTCAATTTGCTTTCAGGTTCGAGCCCATCGACGAATTAGTGTCCTGCATCTTGAGTCAGCACACAACAGACGCAACGTCGTTTCCCACGTTTCATAAATTGCGCGAGCAGGCACCGGACTGGGAGATTGTTGTCGCGATGGCGCCGGAGCGGTTAGCAGAGATCATTAGACCGGCTGGCCTCGCGAATCAAAAGGCAAAGTCAATTATAGGAACGCTAAGGGAAATCCACTCTCGCAATGGCGACTTTACGCTGGAGCCTCTTCGAGAAATGAAACTCACTGATGCCCGCAAATGGCTATTGTCACTTCCTGGCGTCGGGCAAAAAACTGCCGCGATCGTGCTGTGCTTCGCGTTCGGTAGGCCGGCGATCCCGGTCGATACACATGTCTTTCGTGTTTCTTGGCGTCTGGGCCTGATACCGAAATCTATTGGAGAGGCGAAAGCCCACGCCCAACTGGAAAAGCTGGTCTCGCCCGACTTGGCGTTTCGATTTCACACTGCTCTCGTACAACACGGCAGGCAAATATGCAAAGCGCCGACCCCAAAGTGCCTCGCTTGCCCAGTTTCCTCACGCTGCCAATATTTCAAATCTGTGATCGCTAAGTAAACTCGGCAAATATGACTCTGGGCCGCCGCGCGTTTGCCGATGAGGAGAGGGCCAAAAGCTCGATCCAAAGGCTTACCCGGCTTGGACCGGTCGACTGGCTCGAGCCAACGGTGATCGAAACGCCCGACCCGGATCGGGCCCTGCATAATCTAGAACGCTGGGTCGGCGTTGGCGAAGAGGCATCCAAACGGCTCGAGTCGCTCTCTCACAATCCAGCCTTGCGATTCCGACTCTCGTTTCTTATGGGTGCGAGTCAGCCACTTGCCGACAGCCTTGCGAAGAACCCGGAGCTTGCGCTGATCTTGGGCGACCCGGACGAGCTTTCACGGACGGTTACGGCAGACGAAGTGATAGCCCAAGGCACGACGTTGGTCAGCCGTTCGATTTCGTTTTTGCATGGCCTCGATCGATTGCGGCACCTGAAGCAAAGGACATTGCTGAGAATCGTCTGGAATGACCTCTCGACGGTCTGGGAGCCGGAAGTTGTTTGGGGGGCACTATCCGCGCTGGCTGACGGTATTTTAGAGGTTGCCGCGCACGTCGTTTGGCAAGACCTGTCCCCCGGCACAGAATTGCCTCTAGCCGTGGTTGCGCTGGGCAAGCACGGGTCAAGCGAGGTCAATTATTCGTCCGACCTGGACCTTCTGTTCGTTTCTGCAGACGGTGCTGACCAGGAACTCTGCGACAAGTTCTGCGGGCGTTTCGTCAGGGCTCTGGAAGGGAAAATGGGCCGTGGAGATCTTTATCGTGTTGATCTTCGTTTGCGCCCGATGGGGAAATCAGGCCCGGTGGTTCTTGGCAAGTCGGCGACGATTCGATACTACGGCTCGTACTGCGAACCGTGGGAAATTCAGGCTCTCATCCGTTCGCGGATTTGCGCAGGAAACCGGGTTGTGGGCGAAGAATTCATGAGTGAGCTCGAGCCACTGGTCTACAAGGGGCCAAGGTCAGATAGTTTCCTGGATGGTGTGATCGAAGCCAAGCGCCGGTACGAAGGGGAAATTCGATCACGCGGCGAGGCTGCGACCAACATCAAGTTGGGGCCGGGTGGCATTAGGGACATCGAATTTGTGGTGCAGCTTTATCAATTGATTCTTGGCGATGCACAGCCGTCCTTGCAAGGAGCGAGTGTAACCGCCGCGATCAACGTACTCGTCGAACTCGGTGAACTTGAACCCCGTAATGTCGAGGTGTTGCGAGGTAGCTACGGCCTGTTTCGTCAAATCGAGCATCGCATTCAGTTGCGGCAAAATCGACAATTGCACACGCTCCCGTCCGACCCACGGGAGAAGCAGGTGCTTGCCAAGCTCTCGGGGTTCGGCTCGTGGTCGGGCCTTGACGCAGAACTGCGTCGTCGACGGTCGCTTGTTCGAGAGTTCCTGGAGCAGAATGTTCCAGCCCTGGCGCAGACGGAGCGCAAAGAGCACAGATTGGCCGAGTCTCTGCGCTTCCCGCCTGATTCGGCAGCGGCTTCCGCCGCCGAGAAACTGCTCGCTGCGTCCGACTCGCCCAAGGCATTGCTGGCTGAAGTTAACGAAGACCCGGCCACCGCGGCAAGGGTTCGCATGATCGTGGAGCGGGCGCCGCGAATCGTAAGCGACCTCGCGTTCCATCGTGGACTCTGGGATGTGGCCTTTGGCGAACAGATCGAGTTCGATGCGGCCGATGATGAAGACCCGGGCGACGCCCTGCGCAATCGCCTCGCCGAAGAGGCAGATTGGCAGGGAGCGTTTGAAACGGCGCTTCGCCGCGAAGCTGTCATCGCCGCCCTCAAGGATGCGCACCATGGCGATATCGAGCGAACGTACCGGTATTTGACTGCGGTAGCCGAAGCCGCCCTTTCGGAGTCGCTGGCGAGGGTTGGAGGGGAGCGCATCGACATTGTCGTGCTCGGACGACTAGGAAGTCGTGAACTGCTCCTCGGCTCCGACTGGGATGTTATGCTGCTGTGCGAGAACGCGGAAGGACAGGAACGTGCCGAACGCGTTGGCCAAGAGTGGGTGCGGACGGCGCGCCGAATTGCGATGGCAAGCGCGAGTTTTCCAATCGACGTGCGCTTGCGGCCCGAAGGGGGCGCGGGGCTCGTCGTGCGTTCTCTTGCGGGTTTCACCTCATACGCCGAGACCGCGATGGAGGCGTGGGAACGATTGGCATTCACTCGCGCGAGGTCGCTCAGTGGATCGCCCGCATCCGATACGGCTCTGGCGGTTGCATGGGGCGGCCGCGAATGGACGTGGGAAGACGAGCAGGAAATCTTGAGAATGCGCAGGCGCGTCCAAAACGAGCGGATGCGACCCTGGGAAGCTGCCCGTGACCTGAAGTTAGGCGAAGGCCACACACTGGACATCGAATGGCTGATTGCAGTCCTAAAACTGCGGCACCCAGAAATTGTCAGTGAACTCCAACCGACTCACGCGATCGTGAATCAATTTGCCGAGCAAGGAGTGCTCTCGCAATCAGACGCCGACGAACTCGCCGTTGCGGCGCTCCACTTCGCCCGATTAAGAAACGCGATGTACCTACTGGACTTCGATTCGGATTCCGTCCTGCCCGAGAATCCGGAGAGGCTGGCGCGCATTGCCGAATGGATGGGCCTGGAACGTGGGAATGACTTGCTCGCTATGGTTGGCGGCCATCGTGAGAACGTCAACAGGATATTCGCGGAGGTCGTTCAGTCTTTATGAACCCGTATGTTGCCGGAGCGATCGGCTGCCTAATCGCGTATTTCGGCGGTTCGCTACCTTTTGGCAAATGGATCGCTGCGGCTCGGGGCGTCGACATTCTCAAAGAAGGAAGTGGAAACATTGGTGCGACGAACGTCTGGCGTATCCTTGGCCCGAAATTCGGCTTGCTTGTATTCGCTCTCGATGTCCTTAAAGGATTTTTGCCGAGCTTTCTATTGCCGGTATTTCTGGGCGCGGCGTTGGGTGACCCTCGGTGGGGAATTCTTTTCGGCGCCTGCGCGGTGTTGGGTCACAGCATCTCGCCTTTCTTGGGCTTCAAAGGCGGCAAGAGCGTGGCAACGGCGCTCGGCGTCATGATTGGCATCACTCCGGTTGTCGCCGGGCTAGCGTTTTCTACATTTCTGCTAACACTTTTGGTTACTCGTTACGTGAGTCTCGGCAGTATTATCGGTTCGATTTCGGCACCGGTCTTCGCCGCAGTATTCGGCTTTCCCAAAGTAGTCGTTATCGTCTATTCCGTGCTTGCTGCGCTTATTGTTTACCGCCATCGGCCAAATATCAGGCGCCTTGCTTCGGGCGACGAGGCAAAGTTCACCATGGGATCAGGTCGTGGTGAAACGTGATCAAAACGCTTGACCGCTACCTATTCCGCGAACTTGCCGTGCCCTTGCTTGTTGGTACGGTCTCCGTGGTTCTCATGTTCCTAGCGAACATGATGATTGCCTACGCGCAGGACGTATTTTCGCGGGACATTCCGCTATCGTCTGTGTTGCAGTATCTGCTGTTGAAAGTGCCGCAAACCCTGAATATGACGCTTCCCGTCGGGGTGACGCTCGCGGGCTCGCTCGCAATATCTCGGCTCGCAAGAGAAAGTGAGCTTACCGCCATGCGTGCCGCGGGAATTTCGATCAGGCGTGTGATCGTTCCGTTCTTTCTTGTAGGCGTTGTGGTCTCACTGCTCAGCTTCTACTTGGCGGAATTCGTAACCCCGAAGACCGAAGCCCGAGCGACAGAGACGATGCGCAAGATTTTTGCAAGCGCAGAAGCCATCAACCTTCGCTCGAACGTGCTTTTGAAACTCAACAACGGTGAGTACCACGCAAGCCTTGGGCTCGTGCGAAAGAATAACAAGGGGCAGATAGAAATCGACGACATACTCGTCTTCCAGAAACCGAAGCGCGGTGAGGATTGGGTCGTCCAAGCCCCAAAGGCGATTTACGATGACGGCCTCCTCCAACTTTTCGACGCTACCGTTATTAAGATGTCGGGGATTCACACGCAGTTCCTTTATCCGAAGGTTTGGGAAATCAGCCTTCGTATGAACCTCGACGACTTCTTCGGAGTTAAGGCCCCGGAAGCGATGTCGATTACGGAACTTGGTCGGTCGTTGAAGGAGTGGAAATCGCAGGGTCAAGACGTCCGCGCGGTCGAGGTCGTGTACCACAACAAGCTTGCGGTTCCCGCAGCATGTGCAGTGTTTGCCTTGTTCGCTCCTGTCATTGCGTTTTACTTTTCGAAAGGCGGAGCATTTATAGGTGTGCTGATCAGTATCATTATTGTTTTTCTGTATTATAACATTTGGATTTTGAGTTCGCAGGTGCTCGCTAAAGGGTGGATAGTGCCTCCACTTTTGGGCGCATGGCTGCCGAACATTTTATTCTTTACCGCAGGAGTTTATGCTTTATGGCGCGCAGATTAGCAACCGTTGTTATATCATGTCTGTGCGTTGCGAGCGCTGCACAAACTCAAAGCGGCAACCCACTGGACCCGACCGGCTTTCCACCGAACGCTCCTCGCGACGGTCGCCTGCCGGTTCCGCTTCGAGATGAGCAGGGGTCTTTTGAACTGAAGTTGATCTCCTCGGAAGAATGGTCGGTTGAAGGTGATGAGGTCAGCGGAAAAAAGGTCGAGTTCGAATATCGTGGATATCGCGTGAAAGCGGATGAAGTGTTGGGCGACCTCAGGACCAATCAATTCGCAATGCGAGGAAACGTCAATGTGTTGGGCCAAGACTATGTAGTCCGCGGCGATTACGTGTTTTTCGATTTTCGGGCGAGGTCTTTCAAGTTTGTGCAAGGCGATGTCGACCTTCGCCAATCGCTGCTGCAAGGAAGGGTGCAAACCGATGTTTACGTGAAGGCAGCCGAGGCGTCCGGAACGGAAGAGAAAATTGACGGAAAGCAGGTCACAGTTACCACGTGCGAATATGCGAATCCCCATTACGCCATTTATTCCGGCGACCTGACCGTGGAGCCAGGTAAGCGACTCACCTTCCGCGATTTTCGCTTAAAAGTGTTGGGCTCCACCCTCATCCGTATTCCAAAGGTTGTGATTCCGCTTAATCGTCGAACGCAAGGCATTACGCCGGACTTTGGCCACAGCCCGGACGAAGGCTATTTCGTGAAGACAAAAATCGGCGTGCCGATCGGAGGCGACACGTTCTATACGCGGGTAGACCTGATGACCCGGAAGGGAATCGGACTCGGTGGTGAGTATGTGTTTGAAAGTGGGTCCGGTCGTGGCGGCGTTCGGGCGTACACCAACTTTCTTGGCAACGCAACCCCTGGATTTACTGCCAGCGGAGATTATCGTATCGATTTGGGCTGGGCGGAGCTTGAAGCGGCGCAAAGTTACCGAAAGTTCTTTTTCCTCACTGGAATCGATAACACGGCGGCGCAAACACGGCTTCGCCTTAGCCCACATATACATGGGGGTCAGACCGATCTCACATTTTCGAGGGACAATAATTCTTCGGGCGCATTCGAGTCGACCAACTCGAACGCTCAGTTTTCCGATCGGCGCACGTGGATTCCTGGGCTAACGACTTCAATCCAACTCAACTACACCGATACCGTTGCGCGATCGGGTGAAGGCAAGGGCGTACTGAGCAAGCGAGAAGCTCTGGAGGTTCGCGCGCAAACAAACTACGACTTGCGCAGGTTTGTGGCGCGCTTAGATTATCAACGAATTATTCCGATAGAGCAAACTTTCAATTTCGTTGGAGGGATTGATCGAACTCCAGAGTTAACGCTCGCCACGGATTCGGGTCGACTGTTTGGAAATGGGCGCCCCGATTGGATGCCCAACTTTACGGCACTCGTATCGGCTGGCGCGTACCACGATCGGTTCAACTCACTTAAAGTTAACCGCTATTTTCTGGACTTTCGGGCAAGTCAATCGGGAAGCCCCGGCAGACTTTGGAACTTAGCCTACGATACCGGCCTGCGGCAGGGGATATACAGCGACGGAACTGCACAGTACACGCCCACAGCGAACTTCAACCTGCGATACAATGCGGGCAAAAAGCTGGCCGGCAACCTATTTTATGCCTACACGCGTCCCCACGGTTATTCGCCAATTCAAGGCGATCGAACGGGCACCGTAAATTATATGTCGATGGACGCCACCGCAGAATTGTTCCCGGCGTTCACAGCCGCCGCACAGGTCGGCTTTGATTTTCACCAACAATCGCAAGGGTCTGTGGGTTGGATATCGCCTGGGCTTAAGCTGGAATATACGCCAAGCCCTAATCTGAAAACGCGTTTGACCGGCAATTACCTGCCGCAACTCTCTTCTGTGGGCAATATTCGCTATGACTTGGCGTGGCAACGTGGCGATACCTTTCTTGGAATCGGTCTCCGATACGATGGTGTTAGGGATAGTTGGGCCAATTTGAACGTGTTTATCGATGCACTCAAGATTGGGAGGCTCAAACTAAGCGCCCTCCTGCTTTACAATGGTTACCTGAACAAGTTCGACACTCGACATTTGTCACTAACTTACGATCTGCACTGTGCGGAGGCTGTGTTCCAGGTTTTGGAAAGCAACACAGGGTTCAGGCCCGGGCGCGAGTTCGTGTTTTTCATCCGAATCAAGGGATTGCCCTTCGATACGCCTTTCGGCGTGGGGCGACAGGGGCAGCCGCTCGACTACGGCACGGGCGGGGGCTGGCGTTAGGGGTAAAATCGCGCCGAGAGATGCGCCTTCCCGAAACCGGGGTCGGCGACACCCAGTTTTTGCACCATTTTTGGCCGGCAGGGCCGGTACCGAGGATTTTCCAATCCATGCGAACTAAAAAAGACGGCAGGCAGGCCGATGCCGCTGCTGAAACGAAAGATACAACTGAAGCGTCCCCAACTCGAACACGCACTCGTAAGAAGGCAGAACCGGTAACAGAAGCCGCAGGCAAGCCAAGCAGACGCACCCGTGCTGGCGCAGGTTCAGCTTCCCCAGAGAGCGTCGAACCCGCCGCCGAACCCTCTGCGCGAAAGCCGCGAACTCGAAAAAAGCCGGTTGCTGAGCCGACGCCCATCTCGGAACCGCAGCCTCAATCTCCTGCAGCGGGTGTCGGGTTCGTCTTCCGATCCGGGCCGGAGACGAAGACGGATAAGCCCCGTGCCGCTCGTGGGGCACCGAGAACGCGGGAGCCACGTCGCGACAAGCCTGAGCGTGAGCGATCAGAGCGCAGGCCGGCGGAGCGAAAGCCACGAGCCGTCAAGCCGGCGCGCCAGCCGGAGCCGCCAAAGCGTCCCGCGAAGCCTCCTCTACCTGAGCGTCCGACTTACGAGCCGATTCCAACCCCCGAAGGCGCGCCGAGAATCGTCATGCAGAACGGCCGTCCGTCCATTGCCGTGGGCGACAAAGTGATTCCGCCGATGATGTTCTTCGGTAATCCGGCAACAGAAGCGAAGGCGGCAACGGTCATCGAGGAAATTGGCAAGGCAGCATCCGCTGGAATTCACCTTCACAGCTTGATGGTTGATTTCGTAGTGAGTGACGAGGGCGCCCAGCACGCCTTGGATTTAACTTCCTACTTGCTTTCGCGCGTAATCGAAGCCGATCCGGAAGCGCAGGTTATTTTTCGATTGGTGTTTGCCGGCCCGGAAGGCTGGGACAAAAAGTACCCGGATGGCGCTTTTAGGTACGAAGATGGCTCGTTGGCTGAGCCAAGCGTTTGCGACGAAGTTTTCTGGGGCAATGCCCAAAGCTACTTGGCAGCCTTTGTCAAGGGGTTGATGGGTTCGAAGGGTGGGGATCACTTTATCGGGGTTCATTTAGATCGTGGCGAATGGTTCTTTGCCGAGGGATGGGGATACGATACGTCTCGATCCGCCGAAAGGGCGTTTAGGGAATGGGCGATGTTCCGTTACAACGCTGATCGCGTTGCACTGCAAGCATCTTGGTTCGATGGAGATTTGCAATTCGACAAATTGCAAATTCCAAACTACAACGAAAAGCCATTATCCGGGCATGGTTTTCTTCGCGGACAGCGTAAAGAGCGAAGATGGGTGGACTATCACCTCTTCCTTTCCGACTCGATGGTTGAACGGATTCACGCCCTTGCATACGAGGTCAAGAAATCTTCTGCCGGCAGGCTTTTAGTAGCCGTAAGTTATGGGTACACATTCGAGTGGGCGCACCCGGCAAGCGGCCACCTTAGCCTCGGTAAGCTCTTGCGGACTCGAGAGGTCGATGTCATCGCCGGGCCCCCAAGCTATCGTGATCGCGGCTTGGGGGGAGCGGCCGCATTTCCGGGTCCAATCGATAGTTTCGCACTGAACCGCAAACTATTTATTAGCGAAGAAGATTTCAAAACTCCAATTAGTCAATCGAGCACAGAACCAGATGATTTCAATAAAGCAATGCCGACGCCCCAGGCACTTGAGGCGGCGCATTGGCGCGGAGTCGGGAGTGCACTCAGCCATTCGACGGGCGTTTGTTGGATGGACCTGTGGGGCAACGGCTGGCTAAATACAGCGTCGATCTGGTCTCGAGCCAAGCAGGTTCAAGATATTCTATCAGTAGCTGCGACCGCGCCGGAAACCGACCCAGACGTCGCCGTTCTCATCGATGAGAGGAGCCTTGCTTACTTGAGCGATGCGCGCGCTTTTCAGCAGTTGATTCAAAATTCGCGCGAAGCCGTGATTCGAGCAGGTGTAAGCGCGGGATTTTACTTGCTAACGGACCTTGCCCACCGAAAGAGTTTCCCCGAAGCAAAACTGTACATCTTTTTGAACGCATGGGATATCAGACCAGAGGTGCGGTCAGCTATTAAGACACGCCTGCAAGGAGGCGGGAAGACGCTCTTCTGGGTTTATAGCGCAGGAATGTTCGAGCAGGGAAGGGCCGCACTGGAGCGAGTGCGAGAAGTTACCGGAATCGCGATCCGTCCCCAGCCGTTTAATAGCCTGGCAGGAACGACGATTCTAAACCGGCGCCATCCGTTAACCGAATTATTGGAAGAACGCGCATTGAGCACGGTCGAGCAGCTGGAGCCAAGTTATTTCGCAATTCCAGAGGACGGAACCACAGTGCTGGGCGAGTACACGCAAACCGGCCTGCCGAGTTTTGTAGTGCGAGAAATGGCGAGTGAAGACGGCAAGGACCGCTGGAGAAGCGTGTTCTTAGGCGAACCGCTTATAAACGAAAAGCTTATCCGGGGCCTATGCGCGCTTGCCGACGTCCATGTATGGAATTATCATGGCGACGTCGTACACGCTAGGCCGCCTTTCCTGGCGGTTCACTATTCTGGGACAGGTCACCGCATTGCAACGCTGCCTGACCGGTGGCACGCATTCGATCCGCTCAGAAGAGAAATGATCGGCGAAGATGCAACCCACTTGCGGAGCGAAGCAACCGACGGCGCCAGCCAAGTTCTCTATGTCGGCGAAGAAGCCGACGTGCTGCGACTCGCGAACGCTTCGGCGGACAATGCGCTGCGAATCGAACAGTTCTCAGAAGTGGACTTTGAAGTCGATCAGCTCGAACAAAGCGAGCAAAGCGTTCCGTTGATAGCAGTCGATGAGCCTGAATCCGACGATGAGTTCGAGGAGAAAGAAGAACCCGTGAAGCGGCCGGCACGAAAGCCGAGAGCCCCTGTACGAAAGAGGCCCTCTAAAACTGCGCTGCCTTCCAAAGCAGATAAAGCTACCTCAGTTGGCTTTATGTTTCGAGACAAGGGCAACGAATGACTTTTCGGTGTGGTGTGGTTGCTGTTGTCGGCAAACCGAACGTGGGCAAAAGCACGCTCATGAATATGATTGTCGGACAGAAGGTGGCGATTACATCAAACCGCCCTCAAACGACTAGGAAGTCAATTCTCGGAGTCGCGAATTTGCCGAACGGCCAAATCATTTTTCGAGACACGCCAGGAATTCACGATCCGAAATCGAAGCTGGGCAAGGTCATGGTCGATGTAGCGTTCCAGGCCATTCCCGAAGCCGACGCGGCGCTGTGGGTCGTCGATGTTTCCAAAGCGCCGAACGACGAAGACAAGAAAGTCGCGCATGCGCTAAGGGACTTCGGATTCGAAAAAGTCGTGGTTGCCCTCAACAAGATGGACCACCTGCGGCCGGAATACGTCGAGAGCCGACACGCCGAGTACGGCAATCTCAGCGTGCCCGCTCAGATGATGTACACCACGGCGCTAACAGGCCATAACATCAAGGAATTGTTAGAGTTGTTGGTGCCTCTCTTGCCGGAGGGACCTCCTATTTACGAAGACCCCGATTTCTTCACCGACCAAACCATGCGCCAAATCGCAGGCGAATTGATTCGCGAGAAAGTGCTTTCGCATACGCGCGAGGAGATTCCGCATAGTGTGGCGGTGGTGATTGAAGAGTGGGAGGATGGGGAAGTGACGCACATCGGCGCCGCGATCATCGTCGAGCGCGAATCGCAAAAGCCGATCCTCATCGGGAAGAAGGGCGCGATGCTGAAAGAAGTCGGCACCCTCGCTCGCAAGGAAATCGAGGAAATGCTCGGCGGCAAAGTGTTCTTAGAGCTCTTCGTCAAAGTGCGGGAGCACTGGCGTGACAACCCCGCTCGCCTCCGCGAGTTCGATCTCCTCTAGGATTTTCCAACCGAATGGCGCGGAGCCGCCTCTAATAGGTTAATCATGCGATTTTGGACGGAGCGCGGGCTGCTAGGCGGATTGCGAAAGGGCGATTCCGAAGCGGCACGCGAATTCGTTCGACGCTATCAACCGGCAATCTATCGATTTGCGCTAACGATGACGCGGTCCCGTGAGGATGCGGAGGACGTTGCGCAGTCGACGATCGTGCAGGCATACAAGTCTGCCTCGGACTTCCGGGGCGATAGCCGGTTGACGACATGGCTTCATAAGATCGCATATCGAGAAGTCCTTCGGCTTTCGCCATCCCAAACCGAACTGGCCGAAGTGGAGACCTCGCCTATTGCCAATGCTGAACTCGGGCTTGCCCTTTTGGACGCGTTGGAGTCGCTGGGCGCCGAATATCGCGATGTATTCCTGCTTCGTGAAGTTCAAGGGTTATCCACAAGGGAGTCTGCCGACGTGCTAGGAATTCCCGAGGGAACCGTCAAATGGCGATTGAGCGAAGCTAAAACCAGATTGAAAGTGGCGCTATCAGCGCCGGGAGAAAACATTGAGCCAACTTTTGAATAAGGCAATTCTTGAATTGAAGTCGATCAGCGCCCCTGAACAACTCGGGGAGCGAACGATGGCAACCCTACCAACGAATTCTCGCAGTAAGCGCTTCCGCAATATCACGGTCGCGGTCGCAATCGGCATCAGTGCCATTGTAGGTGGCGCACTTTTCATTGCACCACAAATCGCAACTGCTCGAACCGTTAACTCTATTCAAATAGCGATCAAAGGCAGAGTGCAACACATTGAGAGATTCGAGGTCGCCGATGGCGAGGAAAAGCTGATCGAGGAAACATGGAGTCAAGGTCAACGCTTTCGATGTGACGCTTTTGTACGAGTCATGCAGCCTTTCAATGGAGACTACCGTGAGAACACTTTGCCTGTAGAGACAGTAATAGGCGATGGTGCGAAGGTTATGAGGCTTGCTCATCAGGCTAAGACAGTTTCCTTTCAGCCATATACGAGCGAATACAACAGAACAGGTGATGACATTGAGGCAATTCTCCGAGACATGGGTAGCCGTAAAAACCTCGGATTAGTAGCGATTGAAAACTCGAAGTTGGGTCCGCGGGACGTGCTAATTGCTAGGTTTAGGGACGAGCTCGCAGATTTTGTTTTTTACTGCGACCCCGAAAGTAGGCTACCGTTCAAACTGGAGATCGACAGTTCACTCGGCCTTGGAAGGCATGGTGTCCGGAATGTGCTGTATTACGACTTTCCTATCGACGTCGATGGAGAGGTTTTCTCGATGGAGCCACCAGATGGCTACCGAGTAATCGAGCCGGACAGCAACGACAAGTACTGACTTTGCTCCTGCCTTTCAAGGGCAGGAGCAATGGCCGGGCAGTTACAGACTGCCGAATTTCCCCGACTGGTATTCCGCGATTGTCTCACGGATTTCCTCGGGGGTGTTCATTACGAACGGCCCGTGTGCGGCGACCGGTTCGTCGATCGGCTCGCCTGTCAGCACGATGACCTTGCCTTCGCCGGATAGCGAAATGCCATCGCCGTCGCGGCCGAAGAGCACAAGCTCACCGACGCCCAACGTCTCATCGCCAACAGAAGCCGAGCCCGAAAGCACGATCACCATTGCGTTGTGGCTTGTAGGCACTTCCATCTCGACGGTGCCGTTTAGGTCCACGTCCCAAACATTCATCGGAGTGAAAGTCTTAGCCGGGCCCATGACACCATCCAGCGAGCCGGCGATCACACGCGCCGAGCCGCCGCCGAGCGACGCCGTCGGTATGTCCTTGGCAAGCAGCGTTTGATAGCCGGGTGCGGAAAGCTTGTCGGCAGCGAGCAGGTTCACCCAAAGCTGAACCACGTGGAAGCGGCCGCCGCGTTTTGTGAACGCCTCGGAGTGCTTCTCCTCGTGCAGCACGCCGCTGCCCGCAGTCATCCACTGCACGTCGCCTGGGCCGATGCTGCCGGCGTTGCCGCCGCTGTCCCGGTGCTCAAGCTCGCCCTCGAATACGATCGTTACCGTCTCGAAGCCCTTGTGCGGGTGCACGTCTACGCCGCGAGGCGTCGTCGCCGGCTCGAAGTCGGCCGGTCCTGCGTGGTCGAAAAGCAAAAACGGGCTGATGTCGCGGCCGTACTGAGGCGACAGGATCGACTTCACCGGGAAGCCGTCTCCGACCCAATGCCCCTCAGGGGCGGAATGCGTGGAAAGAATGCTGCGCTCTGTCATGGTAGTCACTATACAATATATAGCGCAAATCTAACCCAATTCGTTCCATCGATCTGCCAGAAGCTCCGCGATCTCGCCTAACGCGGCTTCGTCCGAGGCGTCAAACGCACCCACCGCGTGCCCGTCGGCATCGATCTGTCCGAGCACCTTGCCGTCCTGATTGCGAATCAGCACTACGATTTCGCTGCGCGTCTCCAGGCTGCACGCAAGGTAGTTCTCCAGGTCACGGACGTCATCTACCACGATGTTGCGATTTTCAGCGACCGCCGTTCCGCAAACGCCCTTGCCAACGGCAATGCGCGAATGCTCGGTTGGTTCGCCCACGAATTCGTCCAGCAGCAGTTCGTTGCCGTGAAGCGCGTAAACACCTACCCAATCGAAGCCGTCCTGCTCTGACAGCAGTTCCGTGGCCAACTTCCGGAGGGGCCTGCCAATGAGGCCAGATGCCTCCAACGCCTCCATCACCCGTACCGTGTCGATCACCGAGCAAGAATACCGCCGACGAAACGACGCATCTGGCTGCACGTCGTAATCGATACGAAGGGCCGGCTATCCGACCCAAGATTATTGAACGAAAGGAGCACAACGAAGTGAAACGTACTTTATGGACCTTGGGCGCATCGGCCGTGTTGGCAACCGGAGCCGTCGCCCAGATCGACGACCTGATGAGGCGCGACCGCCTCTCGGAGACTGAGGCAGCGTCTGCGGTCGCCATCGCAAGGGGCCTGGGTCTTCGCTTGGACTATGTAGTTCGAGTAAAGAAAGACCTCGGTACCCAAATGTGGAACCTTGGCCCTGTCTTCTACATCTCAGAGCGCACTAATCAGGATCCTCGAAGGATTTGGCAAGAGCATCGCAGAGGTACCGGCTGGATGGAAATCGACCGGGGTCGCGGTAATGGCGACTACCGCGGACGCGGCGACGAGTACGGCTACCAAACGCCTCCGCGCCGAGGTCGAGACGACGAAGGCCGCTACCGACAGGACCCTTACGAACGCGACCCTTATAGCCGCGATCGATACGAAGACGGCGACCGCAATCGACGTGGCGGTCTGGCTGACCTCGTCGACGACATCCTCGGACGCCGAGGTAATGATGACGAATTCTATCGCAACAACCGCGATCGGTACGGTCGTGAGGGCGATAAGTCTTACGAGCGGCAGGTTTGGGATCAGATCTTCCGCAGGGCCTTCAATCAGAGCACGTCGCGTTTGTGGCGCTACGTTGATCGGGGCACCCACATCGGGGACCTTGCCCTCGCATCACACGTTGCCCGAGTGGCAAGGGTAGAGCCCGAGCGCGTAATGGACGAATTGATGCGCAACCGTAACTGGAACCGCGTACGAGAACATTTCGGCATCTCCCGTGACTGGGAAAGCCGAGACCGCAACTGGAATGACCGTGGACGAGATCGAGATAGAAACATCCTCGGCGACATCTTCGAGATCATCCGGTAGCCTTGCAGGCAGGAACACCCCCGCTTCGGCGGGGGTTATTTTTTGCCGGGACCACCGGAACTTGGCGTATCCTATAGAAATGACACTGAACGAATGGGCGGTAGCTAAGAAAACGGAGATATTCGGACGGCTCGGCCTGGGCCAGCCACCCCCAGAAGGTACCTATGAAGCGTCCGTGTTTCGCGACGGCTTGGTGAAGGGCAAACCTCAAATGGGCGCGACGACATTCACTCCGAGCGCCGCCCATTTCGAGTACATCTTTCCGGACTCGACCTCGACCTCTACGGTTCTGGACGTTTGCGTCGAAGCGCCCGAGAGAATTGTGTTCCTGCCGGTTCCCGAGTGGGTGGTCGAAGAAATCTGGCAAGGCGACGTTTCCGGAACGCCCCATTTTGAGAGCGAAGCAACCGCGATGCTCGAGAGATTTCGCGGTGAACTTGAAGCGGGCGCGAACGAAAAGCACTTTGGGCCGCAGCCCCCTAAGCGTCGCGAGTAAAATCGAGACTCTGGGCGAGTGGCGGAATTGGCAGACGCGCTGGATTTAGGTTCCAGTGCCGCAAGGCGTGAGGGTTCGAGTCCCTCCTTGCCCACCATTACAAATTAGTTTCGTCCGCGCGTGATCCCCGACATCAAATAGGGGGGCTGCTTTGGCGCACCGCGAAACTCCTGCTCGAACAAGCTCCACCAGTTATTGCGGATTATGTAGATGGCGTCGAAAAACATCATCCCGCTGCCATACCTTCGACACGCTGCGATAGCATCGCGCAGGCCCTGCTCGTTTTTCTCCCAATCGAGCCCATATAGCGAAGGCAGAACGTAAGTCGAATCTCCAGCCAACTCGGCCGTTAATTTCGCACCACCCTCGACGGTAAATCGCTCTCGCCCCGGCCCGACGCCTGGGTCGATTTCCTTCGCGACTTTATAGAAACAGCCCGTCATCAGATAGTCGCAGTAGCCCGCGTAGCCAGAGAGCCCATATTCTTCACCTGCCCAAGAGTAAGGCGCGATCGGATCGTCCGACGCGTAATCCACTCCCACCTCGTAATATGTCTCCCAGCCCGCCCCGACATACGAAGCGACCGTCAATTTAGGACTAACTTCGTGGATGGCTTTTCGTGCGTCGCGGAGGAATTCTTGCATGACTTCCGCCCTAAACTGCATCCACTCAGCGAAGCGCGGACCACGCCTCAATGGCCCCGGTGTCGGCGAAGCGAAAAAAACGCTCTCCGGCCACGAACCGACCTTGCCGTGTTTTACTTCGAATGCTGCCCGCATCGCCGATCCCATTCCGGAATCGATAGCAGAATAACGCAGACGATCGAACACGATCCCATCGATGTCGTACCTCGCCGTTCGCCTGATAAGGTTGAGCATACGCTCGTGCACGCCCTCCTCCAACGGATCGACGAATACTGCAACCATCGCCGGATATGCTTCCAATTGCGAAACTAATTCGGTGGTCGCGCGCAGGCCGATAATTTGCTTGTCGGTCTCCGCCTGAACTCTCAAGTCCGTGCCCGGAACTTCCGCGCCATCGGGCGTTACTTGCGCATACCCTGCCTTAGGCTTCGCCTGAGGATCGGTTAGAAGGGGAATCTGAGTGTAGTCATCCAGGAGTAAATGGTAGCGGGGAACAGCCACTTGCGTTTGCCACTTCGGTTTTGTAAATGCCAGCCCAACGCCGGGGAAATACGAGTGTCCTTCGCTGAAGACATTTATCGCCGCGCAAATGCGCATTCCTTGCGCCCGCGCCTCCTTGCTGAAAACGTCGAGCAGGTCGTAATTCTCAGGTAGCCGAGTTTCGCGAAAGGTCGTAAATCGTTCCTCGGGAGTTCCCGAGAAAAGAATGTTTCCGTTAATGGGCTTGACGTCGACGATAATCTCGTTAAAGCCGACGCGCTTTGCATTCGCGACGAAATCACGCACCGATGCCGGATCAATAGTCCACGCGAGATTAGCGGTGGCGTCCACCCAAAGCGCTCGGCCCTCGAAACGCGGAATATCAACGGTGGGTGCGCAAACTGCTGCTGCGATTAGAGCGATCACGGCTTCGCTCTTCTCAACTCTTCGATCAGTTCAAGTTGCGTCCCGGTCACAGCAAGGTCGCTCTGGGTGCGTTCGAGGACCGCTCGCAGGGCGTCCACATTCCTCCGAAGGTTCGATGTCAGAGCATCCGGATAGTCGAAGGTGATAAGCTCGTCGTAAACGTCTTCCATCAACTCGCAAAGCCGACGTGCGTTTTCGGCATTGCCTGAACGCATTTCATCTAGCGCGTATCTGCGGCACTCGCTGGCGGCCTCGCAGAGCCCATTGAGATAGGCGGGAGCCTCAACCCCGAGTCGCGCTGGCGCGGGTATGTCTTCGCCATGCACCATGGCCCACAGGGTGAAAGCCTCAACGTATTCCTTCAGGGCATCCTGGTGATAGGCGGCAAATCGAATCTGGGGCGAGTCGCTCAAGGTTTGGTCCGCATCGTTTGCCAATGAGCGAAGCCTCGACATCAATTCGCGAGCTTCGTCGAACTCTCGCCGCTGAATGTGCTTTATCGAGCGCGAGGCGACTTGGATGATTTTGCGGGCGTTCGCTAAAGCCGCCTCTCGCGAGGCATGAAGGGCATCGAACCGCGCCCTAATTTCGGCGGCGATCTCGGCAAGGCCAGGTGGCATAGTGTGTTTTAGCCCATTAGACCCAAGCGGTGCAGGCTTGCGAATCCGTCCCCGCCAATCACGACATGGTCTATCACTTCGATATCCAGGTGCTTTCCGGCGGCTTTCAGTCGCTTTGTCAGCTCTACGTCCTCAGGACTCGGGCTTGGGTCGCCGCTAGGGTGGTTATGGATTAGTACGATCGAAGCTGCGTTAACGCGTAGTGCCTCGCCGAACACGTCACGCGAACCCACGACCGATGCATCGAGCGTTCCGATGTGCAGCCGCGTCCGCAATATCAGTTGGTTTTTCACGTCGAGGAGCGCCACCCAGACCTGCTCCCTCGGCTCGTCCGCAAGGAATCGGAACATAATGTGAACCTCCTCCGGGTTGCACAGGTCGGCCTCCTTGCTGAGTTTCGCCTCCTTGCTTCGCCGCCCAAGCTCAAAAGCCGCTTGGAACCTCATCGCGTCCAGCGGGTCGATGCCGTATCGCCCAAAGGTCGAGTTTGAGAACCGAGATAGGTTGCGGATGCCGCCAACTTGCTCGAACATCTCGCGTGAGGCAACGAGCCTCAGCTCGGAGTCGTCGTCGTCCCGGGCGAAAGCAACTGCCAGAAGTTCAATTGGCCCGAGGCCGGCAGCGCCTTGTTCCTTGAGTTTGTCAAGCGGGGAAGACACGTGGGTTAATTCGTTCCCGAAGGTGAGAATCCTGCCACTCCCAAACTCTCTTCAAAGCTGGCCATCACGTTGAAGAGGTGCACGAGCCCACCCGCTCCGCACTTTGCGTTGCGCGCAGAGTGGGCAAACACCGTCGCGAGAGCCGTCCCGTCCCCTTGCGCCTTGATAGAAAGAGCATAGGTCGCGTGGGATTGACTAACGACCACCGGCCCGCTCGAGGCCCGCACGAAGAAGCTGCGCCCAAAGCACTCTTCGTACAACGCCGTTAAGTCTCGCTCATCCCGAGGCATCCGTATCTGTGCGATGCATTGAGCAGAAAAAATGTCGGGCGCCTCATCCGAAGTTGCGACGGAGGCACCGCCAGTCCAGCCTTCGGTGGCAAGCGCCGCGTCGACTTCGTCCGCCGAGCCCGTGCTGAAGTTGAACGCAATTGCGGGCCTCTCGATCAGGAGTTCCGCTTTCGCCAGCGGCCCCAATGCAACCAGGGCAAGCGTCGCCTCAGGGCCCGTGACCGAAGCGAGGTCAGCGCAAACCAGCGGGTTATTGTCCATCAGTTCCGTCAACCCGTAGGGTCCGCTGACTTCAGCGTTCCCGTGGTACGCGATGCGGTGCCGCCCTTGGCCACTGAACTCGATCCGCATCGTCGGAGCTTCCTCGAAGCGCTCCACGACGACCAGCGGGTGGGCTTTCAGCAAACTCAACAGAGCGGGGGACCCGCGCGCAGAAACGGTCACAGCTGGGTTTGCCATCGCCTGAATCTTATCCGAGACCAGGCTTCGTCCGTACTACAAGGTATCAGGAGGTTCTGAACATGCAGAAACGAACGAGTACGGATCTTGCCCTTCTAATCTTGCGCCTGACGCTTGGCGGCATCATGGTAGCGCACGGTCTTCAAACGCTCGGGGCCGTCCCCGGTGGCGCCGGGAGCCTCCAGGGCACGATCGACAGCATGGCGGCCAAGGGAATCCCCAGTTGGCTCGCATATCTCAGTGTCCTTGCCGAACTTGGAGGCGGCGTCGCCCTCGTGATTGGTTTCTTGGGCAAACTTGCGGCCTTCGGCGTCGCGGTGAACATGGCGGTAGCCATCTACAAGGTTCACTTAAACCAAGGATTTTTCAACCCTGGGGTCGAGTTTCCGTTGGCGCTATTCGCGATGGCTGCGGCACTTCTGGTCACCGGAATGGGCGGCTACTCCGCGGACGCGGCGATTGCGTCTTCAATGGATAAGACGATATCAGGCAAGAAAGATGCGTCAGCCCCGCCTCCTTCATAATGGAAGGGTGAGCCGAGACCTACTCGAAACATTTCCAAACCCTGCCACGGAACGAGACTACGTAATAGAGCACGTCTCGCCGGAGTTTACGAGCGTTTGCCCTAAAACCGGTCAGCCGGACTTCGCAACAATCACACTCCGCTATGTTCCGGATGAAACTTGCATTGAACTGAAGTCCCTAAAGATGTACTACGTGTCGTTTCGAAACGAAGGCATTTACTATGAGGCAGTCATAAATCGAATTCTCGACGATCTCATTGCCGTTTTGTCGCCTCGATTTGCGTCGGTCGAGGGCGAATTCGCGGTGCGCGGTGGTCTTTCTTCCACAGTTACCGCCGAATATCGACAATAACTCCATGGACCGGACTCATGCCCAGCGCGTATTAGAGCTAAACCGCCTGCTTGAAAGGGTAGCAGCGCGCTGTCAGACAGAGATCGGAGCAGAGGTTCTGCTTTCAATTGAGCCCACTTTCGATCGCATCCTGATCGAAAAGCGAATTGGTCGCACTGCGGAGGCCCGCGAACTGATTTCATTGGGGGATCTGCCCGTGTATGGGAACGCACGAGACGTGCGCGCGCAGGTTCGCAACGCCGCAAAAGGATCGATGCTCGCCGGCGATACGATTTTTCGGACGAGTGAGACGCTCGGCGCATTGGCGCGCGTGCGGAAGTGGATGCAGAATGAGCGCGAAAATGCGCCGCTTCTTTGGAGGCTTGCCGAAACCTTGCCGTTCCTCGCCGACCTGCAGCGGAGAATCGAGAGTTCAGTGTCTCCAGAGGGTGACGTCCTCGACTCCGCGAGCCCTGAACTAAAGACCATTCGGATCAAAAAGAACACTCAGGCGAAGCGAATCGTCGAGCGAATTCAGTCAATGGTGTCGTCGATGAAATCTTATTTGCAGGATCCGCTTTACACCCAGCGATCCGGTAGGTACGTCCTCCCGGTAAAGGCGCCTTACAAAGGCAAAGTGCCCGGAATAGTACACGACTCCAGCGGATCGGGTCAAACTCTTTTTATCGAACCGCAGGCGGTGGTTACGGAGACAAATAAACTCCGCGAAATTGAAGGCACTGAAAGGGAAGAGGTCGAAAAAGTGCTACTCGCGCTTTCCTCGGAAATTGGGAGTCACGCGGAAGAAATTGTAGCAGGTCTGTCGAGCCTCGCGGAAATCGACGCAGTCGTGGCATGTGCTAACGACGCCCAAGAGACCGAGGCGACCGCCCCAAAACTGGTAGGGGACCCGTTGTTGAAAATCGAAAAGGGTCACCATCCCTTGCTAGATCGAGAAATTTCTGTTCCGTTCGATGTGGCCGTCGGCGGCTCGCTAAAGTCGCTTTTGATCACAGGCCCGAATACGGGCGGAAAGACCGTCTGCTTGAAAACCCTCGGCCTCTATTCCCTTATGATCGGGTGCGGATTATTCCCGCCGGCCAAGCGCGTCGAATATGGCGTGTTCAGCGGGATTTGGGCGGATATCGGCGACGAGCAGAGCCTGGAACAGTCTCTCTCCACATTTAGTGGTCACCTGAAAAACGTCGCCAGGGCGCTCAACGAAGCGACGGCTGGCGCGCTTTGTTTGTTCGACGAGATCGGGGCTGGAACCGATCCGGCAGAGGGTGCGGCGATCGGAAAAGCGGTCCTGAATACGCTTGCCGAAAGAGGTGTCGTGATTGCGGCGACGACGCATTACGGGGAACTCAAACAATTCGCGCTGGAAAGCGACGCATTTCGCACTGCCGCAATGGAGTTCGACTTGCTTACTCTTAGACCTACCTACAGGTTGATCCCGGGCGCAACCGGCGCGAGTCACGCGTTTGAGATCGCCCGCAGATACGGATTGCCTGACGAAGTTGCGAAGCGAGCAGAGGGCCTTTTGAGCGAAACGGCGCGATCAGAGCGCGACAGATCGGCACAACTGGATGAGCTTATCGCGGACGCCCAAAGCCAACTAGCTGAGGCCGATCAAACCCTGAAGCAAGCCACTGCGGACAGAGCAGCTCTCAAAGAGGAGCGAGAGCGACAGAAAGAAAAGCTCCAAGAAGCGAGAGAATCAGCCCGGGACACCCTTACAGAAGCGATCCGCGAAATGCGCGCGAAGTACCGTGAACTTTTAGATTCGACCGCCAATTTGACAGGAGCGAAACGAGAAGAGATATTAGGGAAAGCACGTGAACTTGAGGCCGATTTTACGGAGGCAGCCAAGACCCTCGCCGACGCAGACGAGCCGGCTAAGTCCGAAGTCAGCGTCGGCGACCTTGTCCGAGTCCGGGGGAGAGCGCACGCTGCCACGGTTCTGGAAGTGCAGCGAAGTGGCTCTGTTGTACTACAACTTGGGAGCGTGCGGTTCACGGTAAAACCACAAGACATTGAGCCGGTCGATACGCCCTTGCCACGCAAAATCCAGTCCGCTCGAAAGCCCGTTGGCGCTATGACAAATGTCACCACGGAAATTTCCTTGCGCCGGATGCGTGTCGAAGAGGCACAAGAAGTCTTAGAGGGATATTTCGACGATGCGATTTTGGCCGGAATTCATCAGGCCAGGATCGTTCACGGAAAGGGTGACGGCATCCTTAAAAAAGTGGTCCGAGACTTTCTCGCCGGCAGGCGCGAGGTATCGCGCTACTATGAGGCGCCCGCGAATGTTGGCGGTGCGGGCGTCACAATCGTAGAATTCAAATCATGAAGGACGAGCTCTACAAGTTGGCATCAGAAGTGCGCAAATTCGCCCACGCGCGGTACTCCAATTACAAAGTTGGCGCTGCATTGCTTTCGGAAGGTCAGCGCACTTTCGTGGGCTGCAACGTAGAGAATGCGGTCTACCCGTTGGGCCAATGCGCCGAACGTGTTGCCGTTCAAGCGATGATCGCCGGTGGAGCAAAGCAAATCGAGTCGCTTATGGTGGTGACGGAGAATGGAGCGGCTCCGTGCGGAGCTTGCTGTCAGGTCATTGCAGAGTTCGCCGAGCCATCGGTGACCATCTACATCGCAGATGAGAATGGCAATATTCGCGAAGCGACATTAGGGGTTCTGCTTCCGGATGCTTTCACGCTGGAAGAACGCCCATAGAGCGCAGCTCCCTCACAAATCGGCCGACCGCATCTTGCCAAGGCGGAAGAATTTCGACGCCGGCTAGCCGCAGTTTTTCCGTTGACAGCACGCTGTAAGCTGGCCGCTCAGCAGGTGTTGGATATTCTTCGGTCGATGCAGGTTCTAAAGGTACGGCTACGCCAGCGGCGCGCAGCATTTCCTTCACCAAATCGTACCAACTGGCCGCGCCCGAATTAACGACATGGTAGATCCCACCAGGAACGCCAAACTCCATGATATCGCCGATACCCTTTGCCAAATCGGGAGTGTAAGTTGGCGACCCGACACGATCCGAGACGATTCGCAATGCTTTGCCCTTTAGTGCGGTGTCCAATATCTTCGATGGAAAGTTCGCACGTCCAACGCCATAGAGCCATGCGCTACGTGCGACAATGGCCGACGGATTTGTGGCCAGGACGTTACGCTCGCCCTGTAACTTGCTTGCAGCGTAAACCCCCAATGGGTTTACCTCGTCGTCTTCGGTGTAAGGTTGCTTCTTTCGGCCATCGAAAACATAGTCCGTGGATATGTGGACTAGTCTTGCCCCGGACATTAACGAAGCCCGGGCGGCATAAAGTGCTCCTTCGGAATTTATGACAAATGCCTCGTTGCGGCTGCATTCCGCGTCGTCGACCGCTACGAATGCGGCGCAGTTAATGATCCAAGCGGGTCGGGCGTGGCCGAAATAGCCCGCCATGGCACTTTCGTCGGTTACATCGAGCTGCTCGCGGCCAGGCGTAACGATCGTCCAACCGCGCCGTTTGCCATCCTTCACTATGTCTTGGCCCAGCAAGCCCCCCGCCCCGATGACCACCACTTGCATGGCGAAAGTTTACCTACCCGCGGGTATTCTGCCCAAATGCAGGTGCCGACAATCCGACCGTACAATAAAGGTGACGATGAGGAAATCTGCAGGGTTATTCACGCCGTTTTCGATGAGTACGGCTTTACATGGGAGGCGGGCGGCTATAACGCGGATACAGAAGATGTGGACGCTTTTTACATCAAAGGCGGCGGTGCATTTTGGGTGATGGTGATTGACGGAGAAATCGTCGGCACGGGTGGCCTCATGCCCGAAGTTGAACGCCGATGCGAACTCTGCCGTCTTTACCTATCACACGAATATCGAGGTCGCGGCCTAGGTCGAGAGTTCTTTGACTATATTGTAAACGAGGCGCGTCTCGCGGGCTACAGAGAAATGGAAATTTGGTCCGACGCGAAGTTGACCGACGCCCACCGTCTCTACGAAAAGAGCGGTGCAAAATTCATTGGTCAACGCATATGCGATGACCCGGACGATTCGCTGGAAAACGGTTTCCTCATGCTTCTGTAGCCGCCTTAAGGCTGCGAATCATTGTCTCGAACTTGCCTCGACCCTCGCCGTTGTTCCACTCGTGGTGTAGGAATGAAACGATGTGGCTGCCAACAACGGCGCCATCGGCCACGTCGCACACCATGCGCACGTGTTCAGGCGTCGAAATCCCGAATCCCACATAAACTGGGAGCTCAGTGTGCTCTTTTATCCTACTTACCGTTAACGCAACATCGAGCGGAACTTCGGAGTCCACCCCGGTCACACCTGTTCGCGACACGCAATATACAAACCCCGTCGAATTCTTCACAATTAACGCGATTCGGTCGTGTGTGCTTGTCGGCGCGGCAAGAAAAATCGAGTCCAGCCTATGCGACTTTGCAGCAACCATCCACTCTGCACAATCATCCGGTGCAAGATCGCTAAGAATAACGCCCGATGCTCCGGTAGCCGCGGCTCTTTTGGCAAAACTATCGAACCCCACTCGCATCGCCGTATTGGTATAACCCATGAAGACAATTGGTTTATCGATTCGAGCGTTCTGCACAGCATCGAATATCTGGTCGACAGTAGTCCCTCGATCCAGCGCGCGCTGGCTTGCTGCTTGAATCGTCGGCCCATCCGCGATCGGATCGCTAAACGGAATTCCGATCTCGATGATATCCGCGCCACCATCACTCAAAGCGCTCAATATCTCGGGCAGTTGCTCGATTGGCGGGTCGCCGCCCGTTACAAAGCACACAAGTGCCTTATGCGTTTTCATACTTCTCCTCTAAGTACGCCCAACTATCGCCCACGATGGCGGCTCTAATATCGCTCATCAAACGCCCATAAAACGCTAGATTATGAAGGGTCGCAATTCGTGCGCCTAACGGCTCCTTTGCCTTGAATAAGTGCCGCAAGTATGCCGCCGAATAGCGTTCTGTTTGAGGGAAGACGCTCATCTCGTCGACGGGTCCCTTGTGTTCCGCCCACTTTGCGTTTTGAACGTTGATGATGCCGTTCAATGTATACAACGCGTGGTGTCGCGCCATTCGTGTGGGTAAAACACAATCGAACAAATCAATACCGTGCTTCACCGCATGAATGATGTCTTTAGGATGGCCGACACCCATTAAATATCGCGGCTTTTCCACCGGCAATTGCGGCGCAACTGACGCCACCACCGGATGTTGCATTTCTGTAGGCTCGCCAACGCTGACCCCACCGATTGCGATTCCATCGAAAGGCATACTGGAAATAAGCTCTGCCGATTCTCTCCGCAGATCTTCGTATGTTCCGCCTTGAACAATCCCGAAAACCGCCTGCCGGTCTGCCTTGGCAGCCAAGTTGCGCGGCGCCCACAGATGAGTGAGCCGCATGGCCTCCGCAACCTCGTCCCGCGACGCGGGAAAAGGCGCGCAAACGTCCAACGACATCGAAATGTCCACGCCCAATTTCCGCTGAATCCGTATTGCCTCCTCCGGCGTCAGCCGAAGCGCGGTCCCGTCTAAGTGCGATCGAAAGGTAACTCCGCCATCGTCGATGCTGCGCATCGCGTCCAGGCTCATCACCTGATAGCCGCCGCTGTCGGTGAGGATCGGCTTTTGCCACGACATGAAGTCGTTCAGCCCGCCGATGCGTTCTATCACATCGGCTCCCGGCCGCAGCGCCAAGTGGTAGGTGTTTGCGAGAATCATCTCGAATCCCAGGGCTTCGAGGTCGTCTGACCCGACTGTCTTCACAGTTGCCTGCGTCCCCACAGGCATAAAAGCGGGTGTCGCAACTTCGCCGTGAGGAAGCGCTAGCACACCAGTGCGCGCAAGATTTGTGCTGGTTCCATAAGTAACCTTAAACATTTCTTGCCGCTTGCACAAAGTCGCGCACTAAGTCTCGGCCTTTCTTGCCAGGCGCCAGCTCGACTCCGCTGCTCACGTCCACGGCGAACGGTCGCACCTTGCGGATCGCATCGCCCACGTTGGAAGGCGACAAACCTCCGGCCAAGAAAACCGGATGCTCACACCGAAGGACGGTCTCAGCCGCCTGATCCCAGTCCGCAACCGTGCCGGTGCCGCCGTAGCCATCGGGATGGTACGCATCCAAAAGAATCGGCCCGTCAGCCTCGGCAACTATGTTATCCACATCCGTTTCGCCGGTTCTGAAAACCCGAACGTACCCGCCCGTGATATCGGAGACTCGTGGCGATATGGTCTGAATTGAGTCGAAAAATTGCACATAACCATCAAAGCGGAATTCACCGTAGACCCCGATCACGGCCACTTTTCCACACGCCGCCTCTATAAAAGGAACAGGGTTTTCCACATACCTCGGGCTCGTTGGCTCTCGAACGATACCAATGTAGTCGGCTCCCGCATCTACTGCAGCCTCGAGGTCACCCAAGTTTGTTATCCCGCAAATCTTAACCCGGGTCATCGCCCGAGCAGCCTTCGAATTGCCGCGGCAGGATCAGCGTCGCGCATCAACGTCTCTCCCACTAAAATCGCTTTAGCTCCCGCCTCTGCAACGCGTTCCACGTCTTCGCGCGTCTCGATTGCGCTTTCGCTCACCACAAACCGGCCGCTGGCGAGTGGAGCCAGCGCCTCTGTAACCGAAAGGTCCGTATCAAATGTCGTCAAATCTCGGTTGTTTATTCCGATCAGCGACGCGCCCGAGTTAAGCGCCATGCCCAGCTCGTTGCCATCGTGGGCTTCCACCAAAACGTCCAGGCCGAACTCACTCGCCAAGCCCGTATAGTCCTGCAACTGCATTTGCGAAAGCGCCGCCGCAATCAGAAGCAAGCAATCCGCCCCCATTTCGCGAGTTTCCGCAACACAAAGCTCATCCACAACAAAATCCTTGCGAAGCACCGGCAAGTCTACGGCGGAGCGAACTGCCTTCAAGTCGTCGACCGATCCTTTAAAGTAGTCGCGGTCGGTCAGAACGCTGATGCAGCTTGCTCCGCCCGCCTGATACGCGTGCGCGGTCCCCACAGGGTCAAAATCCGGAGCGATCAGGCCCTTGCTTGGGCTGGCTTTCTTTACTTCGGCGATCAAGGCGATAGGACTTGCGTCTGCCCGGAGCCTAGCTTCGAAGCCGCGCGCGGGCCGCATGTCGGAAATGCGTACGCGAAGGTCGGCCATCAGAGCCGTCGTCTTGCGCTCCCTCACGCCCTCTTTTTTATCCGCGATGATGCGCAATAAAACGTTCACGCGGAGCCCCAGACGACGAACTCGCGCAGCTTCGCCTCAGCTTTGCCGGCTGCGACCGTGGAGCGGGCGAGATCGACGCCCTCACGGATCGAGGCGGCCCCTTCACCGAGCCAAATCGCAACGCCGGCGCTCGGCATGATCGCGCGACATTCCGGGCTATCAGCATCGTTGATAGCGATCCGAAACCGCGAAACTGCTTCGTCCACGCCGCCGGCGCAGGCGATTTCATGCAGCTTCGGCGCGACGATGCCGAACTCTTCGGCATGCATCGTCCGCTCCGACACATCCTTGCCATCCAGAATCGCCATCCGTGTTGCGCCGATCGGGGCTACTTCGTCGAGGCCGAGCATTCCATGAGCGACCACCCCGCGCTTGCATCCCAGACGCTTTAACGCGGAGGCGATTTTCGGAACCAACGCCGGCGCAAAAACGCCGATAAGCTGGCGGTCGGCCCCGGCAGGGTTGGTGAGCGGCCCGAGCACGTTGAAAACCGTCCGCAGCTTCATCTCACGGCGCGGACCTGCCGCGTGTTTCATGGCGGGGTGATGATTCGGCGCGAACATGAACGCGATTCCGATTTCGTCCAGCATCCGTCCGTTTTCTTCTGGGGTGCGCCCGAGGTTAACGCCCAGAGCTTCCAGGACATCGGCGCTGCCGCATTTGCTGGTGAATGCGCGGTTGCCGTGCTTAGCAACAGGCACCCCCGCGGCCGAAGTCACGATGGCAGCGGCGGTGCTAAGGTTGAAGGTCTTCAGCGTGTCGCCTCCGGTCCCGCACGTGTCCACCACATTCTTGCGGCTGTGCGTCAGCGGCACAACGTGCGCGCGCATCGCTTGGGCGAAGCCGGTAATCTCGGCGCCCGTTTCGCCCTTCATTCTCAACGCCACCAATAGGCCGGCTATCTGTGCGGAAGTGGCGTCTCCCGCCATGATCTTCTCCATTAGCTCTCGCGCCTGAGGCTCGCGCAGGCTTCGCCGAGAAACGATATGCGACAAAGCCTCCTCGATAGTCATCCGCCCTTATTATGAGGCGTCTGTAGGAGCGCCGGCGTCCCGCCGGCTTCCGGGAATATGTCAACCTCATCCGTAAGGAAGTGAAGAATCGAGCGTTTACACTGATCGAGCTCCTAATCGTAATCGCGATTATTGCGATTCTTGCCGCGGTTCTTTTTCCCGTGTTTTCTCGAGCAAAAGAAGCGGCGAGGAAAAGTGGCTGCATCAGCAACTTGAGACAGCTCGGATACGCATTTGCGATGTATCTTTCCGAGAATGACGACCGCATGCCCGATCGCCGAGATTTGAAGACCTCGCTGGGCTATCGCCCCTGGACATCCTGGCCGCCGAGCGACCCCAGGGCCGGCTGGGCGGCGATTGTTCTCGAGCCATATATCAAGAGCCCTGATATCTGGTCTTGCGCAAGCTTGGTGGGCGCGCCCGTCGGAGAGGCGATTCAATCCAAGCAGGAGACCGACGCGGGTGACACGCGCTACTGGATGTGGCGATTCGACAGGCCCGACGACCCCGTGCCGCTCGATAATTTCTGGGGAAAGACCGTCGCCGCCTGCCTTACCGATTTGCAAGGAGCGGGCAACCCGCAAGCGGGCAATCCCGATGGGATCGCCGATGTCGAGCTAGCCGTCGACCCCTACTATCCGCGAACGATTCCTACCGTGCCTGAGAACCTGAAAGGGAAGTCTGCCCACACGGGCGGGCGCAACCGTCTGTTCCTGGACTTCCACGTCAAGTGGCTGCGGGATATCCGCACGAACTAAGACTACTTCTTCTTTTGCTTCGGCTTGTCTGCTGCCGACGGGGCCGTCGGCGGACGCTCGGCGAGGTTCTTGGCCCTCTTCGATTTGTGCGCATCGCTGTTGCCCGACGAGTTCTTTTTCGGTTTTCGGTCACCCATACACATAGCGTACTCCAGCGGTGCTCCCTCGATCTCGCAACGGCACATGTGGATGGGGCCACGGACAGGTTGCCAAATGCAACAACATCCTGACAGGGCACGATGATCGCGTGCGATGAAAGCTAGGGCTTCGTGTCGCTAATTGACCGTAGTCCCCGGGGAGTCGGTATCGCACGACTGTTCGACCAAAGCCTGAATCTCTCTGACGCTGATCGGCTTCTTGCGAAACTGGACGCCTGGCGGAAGAGTCTGCTGACTTTCCTCCATGTAACCCGAGACAAGCAGAACGGGCAGTTCAGGATGTTCAGAGCGGATCCACGATGCCAACTCAAGGCCGTTCATACCATTCATGACGATGTCGGATATCACCAAACACGTCTCCGAAGCGACCAGCCGTAAGGCTTGGATCGCCTCCTCGGCGCTCCCAGCGAGGTGAGGCAGATAGCCTGCCTGGCGAACGATCGCAGCCAGTAGATCAAGTACTGCCGGCTCATCGTCTACGACTAGAACCCGATTGGGAGAAATTGGATTAACCATGAGATTTGTGCCTGGTGTACGTGCGGCGCCGATCCCAACCCCCGGCCGCATGATAAGTTTACCAAACCTGACGCCAAGGGGGGAGAGAATTCAGCGATCCAGACGTGCGCCTGCTTTGCATCGACGCACGTGATGCTCACCAGGTTTTGGTTGAGCTGCGCCGCATTGACCGCCGAGCCTCGCTTGTGTCACAATTGCAAGTCGCGCCCAAACTCAGTTGCGGGCGTAGCACACACACAAGAGGTATCGATGGCAAGAGCAAAATTTGAGCGGACAAAACCGCACGTAAACGTTGGAACAATCGGTCACGTCGACCACGGCAAGACGACGCTGACCTCGGCGATCACAAACGTGCTCGCCTCAAAGGGTCTTGCCAAGAAGCAGCGATACGACGAGATCGACGCCGCCCCCGAAGAGAAGGCTCGTGGCATCACGATCAACATTTTCCACGCCGAGTACGAAACCGACACACGGCACTACGCCCACGTTGACTGCCCCGGCCACGCCGACTTCGTTAAGAACATGATCACCGGCGCCGCCCAGATGGACGGTGCGATCTTGGTCGTGTCCGCGGCGGACGGCCCCATGCCCCAGACGCGAGAGCACATCTTGCTCGCCCGTCAGGTTGGCGTGCCGTACATCGTCGTGTTCATGAACAAGTGCGACATGGTCGACGACCCCGAGATCCTCGACGTCGTCGAAATGGAAATCCAGGACTTGCTCACCAAGTACGGTTTCCCTGGCGACAAGACCCCGATCATTCGAGGCTCCGCCCTCAAGGTCATGGAGCAAGATCCGATCGACCTCGAGAACGAGTGGACCAAGAAAGTCCTCGAGCTCATGGAAGCGGTCGACAGCTATATTCCGCAGCCCGAGCGCGAGAAGGACAAGCCGTTCCTCACTGCCGTCGAAGACGTCTTCACGATCACCGGCCGTGGCACCGTCGCTACCGGACGTGTCGAGCGCGGCCAGTTGAAAGTCAACGAAGAAGTTGAGATCGTCGGCCTCAATGAGGCGCCTCGAAAAACGGTTTGCACCGGAATCGAAATGTTCCGAAAGCTGCTCGACTACTGCGAAGCGGGCGACAACGTCGGCCTTCTTCTTCGTGGCGTGGACAGAAAGGACATCGAGCGAGGCATGGTTATCGCCAAGCCCGGCTCGATCAAGCCGCACACGAAATTCAAATCCGAGGTTTACGTCCTGAGCAAGGACGAGGGCGGCCGTCACACGCCGTTCGTCAGCGGGTACCGCCCCCAGTTCTACTTCCGCACCACCGACGTCACCGGGACGCTCAACCTTCCCGACGGCGTGGAGATGGTGATGCCCGGAGACAACATCACGATGACCGTCGAGCTCGGCCAGACGATCGCCATGGAGCAGGGCTCGAAGTTTGCGATCCGCGAAGGTGGCCGAACAGTCGGCGCCGGATCCATCACCGAAGTGCTGGAGTAACCAGGAAACAACGAGGGCTGCCAAAAGGCGGCCCTCGAACTATAAGAAACGCATATGCGAACCGAAAAAGTTAGAATCAAGCTGAAAGCTTACGACCACCGCGCGTTGGACCAAAGCGCCGAGAGGATTGCCGACACCGCCAAGCGCACGGGCGCCCGCCTTGCCGGGCCGATTCCGCTGCCCACGCACATCCGCAAGTTTTCCGTGATCCGCGGCCCGCACATCGACAAGGAGTCGATGGAGCAGTTCGAAGTTCGAACGCACAAGCGCTTGATCGACATCTTAGAGCCCACCAACAAGACCATCGACGCCCTCATGCGCCTCGACCTCCCTAGCGGAGTCGACATCGAAATCAAGCTCTAAGCGTTTTCCGGTTCGATAAAATCAGCCCTTCGCCGAATTCGGCGAAGGGCTGATTTGTTTTGAGTCCTCGTTCTTTACATTGACCCGCACCGTCCCTACGACAGGAGGTGACTCATGGAGTTTCTATCTGATTTGTGGATGCCGATTCTCGTCTCAGCGGTTTTCGTCTGGATCGCGAGCTTTCTAATGCACATGGTGCTCCCTTTCCATAAGGGGGACTGGAAGGGCCTGCCCGATGAGAACCGGGTAGCTGAAGCGCTATCGGGAATCCCTGCCGGCAACTATATGCTGCCTCACGGCACGATGGCGGACATGAAGGACCCAGCCTTCCAAGAGAGACAGAGACGTGGCCCGAATGGCACCATCACGATCTGGGACGGCATGGTGAACATGGGCAAGAACCTGGTTCTCACGCTGCTTTCCTATATCCTAATCGGTGTTTTCGTTGCGTACGTCTGCTGGCATGCATTCGCGGGCGACACGCCTGAATACCTCGATGTGTTTCGGATCGCGGGCACCGTCGCGTTCATGGCGCACGGCCTAGCTTATATTCCGCACGTCATTTGGTACCGACACGTGCGGCTCTGGCCAGAATTGCTGGATGCAGCGATCTACGGAATGGTTACCGCCGGCACATTCGGCTGGCTTTGGCCCGCAGTGTCCACGGCTGCTTAACCATTGTAGGTTTTTTCCAATTCAGCGATATCGAGTTTCTTCATTTCCATGCCGGTCGACACGACGCGGCCGGATCTTTCGCGGTCGGCGTTGTGGATCCTATCACCTAGCTTCTCCTCAGTCAATTGAGGATACGACTATTCACGTAAGCTCTATCGACCGATATCCCGGCCAGCGTCTATGTTCAATCTTCAGCAATGTGATGCCAGTTCGCCCAAAGTCGGTAGTCGGACCAGTGATTGAACTTGCTGACGGCAATGTCATCTGAAGGACGCGCGAAACCTGTGCCCCCGCCGCCGCTAATGTCGATCCACAGTACGGCCATGCCGCGATGGTTGATTTCTGCGCGCCGGATGTAAAACACGCCCGCCCATTGGGGCGCTACCTTCTCTCCGGCTTCCAATCGGTTCGCCATCTGGTTCATGAATGGCCAAGAAATCGCAAACGACAGTCGAAGCGGCCAATGTGTAAACGGGATCGCGCCGGTGAGAATGAGGCCGGCTGCGATTAGCCTTAGCGCGTGCTTTTCAGGCATTTTTCGCGATGCAAGGAGCACAGTAAAAATCGTAAGCATGAAGCAGACAATTGCCAAGAGTGATACGATTAACGTATCGAATCCTGTGAAGGAAAAGAAGAAAACGACCAGTAACGGAAGAAGCCCAACAATATAGGGCAGCCACGCATTTACGCGATAACCGGGCACCGCCGCTGGTGTCAATCTTTCGGCGTGAAGTACGCGGAGATTGCAGCCGTCTCACCCACCTTCATACTGGGATGGCAACTGAGGCATTCCTTCTTGGTCAGCTTCAGCGGCTTTGCCCAGCCGATGAACCCAGGAACCTCGAACGCGAATTCTTCGCCGAGTTTTGCGGCCGCAAGATTCTTCCGAATTGCCGCCACGATCGCAGCGTCGGCGTCCAGTTCCTGGCCATGTCTGCGCCACACGATCGACATATTCTCATGCGTCAGTGGCTTGCCGTCCGCACTCACTACGAGATGCGGAATGTTGAACGACCTCCGGACCGGCGTACGTTCGAACTCGTCGTAAACTTGCTCGGGTTCATAGTCGTCCAAATTGCCGACCAGCCGTTCGTCTCCATGGTCGATGTTGTAGTAGTTGCCCACCCTGGACATGCCGAACTTGCCGCTGGTGACATATCGTTCGCGCATTCCGTCCGGCGTAAGCCGGGTCTCCACGGTGCCGCGCGTGGGCTCCAAGTCGTCGAGGGCAGCGACGATGAACGTTTGAAGAATCGCGATCGACTGCTTTTCGCCCTCGGTAAAACCGGTGCCGGGCAATGGCACGGGGGCTGCGTTGACTTGAGGCGCGGCGCTCTTCTGCGTCGGGTAGCCCGACCATCTTGCTCCAACTGCGACCACGGCGGCGAGCGCCATCACACCCAAAAACCATGTTCCTCTCATGTCTTTATAGACCGAAGATTTCAAGAAATCGTTACCATAGGCTCGCAATTTATGTACCAGCGTCTTGGATGGTGCCAGAAGCAATTGCGACTGTTCACCTGCTTTGCCCCGCGAAGTCGGCGATTACCATTCGGTGATCCGAGTGACGTGTTTTCTTTGACGACACCATCACCGGTTCTAAGTGCTTCGAGGTCCAGATTTGGTCGATCCGAACCATAGGATAGTCGTTGACCGCAGTCGCCCCCCAGCCCCGACCGGATGCTTTGAAGGAATCGGAAAGGTCGGGCTGCAGCGAGTCCGTGACAGTGTGATCCGGCGGGATATTGAAGTCTCCGCCGAAAATGATCGTCGCACCCTTGGCCTCGGCAAGAACAAAGTCTGCGATGGCCTGCAGCTCTTTGCGTCGTGCCCGCTTGTTCTCAGCGTAAGCC
>JALYSG010000010.1:0-43495 GCA_030854945.1 Armatimonadota bacterium
GTTTCCATGTCACTCTCATTTTAATCAAATTCGTACCAGCCTGAACAAATCGGTTGGTGAATGTATTCACTGTAATTTCGGCCACCGAATCGGGAACGGTTGAAGCGCGAGAATCTACTTCAACCCAAAGGGACGAATTGTTATCCCAGAGGAAGATCTTCTGCACAAGCGCGCTCGTGGTTGCGCCCGATTCCAAACTGATCGTTATAGAAGCAAGCTGACTCCGCGGACATGTCACGTTGAAAGTAAGTTCGACGGGGGGCTGCCCACTGCTGAAGATAATCCCGGGGCGATAAGATAAATATAAGTTGTCGCTCTGAAGTATTTCTAGAAGGCCACCACCGATATTTATGCCTCTGACAGTGCTGTACGACTCGGGAGATTGTGAGGATGCAGTTTGCGTTATTGCAAAAATGCCGCCGCCCGACGCATATACGGTGCCGTCCGCTCCGATAGACAGCGGACCACGGCCTTCGGCATTTATTATGTGCGACCAGATCAGGGACCCGGAAGGCGAAACGCAGTACAGCTCGCCGAACCTTGCCAGCACGTAGATGCGTCCGTTAGAATCGACGCTCGGAGCCTGCCTCAACTGATTCGTTGCTGTGAACGACCAGTCCCGATTACCGGTTGCAACGTCGAAGCAGTACAAACGGTTGTCATGTCCCGAAACGTAAGCCTTACCGTTGCTAAATGCAGGTGCAGCTCTCACGGAGGCGAGCGCAAGCCAAGTCCATTCGATACCCCCAGTATCTGGATTGAGCGCAAATATGGTGCCGTTGTCACAGCCAAAAATAACTGTGCCGTCTGGACTAACGGCTGGCGCTCCTGCAGCTGCTCCGCAGTTGAGCGTCCATTCTTGATTTCCTGTCGCGTAATCAAATGCCGTGACACTGTTGCCGTTAGGAACTATGACCTTGGTGTCGTCACGCGTGAACACAATAGTGTGCATGCCAGCACCCAACCCCGATTTCGTCCAGACGGGCACTCCAGTAGCGTCATCGATTCGCCAGGCTTGCCCCGTTGTCGAGGAAATCATGATGTCACCGTCAGGGCCAAGGATTGGTGAAACGCTCTCGTAGTCGCTGAACTTGACCGCGTTTGTAACGAATGTCCAATCGTAGTCCATCGTTACAGGATTAATGGAGAAGAGGCGACCCACCGGCGAGTTCTGATAATTTGCGGCAACCGCCGCATAAATCTGGCCGTTCGAAGCAATGGCGGGAGTACTCTGCGCAAAATTTCCGAGAGTGTCGAACACACCGAGGGTAGTGCCGTTTGATATGTTGAACTTGCCGACGTGCGCAGGAATCCAAGACCCGTAAAAGCCGACGTTGCCTTGTCCAAGAGCTGGCGAGTGGCTAACCGCAGGTCCCGTTACTCGGTACTTGACCCATGGCGAAGTGTAACTGCCCGGAGGTGGCCCGGCCGGAGCTTTGCCCGTGCCCCAACGATCAAGTTTCTCCATCGGCCAAACACCTTGCGCTTGGCAGGCAGCCCAGCCAACAAGCAAAAAGCCTAAACCGAAACCTTTTCTCATTACTTGCTCCGACCGAAAGTGTACCCCGCTGCTCGAAAAGTTCCGGCATAATCTTGGTCTATGCCGAGCAACGAAGTCGCCAGTGGAGGCGGACGCTTCCTTTTGGGCGACGATGCTCAAATATTCGCGCCCGAAGAATTCGGCAGCGATGAGCAGCTGATGATCAAGACAGCGTCGGACTTTGCCAGGCGCGAGGTGGGGCCGCTTGTCGAGAGGCTCGACCATCAGGAAGACGGCCTTATGGAGACGCTGTTTGCTCAGGCCGGCGCGTTGGGGTTCGCTGGCCCCGAGACGCCGGAGAAGTATGGGGGGCTGGGACTTTCGAAAGCGCTCGGAACCCGGATGCTGGAGCACCTCAGCCTGAATGGTAGCTTTAGCACCACGGTCGCGGTCCACATGGGCATCGGCCAGGCGCCAATTTCTCTTTGGGGCACGAGCGAGCTTTGCAGCAAGTATCTGCCGCGGCTCACATCGGGCGAATGGATGAGCGCTTACGCTCTGAGTGAGCCGGATAGCGGCTCAGACGCGCTTGGAATGACGACCCGCGTAACCCGCGACGGCGACGACTGCATCGTCGACGGCACAAAAATGTGGATATCGAACGCGAAATGGGCCAAGACGTTCGTCACTTTCGCGAAGCGTGATGACGGCCGAATCGATGCGTTTGTCGTTGAGCGCGGCTTCCCAGGCGTTAGTATCGGGCCGGAAGAGCATAAGGCAGGATTGAAAGGCAGCTCCACAGCCCGTTTGATATTGGACTCCGTGAGGGTTCCAAAGGAAAACCTGATTTATCATGAAGGTGAAGGCCATCGCGTTGCATTCAACGCTCTGAACTTAGGACGGCTTAAACTGGGGTCAATGTCGTTGGGCCCATCGCGCAGCGCACTGCACCATGCTGCTCGCTATGCTAAAGAGCGTAAGCAATTTGGCTGCGCGATTGCAGAGTTTGGCTTGATTCGGCAAAAGCTCGCGAATTGCGCAGCACTGTTTTATGCTGCCGAGAGTGTGCTCTATAGGACCGCTCACCTTGTTGATGGAGCTTTTTCGCGGTCGGCCGGCGATGCCGACAGCAATCGGATTGCCGCTGAAGTTCACGCCGTCGAGTGCTCGATCAATAAGATTTTTTCTACTGAGGTGCTAGCGCTTTGCGCTGACGAAGCCCTGCAAATACATGGTGGATACGGCTTCACGGAGGAGTTTCCCGTTGCTCGTATCTGGCGCGATGCGCGTGTAACGCGCATATATGAAGGCACGAACGAAATCAATCGCCTATTTATTTTTGAGCGCCTGCTTAAGCAGGGCGTGGTCGATCAGCTAGCGACAGTGGAACCCGTTTCGTTCATACACGGATTGGTGCGCGACGCCTTTGCGGCAGCTCGACACGCCGAGCGTTCGCAGCAAGTATCTGCAGCGCTAAGCGATCTCGCCGTCTTGTATTTTGCAGAATCCAGTGCGATGGCCAGGGCAAAGAAAACTGATGCCGCATTTAACAAAGCAGCTTCTTCGGTTGCCATCAGTATTTTACATGCCCGGGCGGCTACGGCCGCGGCGGACGTTTTTGGACGATTGGGCGTCGATAGGCACGTTGCCTTGCCGAGCGCAAATTACTCTGACTCGGACGCGCTCGCGGAGATGGTTCTCGACGCAACCGGATATCCGGCGTAGCTTATTCCTCCGCCGCGACCATTTTCTCCCCGCCTGAGGCGCGCCGGAACGCAGCCATGAGTAGCCATAACTCAGCCAGCAAGGCGAACGACATCGCGATGGCTGCACTGATCACGCCGACGTATCCAAGAACGATCGTCACAAATAATGCGACGACAAGTGCCCCCATCGCGACAATTACTGCTGCGAACCGTTGTACGGTTAGGTGATGCGCAGTTAGCATGCCGCGAATATAGGATTGCATCGCTCCGATAAGCGGCAGAGCAGCCGATGCGATAAATGCCATGTGTGCGATATTCGCAACCGGTTCGCTTGCGTTCAGCACTTCCTTGAAAAAGAATACATCGATACCAAACGCGGCAAAAAACAGCAGGGAGCCCGTTGTTGCAAGCCCGACTCCCAAGCAATATCGACGCAGCTTTTCTGCGCTTTGTGCATCGTTGTAAAGGGTAATGACAACTTCGGGAAGGGCATAGACCACGGTTCGACACATCCACATAAGTGTCGATGCGACCTGCCATCCGGCAAGAGTTAGAACGGAATTCGGCGCCTTAGCGAGCGCCCAGGCGACGACTGGAGAACCGATCATCATGACTGCGGTCGTTGCCGTCAGTGGCGCATGGAATGCCACAAGCTTGCGCATGGTGAGTTGCGGATCGCCCGTATCTTCGATGAGTTCCAACTTTTCTCGAATCACGGGACCTGCCACCATGTGGATGTAAAGGCTCTCGGCAGCGACAGCAGCCATGAGTGAAATTGCAGCGATTTCGATACCGCGCAGATCAGAGATCAAGTAGAGCCCCGCGGCGGCAGCTGACATCGCAGCCATTCTCACGAAAGTGCCAAATCCAACTTTTTTCGTCTCGCCGTAGCGAATTAATACGCCTTGCAAAAATCGCCTCCATCCGATGCACGCGCTCCATAGTAGGAGAATTCGAAATCCCGGCAGGGCGGCTTCTGAAACATTTTCGGGCACGCCCATCAAGCGGCCGGTGATCCATCCAAAGAGCGGTGTAAACGCGACCAGTGCGTGCAATGCAGTTACTAATCCGATCACCCAGTACACGAATGTCGTCAGGACGCGGAAGTCGCGCCGGTTCTTTGCAAGCGTAGTCGACGTGGAGAGGAGGTCGATAACCGGACTTTCTATCCATAGCGACAAACCCATCATGATAAAGAATGCGGCGGTGCTGAGGTCCGGCAACGGCAGTCGCGAAAGCACACCAATTGAAATTGGGGACTCAATCGCCATGAAGAGCCAGGAGAGCGCAAGGGGATAATAGAACCTAAAAATGGTTCGATTATCCAAGGGCTGCGATGCGACGCTCACATCGCGCAATCGTACCTGCGACTACGTGCGAATGACGGGCCTGCCAAGGGTTTCGGCGCGCTTGGAAAGTTTGTCCATGGTGCCGCCCGGCCTCAGCGAAATTCCGTGCACCTCGTCCGACATGGCTACAAGGAGTTCGTCGCGATACTTCTGGTTCGGCGGCGCGTATTCGTCAAAAGGCCGGTTGCGCGAAAGCACGAGATCTGTTTCCGCGTCGAAGCGGTAACGCCACAGGCGTGCGGTCCTAAACGGCTCCTCCGATAAATCACTGCCGAGAGCAACGAACAGCCCTCTATCGAGCACCAAAATCCGCGGCGCTCCCCAGCGTAGGGGTACGACTGCGGCGCGTTGGTACGCGTCGGTGTTCGTGCCACCGACCAGAACCTTCGAGGACAGAACACCTTGCTCCGCGGCGCGCTCAACGTTTTCGAGGTCGGCCGGTGATGGGTCGCGGCTGCAGAGCACTGCGAACGTTGTCGAAGCCAGCGCTCGCAGGTTGCCATACGCGAACAAGTAGGCGGGCGGACTGGGGCAAAACTCGGCGACCCTTGACGGGTATAGAACATTCGCGGCGGTCAACAAGCGCACGTTCTTGGTTCCGACACTTTCTTTAAACTTGCGCAGCTTGTCGTATAGGTGCGACGACTTGTCCGAAAGCGTTTTGGCAGCCTCGGCCGGCACGCCCAAGTCATCGCGGAGTCTGTCTTCGGGAAGCACAGCGATCTCCTCGTCCGAGAGCCCCAAGGCAGCCTTCCTGTTCAGCACGTGTCGAAATGTTTCGCTGCCAACCTTCGGTGCTAAGCAAAGCGCCAGTTCGAAGTCTTCCCTCAGGTCGATATCCGCCCGCATGGAATGAATTGTCGGAATTGCTTGGTGATCGTGACGCGAACCCGCGCTAAAATCAAGCGTGGCGACGGCTATTATCGGCGGAACCGGTATCGGCGACCTGCTGCAGGAAGGCGGCGAACCGGTCGAAGCGGCGACGCAGTTCGGCGTTCTTAGAGCGGTTCGTCGTCGAGACGGCCTACTGGTCGTGGCGCGGCACGGCATAGGGCACAAGGTGCCCCCTCACAAAGTGCCGTACAAAACCATGGCAGCCGGCCTAATCGCATTTGGAGTCGACACATGCCTGTCAAGCGCGGCCGTTGGCAGCCTCGATCCCGATATCGGGCCCGGTGAACTGGTCGCGGTTTCGGACTTCATCGATTTCACCGGCCGAAACATTACGATGTTCGAGCAAGGTGTGCATCACACCGACTTCTCACCTGGCGTTTCCACGCGGCTCGTCGAGCAAATGAAGGCGGCGGGGGTCGAGCATACAGGGATTTACGCCTGCACCAACGGACCACGCTACGAGACGCCGGCGGAAGTCCGGGCGCTGCGAATCCTCGGCGCAGACCTCGTAGGCATGACGGTGGCGAGCGAGGCGACCGTGATGCACGAAATGGGCATCGAGTACGGGTGCCTTGCGATCGTCACTAATTTCGCGGCAGGCATTGCCACGATCGAGCTATCTCACGAAGACGTCGTCTCCGAAGTGTCTAAGGCTTCTGCGCGAGCGGTCGAAGTGCTGCTTGCTACCTGCCGATAAACGAACGAGCGCGTTCGAAGATCGCATCGAGCATTGGCTCGGTGAGTTTGCGCGTGAACGTGTTCTGCTGGCTGGGGTGGTAGCTGGCGACGAGCAGCTTCCCTCTATGCACCGCCTCGACACCATGTCCGAACTTCGGAAGTTGAGCGTCGACTTGCTTGGCAAGGTTCTTCCAAGCCAGGCCGCCCAAGGCCACGGCCACGTTCCACGGCGTGGTGCTTATCGTCTCGCGGAGAAACTCGGAACAGTTGTCGATCTCGTCCGGCAGCGGCTTGTTGTCCGGAGGTGCGCAGCGGCAGACAGCCGTGATTAGACAGTTGTCGAGCAGCAGGCCATCGCTGGCACGCTCGTACGTTGGCTGGTTCGCGAACCCTGCTCTATAAAGAGCCCGGAACAGCCACTGCCCACTGCGGTCGCCGGTAAACATCCTGCCGGTGCGGTTCGCGCCATGGGCCGCCGGCGCGAGGCCGACGACAAGCAGTTTTGCGGCCGGGTCTCCGAAGTTCGGAATCGGCAAACCGAAGTAGGTTTCGTCCTGGAACGCTCGTCGCTTAACCTGTGCGGTTTCGAGGCAATGCAGCCTCAAACGAGAGCATTTCACGCACGAGATAACCCTGGCCGCCTGAGCCTCCGCAGGTATAATGAACTGTTGCGTTGGGCGCTTCTCGCCCGATGCGCCTGCCCCCGAATCGGACATCATGGGAATCGATACACTTTTTAGAAAATGGTTCGACAAGAGCGAAGACGAAGTCAAAAGTTACCAGCCGCTCGTCGACGCCACAAACGCCTTAGAGCCTAAGTATGAGGCCATGAGCGAAGAGGATTTCGCTCAAGTTACTCCATCCTTGCAATCTCGACTCGCCGCGGGCGAATCCATCGTCGACATTTTGCCCGATGCCTTCGCTGCTGTGCGCGAAGTGAGTCGCCGCAAATTGCACATGCGGCACTTTGACGTTCAGTTGGTTGGCGGCATTGTGTTGCACAACGGCAAGATTTCCGAAATGAAAACGGGCGAAGGTAAAACGCTGGTCGCTCCACTTGCGCTTTACCTGAACGCGCTAACCGGCAAGGGCGCGCACCTTGTCACCGTTAACGACTACCTCGCCCGGCGTGACGCCGTTTGGATGGGCCCGATTTTTCATACATTGGGGCTCACCGTCGGAATTATTCAGGGGCAATCTGCGGACAGCGACGAACTTGGGGGCAGCTACCGATATGAACTCGGAGCCAAGCACGACGATCCCCGCTACATGAATTTGATTCCAGTGAGCCGGCGCGATGCATATCTCTGCGATATCGTGTACGGAACGAACCACGAGTTCGGGTTCGATTATCTGCGCGACAACATGGCTTTCGACGAGACTGAGCTTTCGATGCGCGAATTGAACTTCGCGATCGTAGATGAGGTCGACAGCATCCTCGTGGATGAAGCGCGTACGCCGCATATCATTTCGGGCCCCTCGCAAGAACCGATCGAAAAATATTACAAGGCGAATGAGGCGGTAAAAAAACTAACGGCCGGCACGAAAGACGATGTGGACGCGCACTACATCGTCAATAAGAAAGATCGGGCTGCGACACTGACGGAAAATGGCTACGACAAGGTTGAAGAATTGTTGGGTCTTCCCAATTTAGCGGGAGAGCCCGACTGGATGCACTATATCAATGCCGCGGTTAAGGCGCACGGCCTGTTCGATATCGATGTCGACTACGTGGTAAAGGACGGGCAGGTCATCCTCGTAGACGAAACAACCGGCCGGCTGATGTTCGGCAGGCGGCTTTCGGAAGGATTGCACCAGGCGCTTGAAGCGAAGGAAAGCGTCGCAGTACAGCGCGAGAGCCAAACGGTTGCCGCGATCACTTTTCAGAACCTCTTCCGGCTCTACGATAAATTGGCCGGCATGACCGGCACGGCAAAGACCGAAGAAGACGAGTTCCGCAAGATTTACGGCCTCGAAGTCGTTGAAGTGCCGACGCACAGGAAAATGATTCGCGAGGATCAGAGAGATGTTATTTTCAAGACTGAGGAAGCAAAATTCCGAGGGATTGCCTGGGAACTACTTAGGCTCTACACGAAGCAGCAGCCCGTACTCGTTGGAACTCGGTCAATTGAAATGTCCGAGCGCGTCTCTGCGCTTCTCACGCCGGAGAGGCTCCAGAACCTGGCGTTGATCGAACGGGTCAAGCATTATATCGAAGCTAAAGGTGGAGACAAGAAAAGCAAGTCCGAGGCATATAAATCAATTTCGACACCGCTTGCCGAATCGAAGCAGAAGACGCTGCAGGCGCTCGCAAAGGAGTTTAGCCTCCCGCACGACCCGTTGAGCAAAGATCTGCAGTATTGGCTGCTGGAGCAGTTCGGCTTGCCGATGGAAAATTTGCCGGACTTAGATGAGGCGCTTCGACACGGCGTTCCGCATAAGGTTTTGAACGCGAAGTTTCACGAGCGCGAAGCTTTGATCATTGCTGAAGCCGGGAGAAAGGGCTCGATTACCATTGCAACGAATATGGCCGGGCGCGGAGTCGACATACTTTTGGGCGGCCGCGTTCAGAACGAGGAAATCGAACGCGCGCAATCGGCGGAAGACGCAGATTTTGCAGCGGATACGTTTACCAACTTTCGACGTGGTGGAAAGGAGCGTGCTGCGCCCCCGCTACCGCTCGACGACCAAGAACGCGTTGCGCTCGCGGACGAAGTGCGCGCCTTGGGCGGCCTGTTCATCCTTGGAACCGAGCGACATGAAAGCCGCCGTATCGACAACCAGCTTCGAGGGCGAGCGGGACGGCAAGGAGATCCTGGCGAAAGCAGATACTTTGTCTCACTGGAAGATCACCTCTGGAAAATATTCAACCCAAAGATGACGGAGAACCCCATCCTTCGGGCATGGCCGGACTTCGAAGTAGTCGACGCAAAATTCCTGAGTTCGATGATCGAGAAGACGCAAAAGCGAATCGAAATGCATATGTTCGAATACCGCAAGAACGTCCTGGAATACGACGACGTTCTAAACGCGCAGCGCGAACACACATATGCGATGCGCCGCGAATTCCTGTTAGACAAGGACCCTCGGCCAGAAGTTCGCAAAATGGTGAACGACACTCTGGAAGACATCGTCTTTCGGTACGAACCGGACGAGATAGACCGGAAGGACTGGGATTACGGAGCGATTTTCCGAGAATTGCTGACGATATTCCCGGCTATGGACTACGGAAGCGAGGACGAACTGCGAACCGCCAAGGAAGAAGACGAGATTCTCGCAATGGTTAAGTCTTGGGCAGACAAAGCCTACGACGACCGTGTCGAGCAAATCGGAACGGAGACATTCACGCAGGTTGAGAAGTTTGTGTTGCTGCGGGCGATCACATCGATGTGGACGCAGCATCTGCAGAATATCGAGGGTCTTCGCGAAGGCATAGGCCTGCGGGGATATGGCCAGATCGATCCGCTTATAGCCTTCCGCAAGGAGTCGCACGGAGTTTTCGAGGAAACGCTGGCCGGCATCCGGGACCAGGTTGCGGAGTACATTTACCGAGTGCAGGTGCAGCAACAGCAACCTCCGCCTCCACCGATGATTCAACGCGTCTCTGATGACGACCCACTGCCTTCGCAGCCGACAAATGGTGCATCTCCGCTGCCATCGGACGCGACCGTAGATTGGTCGAAGATTAAACGCAACGATCCGTGCCCGTGTGGAAGCGGCAAGAAATTCAAAAATTGCCACTACCGAGAAGTTTCCGGGAATTAGGCCTTCGCGTCTGCTTCTCGGCACATAATCGTCGCTCCTACAACCAGCGCAGGCATCGCAATCACAAAAACCAGGGGCAGAAGGCTCAATAATCCCGTGCCAAGTGCGAATCCGAATGCGGCGGGCAATTTACATACTTTTAATTGCGCAGGATAAAGCACGCCTCGCCGCGCATACGCGGGCGCCGAGAATTCGATGACGCCCAGGATGCCTGTGGCGACTACGCCCGCTATAATCCCAAACCATCCAAATGCAAGGATGGCGATTACGAAAATCACGGCCTGGGCAAGCCTCCAAATAACATCCTTGATTTGTGGCAGGCATCCAAGGCGCACGTCCGGTGCGTCACCGTAAATGTCTCGTTCCGCTGTAATCGATAGCCGCCCCCACAGCAGACCACTAAACAAACTGGTGATCGCGATAATGACGAAATTCGCTGAAATCAGCCACAGAATAAAGATCGCAATCCCGCCAATAATCGGCAGGCGATCCAAAACAGCATGGTCCGGGGTAAGCCTTTCGATGAGCGGCAGTAGCGATACCTGCGCAACCACGAGCAATGCCACGTAGATGATCACGGTGACGATCAGCGGCCCCCACGCATAAGCCCAGAGCTTCGGTTTACGGCTCAAATAAGCGAATCCTCGCAAGAGCGATCTCATTTCTCTATTCTGGTACCGTCGGCGAGGCAGTCTGGTTACACTCGGCGGGGTAGCATCTTAATAATGAATCTGACGGAAGTTCCCTTGGGGCAGCACGCGCCAACTCGCGTAAACACCATCATCGAGATACCCAAGGGCAGCACCAATAAGTATGAGATCGATCCAAAAACCGGCATAATTCGCTTAGATCGCGTCCTCTTTTCGCCGCTCTTCTATCCCTGCGACTACGGCTATATTCCGCAGACGCTATATTCAGACGGCGACGCCATCGACACCCTGGTGTTAATGACGCATCCCACGTTCCCTGGATGCGTCGTCGAAGGACGTCCTCTCGGCGTTCTAAAAATGAGTGACGAGAAAGGGCAGGACGACAAGATCATCTGTGCTGCCACCAAAGATCCACGTTTCGAGGAGATGGCAACGCTGGAGGATGTTTCCGAGCATATGCGCCGCGAGATCGTCCACTTTTTTGAAGTCTACAAGGCGCTTGAGGAAAAATCTGTCGAAGTGCTGGGCTGGGCATCGAGAGACGAAGCTTTGCGCATCATTGATGTGTTTAAGCTGCAGTGACGCAAGCAGTTCTCATCGACTTAGCGACCCGTGCATTTGAGAGGAGCCCGTGGCATAGCCTTATGGCCGCTCTCGAAGAAGTTACGCTCGAGGCATTTACCGCTCTGCCCCAGCGTAACAATGGATTTCCATGGATGGACGGGTCTATCCGGGATATCGTTTATCACGTGACGGGCGATAAGTTAGTGCAAGTGAATCACGCGTTCGGCGATGGAGACATTAACTGGGAAAATATCTCCATCCATAAAACCGACAAAGAAACAATGATGGCAGACCTCGTAGCTAGCCACAGTATAGTAATTCAGGCAATAAAGAGGACAGATGACCTGCAAGCGAAGGTCACCGGTTGGGGTGGAAAGCGGCTAAGTGCCGTAGATTTCTTCGTGATGCTCATCGAGCACGACCTGTACCACGCCGGCCAGATACGCTACATCCGCAACCTGGTCGAGTAGCCGCGTAAGGTAAAATCTGCGCTCATTCGGCGGAGTAGCTCAGTTGGTTTAGAGCATGCGGTTCATACCCGCAGGGTCGTCGGTTCGAGTCCGACCTCCGCTACCACCGTTCCTTACTTGGCACTTTCTGCCTGCGGTGCTTGTTCTTTCAAAAAGATGGTGAGAGGGAGCAAAGGTTGGCTTCTTGGACTGAGTGGAGTTGCGCTCATTGGCGTCGCTGTCACGCTTGGCAGCCCTGGACTGATCGACCTCGGTGGTGCGGCTTCCCGCGAACAGGCGCCGAACCCTGGCGCAGAGAAAATCGTCGCCTCGGCCCTAGCGCAGTTGGGGACTAAGTATCAGCCCGGTTATTTCGCTATCGATTACCCAAATGGCGACATACCCATTGGTCAAGGCGTTTGCACCGATGTTGTCATCCGGTCCTTGCGAGGAGCCAGACGGGACATTCAGCAGCTCATGCATGAAGACATGAAAAAGCGCTTTGGCGAATATCCCACACGCTATGGCCTAACCAGGCCCGATCGGAATATCGACCACCGTCGCGTGCCAAATCAGATTGTCTTTATGGAAAAGTTCGCGAAGAAGTTATCAACCAACACAAGCGATGGCCGCGATTGGCTGCCTGGCGATATCGTTTACTGGAAGATGTCGCCAGCCATGGATCACTGCGGAGTTGTCTCCAATCGCAGAAACTCCCGCGGCCTGCCCTATGTCATTCATAACGGTGGCTCTTGCGTCGAAGAAGACGCCCTTGACCGCTGGCCGATTGTCGGTCACTACCGCATTCTATTCGAATAAGTAACCGGTTTTCGGCAGAGTCTTAATTCGCGACTGCTCGGTGCCGAGCTTCTTGCGCAGCCGGTGCATATACACGTCTAAGGTGTTTGTCGCGAACTCAAGTTCGTATCCCCAAATCTCACCAAAGAGGGTCTCCTTATCGACGACGGCGCTGGCGTGGCGCGCCAAATAAACAAGCAGGTCGAATTCGCGGCGCGTCAATCGCGCCGGTACGCCACACACAATGGCGTCTCGCCTGTTCGAATCAACAACCAACTGACCGAACGAGCCCACAAAACCTTGGTCGGGCATATTCGTAAACGTCCACAGCCTGGCAACCGGATTGCCCTTTAGATCGCGGACCGGTGTGGTAAAACGCTTGACTGTTTTCGCGCACGCGCCACGGAGAGTGAGTACGTCCGAAAGCACGCACGATTCGTCTGCGTAGACGACGTCGAGTTGCTCACGCCAGTGTGCCGGGTCTTCCAACTGCGGATAAACCTGCAGCCGCACGCTCTCCGGGTCGGTGTTAACCGTCAACTCCGGAGACAGCCCAAACAAATCGCCAAAGCGCCAGTTGCAGGCGATACTGTTGTGCCTAAGGTCGGTCAGTAAAATCCCTTGATCCGTCCATTCCAGAACCGCGCGCAAAATCGAGTCGGCGTGCCCTGCAAAGGTCCGCCTAACCCAGACTCGCGGTTGTCCTGTAGTAGCAATCATGTCACGGCGTCCTACGATATCACCGAGCCGAGCTTACCACTTTGGCCGCGCCGAGAATTTCGCGCGCGTCATCGGCGAACTTTGCATGGAACCCGGAGTTCATTCCCAGCGCAGCGTTCGCCAGAGTTCGGGCCCTTCGGCGATCTCCGCACATTTCGTAAACTTTCGCCAACCGATATAACGTGATCGGATCCTGAACGCCCGTGCGCAACGCCTGCTCGGCTGCCCTCGTCGCGTCTTTAGGCACCCCGTTGGCGGCGTACGCCCACGCAAGGGCAGTGTACGTAGGAATATTCTTGTGTTGCTCGACCTCCGATTTCGCAAGTGCGAGCGCTTCCTTTTGATTGGTACCACAATCGAGCCAGTAAGTGATCCGCATGACCTCATCGCCTCCGATACCTGCTTTTCGGTACTCAGCCAACCTGTCGGTAAATCGAGTGAAGGCTCTATTTGCGTCGGAATCCTTGCCCAACACTTTGTAGAGCTCACCGAGCTCATAAAGGAACGAAGGTGGCGCCGCGCCCTGGGTCGCTTGCTCGAAGTACTCCACGGCCGAGTGGATGTCCTTCTTAGCAACGGAAATGCGACCCATACCGGCGAGTGCTAGTCGATTCTGAGGGTTCCCCCTGAGCACAGTTCGATACACTTCTTCGGCTGAACGCAGCGCACCTGTCTTGACATGTAAGTCGCCCATCATCGTGCGGCACCATGCAACGTTTTCCGGAAATTGCGCGCCTGACTCGATGGCTCGTTTGTACATTTCAATGGCGCCCTGGTTGTTTCCATAAATAACCCGCACTTGCGCAGCTCGACTATATGAAGCGAGGCTTGGGTGAATGTCAATCATTTTCTGGCATGTTTCTGCCGCATCTTCGTAATGCCCCAATTCGAGGTGCGAGTCGGTTAGAATTCCATACGCTTGCGCGTTCTCGGGACGAACTTCTAATGATTGATTCGCGAACTTGATTGCGCTTTGAAAATCGTGATAGACCGTTGAGATCCACGCCAAATTCGAGAGAGTTCGCCAATCGTCGGCATCAAGGGCATGTGCGGCCTCGAACGCCGCCTTTGACTTTACGTACCACTCGATATCTCCCGTCTCTCGTCCCTTTTGAAGGAGTCCCTCTCCTAACTGGTTTATGGATCTGACGCTCTTGGGATCTCGTTCGACGGCTTGCCTCCACTTGATTAAGTTCGCGTCCGATGCGTTCCCTTCGCTTGCGGCGAACGAAAGAAAGTCGTTAGAAGTGGTCGTCACGGCCGATGGCTGGAAGCAGCTCGAAACAACCGCGCAACAAACTGCTAGGAGGGATATCTGGATTATTTTCATGAGTTTGGAAATCGGCGGCCCGGACCCCTGCGAGGGAGCCCGGGCGCCTGTCATTAATCGTGCAGCGGCGTCGTTGGGCCACCCCAAGGAGTTCCTGCGTAAGGGAATACCATATGGTAGGTAGCGTCGTTGGAGTTGACGTTGTCGCCCAATGGTGTAATGGTGTTATAAGACGGGCCGCTGGCAATTGCCGTGAGCGCGATGTCTACAACATCGTCGCCCAAACGGCGGCCGTTGGGCCATCCGGAAGCAATGTCTGTATTCTGGAACGGGCTGAATATCGTGTCTCCACCGAATACGCTAAGCCGGTTGAAAGAGCCCTGCCCCGAAACCGGCACGGCTGCAGTCGAAGTATCGACCTTTATGACGTCCGGGATAAAGAAGCCGACGAGATCGTTTCGATTCTGGGTCTCGAACGAAGTCCCAAAAACAAAGTTCAACAGACCTGCGAGTTCGGGCGTTTCAGCATATCCTCTGAATTCCGTCGAGTCACGTTGCGGGCTTAGCATGTTGTAGCGATCCTTGTCCTTTAGAGCAACAAGCGTTTCGTTGAACAGCGGATTCCCCATGCGGCCAACTTGTGTCCAGGGGCCGCTGTTATTCGCGCCATTGGCTCCAAGCACCGTCACTTTGCGCCGCGAAGTCGTACCAAACACGCCAAGCATTTGTGGCTGATTTCCTTGCACTAGGTTAGATACAGGAATCTGAAGCGCGATGGCGTGCAGGTTGTAGCCACCGAAAAGGTCGATGCCTGGATTCCGAACACCAAGCAAATCGAAAATGCCTGCGACATCGGCGTAGAAGCCATCTTCACGCTGTCCACAGAACACTCGCGTTCCGTCGTTGAGCGTGTAGATCGCATTCCTCGTATATGAATCCAACTCGGCTTCGGAGGTCGCGCCCTGAATCTCGATGCCCCCCACGTCGTAATAGTTGGGCGTGGTTCTTGGCCCGACATTTACGGGCGGAACTTGGAAACTCGGCCCCATACCAAAGACGGTGCTTCCCACGCGGAACGACTGCGTCAGGTTTTGACGATTGTCTCCTGTCGTATTAATGGCGCCGGCTTCTGTTCCAAGACCGTAGGACAGAATTGTATTCTCGTTCTTTAGGTCGTTTGAAAACCTGAAGTCGTAGCGATACGTTGTGTTCCCGCGAAAGACGGGCGAGCCCCCCTGCATGATCGGCCTTTCAACGTGGATCGAATAGAGAATGTCTGTTCCGAAACGGTAATAGTTAACGCCGTCACCTGGATCCTCCAAGGGATTCATTGTCATGATGACGTTCAGCACTTTTTGGCTCCCGTTCATGCCAATGAACGTGTAAATGTCCGTGATGTTTGCTCCGGGATCAGCGTGGATGAGCGGCGCGTCGTTATGGCTCGCTGCGTAAGCCGAAAATGCTGTGGCCAATGCCGCAACCGTAAGCGAACTTCTCATTAGAGAATTGTTCTTCAATTAATGACTCCTCGGGACTAATGTCCCTCAAAGCCTACTTACGCGGTCACCATGTGCCGGGACCCATTTTGTAAGAAATAGTTAATCTACAGGATCGCCGCGGTAGTTTTGAAATGCAGTTTCGCGACTGAAGACAACTGCTCTGCGCCATGCTTGGCCACGAAAAGCTTGCCGGCTTCCAGCACTTGAGGGCCTGCTCCCTTCGGCAAGTCCATTCCGAAAGCAATGCTTAGTTCCCGCAAGCGTCGCAAGAACTCGGCGCGCGCCAAAATGGACGCGGCAGCGACCGCGAGGTCGCTCTCGGCGCGAACCATGCTGCGCAGCTCGACGTTCTTGCCCTTCGCGAAGAGCTGGCGTTTGACGGTCTCCGGCGAGGCAAATTGGTCGCTGATCACCAGGGCGCAATCCCGCTCCTCCAACACGTTTTCGATCGCCCGCGCGTGCCCCCAGGCGAGCAGTTTGTTCAGGTTGCGGATCTGGGCATAAAGCTCGTTGTACTTCGTAGGCATAACCGCGATCACCGAGTGCGGACAGATGGCCTTGATGCGTGCAGCGGATCGCAACGCGACGGCGTCGGTCACTTTCTTGGATTCGCGCACGTCGTCGAGTTCAGCCAGGTGCTCCGGGCCCACGAGGCAGGCCGCGATAACAAGGGGACCAAAGAAGTCCCCCTTTCCGCTCTCGTCTACGCCGATCCGTGTGTCGTCCATGACCCAGGCATTCTATCGGATATCGGTTATCTCGTATCGGGTCTCGGTTTTTGGCGGAGAGAGAGGGATTCGAACCCCCGGACCATCGCTGGTCAACGGTTTTCAAGACCGCCGCATTAGACCACTCTGCCATCTCTCCGCGGTCGGCGCATAGTTTGACACGCGCACGGGGTAAAACCTACCGGCAACACGCTATGTCCATCCTCAGCCTGGTCATCTTCCTCCCGCTCATCGGCGCCGTCTTGCTCGCGTTGATTCCAAAGCAAAATGTCAACGCGATTCGATACGTTGCTCTAACGACCACGCTGCTCACGTTCGCTGCCAGCATCCAGCTTTTCCTAAGTTTCAATCCCAAGTTGGCAGGCTTCCAAATGATGGAGCAGATTCCCTGGGCAGAGCAGTGGGGGCTTTGGTACCGCATCGGTGTAGATGGCATCAGCATCTGGATGGTGATTCTCACAACCTTTATCTCCATCATCGCCGTATGGTTCAGTTTTTACGTGGGGCATCGCACCAAGGAGTTTATGATTTGGCTCCTTGTGCTGGAAATGGCGATGATCGGCGTTTTTTGCGCTCTCGACCTGCTTTTGTTCTACATGTTTTTCGAGGCCACTCTTTTCCCGATGTACTTTCTCATCGCGATTTGGGGGGGCAGCAACCGCATTTACTCGTCGATCAAGTTTATACTTTTCACGTTTCTCGGTTCGGTATTCATGCTCGTTGGCATCGTCGTGTTGTGGAACATGGCCAAGACCGAGTTAGGATACGGCACGTTTAGCCTCCTTGAGATGCAGCGGCTGTCGTCGATCGGCAGGCTCGCCAACGGCGGAGCGCAAATGTGGCTTTTCGCCGCCTTTGCGCTGGCGTTCATGGTGAAGGTGCCCATGTTCCCTGTGCACACGTGGCTGCCGGACGCCCACACCGAGGCGCCTACGGCCGGGTCAATAGTCTTGGCAGCGGTAATGCTGAAGATGGGTGTCTACGGCTTCCTGCGATTCTGCCTGCCCCTGTTTCCAGAGGCTGCTCTGCAAGCTGCCCCGTTCCTAATGGGGCTCGCGGTGATCGGGATCATTTACGGGGCCGTCATGGCGGCCGTGCAGACAGACTGGAAGCGATTGGTCGCCTACTCGTCCGTTTCGCACCTCGGCTTTATCATGCTCGGCGTTTTTAGCTTGACGCACAACGGGTTTACGGGCGCTATCCTACAATCGGTAAACCACGGCATCAGCACCGGCGCCTTGTTCCTGATGGTAGGGATGATCTATGAGCGCACCCACACGCGGCTTTTCGCAGACTACGGCGGCATCAAAAAGCAGATGCCGATTTTCGCTGCACTTTTCTTAATTGTGATGCTGTCGTCCGTTGGACTGCCTAGCATGAACGGATTTATCGGCGAATTTCTCACCATGCTCGGCGCCTTCGAAGCCGGCTACGCCGGCAATGTGCCGATGTGGATGCCGGTTCTAGCCGGCGGCGGCGTCGTGCTCGCCGCCGTTTATCTCTTATGGATGTTTCAGAAGGTTTTCTACGGCTCTATCCAGAACCCGGAAAACCTACGTCTAAAAGACATCAAGCCCTGGGAGCAGGTCTGCTGCGGGCTCTTAGTGGTGCTGATTTTCTGGTTCGGCCTCTATCCTAAAACGCTCACCGCACCCATCGAAGCCTCGCTGCACCAAGCGCGCCTGCAGGTCACCGAGCCCATCGGGAGCCGTCCGACATGGCTCGCTCCGGCGGAAGAAACCGCCCTTGCCGCGCGCTAACCACCCAGGTCTATTTGTACCGATAGGTGATACGGCCGCGGGTCAGGTCGTAGGGACTTAGCTCGACCTTGACACGGTCGCCGGGCAAAATCTTGATGTAGTACATGCGCATCTTGCCGCTGATATGCGCCAGTACTTCGTTCCCCGTATCGAGCTCCACGCGGAACTTCAAACTCGGCAACTTCTCGACGACCTTGCCCTCGATCTCGATGCCTTCTTCTTTCGCTGTCGTTTTGACCTTCCTAGGTCCTCTGCCTCTTGCCATTTACACCTCGTTTCGTGCGGTTGTGGACGCTCAGATCACCGGCGTCAAATTGTCTGGGGCTCCGTCGGTCACAAGCACCATGTGCTCAAAGTGCGCCGAACGCTTGCCGTCTTTCGTCACGATCGTCCAGTGATCTTCTAGGCAATGCACGTGGTACTTGCCCTCGTTGATCATCGGCTCGATGCAGAGGGTCATGCCTGCTCGGAGCTTGGCGCCGCTGCCGCGTCGTCCAAAGTTTGGGACACTCGGATCCTCGTGCAGGTTCCTGCCGATCCCGTGGCCGACCAAGTCTCTGACGACCGAGAACCCATTCCGTTCTACGTATGATTGTACTGCGGCAGCGATGTCGCCGATCGTATTGCCCGCTTTCGCCTGCGCTACGCCCTGGTTCAAGCTTTCTTGCGTTACGTTTAAAAGCCGGTTCGCTTCGGCCTCGATCTCACCCACGGCGTATGTCCAAGCGGCGTCTCCGTGAAATCCTTGGAAGTACGCGCCTACGTCCAGCGTGACGATATCACCTTCCTCTAGCACCCTCGGCCCTGGGATCCCGTGGACCACCTCCTCGTTCACCGAAATGCAAGCCGAGGCCGGAAACCCTCGATATCCCTTGAACGAAGCCTTCGCGTCCTCGCGCGCGAGAACGTCGGCGCAAATGGCATCGAGGTCGGCGGTGGTTGTAACACCAGGCACAATTGCATCGGCCATCGACTTGATTGCGAGCCTCACCTTACGGCCGCACTCCCGCATGATCGCAATGTCCTCCGAAGACTTTAGCGTCATCACCTGGAAAGCGCAGCCTCGATCGATGCCGCCACCTCATCGCGCGGTCGGTCGCCGTCGACAATCTTCAAAATCCCCTTGCCGCGATAGAATTCAATCAATGGCTCGGTGCTGTGCCGATACACTTCCAATCGGTGACGAATTGCATCAGGTTGGTCGTCGGCGCGTATCGACAACCCGGATCCGCAATTACCACACGCGCTGCCCTCCAAAAAGCCGGCGTCCGTGCCGTAAACCATGCCGCAGTTGCGGCAGGTTAGCCTTCCACCGAGACGGGCGACGATGATGTCGTCCGGCGCCTCGATCGCCACGGCGGCGTCGATCGTAAGGCCTTTGTCCCGCAGCATCACGGCCAGCGATTCCGCCTGCGCGAGCGTCCGTGGAAAGCCGTCCAGCAGAAATCCGTTCGCCGCATCAGGACATCCCAGTCGTTCTTCCACAACGCCGATCATCACGTTATCCGGCACTAGGTCACCTCGCTGCATATAGGCCTTCGCCTCCAGACCTAAGGGGGTTGCGGAGTCCATCGCCGTACGCAGCATTTCTCCCGTCGAAATCGCGGGAATATCATGCGTTTCGGCAAGGCGGTGCGCTTGCGTGCCCTTGCCCACGCCGGGTGGTCCAAGCAGTATGATCCGCACAGCTATTTATTGTAGCCGCGCATGATCAGATTCGCTTCGATCTGGCGCATGAGGTCGAGTACCACGGATACGATAATCAAGAGTGATGTGCCGCCGATGATCTGGAAGCCCTCGAGTTTCGTGATGAGCGGCACCCAGTAAGGCACAAGCGCGACGAACGTCAAGAACAGAGCCCCGAGGAACGTAATACGCGAGATGACGCCGTCGAGAAACTGCTCGGTTTGCTTGCCCTGGCGAACCCCAGGAATATACGCGCCAGTTTGCTTAAGTCGCAAGGCGATGTCCTCCACGTTGTATTGGATCGATGTCCAAAGGTACGTGAAGAAGAAAATCATGAGTGCGTAGATGAGCGAACCCACGGCCCACTGATATCCAGCAGCGTTAGGCTGCGGATTAAACCATGCCGCAACCTGCTGCAAGGTGTCGTGCCAAAGCGTCCCGGGAGCGGCGAACATCGCGAACTGAGCCGGAATATAGACCAGCGAAACCGCAAAAATGATCGGGATAACGCCCGCGGCATTAACCGGTATCGGCAAAAATGAAGACCCGCCGCCGACGGCCTTGGTGCCAACGGAACGCCGCATATGCTGAATGCTGATTCGCCGTTGCGCCTGCGTAAAGTAAACGACCACAGCGGTGACGGCGATAAAGATCAGCAGCAGTAGGCCCGCTCGCCAAAGCTTGGCGGGATCGTTCTGAATCTCGATCGACAGCCTTTCGACAAGCGCCGGAAACGAAACGACGATTCCAGCGAAAATCATGAGGCTGACGCCTTGGCCGATGCCCTTCTCTTGAATCTGCTCGCCGAGCCACAGAACCAACATCGCACCGGCGGTCCAAATAATCATGATCGCCAAGTAAGTGGCGATGCCCATCGCAGGGAACGCGCCACGGAAAAGCTGAATAAGGCCCCAAGATTGGAAAACGCAAAGCACCAGCGTGAGCATTCTCGTGCGCTGTGCCTCTTTTTGCCGCGCGAACTGGCCGCCCTCTTGTTTCTCTTGCTTGAGGCTCGGGATCGCCACCGACATCAGCTGCATGATAATCGAGGCCGTGATGTACGGGTTCAAGCCAAGCGCGATGATGCTGATCTTCTTGATCGCGCCACCGCCGAACATATTGAGGAGGTTTAGATAACCCTGACCTTCGAGGAGTTCGGAAATCGCTTCCGGCTTAATTCCAGGAATCGGAATCGTGATGTTCAGCGCGACGACATAAATGCCGAATATGGCGAAAATGAACAAGATCCGCTGTCGCAGTTCCGGTTCATTCCAAGCCGCCCTTATTGTGTCGGCAAGCTTCACAGACGAGTAACCTCGCCTCCTGCCTTTTCGATTTTCTCTTGAGCTGACTTGCTAAAGGCATGAGCCGAAACTTTGAGTTTCTTCTTTAGGTCGCCGTGGCCGAGGATTTTCAATCCGTCCTTCACGTTGCCCACAAGACCCTTCTCGCGAATCGTCTCGGGTGAGACCGTATCGCCCGCTTCGAAAGCAGACTCCAAATTGCCGATGTTGAGCACCGCGTACTCGATGTGGTTCGGGTTGCGGAAGCCCTTCTTAACGGGAAGGCGACGATGGATGGGTGTTTGTCCGCCTTCAAAGCCCGGATGGATACTCCGGCGCGCTTTTTGGCCCTTGGTGCCACGCCCTGATGTCTTGCCGTGCCCGCTGCCGATGCCGCGCCCGACGCGCACTTTGCGCTTTTTGCTGCCCTCTGCGGGTTTGAGTTCGTGCAGTTTCATTACTTTTCGTCCGCCGGCCGAACTTCGACAAGGTGTCGAACGTTGAGCAGCATTCCCCTAATCGAAGGAGTGTCTTCGTGAAATACGGTTTGCCCGATACGGCGGAGCCCAAGCGCCGTGCAGGTCTTGCGGTTGCGCGGCACATTGCCGATCGTGCTTTTTACGAGCTTAACTTGCAGCTTCATTCTTCTCACCCTCTCGCGCCTTCTTCAGCCACGGCGTCATTACAGCCGTATCCATACCTCGCTGAGCAGCGCGCTGCTCGGGAGTCATCAACGCCTTAAGCGCGTCGAGCGTCGCCCACGCGCAGTTGACTGCGTTGCGGCTGCCAAGCGTCTTCGCCAGCACGTCATGAATCCCTGCGGCTTCCAGTAGTGCTCGGACCGCGCCGCCCGCCACAACGCCCGTGCCGGGGCTCGCAGGGCGCAGCATGACTCGCGTGCTGCCCATCTGGCCAATCACAAAATGCGGAATCGTCTTTTGGATGATCGGAACGTCCATCATCTGCTTGCGGGCGGACTCTTCGCCCTTGCGGATCGCGTCCGGAACGCTTCGCGCTTTGCCGATCGCTGCGCCAACCTTGCCGCTGCCGTTGCCGGCTACGACCAGACAGCTCCACGACGGCGTCTTGCCGCCCTTGTGAGTCTTGGACACGCGGTTCGTCTGCACGACCCGGACATCCATGCCATCGAGGCTTTCTCGCTTACCACCTGTAAAACCTTTTGCCATATGTTAAAACTCCAGCCCGGCTTTGCGAGCGGATTCCGCGAGCGCGGCTACGCGTCCTGCGTATCGGAAGCCCCCGCGATCGAAAACGACCTTATCGACGCCCGCTTCCTTCGAGCGAACCGCGATCAACTTGCCGACTTCTTCCGCGCCGCCCAGGTTGCCGCCTGATTTGTCGCCGAACTTCTTCTCTTGGCTGCTGGCGGAGGCGAGGGTGACACCGCGTGCATCGTCGATGACCTGCACGCTGATGTGCCGAAGGCTGCGGAACACCGCGAGCCTTGGCCTTTCGGCTGTGCCTTCCATCCGTGCGCGAATGCGTTTGTGCCGCATCAAGCGGCTTGCTGTACCTGTACGAACTCCCATCTTAAATCTTAGGCGCTAGCGCGCTTCCCTTGGCGAAGCTTGATGACCTCGCCGGCGTATCGAACGCCCTTACCCTTGTAAGGATCGGGCTTGCGGACCTTGCGGACGTCTGCCGCGACCTGGCCGACCTTCTGCTTGTCGATGCCTGACACGGTGATCTTCGTGATCCGCGAGCGATCTTCTTGGCCCACCGCAAATGTGACGCCTTCCGGCGGGGTGAGGCGCACGGGGTGCGAATAGCCCACCGTCAAAACCAAATCTCTGCCCTCGACGACCGCCCGGTAGCCAACCCCGTGCACTTCGAGCTTCTTCTCGAAACCGCTGCTCACGCCGACAACCATATTGTCGATCAGCGTGCGCGCAAGGCCGTGCTGGCTGCGATGCTCGCGCTTCTCGGAAGACCGTGCCACATTTAGCGAGCCGTCTTCTTGGCTGATCGTAAGGTCCGCATAGACGGGTTGCTGAAGCTCGCCCTTCGGGCCTTTCACCCGCACGAGGTTGTTGTCGTCCACCTCGATGGTGACGCCGCTCGGCACAGTAACAGTCTTCAATCCAATTCGCGACATGATTCTCTTACCAGACCTCGCAGATCACTTCGCCGCCGAGGCGCTGCTTGCGCGCGTCGCGGTCGGTCATCATGCCTCGGTTCGTGCTCACTATCTGCGTGGCGAGCCCGCTTCGCACGGGCTTCAGCTCTTCGGCGGCTTTGTAGATGCGCAAACCCGGCTTGCTGATGCGTTGAAGTTGTCGCATCACCGGCTGGCGCTTCGCGTCGTACCGCAGATGAACTCGAAGGTTCGGAAACTTCGTCTCCTTCGAGATCTCAAAATCGTTGATCATGCCCTCGGCTTTGAGGATCGTTACGATCGCCTCTTTGATGGCGCTGTAGGGGATGTCCACGGTAGCCAGCCGAGCTGTGCTTCCGTTTCGAATCCGTGTGAGTAGGTCTGCAATGGGGTCGCTATGCATAGTGTGCTACCAGCTCGACTTGGTTACGCCGGGCAGATTCCCCGCCAGCGCCTGCTCCCGCAGACAGATCCTGCAAACGCCGAAGTACCGGTGATAGCCACGCGCCCGCCCGCAGATACTGCAGCGGTTGTAGCCTTGAACCTTGAACCTCGGTTTCAGCTTTTGCTTAACAATTAAACAGACTTTTGCCATCGTCGATGAACTCGCGATCCTCTCCAGAGGCGCGAAGGCGAATTATACCACCAGACACCCGCCTCCCGCTCCTCTTTGGCGCACCTTTGGAGTGCGTGAGTTCTTGCCCTGGCGCCCGAACGTCTATCCCCCGCTGGGAGCTCATACACGGTGATTCTCAACAATCATGCCCGAAAGGGAACCGGAAGTGCCTTCGGCACCGGGACATGCTGACAAACAGATTTATAGATCGGGGCCATACAACGCATGTTCCGGCCACCCGCCCGCCGCTTATGCGGGCGTTGCCCCTTATGAGCAAACCAGCGCCGTGAGCCTAAACAAACGCGCTCAAACTTTCACGACAGGCAACAAGGGATTGCGATGCGCGCTCTTCATGGCCCCATCAGCGCCATCCGCAACGACCCCCAGTGTAGGACTTTGCGCGAGCGACTCGTGGCACAGGCCCCCCAGCAGACCAGAGGAACGTCGGTGTGCAGCCGGACACGAGATCAGCGGGTAGTGCCGAAATACTCAGTTCGGTCGGTTGGGGATGCCACACTAGGGAAGAGAGGCGTTTCTCAAGCAATCTTGGCGGAATCTCGTCACTGAACTTACCTTCCATGCATTCTTCGACTACATACCAAAAGAACTGCTCCGGAGACGATCTATCGCTCCGCACCTTATGCACAAGGGCTATCGCCCACGGTTTAGTTGTGGTCTGGCTTGCAAATAGGAGAAGTCCCAAAGCGCCCAGTCTCCTCGAAAACGACGGATCCTTCAGGCAATCTTCTGTGAAGGCTTGCGCCTCTTGATCCATAACCTTTGAGGTCGATACTCGGCGCTCATGCGCTGCAAACTCCGTAATCAGGTCTCCGTCAAGTTTGTCGAGTCCTAACAAACTCGCGTGTGTGAGAAGTAATGGTGTGGTGTCGGGCTCTTGTGACAATATTGCTTTTGCCTCGATTATCGCAAGAGCGACGTTCAAAAGGGCCGGTTCGACTTCGACAGCTCGCTGAAGCGCCATAGGTGCCAAGTCATCAAAGCCCGGAGCGGTTAGGTAGTAAGCAAGAAACCGGATGGAAGAAAAGTCGAGATTCTCGGAGCTATCTAACTTTGAAAAGAACGCAATCGAACGCCGCTCATATGCCTGCCTTTCCGAGACGCTTGGGGTTGTCCCTTCATTTTGTCTGGGCACCAACACTTCATCGTCCCGCGAGCAGGCAATTGACAGCAGGAGGACGAGGGCTGACCCTGCGATTAGAGATTTCATCAGCGCATGATCTCCATCGTCTCAGTTTTATTCTTCGAAGTACAAATGCAAGGAGGGGTAATTTTCAGATCCTTCGCCTTGCATGCGAGCACGCAGTACTGCTTTTCGCGGCTGTCCTTCCACTTGACGTCGTTGCAGCAGCCGGTACACATATGTTGAAAGTACGTTGAATTCTTATTCGTCTTGAAAAGCTCACACATCTTGTTGCAATACTCGGTACTCCTGCACGGCAACCTCGGGATCTGTGGACCACTGCTTTCATCCAACCTGCCTCTGATTTCATCTGCTGAATCTCCTTGTCGCCCGGGCCGGACCACGCGCTACGAAAAGTAGTATACGAAATGTTTTGGCATTTTCCAGGCAATTCCTTCAAGATTCTGTCGGAATTTTCCGGTGTGCGCGCAACGCGCAGCGCTGACATCTTGGCGGCATCCGGTCGCCGGCGTGGACATCGGCGGTACTTTCGCGAGCGTGTGCCGGGGACTTGGGTCTAAGTACGCTGAGCTGTCAGGGCGTCTTCGTTCCCAAGTCCCGAGGGGAACCCCTCGAACACCTGCGAGCGAGCCAGCCTCGTAAATCGAGAGAGTTGGTTGACCGCGGCCCGCTCAAATGCCGTATAGGTGCCGGACAAACGCTATGACCGTAGGTTGCGAGCAATCAGGAGTCTTGGAAAAATGAGCCAAGTGAATCTAGAAAAAAATGAGGGAGATTGTAATTGTGTATCGTGAGGCTGGCTCAGTCGGGCGGGTGGCAGGGTGAGACTCTCTCCTCTGGTGTGCCACGGACGCGCGGGTGAAACACCTCCAGTTAGGGTCGCTCTCCATGCCCGCTCGTCCGTGCAAGGACTTGCAGCCACAACTAGGCCCAATGGTGACCACGGCCATCCTTGGATCGCTCCTCGCTATGGTTGACAAACTAGGGTCCCAAGGCCCTATGTAGTAATGGCGAAGCTGCACTTCCCGCCCGATTCTATGTCAGGCGGCAACCACGAAAACCCTCGCGAAGCTAAGGTGCGCGAGGCCAAACCGTTCACAATCCCCAATTGTGAACGGTTCTGTGAACGGTTCTCGGCCAAGGCAAAACTCCACCTCGTATGTCGCATTTCGGATATCGCATTTCGTCCCAAGCCATGCTCATAACATCGACAGCGCAAAAAGTGAGCATGTTTTAGAAACCAGTGAATGAATGAGCTAGTCGCTTTCTTCGATCTTGTGCTTCTTGTACTCCGTCACCAGGTGCTGCTGCTCGTTCGCGGGAAGCTCTTCATAGTGGGCGAAATCCCCACGGAAACGGCCGCGGCCTTTGGTGATCGAGCGCAAGTCGAGCGCGTACTTGGCCATCGTCGCCATCGGCACTTCGGCCTTGATCCGCTGCTTGCCCGGCGCGATCAGCTCCATGCCCATCGGCCTACCCCGGCGAGTGTTGAGGTCGCCCATCACGTCGCCGGTGTATTCCTCCGGGACATCTACCTCGACCATCAAGATTGGCTCGAGAATCGTCGGCTTGGCGTTGGCGGCCGCTGCCTTGAAGGCCATTGCCCCAGCCTGCTTGAACGCGTTCTCGCTGGAGTCCACGTCGTGATAGCTGCCGTCGAAAACGGTCGCCTTCAAATCGACAACCGGAAACCCGGCCATAAAGCCCTTGGTAAGAACGTCGCGCACACCCTTCTCGATAGCAGGGATAAAGTTCTTCGGAATCGAGCCGCCCACGATGCGCTCGCCGAATTCAAAGCCCGCGCCACGGGCAAGCGGCTCCAGCTCCATCCAGCAGTCGCCGTATTGGCCGCGGCCGCCGGTCTGTCGCTTGAATTTTCCTTGCGCCTTGGCAGGAGTTTTAATCGTTTCGCGGTAAGGAATCGTGGCTTCCGACGTAGCGACATTGACTCCGAATTTCTCGCGCAATTTCTCAATGGAAACTTCAAGGTGCATGTCGCCCATGCCTTCGATAATCTCCTCGCCGCTTTCAGTATCGCGCCGGTACTTGAATGTCGGGTCTTCGTCCACGATGCGATGCAGCGACGTGCCCAGCTTGTCTTCGTCTGACTTCGTTTTTGCGTGCACCGCCAGCCGATAAATTGGTTCTGGAAATGCGATACGATCGTAATTTGTCGTTGCCTTCCCGTCCACCAGCGTATCGCTCGTGCCCGTATGCTGGAGTTTGGAAATGGCTGCGATATCGCCGGCGCCAACCGCGGTCGTCGCAAGCTGCTCCTTTCCTTTCGGAAAGAAGAGCGAGCCCAAGCGCTCCGCCTGGTCCTTCGACGTATTTTTCACGTGCATATCCGGCTTCAGCGTACCGGTCATTACGCGCACGTAATTGATCCGGCCCACATAGGGGTCAGCCGTGGTTTTGAAAACGTAGGCGCTCATGGGCGCCGATGCGTCGGCGGTAATTTCTTCATCGCCGGATATCTTTGGTTTTTCTGCAGGGCTAGGGATCGCACCGACGATCCGGTCGAGCAGGGAAGCGATACCGATGCCGCTCGCCGCGCTTCCAACCAAAATCGGGAAAACACGGCCGGCGGCAACGCCGACTTCCAATCCGTGAACAACCTCGTCCTCGGTGAGCGATTCGCCTTCGAGATACTTGAGCGCGAGGTCGTCGTCGCCTTCGGCGGCAGCGTCCATCATTTTCTCGCGAGCGGTCTCGACTTCCGCAAGGATTTCGGCCGGCGGTTCGCTCACTTCTTCTTCCACACCCTTACCGCTGTGGACCTTCATGTCCACAAGGTCGAGAATAGCTTTGAAATTTGTTTGCGATCCGATTGGAATCTGTAGCGGCACGGCCTTGTTCCCGAACCGTGTTTCAAGCGTCTTCATCAGCCCTGGATAATCCGCATTGTCCCGCTCCAGCTTGTTGATAAAAATCAGCCTGCTCAGGCCCGCAGCTTCGCCAATTTCCCAAGCATTGTCGAAGCCGACATCGAGGCCGTCTTGCGCGGGAACGACCACGATCATCGCCTCCACGACTTTAGCGACGCCATGCAAGTCTCCAATAAAGTCCGGGAATCCTGGCACGTCGATCAAATTGATCTTATGCCCTTTCCACTCAATCGGGAACACTGAGATGCCCAGGCTTATCTTCCGCTTGATCTCGATGGGGTCGAAATCGCCATGCGAGTTTCCCTGATCCACACTTCCCAACCTATCCACGCTCTTTGATGCGAAGAGCAACTGCTCCACCAGTGTGGTCTTGCCGGCGCCACCATGGCCGACGATGGCAACGTTGCGAATTTTGTCAGGACTGTATGTGGTCATCAAGGGTTCTCCTTAGTGCTTTATATGATTCGAACCGGCGCAAGCGCCGGTTCGAATTTTCGGCCATCGGCCACGTTCGGGTAGAGCGCTCGTCGCCGAGGGTTACTTTTCTCGAATGGGCATTCCCATTTTTCTTAAGAGCGATCTCGCTTCGTCGTCTGTGTGCGCAGTGGTGCACACAACAATGTCCATGCCGCGAATCTTATCGAAAGTGTCGTAGCTGATTTCAGGGAAGACCAACTGCTCTTTGAGGCCGACGGCGAAATTGCCCCGTCCATCGAACGACTTCGGGTTAAGCCCTTGGAAGTCACGAAGCCGCGGAAACACCACCGTCATCAGCTTGTCGAGGAAATGGTACATTCGCTCGCCGCGAAGTGTAACCTTCGCGCCGATCTTCATTCCCTGTCGCAGCCTGAAGTTCGAAATCGCTTTCTTTGCAGTCGTCACGACAGGCGCCTGGCCGGTAACCGTCGTTAGATCACGCACCGAATTATCAAGCTGCTTGCCATCCTTGATAGAATCGCCTACGCCCATATTTACGACGATTTTCGACAACCGCGGCGACTGCATAGGCGTCGTATAGCCGAATTCCTTCATCAGGGCCGGCAAAACCGTATCCTGATAATGGTCGCGCAAGCGGCTTTTTGGAGCCGCCTGAACGGCCGTTGCTTCTTTTTCCTTTTCTTTCGTTTTCGCCATCGTTAATTCTCTTACGTATCGATCGTCTCGTTGCTCTTCTTGCCGTAGCGCACGCTCTTGCCATCCTCGATCCGTCGCCCAACTCGGGTGGGCTTGTCTGTTTTCGGATCGATCAGCATGATCTTGCTTATATGCAACGGTGCTGCAATTTTCAGCCGCTGGCCGGTCTCGCCAACCGCACGCGGCTTACGGTGCTTTGTCACAGAGTTAAGCGGAACCTGGTTCCCGTCCTTATCCTTCTCGTGCCCTTCCACCATGACCATCATTTTCTTGGGCATAACCCTGTAGACACGGCCACGCGCGCCCTTGTCCTTGCCGGCAATGATCATCACTTGGTCACCCGATTTGATTTTGAGTTTTACTGTTGCTTTCGCTTTCTTGGTTTCAGCCATTTCTAAAGCACCTCAGGCGCGAGTGAGACGATTTTCATGAACTCTTTCTCGCGAAGCTCGCGAGCTACCGGTCCGAAGATGCGTGTGCCACGCGGTTCCTTTTGCGGCGTAATCAGCACGCATGCGTTATCGTCGAATCGAAGGGTGCTGCCATCCGCTCGACGAATATTTTTCTTCGTGCGAACAATCACTGCGCGAATAACATCGCCCTTCTTCACCGGCATGTTCGGCGTCGCCACCTTAACGCTTGCGACGATTACATCGCCAACAAGTCCATATCGAGGCTGTGAGCCTTTCAAGACGCGAATGCACATCACGTCTCGGGCGCCGGAGTTATCGGCAACTTTAAGTCTTGTATATTGCTGAACCATGTTCTACTTGACCTTCTCGATGATCCGGGAAACGCGCCATCTCTTCTCTTTGCTGATCGGCCGAGTCTCGGCGATCTCGACGAGATCGCCGACATCGCAGCTCAATTCGTCATGTGCCTTGAAGCGCTCAGAACGCAAAACCGTCTTGCGATAAAGCGGATGTTGAACTTGGCGCTGGACGCCGATGACGACAGTCTTATCCATCTTGTTGGACAAAACGCGGCCTTGGCGTGTCTTGCGGCTATTCCTCTTTTCGTTCGCTACTTCCGCCACTATTTGTTTCCTCGTTTCATTTCCGTTATAAGCGTAAGAATGCGCGCGACGTTGTGTCGCCGATTCTTTACGACGTTCGTATCTTTATCTTCGCGGAAGACGAGCTTGCGCCGATCCTCATAAAGAGCGGCCCGCTCTCTATTCAGCATATCCTGGAGGTCCTCCAGCTTCTTGCCGCGTAATTCTTTCGCGTTAAGCGCTTTCATTATTTTCCTCAGTTCCGTTTTCGCTCACTTCAGCCTCGGCTTCTACGACCTCGGTCTCTTCCACTTCTATCGGCTCATCATGAACGATGGTCGGCTGCACTACCACTTCGTCATCGACATTGATTTCCTCAACGTGGTCGGGCATATCGTGCCGAGTCAAAAATCGCGTTCGAATCGGAAGCTTGTGCGCCGCAAGGCGCATCGCTTCCTTTGCAACCTCTTCCGCAACACCGGACATTTCGAAGAGCACCCGGCCCGGCTTAACAACGGCCACCCAGCCTTCGGGTGACCCCTTGCCGGATCCCATGCGCGTCTCGGCCGGCTTCTTGGTGAACGGCTTGTCCGGGAAGATGCGAATCCAAATCTTTCCGCCACGTCGAATGTGCCGGGTCATTGCGATACGAGCGGCCTCGATCTGCCGGTTCGTGATCCACGCTGGCTCGAGCGCCTGAATGCCGTATTCGCCGAAGTCCAGCTTCGCGCCACCCTTAGCCATGCCTTTCATGCGGCCTCGCGATACCTTTCGGTGCTTGACTCGCTTAGGCATTAACATCGGGTGTCACCTCCGCCGCCGGGGCAGCCGCTACTTCAACGGGCGCTGTCTCATCGGTTCGCTTGCGTGGGCGTCGCTCTCTCTCGCGAGGGGGCGGCTCCTGCGCCATGCGCAGCTTGTCGGGCAATACCTCGCCCTTGTAAATCCAAACACGAACTCCCACGACGCCATAAGTGGTTTTCGCTTCAGCCTTGCCGTAGTCGATGTCCGCGCGCATGGTATGAAGCGGCACCTTGCCCATCTTCTCGACCTCGGTGCGCGCGATTTCCGCGCCACCGAGACGGCCGGAAGAAATGATCTTGATGCCACGCCCATTGTTGCGAAGACAACGGCCGACCGCTTGCCGCATTGCGCGGCGATGTGAAATTCGTCGCTCCAGCTGCTGCGCAATGCTTTCCGCAACAAGCTGCGCGTCGAGCTCCGGCTGACGAACCTCATGCACGTTAACATGAACTTGCGAATTCTTGTCCATCTTGCCCACGATTCTCTGTAAATCCTGCGTGAGTTCGTCGATGCCTTTTCCACCTCGACCAATAACCGCACCCGGCCGGGCAGTGTGAAGCGTCACGCTGACACGGTTTGCCGCGCGCTCGATGTCGACACGGCTGATGTTGCCCATCCCGAGACGTTGTTTAATAAATCGGCGAATCTGATAGTCACCGAGAAGTAGATGCTTATACGTCTTCTTGTCGGCAAACCAATGGCTGTCCGCATCGCGGATGACGCCAAGCCTAAACCCGATTGGATGTACTTTTTGACCCAATGATTACTCCTGCTTTCCTTCAGCGTCGGCACTTTCCGCCGGCTCTTCTGGCAAATCTTCCTTCGTGGCTTCCACTTCAGGAGCATCGGCTTCTATGACCTCTCCCTCAACTTCAGCAACGGCCTCTTCGACCGCTTCAACTTCTTCAACCGGCTGCTCGACAGTTTCCACTGCGGTAGCTTCGGCCTTTGGCTCTTCCTTCTTCGCTGCCTTCTTCTTGGTGTCGAATTTCGGACGTGGCTTCGGGGCGGCATTGCTCTTCTTTGCTTCGTAAGGGGCACCTTCGCCGAGCACAACCTTAATGTGGCTCGTGCGCTTCAAAATCCTGTTTGCGCGGCCCTGGGCGCGTGCCTTAATGCGCTTAAAACGAAAGCCTTCATCGACCTCTATGCGCGAAACGATGAGCGCCTCAGCGTCAAGCCTGCCCGTGTCCACGGCGTTGGCAACTGCGCTCATCAGCACTTTGCGCAGCAAATGCGCGGCTTTGCTTGGGTGGTACCGAAGCTGAGCAGCAGCCAGTATCGCATTCTTGCCTTTAATTTCGTGGGCCACCAATCGCGCCTTGCGGGGCGGCACCCTTAATCTCTTACCACTTGCATGAACTTCCATTTATTTATCCCGCACCTTTTTGAAAACGAATTCCGCCGTTAGCTTTCCGCCCATCTCCTCGGACTCGGTTTCGTAAGTGCCCTCGACTTTTACAAGCTTCCCGTTTTCAGTATTGAAATAAGCGGTGTACTCGTATTTGCCTACCGCATCGTCCTTCGGTGATTCGGTTAATTCCATTGAAACTTTCGCAACATGCTCTTCATAAAGCATCCCCGTTGCGATCAGTTTTCCAGTGCCCTCAATCTTCGTTTCTTCACCATTCCAAGTGAACTTGAAGTCCTTGCCCAGCCCGAGTTTCTGATTCGGAAGGATGCAGAAAATCTCCATTCCGGAAAGCGGGTTGTCATCGTCGGCAACCGCCTTCGATCCGTAGCCTGTGGGGATTCCGTATGCATCCCACTCGAGCGTCTGGTTCTTGATCTCGCCTTCCATCGGCGCTTCCTCGCTGCCGAACAGCATTTTGACGTCCTTATAGGAAGCTTCGATCTTCGCTCCCTTGGGCGTAATCTCCGCAACCTTCCAGGTGAGTCCGCCGGACATGGTTAGCTTTTCATCCATCTCCGGCAGCGTCATTTTCATCTCGTGCGTGTAGGCCTGCGATTCGCCCGCCTTATACGTCCGAGCCAGGTTCACCTCGATAGCCGCGGGCGCCGCGTCGCCCTGTGGGGCGCCGGTGAGCAGCATTGCGGAAGCGAGGAGAATGGAAACCATAACTATCGAACCTTACTCGCCCGATCGCCGCCGTGGCCGCGGAATGTCCGCGTTGGAGCGAATTCACCCAACTTATGGCCGACCATGTTCTCAGTAACGAAAACCGGGATGTGCTTGCGGCCGTCGTGAACGGCGATGGTGTGGCCGATCATGTCGGGCACAATCGTGCTCCGACGCGACCACGTCTTAATCATTTGCTTTGCGCCGCTTGCGTTCATGGCGTCCACCTTCTTAACCAGGTGGTCGTCTATAAACGGGCCCTTCTTAATACTTCTCGGCATTACTTAGATCCTCTTCGGCGAACAATAAACTTGTCCGACTTCTTGTTGCGGCGCGTCTTCGTGCCTAAAGCTTTATTGCCCCACCGGTCGACAGGCCCCTTCTTGCGGCCAATCGGCGATTTTGCCTCGCCGCCGCCGTGAGGGTGATCGCGTGGCGTCATGGCAACGCCGCGAACGTGGGGGCGTCGACCCAGGCCACGGTTCTTGCCGGCCTTGCCGATCGATTCGTTCTCGTGCTCCGAGTTGCCGACCTCGCCGATCGTAGCTCGGCAAGTGCCGAACAATCGTCGCATTTCGCCGCTTGGCAACCGGACGGTAACGTAGTCGCCTTCTTTGGCCATCAGCTGGGCAAACATGCCGGCCGAGCGAACCATCTGCGCTCCGTGGCCGGGCTGCAATTCTAAATTGTGAATTCGCGAACCGAGCGGGATATTCATCAGCGGAAGGCAGTTGCCGTTCCGAATGTCCGCCTCGGGTCCGCTCATTAATATGTCGCCGACGCTAATGCCGTCCGGCGCGATGATGTAGCGCTTCTCGCCGTCGCGATAGTAAAGGAGCGCGATTCGGCTTGTACGGTTCGGGTCGTACTCGATATGAGCGACTTTCGCCTCGATGCCGTCCTTGTTCCGCTTGAAATCGATCAGCCGGTAGCGGCGTTTGTTGCCGCCTCCACGCCAATGCGCCGTTGTGCGACCGGTATTGTTGCGGCCGCCCGAGCTCGACATCTTCCTGAGAAGCGACTTCTCAGGCGAGGTTCGCGTGACGTCGCTGTAATCGGAAATGGCCGAAAAACGGCGTCCCGGCGATGTTGGTTTATGCTTCTTAACCGGCATGTTAGGCTCCGAAATCCTCCAGGACCTGACCCGCGGCGAGCGTAACGATCGCCTTCTTCCGATCGGCGCGCTGGCCGCGAGTGCGGAAGCCCGAGCGGGCGCTCTTGCCGTGAACGGAAATCATGTTCACCTTCACGACCTTGATGCGGTCCTTCTCTTTCTTCTTGTCGCGGTTGTAAATCTCTTCCACCGCCTCGGCGACTTCGATGCGGTTGGCTTGCGGTGACACGAAGAACACGTACTTCCCTGCGTACTTCAGTTCCTCGCTCTTTTCAGTGAGCGCGGGCCTCAAAACGATTTGCTCGGCTGCCATTTTCATGCCCACACCTCTTCGATCTTCTTGAGCGCTGCCTTGGCGATCACAATCTTGTGAGCCAGCAGGAGGTCGCGGGTGCTGAATGATTGGGTCTTGACAGCATCAGCGCCGGCTTTTACACTGGCCGGCGCTGTTCTAACTTCTACTTTCTTGTCGTCCCCGTTGCGCAGATTTCGGAAGCACTTGTAGGTTGCTTCGTCGTACTCGGGGAGAATAACGAGTACGCGCTTGGCTGCCGCAGCGCCTGCTTTCTCCAGCATCGCGATGGCTGATTTCGTCTTTGGCGAATCGAAGGCGATGGTGTCGATGATGATCACGTCGCCGTCGTCCACCCGGGCGGTGAAGGCTGCCTTCAATGCGAGACGTCGCTCTTTGCGGTTGACCTTCTGTTCGTAGCTTCTCGGCTTTACGGCGTGAGCCATGCCGCCGTGGGCATAGTGAGGGGCTCGTATCGAGCCTTGTCGGGCGCGGCCCGTTTTCTTTTGCTTATACGGCTTGCGGCCGCCGCCTCTGGCTTCGCCGCGAGTCCGAACGGACTGCGTCCCTTGCCGTTTGTTCGCCTCTTCAGCGACGACGACGCGATGCAGCGTCGAGACCTTGGCCTCGGCGCGCATCGCGTCGCTTAATTCTATTTTTTCGGATTTAGTACCTGTTGCCATCTTCGTAGATGCCCGCTGCTCTCACAGCTTCGCCCCTCTGCGCGAGACGGACGCGCGAACGACCGGGCTTTGACGCTTTGGATATCGGCTTTGGCGCGAAACGACCTGCGCTTCACGTTAGCGTGCTATTGTGCCACGTTCTCACCCCAGGTGTCAAGCCGGAGGGCACTTCACGCGGGCAGGATGTCCGTCCCGCGGCGTTGGGTGAGACTGCCCTGACAGAAGTCGGCTTTGAGAATGGGATCGCGTGTTGACTACGACTTCCGGCTGCGCCAGCGGGCTGCCCAGCCTTCCTTGTTGGTTTGGCGTGTGCGCCCGACGGCAAGCGCATCCGCAGGCACATCTTCCGTGATCGTGCTGCCAGCGGCTACGAACGAGCCCGCGCCGATCTCCACAGGTGCGACCAGCGTAGAGTTGGACCCGACGAAGGCGCCGTCGCCGATGATCGTGCGGTTCTTCGAGAAGCCGTCGTAGTTGCACGTGATGGTGCCTGCGCCGATGTTCACATCCTTGCCGAGCGTGGCGTCGCCAACGTAGGTGAGATGGGAGAGGGAAGTGCCGGGCCCGACCTCGGCGTTCTTGAGCTCCACGAAGTTGCCGATCTTGACCCCTTCGCCGATTTTGGTGTGCGGGCGGACGTTGGCGTAGGGCCCGATGCGGGTGCCGGCGCCGATGGTGGCTCGAGCCAAGTGACTCATAAAGATGGTGCAGGCGGAGCCTATCTCGCAGTCGCTCATGCGCGTCATAGGCCCGATCACACAGGCGCTCCCGATGCGCGTGAAGCCCTCGAGCACGGTCATTGGTTCGATGACCGTGTTTTCGGCGATTTCCACATCGACGCCTACGAAGGTCGTTCCTGGGTCGACGATGGTGACGCCGTTCATTGCGTGCCGCTTGAGAAGGCGCTTGCGCAGGATTTCGCCGGCTTCTGCGAGTTGCCACCGGTCGTTGACTCCGCGCATGAGGTCGGCGTCGTCGAAGACGAAGGTTTCGATTTTGCCGCCGTCGCTCGCGATCATCGCCACGAGGTCGGTGAGATAGAACTCGCGTTTAGCGTTGTCGTCCTTTAGGTCGGGGAGGTATTTGCGAAGGATGCTGGCGCCGAAGCAATAGAACGCGGCGTTGATCTCGTTGAGCTCTAGCTGCTCGTCGTTCGCGTCGTTGTGCTCGACAATCGCAGAAACACCGTTTGCATCGCGTACCACTCGGCCATAACCGTGGGGGTCGTCCAGGATGCAGGTACCGATCACCATGTCGGCCGCAGTTTCACCGCGTCGCTTCACAAGCGCGCCCATCGCCTCGGCGGTGACAAGGGGCGAATCGCCGGTGCCGACGATGACGTGCCCGTCGAAGTCGCCTAGCGCGGGCACTGCGCATTGCGCGGCGTGGCCGGTGCCTAATTGCTCGCGTTGCTCGGCATAGGCGAAGCGGCCACCGAAGTGCGTTCGGATGGCATCGCCGCCGTGACCGACGACGAGGACGACCGGGGCGGCTCCTGCGCCCTCCATGGCGCGGCCGATGAGGTCGATAATGGGAACGCCGCAGACAAGGTGCATCCCCTTCGGAAGTTCAGACTTCATCCGGGTGCCCTTGCCTGCGGCGAGAATGACGGCAGCGACGCTTTGGCTCACTGCCTCTATTTTGGCTGACTTAGCCTAAACGGGCGCGCTTCTGCCGAACAGGAACCCAAGGACGGCAAGAATCAAGAAAACGACGAACAGAATTTGGGCGATATTGGATGACGCCCCGGCAATGCCGCCGAACCCAAGTACTGCCGCCACTAAAGCGACGACAAGAAAAATCACTGCGTAACGTAACATCGTGGTTACCTCCGTTTGCTCTCTTTATGTGGGCCCTATTGCCCTCTTGATTTCTATACGCCGATTCTTAGCGAAATTTGGCGATCTGTTCGTCGAACATTGCTTTGAGCTGCTTTGCCTTAACGTCGTATTCCGCTTTGTCACCCCATGTGTTCCGGGGGTCGAGCACTTCCGCAGGCACATCCGCGCAGATCGTCGGCATTGCGAATCCAAAAACTTCGTGCTCGTCATAATCCACGTTATCGAGCTCTCCTGAAAGGGCTGCCCTGACCATTGCGCGGGTGTGGTCGATATTCATGCGCTTCCCAACCCCATAGGGCCCACCTGTCCAGCCGGTGTTGATCAGCCAAACTTTTGCGCCGTGCTGTCGCATTTTTTGCCCGAGAAGGTCGGAATACATTTTCGGGCGCAGCGGTAAAAATGGCGCTCCGAAGCAGGTGCTAAATGTTGCCTGTGGTTCTTTTACTCCGGCTTCGGTGCCCGCGACTTTCGCGGTGTAACCGAGCAAGAACTGCTCCATTGCCTGCTCTTCGGTGAGGAGGCTAATGGGAGGCAGAACACCGAAGGCGTCCGCTGTAAGGAAGCAAATATTCTTAGGATGTCCACCGACCGATGGGATCACGGCGTTGGGAATAAACTCCACCGGATAGCTCACTCGGGTGTTTTCGGTGATTGACCCGTCGTCGTACAGCGGGTTTCGGTGACGATCGAGGACGACGTTCTCAAGGACCGATCCGAACCTGATAGCGTCCCAAATCTGTGGTTCGTTTTTACGTGAGAGGCGTATGCATTTTGCGTAGCAGCCGCCTTCGAAGTTGAAAACCCCATCGTCCGTCCATCCGTGCTCGTCGTCTCCAATGAGTCTGCGGTCGGGGTCGGCGCTGAGCGTTGTTTTCCCAGTTCCGGAAAGTCCAAAGAAAAGGGCAGTGTCGCCACCGACGCCGATGTTGGCGCTGCAGTGCATGCTAAGCACGCCCTTGATCGGAAGTAGATAATTGAGAATTGTAAATACCGATTTCTTCATTTCGCCGGCATATTCGGTGCCTCCGATCATGACGAGCTTTTCGGCGAAATTCAAGAGGATAAATGGTTTGCCGACAGTACCATCCGTTGCGGGGTCCGCTTCCATCGAGGAAGCATCGATGATCGTCCATTCGGGCGAAAAGCCTGCGATGGCCTGGTCATCGGGGCGAATTAAGAGCGTTCTGATAAAAAGTGCGTGCCATGCTTTTTCTACAATAACGCGCACGCTGATGCGATGCTTTGGGTCAGCGCCGCCATATGCGTCTACCACGTAAAGATGTTTGTTTGAGAGGTGACCCTGAACTTTCTCTTTAAGAGCCGCGAATCTCTCGGGCGAAAGCTCGCGATTGTTTTCCCACCAAATATTTTCTTCGCTGCTTGGCTCTCGAACCGTGGCCTTGTCTCCCGGCGTCCGCCCGGTGAATTTACCTGTCTTCGATACGAGCGCCCCGTTGGAGGCGAGCACGCCTTCACCCTTCGCGAGGGCCTGTTCGACGAGCTCAGCGTTCGACAAGTTAGATTGAACCGAAGCGGCAGAAGAAAGGTCGAAATGTTCGGTGGTGGGTTGAGCGGTTGCGGCCAAGATTGCGTGATCTCCTTTGATCGAGCAGGCGAGCCTGCCGCGAGCCATTGTACCGGATGCATCTTTAGTAAGGCTCCTTGTAGTGATGACATCCATGTCGGCTTTTTCCGGTGCCAAACTGGGGTTCAAAGCTACGGGCACGGCGTGCAACTATTGCCGCTCGGTTCGCGTGTAAATGAGGTATGCCGAAACTTACACAAGAAGAGTTGGATTCAACTTTGCAAGGGCTGGACGGGTGGCGCGTCGATGAAAACGAACTGCGCAAGCAGTTCGAGTTCGGAGCCTATTTGGATGGCTTAGAGTTCGCGACTGCGCTCGGGCAGGAAGCGGAGAAGCGAGACCACCATCCCGATATGACGATTACGTGGCGCAAGGTTCTCGTGTCGCTCTCAACGCACAGCGAAGGCGGCATCACGTCGAAAGACGCAGATTTGGCACGCTTCGCAGACTCGCTCCTGGTGTAGCGTCTTTGCTACTGGGCGATCCACTCGATGAGGTCGATCTCGGTTTGCCACGGATAGGAGAACAGAGGCGCAACCGCCTTGTACGAAACGTCGGCGACTACGGTGCCTGTCGCCGGTGTCATAAAGCGCTCGGGGTCGTTGACCGTGGCTTCGTACACTCCGTCCGACGTTGTTATGAGGTCACTGTCGATCTCTACCCACAAGTCCTTGAAAGGGTCATAGAGTCGGAGACGCTGCAGGATGCTTCCGCTTGAGCCACGCGACTCGACCCGCAAAGTGAGCGAATTTTCGCCGGTCCCAGGAGGTACGAGGCCCGACACTCTCACGACGATTGGGTGGGCGCCGGCTGAGAAAACGATGCCGGGCCGAAGGACGAGCCGCTTGTTGTCGCTTTCGAGAAGGTCACCCAGACCTCCCGAGACAATAACACCGGGCTGAACATCGAAGCTAATGGGCGGCACGTGGGTTTGCACGCCGTCCACATAAACGGTGCCGCGCATGACGAGGGGATCCATCGCGCAGAAGTATCGGTACTCGCCGGGGGTGTCGAAGACGCGTTGGTACGAGGTGGTAATGGAATTAATCGCGGCGTTCCACAACTTCGTCTCTGAGGTCGTGGTGTGGTTGCCGTTCACCCAAACCCAGCGAACGGTGTCACCCACGGAAACAGTCGTAGTGGAAGTTAGAGTGACTTGGTCTTGAAAATAAAAGTCACCGACGTTTACGATGCGAGTTTCGGCAATCGAGGCTGAAACGAGCAGAGTTGCGATTGCGGTAAGCAACGTCCTCATGAGGCACCTCCGGCGGCTACAGATGCCGCTTTTGTTGTTGTAAGGTACCCGAGACGAAGTCTATTCTTCCGTTTCTTCGGCTTCTTCTTCCTCTTCCTCATCTTCCTCGTCCGCGACCACAATAGCCGCCTCTTCAATCGGCTCATCGTCGACCGGAGCCTCTACCGGGCCGTGGCTGGTGTTCTCAGCGCACACTGCGCAGCGAAACGTGATCTCCACGTCATTGAGCCAGTGTGGAAGCTTATCGATTGGTTGGCCGCAAATTGAACAGTTAGGCATCGTTTTCCTCGTTGTAGGCTTTCATGCTCGACCGGTGGCTTACAAGACCGTTGACAACGAAGACAATCGCCGCGAGCAGATAAAACAGGGGCAGGGAAGAAGTGCTCGGCTGGCCCGGGTCGCGAATGTACTCCGCGCCTTTTGCAAGGCCAAGAATTCCGATAAGCGCCAGCAAGAAAGCGAAGATGAAATATGTGTTGAGCCACCAGCGGGGCGTGCGGGGCTTCTTGAGCGGTTCGTCTTGCACTGGACTCCATTATATTCGATATGGGGGACACCGCTCGGTTGTTTGCCCTTGTTCCGTATACTGACGCCGTGATCTCATGCGACGGGCTGGGCAAGCGGTTTTCGAAACAATGGGTCTTCCGCCGCGTCTCGCTGACGGTTGAAACGGGACAGTGCCTATTGCTCACCGGGCCGAACGGGTCCGGAAAATCCACCTTGTTGAAGCTACTGGCTGGATTGGAGCCTGCATCGGAAGGCTCGGTCTCTCGGGAGTTCGATACGCGGACGGGCATGGGCTACAGCGCAACCGACCTCCGCCTCTATCCGAATCTTAGTGCCGGCGAGCACCTCGAGTTTGCGAGCACGATGCGCGGCATCGCCGCAGAACACGGTCTCTTAGGGAGCGTAGGGCTGTCCGAGGCGGCGGATAAGCCCGTTGGAGCTTTCAGCACCGGCATGCGCGCCCGACTGAAGCTTGCCCTCGCGCTGATGGGAGCGCCGAAGGCGCTCCTGCTCGACGAGCCGGGTGCAGGTTTGGATGAAAGCGGACGTGCCTTGCTCGATGAAGTCGTCGCGGAGCAGCTTGGCCGGGGCGTCGTCATCCTCGCAACGAACGACCCGGCGGAAAGGAGGTTCGGCGATTTCGAACTCGTCTTGGGCGCCTGAGGTGGCCGCGGTACTTCGCAAGGAGACGCTCAGTGAGCTTCGAGGGAAGCACGGGCTATTCACTTCGCTTCTGTTTGCCGTCATGACCGTATCGGCTCTCGGCATGGCGGCGGCGAAGTCGCCCCCGACACCGACATTGGCAGCGGGCATGTTGTGGGTTGCGCTCCTGTTCGCGGGAGTTGTGGGCGTGGCGCGAACGTTCATTGTGGAGGAGGAACAGGGCACGGGCGACCTCCTGCGCCTTTGGGCAAGGCCCGAGCCGGTGTTTTGGGGAAAGACGTTTTACAACCTCGGCCTGATCCTTGTGGTTGCCTTGGTTGTGCTGCCGCTTTTTGTGCTGTTCGTGGGCGTGAGCATCGCAAGCGTAGGGCTGCTTCTGGCAGGTCTCCTATCCGGATGCGCCGCCCTCGCGACTGCGATCGGTTTCTGCGGTTCACTGGTTGCAAGGTCGAATAGTAGGTCAGCGCTTGCAGGGGTAATATCCGTTCCGGTTCTGCTGCCTGTTGTCTTGTTGGGTGTTGGCGCGTTGCGCGTTGCATTCGGGGACCCCAGCTCCCTCGGGTGGACTTCGGTTCTCGGGTTGGCGGGACTTGCGACGGCCTTCGCGGCGGCCGGCCCGTACCTTTACGCCGCCGTTTGGAAACAGTGACACGAATCCTCATCATCCTCGCTGCACTCGCTGCGACGGTCCTGTACGCGATCACGCCGCCTGCAGCCGGCTTCGCCAAGCCCGAGAGCACACGCATCCTGCTGTTTCACGTCCCCGAGGCGATGCTTTGCGGCTTTTTCTTCCTGTGGGGGGCCATCATGGCCGCGCGACATTTGCTGTCGCAGCGGAGCGGCGCCGCCAAGGGAGGCTTCGATCGACGCAGTTTGGCGGCAATCGAGATGGGCACGATCTTGTGCGTGCTGGCTACGCTCACCGGCATGGTCTTCGCATACGAACAGTGGGGCGTGGCATGGGATTGGGATCCGCGCCAGACCACCATCTTTGTTCAGCTTTTGATTTATGCGGCGTACTTCGCGCTGCGCACGGCTTTTTCTTCGCCGGGGCGCGCCCGGGCAGCGGCCGCAGCGTACGCGGTTTTTGCCTTCATGACAGTGCCGTTCTTGATTTGGGTACTCCCGCGGCTTCTCCCGAGCAAACATTCGGGAGCGAATCAGGCCGTCGTGGGCGGCGGGTTGGACACCACTTATCGCACCTACTTCACAATTTGCCTGATCGTTATCGGTGCCGTGGCGGTGTGGTGCTACACTCTCCGCGTTCGCCAAGCGGACCGCGAAGCACAGTTAGATCATGAACGCGATTCTTCTGATTCCCCCGATTCTGGTGTGGTCCGCCCTGTTCGGCTACGCGGCGTGGATTAGCTTGCGCAGTCGCCGGAACTAAGCTCTTCCTTTGAGCGCGGCGACCCGCCGAAGTGCTGCGATGATGCAGCCGTTCTCGAACTGACCCGCGATATGACCGTCGCAAAAGCGTTCGCCGCGCGTGCACAGCGATAAGTAGCGCCGCACTTGGTTGAGTGTGGCGGTCTCAAAATACTCGATCGGAAAGTGTGCCCCGAGTACTGAGAACTGGATGCCGCCTTGGGTCGCGTCTTCGGGCAAAGCGTCGTAAGGGTGGATGAAGCCGCCTGTCTTCGCAAACGTCCGCCAGAAACCGTCGACCTTGTCATCGCAGATGGGGTACGGCACATGCCACACCTCCTTGCCATCTTTCATCATCGGCCGCATCGGCTCCCAAACGAAAGGAACAAAGCTTCGGTCTTCGAAAAAGGGCAGATACGCCAAGGTTTCGTCGATACCCTCCGCGGGCCAGGGCTGCAGCGTTTCGGCCATACCGGGATTATGTAAGCCATAATTACCGCTAATGGCCGACGTCTTCGAATCGATCGAGAATTTAGCAGCGATCTTAGATGCCCACGGCTTAGTAGCCATTCGGCTCAAGGAAGGCGACCGAGAGATAGAACTCCGTAGGGAGTCCGGTGGCGGCGGTGCTGCCCCGGCTGTGCCGCTCCCTGCAGCAGCCGTTGGCGACGCAATACCGAGCCCGATGGGCGGTGTTTTTTACGGGAGGCCGTCACCCGATGAGGAGCCGTTTGTTCAGCCTGGGGACCGGATTGCGGTTGGCCAGGTCATCGGCATCATCGAGGCGATGAAGGTTTTCAACCAGATCGAATCGCCCACTGCGGGCGTGCTTCGCGGTGTTTTAGTGGAGGACGGACAGGTCGTTCAGGAAGGCGACCCTCTGTTCGTGCTGGAGGCTTAACCTTTTGAAGATCGGCCTTCTTGGCCTCGGCACCGTGGGCTCGGGCGTCGTCGAAATGCTGCGCGTTAATGGCGAACTCATTGCGTCTCGCTCTGGTGCGACGATCGAGGTTGTCAACTGCCTTGTTAAGGATCCGACGAAGGAACGGGGCGACGCGCCGGGCGTCACAACCGATTTCGACGATATTGTGAACCGCGACGACATCGACGTTAT
>JALYSG010000010.1:43505-55071 GCA_030854945.1 Armatimonadota bacterium
CGACGTTATCGTCGAAGTTATGGGCGGTGTCGAGCCGGCAAAGACCTACATTACGCAGGCGATGGATACCGGCAAGCACGTGGTTACTGCCAATAAAGAACTGATGGCGCGGCATGGCCATGATTTAATTAAGAAGGCACAAGAGAAAGGACTCGATCTGCTTTATGAGGCCAGCGTGTGCGGGGGGATTCCGGTTATCCAAGCGTTGAATAATCAGCTTGCGGGAAATCGAGTTCGCGCCTTGATGGGAATCGTTAACGGCACGACGAATTATATTCTGACGCGCATGCACGCTGGGCGAGCCAGCTACGATTGCGCGCTTGAAGAGGCACAGGAAAAGGGTTACGCCGAGGCTGACCCGACCGCAGACGTCGAAAATTTCGATGCTCAGAGCAAGCTTGCGATCCTTGCCAGCCTAGCGTTCTCGTGCCACGTTCGTCCGGATGACGTGCACCGAGAAGGAATTTCGTGGATCACTCCCCGCGAGATTGAGTTTGCGGAAATGCTGGGCTACCGTATTAAATCACTTGCGATCGCGAGTGAATCGAATGGGTCGATCGAAGTTCGCGTTCACCCTGCGATGGTGCCGCTTAGTAATCCTGTTTCTAAGGTAGACGGCGCAAACAACGCGGTGCTGCTCGACGGCGATTTCGTCGGCGATGTGATGCTCTTCGGCCCCGGAGCCGGAAAGGAGGCAACCGCGAGCGCGGTGGTTGGCGACCTCATCGAGATTTGCAGAAATCATCATTCCGGGGCCTCGCGGCGAGTCGACATTTCAAGCAGCGCGGAAGTTGCGTTCAAGAGTCGTAGCGATTTTTCCTCCCGCTATTATCTGCGGGTGACCTCCGAAGACAGGCCGAAGGCATTGGGGCAGATCGCGATGGCTTTCGGTGATAACAACGTGAGCCTCTCGGCACTCGAGATGCATGAGTTGAGCGACAATAAAAGCGAGCTTGTTTTTCTTACGCATAAGGCTAACGAGGGCGACTTTGTTCGGGCGCTCGCCGACTTTGCCAAGCTGCCGATGATCGAGGAAGTAAACGCGTGGCTCAGGGTGACCGAATGAAGGTTGCGGCCGTACAGTTTGCGCCCGTTTTTGCCGACGTCGAACAGAACACACAAACGGTGATCGACTTTATCGCCAGGCTGGCTGAATCGGGTGTCCGGCTTGTCGTTTTCCCCGAGGCGTGCCTAACCGGATATTGTTTCGACTCCGCGGAAGAGGCGGCGGCCGTCGCTATTTCGCGCGGCTCAGATGCGCTTGGGAGCATCGCAAACGCCTGTGTCGAAAGCGCGTGCCACGCCATTGTCGGCTACGCAGAGAAGGAGGGTGATCTTCTTTACAACGCAGCGGCTTTTTGCGGGCCGGAAGGCGTTCTTGGGCATTACCGGAAAACCCACATACCTTTCTTGGGTTTGGATCGCTTTGTGGTACCAGGGTCCGATTTACCCATCTTCGAGGTCGACGGCGCCAGGGTAGCCATTGCGATCTGCTACGACGTTAGGGTTCCGGAACTCTCTCGGTGCTACGCTCTTTCTGGTGCGGACATTATATGCGTGATCACGAATTGGCCGGAGTCGGCTGAAGCGTCGAGCGACATTATGTGCCCTGCGCGCGCGATGGAGAACCATGTTTTCGTGATCGCAGCAGACCGAGTTGGGGAAGAGAAGGGCTATCGGTTTATCGGGCGCAGCAAGATCATCGACCCGACAGGGAAAGTGATGGCTAGTGCGGATCATGCCGATGAGGCTGTCATCGTCGCGGAGCTCGACGCGGCGTTGGCGCGTGACAAGACAATCATCAAGCAGGCTGGCAAATATGAGCTTCCGCTTTTCGAATCACGACAACCCGGCTTGTACGGGAGGATTATGGACAAATAAAGAATGTCCGGCCACGGAAGTGGCCGGACATTGCATCATCAAACGCGTACAGGTTTAGCTGCGGCGTCGTCGAAGGGCGAGAAGCGCGATGCCCGCGCCGATCGCGATGAACGTTCCCGGTTCGGGAACTACGGCGATGTTAGAGTTGTCGACTGCGAACGCATTCCCTGCCGCGCCGCCCGCGAAGAAGCGGTAAGCAGTGGGCATCGGTTGCGTCGGAGCGGACCCACCGGCCAAGTACCAACCCGCCGGAGCGAAGGAGGTGGTCGTGTTCGTGTGAAGGTCGGTGATCGACGTACTGAGCACCTGGTTCGTCGCAAACGAGAATGTGTGCTCCATGCGATACCAATGGTTCACTTGCAATCCCGTCCACTCAACGCCTGCCGACAAAGCGTTCGTTGCTAAGCCGGTTGAGTCAAACGCATTGAACACAAGGCTCCAAGATGCCGCCGTGGAGACGTCATCCCAGGTGTGAAGGTCTTGGAAGAACCGGGCAGTGGCTGACGGCTGTAGCGACCAACTGCCAAGGTTCTGCGCCGTCGGCAATTGACCAAGATACTGGTGATTGACGTCGTACGACATCGTATAGGCTGTGTTCGCGTCCCACGCGAAGTCCTTCTGCGCACGAGCGAACGTAGCGCCGGCAGAAATGCCGCCGGCAAACTGGGCTCCGCCGCCGCCGGGGTTCGCGACCACGCCCATCGTGTTACCGGCGTACGTGAAGACGTTCCATTCTACGCTGCCCGCAACGGGCTGATACCAACCGTCCTGACCGGTAAGTAGGGTGCCGCCCGCCGAGCCGTTGTACGGCGGATTCTCAAAGTCGATGGCGAGCGCGGATGCTGCCATAGTTGCCAACGCGGACAAAGCAAGTGTCCTTTTCATGAGCTCATTTCCTCCTGCAAGTGCAGTAAATTTCCGATGCTCTCAAAAAGATACACCGGCTACTTCATATATTACGCCATTCTTCACCGCTGTCAAGGGGGTCGCAGGGTGATTCTTACGAGTTTTTTGGCATTGGGGGCCGATTCGTACGGAAGCAGGAGAAGGCACGTTTGCCGGCGTATTGAATGTTTAGCTATGAAGTACGCCGAAATCACCGACCGAGGAGACCGCTTCGTACTGGTCATGGTCGACGAGAAGACCGTGGACGACCCGAGAGCCGCGGCCGACCTCATAGGCCGCCTCCGAAATGACCAGCTCAACGACGTGATCGACCTTGCAAAGGTCGTGCTCGTTCACCGGAACGGCCACGAGATCAAGCAATTTCCCGTTCACGAGGTGCCTGATCTATCCGACGGCGACCAGTTGGACGCCTGTGAGTGGTTTGACATCGATTGCATTCCCTAGTCCCCGCGGGACGTCCTCACTGCAGCGCCGACGTCCCGCCGGCTCCCCGCGAGTATGTCCGAAGTTTTAGCGCCGACGTCTACGTCGGCCTGAGGCGACTACCTTCGACCGCATCCAGGAAGCGCGGGGAGTAGCCTACGAAACTATATCAAGCGGCTTCATCGTTTTCCACTTTCCGCGCGTGAAGTCCGGGAAGTCCACGGACCTGCCCCGGTTAGCGACCGACTCGGCGCTCATGGGTGTTACTACCGACCATGCCGCTGCGTCGTACACGTCCTGATCCATCGCCAAGCCGTTGCGCAGGCAAAAAATAATGCGCCACAGCATGATAAAGTCCATTCCGCCGTGGCCGCCGGCTTTTACGGCTTCCTCACCGACGCGCTTCCACAGAGGATGTTCATATTCTTCACGCCAGTTCTTGAGGCTGTTTCCTTGCACCCACGAGTCGGTGCTTGGAGTGCGACCCTCGACCACCATCCGATCCGGGAAGCCCGCCCAAACGCCACGAGTGCCCTGAATGAGGTTGTGCCGAGTGTAAGGACGCGGCAACTGCTCGTCCCACTGAATCATCAGCGTCTTACCACGGACCGTTTTTACAATGCTCGTGTTGATGTCGCCGCAAATGAATTTCAGCTTGTTCCACTTGTGGTCTTCTGGGAAATGCTCGCTTGCATAGATTTCCCGTACCCGCGCAGGCGACGAAACGGAGCATAGAAAATCGAACCTGTCGCCACGGTTGATATTCATGTACTGCGCGACAGGACCCAGGCCATGCGTTGGATAAAGGTTCCCGTTTGTCTTTGCGTAGTGATAAGTTCGCCAACTGCCGGTGCCGCGTTCGACCTCGTTCATCTGTCCCCGTAGGTCGTGAATATATGCGGCTTCGCCATGCAGAAGTTCTCCAAAAACTCCCCGTCGGCACATATTCAGCACCAATAACTCTTCGCGCCCGTAGCAGACGTTTTCCATCATCATGCAATGCTTCTGCGTTTTTTCCGCGGTCTCGACTAATTCCCAACAATCATCTACGGTTGTGGCAGCAGGCACTTCGACAAACGCATGAATGCCATTTCTCATCGCGTCCAACGACATCCGGACGTGATCCTCCCACGGAGTCGCGATTAGGACGGCATCGATATCGCCCCGGTCATACATTCGCTTGTAGTCGTCCACGCCGTTCGTGTAGATTTCGGGCGTCGGTCTGCCTTTGTCGGTGCAAGCTTTTGCCGACGCTTGCGCAGATGGTGCGTGCGTGTCGCAGATCGCCTTAATCTCGACGCCGTCCATCAGCAGCATTTGCTCGACATGGCCCGAACCGCGTGCTCCAACGCCGATAAACGCGAGCCTGACAGTTTCCAGTTTAGGCACAGTTAAGCCGGCGGCGGATTGCGTTCCAGCTACAGTCCGTGCGGTCAGGCTTGCGACGGATGGCAACCCGCCGGCCATCAGCCCGACGCCGGTTGCACCGGCTGCACGAATAAAATCCCTACGATTGATTTGCTTTTTCGACATTTTGAATACCCTTGACATAGTGGATGCAGCACGCTCGTGCTCGTGCGCGAATTCGATTGATGTAAGCGCCTCGCTCGGATGGCGACAACGCTCCGCGGGCATCCAGTAAATTGAAAACGTGGCTGCACTTCAAGGCCCAATCGAAAGCCGGATACACCAGCGACAGCTTCTCCTCACCTTCGCCTATGGCGAATCGCCCAAGATCATCGCTATACGATGCCTGAGTCTCGATCACTCGCTTGCTTTCTGCTTCGTACATTTCGAACAACTTCGTCAACATATCCACATCAGCAACCTCGAAGTTGTAAATGTTGTGCTGCAATTCGAGATCGTAATTGACGTCTTTGTAAGAAGCGCCCGGCCCCCATTGCAGGTCTTCCCAAAAAGACGCGCCGCCATCCAGCATTAGGCAAAGTCGCTCGGGACCATAGGTTATTTCGACACTCACTGGATTGAGTTCGATACCTCCCATTTGTTGAAAGAATGTGAATTGCGTTATTTCCGCGCCATTCATCCAAACCTCCCATCCAACCCCGCTTGCGCCCATGCTCGGCGACTCCCAGTCGTCTTCCACCAGGCGAACGTCATTCTTTGTGGTGCTGAATCCGATAGCGTTGAGCGAGCCTAAATAGCGATCCACGATGTCATCGGGACTGGGCTTCATCACCACCTGATACTGATAGTAGCGCTGGTTGCGCATCGGATTGCGGCAATAGCGGCCATCGGCGGGCCGCCTGCTTGGCTGCACGTACGCAAAGTTCGAGGGTTCCGGGCCAAGCGACCCGAATACGGTGGCAGGATGCATCGTGCCGGCGCCGACCTCGACATCATATGGCTGCAAAATGAGGCAGCCCTGAGACGCCCAGTAATCGTTTAACAGGGAAATAATTTCCTGAACGTTCATGCTAATCGAATTGGGCCACGCATTTCGCGGCGTATTCCACTTGCCCCGTATTCAAGTGCGCCTGAATCGGCAGCGAAAGGACTTCACTGCAAGCTGCTTCGGTTTCTGGAAAATCGCCCTGCTTATTTCCGAGGTACGCGTAGGGTGGCTGCGTGTGCAATGGCACCGGATAATAAATTGCGCACCCCACGCCTGTGTCTTTTAAGTGGGCCATAAGTTCGTCGCGCTTCGAATGACGAATCGTGTATTGGTGGTATGGATGGTAGGTCGTTTGCGAGTCGACGTAAGGTGTGACGGCTTCGCTATCCTCCAAAATCGCATCATAAATCTGCGCGTTTGCACGGCGTCTATCATTCCATTCGCGAAGCTTTCTTAGTTTGACCCGCAGAATCGCACCCTGCATTTCGTCCATGCGGCTCGTGTGCCCGATATCTTCGTACAGATAAGGCGTTTTTGCCATGCCGTGAACCCGCAGGCTGGCACACCGCTCGGCGATTCCTTGGTCATTCGTGATCACCATGCCCGCATCGCCTGCCGCGCCGAGGTTCTTGGTAGGGAAGAATGACAGCGTCGCGGCTTGCCCCCAGTTCCCGGAGCTTTGCCCGTTGCGTGTCGATCCGATCGCTTGCGCTGCATCTTCCAGGACGAGCAGATTGCGCGCATTGGCGAACTCCATGATTTTTTCCATTTCCGCAATTTGCCCAAAAATGTGAATAGGAATAATTGCGCGGGTTCTATCGTTGGCCGCTGCTCCCAATAAACTTGGATCCATATTGAAAGTGCGCTTGTCGATATCAACGAACACCGGCTTTGCGCCGTTCTGAATAATCGCCTCGATCGTAGCAACAAACGTAAACGGCGTTGTGATGACCTCGTCCCCTGGCCCGATGCCCATAGCCTGAAGTCCTATTTTTAGCGCGTCGGTTCCCGAGTTGCACGCGATCGCGTACTCCACGCCGCAGGTAGCGGCTATTTCTTGCTCGAGCGAATGGACTTCGTTCGCGGGCGTGTATCGGCCGCTTGATAACACATCGAGAACCGCAGAATCAAGCTCTTCTTTGAGTTCCTGGTACTGCGAAACCAGGTCGACAAGGGCAACATTCATCTGGTCGGCAGTTTACTTTACGTTGCCGATCCGACTGTGCGCGCCGACCCTGCTACCGGCCGCGATTGCCGATTTATAGACCTCGCAGCCTTCCTCGACCACGGCGCCTTCGCAGATGATCGAGCCTACGATCTTGCAGTCTGCGCCGATCCGAGCGCCTTCCAGAATCGCTGAGTTGCAGATTTCAGAACCGGCGCCAATATCGGCGCCCGCCCCCACCGAACAGCCGCAGCAAAGACGAACGTCGTCCGCGATTTCCGCCGATGGGTCGACGGCGGCGTCCTCGCGACGCAAAAAACTGTACGGAGAAGCGACCTCACCATCCACGATGGCAGCGATTGCCTGAAGGTACTGCGACGGCCTGCCGATGTCTATCCAAAAATCGTCGCGAACATCTCCGTAAATGGCGCGGCCCTGGTCTACAAACGCAGGAAAGATATCACGTTCGATGTTGCATCTGCGCTGGGGAATCTGTTCGATCGCCTCTGCCTTCATCACATAGAGGCCCGCGTTGATGGCGTCGAATTCTCCGGTTCCCGGTCCTGCCTCGGCTCGCTTCTGTTCGTCAGTTGGCTCTAGGAAGCCAAGCACCTTGCCTTCGTCGTCCACCGGAACGACGCCGAATGCATGTGGCCGCTCTACGCGCCGCAAAGTCAGCGTCACGAAAGCGTCCCGCTCCTCGTGCTGCCTCACGATGTCGGCGATGTCGAAACCGTGAATGACGTCGCCATTAAAGACCACGCAGTCCTCGCCCGGGAACGCATCGTAAGCATTTCGAATCGCCCCTGCGGTGTCGAGCGGCTCCGCCTCCACGGCATAGATCAGCTTCATACCGAGTGACGACCCATCGCCGAATTGCGTCTCGACAGCCTCGGACATATAGTTTGTTGCGAAGCAAACTTCGCTGACCCCGGCTGCGCGCAAATAAGAGAGCTGATATTCCAACAGCGGCGCACCTGCAAGCGGCATGAGCGGCTTTGGACGCGTCAAGGTCAATGGCCGGAGCCTCGTTCCCAGACCCCCTGCGATAACGATGCCCCTCATCCTATTTCGTACGTATGCTTCGCTGGATAATGACGTCGTCCTCGCTGGACGACCCTTCCTCTTTATAACCGGGTGATGAATACGAAAAGCCACGTTGCAAAATGTCTTGGCGCTTCAGTTTGAATTGAGCGAAGAGGATGCTGGTGCCCGGCCTCTCTTCGATGTTGAGGAAGTTGGCATCCTTCATGCCCTCACCGTTCCAGCCTATGCGGTCTTGGATGTGAGCAGGTGCGCTGCGCGGGTTGAAGTAAAACTCAACGATGACGTCCTCACTCTCGAACGGATACATCGTGGGATTTCGCGCCATATCCAGTTTCTGATTAAAGCGGCCGTTTTGCGTGTACAGAAGTTCTTGCAAGTAGGTCTTGTCTCGGTCGATTTCGTAATCGATCGATCCTGCCGGCTTCCATTCCAAGTTGTAATGGGCGTCTCGGATAACCAGTCGAATCCTCGCGCCCGTTGCGGGAACTCCCCAAGTGCCCGTAACCTGCATGACCTTGGGGTCGACCGTCGTGAGCTTCACAGTGAAGTTCAGGTCGATCGGATTCTTCGTTTCGTACGGAAGCTTGTCGTATACGCCGTCTTGCTTTGCAAAGTATCCGCGGGATGCCATGCGAACGATCGTGTTGTCCACGTTCTGTTCTTGCGTATCCTTCCGGTTCCAGAATTCGTGGTTCTTCGTCTTATCGAATTCTGCCTGATTTTCTTGTTGCAGTTTCCAGTAGTGCGCAAGCGCCTCTTCCACCTGGCCGTTCTTGATGTATGCGGCCGATAAAATGCTCTTGATCGCAGGAATCGTCTCGATGTCGGGCTTGGAAAGAGCCTGCTTAAACCAGTCGACTGCCGCCGGATGATTGTCGTCGATTTTCTGGTGGTACATCCAGCCGGTATCGTAATAAAGCTCGTAGGTGTTGGGGTTGTTCCTTACGCCTTCGTCGAGCAATTGCAACGCCAACGGTATGTAGCGCCTGTCTGAACGGTTCTGCTCATCGGTGAAGTTATATCCAATGTGCCAAGCGCCCGTCGAATAGACCTCGATCTGCCGCGGATCGAGCCAAGTTACCAATCGAATCACAGGCAGAATGGCGTCGAATTGGCCCGTGTGAAAATACTCGTCGCTTTGCACCCAGAGGATGCCCGCAACCATTTCGCGTAAACCGGCGACCGATGCCAACAACTGATCGATGGACAGGCCCGGGGCGACGCCAACGTTGTGAGAGCTGTAGTTCTTCACCCACGTAGGGAACATGGCCTGCGACACCAAGCCCTGCCCGAGGAAGAGGGCAACCAACGCGCCGACGAGCAGTCCTTTTTTGCGCAACCCTACAACTCCTTGCGGTCGAAAATAAGAACCGCCAGGGCTACCAGAATTCCGCAATATACGAGTGCGTAAATTACGCCGTTCATCATGTAAACCGATTCGCTTCCTCGGATCTCCTGCGCCGCCGTCGCGCCGGTGGTGAGGTCCAAATTCGAGAAGTTAGGGAAAGCGTAATGGGCGATCTTCGCAAAAATCCCGACGACCTCCGTGTTTTCCTTCGTCGTAATGTTCTCGAAGAACGGATTGAGAAGCGTTCCAAAAACGTAAACAAGCGCAGTCAGGAAAAAGTTCACAACCGGCGAGACAAACGTGCTGAAAAGCATCGCGACCGCTGCAAGCAGCGACATTTGGAACACTAGCATAAACGGCGCCTTCACCAGTGGTGCGATTGCGTCGGTTCCGCCTCCGCGCTGCAGCACGAACGCCAGAATCAGCACGATCGTCATCAGGCCGATCATCAGCGTGAGCGCAGCCACGCTGCCCAAAAACTTGCCTACCAAAAACTGCCAGCGTTGAACGGGTTTCGATAAAATCGTGTAAATCGTTCGCCGCTCCACCTCGTTCGGCAATAGATAAACGGTGAGCGTCACTGCGAGAATCGCCGATGTGATTTTCAAAACGCCGAGTGTCATTTTGATCATCACATCTTCCTGGCCGCGTGGGCTGAGGGAGCTGAGCCCGGGCGCCATAATCAGAACCGCGAGGCCAACCATCAAGATAATCATCAGCACTTTGCGGCGAATCGCTTCGCCGAGCGTGGTGCTTGCAATCGCGAGGACTTGCTGCATTACTTTGCCACCTCTTCGCGCTGCTTGGTAATGGTGGCGACGAAGATGTCTTCGAGCCGTTTTCGGCGAGGGATAACGCTGACGATCGTGCCGCCTGCTGTCCGAATGGCGTCCAGCATTCCGTCGGTTTGCGCCGTATCGGGTGCGTCGACGATCAGCCGCCCCGAGTGCAGGGAAACGATCACGCCGTCCGAATTCAGGCTGCCTGCAAGTGCCTCGCTTGCATTTTCGGCGGTAATTTCAACGCGACCGCCCGCAAGTAGTTTATCGAGGCTGCCTTGTTCACGGATCGATCCGCGGTCGATAATCGCAACTCGGTCGCAAATCCTTTCGACGTCGGACAATTCGTGGCTGGAAATAAAAACGGTTTTGCCTTCGTTGCGCATTTGCAAAATCAGGTCTCGGATTTCGATGTGCGCTATCGGGTCGAGGCCGCCCGTCGGTTCGTCCAAGAAAAGCAGCTTCGGGTGGTTGATCAGGCTTTGCGCCAGCCCGATGCGCTGCTGCATGCCCTTTGAAAACTTGGAGATAGGCTTGCTGCCGGCATCGCCGAGGCCCACGCTTTCCAGCAGTTCCTTGGCCCGCTTGCCGCGCTCCGGTTCCTTGAGGCCAAACAGTTTTCCGTAAAAATGCAGGATTTCCATGCCTGTCATGTGCTCGTAGTAGTACGGCTTCTCAGGCAGGTAGCTCAGCTCGCGATGGATGCTGATGTCGCCGACTTCTTTGCCAAGCACGTGCGCGGTGCCGGACGTGGCGTAGATGATGCTGAGCAGCATCTTAATGGTCGTGGTTTTGCCCGCCCCGTTCGGGCCAAGAAAGCCGAAAATTTCGCCTTCCTCGACTTCCAGGTCGATAGCGTCGACGACATTAACGGCTCCGCCGCGCGTGCCGTAGGTCTTGGTGAGTTTGTTTGTCTGAATGGCTGCAGCCAAGTGAAAGCCTCCGAAGGGGGTAAAGAGCGTCCGAAGTATACCGCTGACCCGTTCCGGCTCCATTTTTCGCGGACACGGTGGTCAGAGGCAGGGTGAGGTTTAGGGAGTCCGGGTGCCAATGATGAGGGGTCGAATACATCCCAATCGCCGACCCATTCACCCCCCTCGTCAGTGCGTCAGCTAAGTAATCACCACAACCTCGCAGTACACTTCTCCAACCGATGGAGAGGAAAAAGCGGAGACGTGCCTACGACGTTCCCGGCGATGCCCACGCGTTGACATTCAGCACGTACCGCCGTCTCCCTCTACTTGAGCGCACGGCAACAAAGGAGCACTTTCTTAAATGCCTCGATCGAGCCCGCAAACGCCTCGGATTTCGGATCGTCGCATATGTTGTAATGCCCGAGCATGTCCACTTGTTAGTGTTTCCGGATGGCAAGCCTATTGCAGCATTGCTATACTCGGTTCAATCGCTGGCAATCGTGCCAGAAATGTGCCATGAACCTTCTAGGAGGAGAACTTTGAAAAGAGGATTACTAATGTCTGTCGGCGCAGGGATTACCTTGCTTCCCGCAGCAAGCAGCGCCTATTTGCTCGAGCAGAATGCGAATGCCCTTAACGCCGGTCTAACCATAGGGCTCCCCTATCTTTCGCGCGTCTACACCGCCTTTGACGTGACTGGCCCCGGGTGGAATATCACGACGATCGGTATAGACGGCTTCGAGGTAA
>JALYSG010000010.1:55081-65099 GCA_030854945.1 Armatimonadota bacterium
ACGGCAACACCGGGAACTTTGAAGGGAACGTGTATGCGGACGACGGCAGCGGAAATGCCGCGGATGAATCTGTTTCCTTCGGCACCGCCGTTCACGACTTCAACGGTTGGGGCTTCCAGTCTAACTGGACCGACACCGCATACAACATCTCGCTTGCTCCGGGCCGTTATTGGTTCAGGGCGGCAACGGATGATCCGACCCACCACTCCGCACAGTATATGTCGGACACCGGACTAAACACCTACGTCATGATCTCCCCGACTCAGCGCTTCGAAACAGGCCCAACGGCGATTAGGATCGACGGAGAACTGGTCCCGGAGCCAGCTACAATCCTCGCTCTCGGCCTCGGCCTTGTCGCCATCGCGGCTCGCCGGCGCAAGTAAGCTAGTTATGGAATGAATATAGCCACCGGTCAGCAACGCCCTGACAACTGCGTCAGAATCAGCGCATGCCCGACGACACGATATCATCCTTGCTGCACGAAGGACGTGAGTTTCCGCCCTCCAAAGACTTCAAGGCGAACGCGGTCGTTCGTGACCCTTCGGTTTACATGCAGGCCGAGGACTACGAGGCCTTCTGGGAAGGCTGGGCGAAGAAGCTGGACTGGATCGAGCCATGGCAGAAAGTGCTGGAATGGGAACTCCCGTACGCCAAATGGTTCGTCGGCGGCAAAATCAACGCCGCTCAAAACTGCGTGGATCGACACGACCCGAACCGCAGGGCGATCATCTTCGAAGGCGAGCCCGGCGACGTGCGCACGTTCACCTACGGCGAGCTAAAGACCGAAGTCTGCAAGACGGCGAATGCCCTAAGGGAACTGGGCGTGAAAAAAGGCGACATCGTTTGCATCTACATGCCGATGGTCCCCGAACTCGTCATCGCGATGCTCGCCTGCGCCCGCGTCGGCGCGGCACATAGTGTTATCTTTGGAGGCTTCTCCGCAGAAGCTCTCCGCGAGCGCATAAACGACGCGCGCGCCGTAGCTGTAATCACAGCGGACGGTGGATGGAGACGCGGCAAGGTTGTCGAGCTAAAGAAAACCGTCGACGAAGCAGTCGCCGATACTCCGAGCATCGATAAGGTTCTAGTCCTGAAACGAATCGGCGACAGTGCGCAATTCGCAAGCGGCGAATGGCAGAACGGCCGCGACGTCTGGTGGCACGACATCGTGCCGCGTCAGTCCGCAGACTGCCCATGCGAGCCGATAGACAATGAGGACCTGCTCTATACCCTCTACACCAGCGGCAGCACCGGCAAGCCGAAAGGCATCGTGCACACGACCGGCGGCTACCTGACCGGAACGCTCGCGACCTTCAGCTGGATCTTCGACTACAAGCCGGAGGACCTCTATTGGTGCACGGCCGACTGCGGCTGGGTCACCGGGCACAGCTATGTCGTCTACGGCCCCCTGGCCGCCGGCGCCACGATTTTCATCTACGAAGGCGCGCCCGATGCTCCCGATAAAGACCGCTTTTGGCGGCTGATCGAAAAGCACAAGATCAACATCCTTTACACGGCCCCAACTGCGATCCGCGCCTTCATGAAGTGGGGCGACGAATACCCCGAACGCTGCGACCTTTCGTCGCTGCGCCTCCTCGGCAGCGTCGGCGAACCGATCAACCCGGAAGCCTGGATTTGGTATTGGAACACAATCGGCGGCGGTCAGTGCCCCATCGTCGACACCTGGTGGCAAACGGAAACCGGCCAAATTCTGATCTCGCCGCTGCCGGGCATCACCACTTGCAAGCCGGGCTCGGCGACAAAGCCGTTCCCGGGAATCGAAGCCAAGATATTCGACGAGCAGGGCAGAGAGGTGGTCGGCGCGGGCGGGGGTTACTTGGTGCTCACACGTCCCTGGCCAGCGATGCTGCGCGGCATTTTCAATGACCCCGAGCGCTACCAGGAGCAGTACTGGAGCCGCTTCCCAGGCGTGTACTTCACCGGCGACGGCGTGAAGCGCGATGAGGACGGCTACTTGTGGCTACTTGGCCGCGTCGACGACGTGATGAACGTTGCCGGCCACCGCATCAGCACGATGGAAGTCGAGAGCGCCCTCGTCGATCACCCGGCAGTCGCAGAAGCCGCCGTAATAGGAATCAGCCACGACATCAAGGGCACGGGGATTGCGGCGTTCGTTCTCCTGCGCTCGCAGCCGCTCGACTTGTACAATGTCGCGACGCGCGACACGCTCATCGGCGCAGACGCGCAAGTGCCCATCTCCACGGACCGCCTGCCCGCAGCGGATGACTTCGCTGAAGGCACTCACCCGCAAGTGTCCGTCGAAGAGTTGCGCGAACACGTGGCTAAGGTGATCGGATCGATCGCAAAGCCCGACAAGATTTTCATCTGCGCGGACCTTCCCAAAACCCGCAGCGGAAAAATCATGCGTCGATTGTTGCGCGATGTTGCCGAAGGCAGGGCCCTCGGAGATACGACAACGCTGGCCGATCCGGCAATTGTTGCGAGCCTGAAAGACCAGTACGAAGACCGAGAGTGAGGCGCGCAAGAGCGATTCCAGGTGTATAATAGTGTCTGAGGGGCAGGGTCCCCTCAGCATACAAAACCATGACAACCCGTGATCTGTCCGCTCGTGAAGAGCAGATCGTAGAACTTTGTACCGAGGGCCTAACGAATGAACAAATCGCCCATGCCCTGGGCATTAGTGTAGGCACCGTCAACACCTATTGGCTGCGCATAAAAATGAAGGTCGGCGGCTTGGGCCGCACCGACACCGTCGTGCGCATTATCAAGGAGAAGGCCGAACGGGCGTTGCGCGAAGCGAACGTCGAGCGGTCGGAGCTCTCAGCCCTCGTGGCGGAGAAGGAGCGTGGAGTTCTTGAATATCGCGCAGCCTTGGCCCTGCTTCACCTTGCCATGGATCAGATCAAATCGACAGTCTGGGCTACCGACATGGACCTCTCGATACACATCATTGCAAACGGCGAATTTCCGTCGACGCACTGCGGCGTGAAGTGGGAGGTTGGCAAAACGGTCTATGAGATTTTCAAGACCGACGACCCGAAGAACCCGGCGGTTGCCGCGCATCTTGCGGCGATCGATGGCGTTGGCAGCGAGGTTCGCTTGCAAGGCGAGTTCAAGAATATGTTCTTGAGGGTTACGCCGCTGCGCGAAGAGACCGAGAATGAAGTGATGGGGTGCATCAGCATCTTGAATACCGTCGGGCATTAAGAGCCTGGGCGACTTAGTGGGAGGGTGCCGCCCGGCCCTTTCGGATAAGCAGTTGATTAGCAGAGAGCGAGTACCTGGTCAATGGAAGCTAGGAGCGCTTTGGCGCCGAACGGCTTCTGGAGCAGCCCGCGCCTGGAATTCGATGCGCTCGAGGCTAACTGGTACTGTCCTCCCGTAATGAACAGCACTGGCAGGTTGGGCTGCCGCTTCACTAAGTATGCTGCTAGGTCTATGCCCGATTGCCCGGGCATATCAATGTCGGTAATGAGCAGGTCCACGCTGCCGAGGCGTGCATGAAAATCGGCGGCGGCCCCTCCTCCGGTAGCCGCCGTCACAGAGAAGCCGTGGGTTGTTAGGACGATCTCGAAAAGCTGCAGAATTGCCGCGTCGTCGTCGACAAGAAGCACCTTGCGTCGTGTATCAACGTAGGTTGCTACCTCCCGTGCTAGAGCTGCCATTAGGTTCTCAACCGCCGCGCCTCAAAACGTTTCTTCAAATTAGTAACACCAGCCTTGCCGAAGGAGTAGATAACTCCCTGCCCCCCGGCAGTTTCTTTCGGCCCTTGCGCCAAAGCGGTTCGAACCGATGACCTTAGTATCGGGGTTTATGCTGCGCCGAACAAGTCGCAAAATGCACCGTCAGCCGATCAGTGTCCTAAAAGACTCATCACGGTCTCGTGCCAGACGCGAAGGCTAGAAACAATCTAACCTTCGCGACGTCGTTCGGTTTGGAGTGAGCAGCTGTCCTGACCCACCCTTCCAGTATCTACAGGCTCTTCAGAAACTCGATGAGGTCTGCCTTCTGGTCACGCGCCAGGCCCAGCTTAAAGAAAGCGTCGTAGTGGTTGACCACATCCATCAAAGTAGCGAAACGCCCGTCGTGATAGAAGCCGCCTTTATGCATTTTCTGCATGTCCCATAACGCCCTTAGCGGAGTCGTCACGTAGCGGTCATCCGGTGCCCGCGTGGACTGAAAGTCGTCGATTCCGATTTCTTCCGCCTTGTGCAGATTCCAGCCGGGCTCGGTATAGATCGGCGGCACATGGCACGTTGCGCACTTAGCAACGCCGTTGAAGAGCCGCTCGCCCCGCCTCGCTTTGTCGGCGTCGAATGTCCCTCGCGGAGGTTTTGGCGTGGGAATCGAAAGCTGATAGAAGTGGAGCGCAGGCAGCTTTGAGGTGATCCGGTCGTTTACCGAAGTCACGTGTCCTTGTCGCGTTCTTGCCGCAACCGGATACTTCTTCGCGTCGTCCAGTCGAGGGTCGAAAAACGTCCCGGAACCGTGCATTTCGAGGTTGCCGACGTAGGCGTTCCAGTAGCTGACCGTTCCCCAAGATCCCGTCCAGGTGTGGTTGTTCACTCCAGCGAGGCCGAGCGCCGGTGGGATCAGCGTCGCGGCGGGTTTACCATCGGGCCGAAATGCCTTGCCGTCTAAGTTGAGCAAAGCGTCGAACTTGCCCGGTCCCCAGGAATTGAGCACCTTGAGTACAGTGGCGTTGTCCACTTGGAGCATTTCGGTAAGCGGCTTGAGGTTCGGTCCGGCTGCGATAATCTTGCCCACGTTCAGGTCTCGGTTGGGATACCCGTCGAGCCGATTACCAATTCCTGGGGCGAATTTGTCGTCCGTTGTGGAGTGACACAGCGCGCAAGTGATACCGATTGATCGCAATCGCTCGCCTGCGAAGAAGCCCTTAACGCCCACAACCGCATTGGCCTTCAAGAGTACAAGGGTGTTCTTCGGGTCGTCGAGATCGACCTTACCCGCCTTGATTCCTGCAGCTACCGAAGCCGGAACAGCGTTCATATCGACTTTCAATCCCAGCGCGAGAGCCGCCTTTGCGCTAACGCCAGGTCCGACTCCGCCGTTGGCGGCTCCGGCGACTGCTTCGTGCAGGCGAACCTGGTCGCCCCAGAATGCCTCGCTACCGAAAGTGTCGTTGCGGAAAGTGTCGCGGCCCTCTCGCATCATGCGGGCGGCGGAATCGCTAATCGCCCTGTCGTGTTGCTTGCCGTCCTGCGTCATCGCAAGTCCGAACGGAACGATCGCTCCGGCAAACATCAAGTACCTTGCCATCGGTCGGATATTCAAAGTTCTCTCCTCGAGCCTCGCGAGTTCATCTAGGGCCGAAACGCCGGCCCTAGTTCTGGGCTCCTCACTTTCTACTCCGCCCAGGCAAGGTCGTTCCCCGCGCGAGGGATAGGATTCGGTTGTAGGGCCCGATCGCGTTCATCGCTCCTAGCCATGGGCTTCACCCTTGTAGCCCTCTGTAAATTTGTGTTAAATCTGGTTCACCAGGAAGGCAAACCGGCGTCAGTAAAGGTGGCGCGGTAAACGACTCCGCCCGGAATTTACAATGTCTACACAAACCATCATCATTATCATCGTTCTCATCATCCTCCTGGGCGGGGGCGGCTGGTTCTATCGCGGGCGGCGATAGCGAAACCTTCCTTCTGTCAGGGGGGGGCCTAAATCTCTCCCTCGACGATCTTGCCGCCCAGCTGGATAGCCAGTTCAAGGTGGTCTGCCGAGTGCCAAAGCTCGGTAATCCGACCGTCGACCACGCGAAAGATGTCGATGCCGATCACCTTTGTAGCCTTGTTGGACGCGGGCAAGCCGGCCCACGGGAGAACCTGGGTGCCGGTGTAAGTCACCCGTGTCACCACGCGATCTTCCCCCACAGGGATCATCTCGTCGATGTGGGCTTTGAAGTCGGGGAGATCTGCCGCCAGCGCAACACGCCCTCTTGAAACTGTTTTATGTCGAGCGGTTCGCCGTTCTCGGTCGCTTCTGGGGCGAACAAGGTCGGCAGCAGGTCGGCATTCCCCTCGGACCAAACGTCGTTCCAAAACTGCGCTACCGCATTCACTGGCATTCCTAATTATGCGTTCAACGGAAGCTCTAGACGCGACCTAATTTGAAGAATTGAATTACTAGCCGCCCGGCATGAGTGAAGGCTTACTTTTCCCGCTGCACCTTTGGGCGCCGGATCTCGCAATTTGGTTAGTCCGGGAAGCTAAGCCATGCTCGATCGATGCTGCCAAACCAGGGAGACGCTGAAGGTACACCGCCGGTCGGTCTATAACCGACGCGAGCCCGAATCGCAAGCGTGCCGGCCTCGATGAAGCGTGAGGAATCCACTTTCACGTGAACGTGCGCTGTATTGTCGAAGATGGAAGCTATATCGCTGCCCAAAACCTCATAGCTGCCAGTCACAAAGTTGTAGAGGGAGATCTCTAACTCGGCGTTGTTAATTGTCGCGCTGAAGTCCACATAAAGGTTGAACTCGCTCGGCGATGAAGTGGGGGCGGTCGAGTTCAGAACGATCTGTATCGGGGGTTCGGCCGACGAGAGCACGATTCCCGGTTGCGTGATCAGTCTGTCTTCGTCGTTACTCAAAAGGGATTTCAGATTCCCAGATACTGCCGATCCGCGGAGCATGGCGAAGGAGGTCGGCGCGACCTCGACTGATGTGTGGCCGTATTTGACCGTCCCAATGTCCCACCAGGTGCCGTTCCAGGCATAGCCCGTCGCGTAGACGTCGCCGGCGACATCTAGCGCTAGGTCGCAGGCACGACTTGCAAGGCCACCATTCCCCGGCCCGTGGGCTACCCATTGTGCGACTCCCTGTGAATCATATTTTACTGTGGCGTAATCGTCATAAATCCCGTTATGCATGTTGCCGGTCACATAAACATTGCCCAAGGCATCTACCGCCAGGGCTTTAGGGTCGTCGTAGCGGTTCCCCGACCCATTGGAGCGTGCTACCCACTGTTCGTTGCCCGCGGAGTCATATTTCACGGTGGCGAAGTCGGTATTCCCGCTGGCGTTCGTAGAGCTGCCGGTCACGTAAACGTTGTCCGAGGAATCCAGCACCAAAGCAGAGGCGGAATCATAATAGAAGCCGTTTCCGCCATGCCCGTTGTATTCCGCAACCCATAGCACGTTGCCCAAAGCGTCGTACTTGAGCGTCATGTAGGCTAAATCGAAGGGGCCGCTCTCAATGAGGCCCGCCACGAAGACGTTGCCGGAGGCATCTGCAGCCAAAGCATATCCGCCGGCGTTAGTGCCGACGAGATCGACCCATTGCTCGTTTCCCGCAGAGTCGTACTTGATGGTGCCGCACGACTGGATGCCGCCTAAACCCGTCACACCGCCCGTCACATAAACGTTGCCGGAGGCATCTACGGCCAAGGCGCGCGCGCCGTCAAAATAATCACCCGGCCCGTTGTATCGTGCGACCCACAGCTCGTTGCCCGCGGAGTCGTACTTAACGGTGGCGTAATCGGGCCAGCCGTACTGACCCTCTGACTCACCTGTCACGTAGACGTTGCCCGAGTCATCGACGGCCAAAGCCGCGGGTTGATCGGCGCCCACGTAAGGCCCGTTGTAGGTCGCAACCCATTGCTCTATGCCCGCCGAGTTGTACTTTACTGTCGTGAATTCTCGAAAGTTTTGGGCGTCATGTGAATAGCCCGTCACGTATACATTGCCCGAGGCATCCACCGCCATGTCGGTGGGGATGTCGTATTCTGCACTGGTGTAGACGGTGGCCCATTCCTCGTTACCCATTGAGTCGTATTTGATCGTGATGAAACTTGCATTGGTCGCGGCTGAGCAAGCGGACACATAAGTGTTGCCCGCGGCATCTATCTCCATAGAGCTGTCGTAATCGATACTGCCGAGTTCGTGACGGGCGACCCATTCCTCGAACTGGGCGGACGCCGGTGTGCTTAAAGCCGAACAAATACTCGCAAATGCACATGCGATCAAGGCGCTCTTGGTGGCTGATTTCGTTCTCATTCTCATCCTCCGATGGAGATTCCGTTTGTGAAAGCGCGAGCCCGGCATGGCATGCAAATCGGTGAGCCATAGGTCCGCCGGTCGCCGCGCTGCGAAGCCTGCATAGAGGGTACTACGAAATTTGTTGGAGAACTGCTCTCGAATCCAATTATCCGGTCGTAAGGAAGAGCGTGATCAGAAGTCTCTTTGGTCTGGTTGATATACAAAGGACGACGGGTGGCTCGCAAACCAAAACTGCCTTGCGCATCACACGCGTGCCATCGGCGATGGAATCCCCTGCGAGGGAAGAGACGGCTCGCCGTGCGGATGATCTCGCTGCAGCGAGTCCTCGCTCGACCTGGATGCGCCCCCGTCACGGATCATGGCGACTATGTTCGCCGGGTCGGGCGCCTGTGAGGCAACTCTTGCGCCATCCTCCCACGGATGGCGTATTGCACTGGTCACTCTCGCCGATTACCGCACGTCGATGATTCGGTCGAAACTGTGGGCGCGACCTGTTCGTCTGTTTTCGGAGGAATCCTGCTACTCCGGACTCCAAGCTAGTGCCGCAAGGAGTAATATTTGTGGGCGAGACTTATGGTTTTCCTTATTGAGAAGATTAAAGGCAGTTGGTTTTGGCGTTTGCGCTCTACGCTATTCAAACGGGTCGTAGCCAGTTCACACGGCTGTGAGACAAAAAAGGAGTGCCTCAAAGAGATAGCCGTCGTCAAGGAAGCAGCATCCGAAGCTTCGATCCGTATGGCCGATGGCGCCTGGGTCGACGACCGCGAGGAGCCGCCCAAGGCTCCAGATGAATCTGTCGCGTAAGGTGTAAGAGGGTTCGACGCGGCTATCGCGCCATAGGCAGCGGGATGCGTTGCGGAGGGAGCGAGGGCTCTTCGTCCCGAACGATCTCGTTGTAGTGCGAGTCTCGCTCGACCGGGATACGCCCCGCCTCGCGGATCATGGCGATCATGTTCGCCGGATCTAGTGACTGTGATTTGTTCCCCCAATCGCCATCCTCGTACGTGATCTCGTATTCGAACACCGTGCCGTCGGCGTCGTCCGCTCCGTACCACAGCGCCACCTGTGTGACCGCAGGCGTGTTCATGATCCAGAAACTCTTGATGTGGTCGAAGTTATCGAGCATCAACCGCGAGACCGCGATGTTGCGCAAGTCGTCGTCGCCCGTTGGGTGCGGCGTCTCGGCGAGCTCGGTGTTCTCCGGGTGGAACGAAAGCGGCGTCATGCAAAGAAAATGTTTGGTCTCGTCCTGCAGCTCGCGCAGTTGAATGAGGTGGTCGACGCGCTCCTCGTCGGTCTCGATGTGGCCGTACAGCATGGTGGCGTACTGCTTCAAGCCGAGCTTAGCGGCGATCCGCGCGACCTCCAGCCACTCCTCTCCGCGCAGCTTTTTGCCGAATAGCTCCTCGTGAACTCGGTCGCTCAGAATCTCGATGCCGCCTCCGGGCAGCGAATCGAGGCCAGCTTCGATCAAGTCGCGCAGTGCCTGCTCCATGCTGACCTTGCCGACGCGTGCGATCTCGGCGATTTCGACCGCGGTGAATGCCTTGACGTGTACACCCGGCCGCTCCTCTTTCATCACCCGGAGCAGGTCCATGTAATAAGAGTAGGGAAGGCGCGGGTTGATGCCGCCCACGCTGTGGATCTCGGTGATCGGCTCGTCCTTGTGCTTGCGGAGCGCAATGCGAACCTCGTCCAGGGTCATCTCGTAGGGCGCAGGCCCGCCCTTCTTGGCGTAAAACGAGCAGAACTTGCAGAACTTGTTGCAGATGTTCGTGTAGTTGATGTGCTGGTTGCGGACGTAATAGGTCTTTGCGCCGTGCTTCCGCTCGCGAACGATGTTTGCCAAGTGGCCGACTCCGGCGAGGTTCTTGGTTCTGTAAAGCAGCAGTCCGTCCTCGAAATTGAGCCTTTCGCTCGCCTGTACCTTCTGGAGGATCGGTACTAACTCGTCGCCGACGATGAGTTCGTGCAACATCTGTACAAAGTGTACCTACCGTCGTACGGGCATGTCGGAAGTAAACTC
>JALYSG010000011.1 GCA_030854945.1 Armatimonadota bacterium
CAACCCACATTCCATACAGAACCGAAAGTGGAACCGAGAATGAGGGCAAGAAGCGCCGCCATCTGATCCAGGCCCCGCAATTGCCAAGCGTAAACTCCGATAGCTACCATAATCACCAACGCAAACTGAACGAAATCTCGACGCGCTGAAGCGAGCCATGTCTTCCAATAAAACCTAATCTCCGCCTTGTCGAACCGACGCATCGCGGCAGCGTCGAATTCAACACGGTACGAATGTTCCTGCCCGTCCATTGCAAGTGGTTTACCTGAAAGAGGGTTTGGTCGGGCGGCACGGCACCTGGATTGGGGCACGGAGAGCCATCTAAAGTGCTACCTACTTGCCGTACATGTACGCGATGATTCCAACCGTATCGCCGACCTTCATGCCCTGATGGCAAGGCAAACATTCATTCTTGGTTAGCTTGAGCGGCTTCGCCCAACCGTAGGCATCCGATGTTTCGAACCCGGAATCTCTGCCCTCGTTGGCACGCGATACCAGCCTGCGCAGGGCATCGAGACGTTGCTTCTGTGTCGCATGCCTGCGCTTGTCCGACTCCTTTTTAAGCGCCTCCATGCGCTTCGCCGACCGCTTCTCCGTCTCCGTCAGAGTCCGCGCGGCCTCAGCCAGCGGCGTGAAGGGTTGCTTCGCTGGTTTCTGCCAACTAAGGTTCTCGGCGGTCAGGGGCTTTCCGTGGGCGCTCACGATCAGCATGAACGGGTCGCTCGTTCCGGTTCCCGGTCGCTTTGTGCCAGTCCAAGTCATTTCTCCGTTGTGAGTGAACATCACATCCATACGGCTGCCGCCGAACCTCGGGTCTACGTTGACGATGCGCTCGCCTTCCGCTGTCTTTATCCTGCGGATGCCGTTTGCCGGATCGAGGTCATCGAGTGCGGCGAGGTTGTGAGCATGAATCTCCTCCACCCGGGCAGCGCGCGCATCATCGAAGCCTTTAGGTGGTATCTGTATTTGCTGCGCCGTCTGAACAAAAGGCACATCTGTCGGCTCTACGGCGCCCTGCCTCGCCGTTTGGTCCGGGTCCACACTCGCTACCAGCCAAATTCCTACACCTGCTGCCAGGCACGCAGCGATCCCTACAATCCACCTGCCTCTCATACCCGTCGCTACGCACCGGTCGTGAGAATGGTTCCGCTTGCCGCTTACGAGATATCAGACGATAACATCGAGGTAGGGCAGGAATCGGCTATCGTACATCGCAACATGATTACCTCGATCCACACCATGATCTACTCGAACGACCCGCCGGTCACCCGCGCATTCTTGCGAGACGTCCTCGGCTGGCCGTACATCGAGCACGCCGAATCCGAGCCCGGTTGGCTGATCTTCAAGTGCGGCCCGGCCGAAACAGGTGTCCACCCTACGCACTACGAGTGGGAAGGGAAGAAGCACGAGCATCCGCTCCACCACTCGATTTCCCTGATGTGCGACGATATCGAAGACACGATCGCCGAGCTCAAGGCCAAGGGCGCGGAGTTCAAAGGCGAGGTTGCAGACTACGGCTTCGGGCTCACAATCATGATGACCCTACCGGCTGCCGGCGAGATCATGCTCTACCAGCCGCAGCACCCGACCGCCTACAACTTATAAGAAAACGAGCGCCCCAAACATGGAGCGCTCGCCTTACAACTGAATAGACTACTTGCGGCGTCGCAGAGCCAAAACGCCAAGGCCGAGTACAAGCACTGCCAGCGTCGCGGGCTCCGGTACCACATTCGCTTCGAAGTTGTCGACCGAAGTGTTACCTTCGATCTGACCGCCGCCGAACTGCGTGGAATCGAATAGCACGTGGCTGATGCCGTTCGTGCTCACTGCCGAGATGATGTCCGAGTGATTGAACTCGAACCCACCACCCGAGAACACTTGCGTGGCCAGCACTGCATTCGACATGTCGTAGATAGTCACTTCACATTGGGCGAAGTACTCGCCCCCGAAGCTAAGCGAAGTCAGTGTGGCGCCGAACCCAGGGTCGAAGACGATGTCCATCGTCGGCCCGCCGATTAGACCCGGGTTATTGAGCTCTTGCGAGTCCACAGCCCAAAGGCCCTCAGGGTTGTTGCCACGGTCGTCCGGATCGGGATTACCAGCTAAGTAGTAGTAGCTGCCGATGTTGCTGTTCTGGTAGAGCCACCGGGTCCAGTAGCTGCCTAACGGATCGGGGAAGGTCTCGGTCAACTGAGCGAGTGCCGGCACGGTCAGCGCCGCCGCAAAAGCCAATGCTATGAGTCTATGTTTCATTTTCCTCTCCAACTGAAGTGTATGGCAACGGACTTCCGTCGCCTGAACAATATGATAGCCCACCTTTCGGACAAACGGGGCAAATGGTGCGAAAATCAGCCTTCGGCGATTCGGAAGAACAGAAGCTCCATATCATGGTAGGCATCGGTCGTTCCAAGAGGTTCCATCCCGACGCGTTCGGTAACGCGGATGCTCTGGGTGTTCTCCGCCTGCACGATCGCGTAAATCTCAGTTAGGGAGGCCGTATCGAACCCGTGCCGAATTGCGCCCTGCGCCGCTTCCGTCGCGTACCCCTTTCCCCAATGGTCGAAGCCGAGGTGCCAGCCGACCTCGACCTTAGTATCGTTCGGCAAGGGCCGCAGGATCACGGAGCCGATCGGACCGAGCTCACGCTCGTCCATAGCCCAAAAGCCGAGGTCCGGCCGCAGGTCGCGGTCTCGGTCCCGCCAGTGCCGGATGCGCGCAAGCTGTTCGTCAACATCGGAAATCGGCTTGCCGCCGCTTCCCAGAAAACGGGTTACCTCCGGGTTGGAATAGATCCTGAAAGCCGCTTCGACGTCGGCCTCCGTCCACGGGCGAATTCGCAGGCGCTCTGTCTCGAAGATCATTGCAGCGAATCCTACCGGAGTCCGGTATCTTCTTCGCATGAAGAAATGGGTGTTGATTGCTGCTGTCCTCGCGGCCGCGAGTGCGGTTGGGGATGAGCTAGAAGATTTCGTTCACAAGGAGCGCGAGGCCAGGCAAATCCCCGGCTTAGTGGTGGCAACGATCAAAAACGGTGAAATCGACCGCGTCGTGTCGAGCGGCAAAGCCAGCCTTGATCTCGACGTCCCGGTCAAGCGGGCTACCGCATTCGAAATCGGTTCCATGACCAAAGCGTTCACTGCCGAAGTCGTGATGATGCTTGTGGAGGAAGGCAAGGTTGCGCTTAGCGACCCCGTGGCCAAATACATCGAAGGTTCGCCTGATACATGGAAGAACATTACGATCCGGCATCTTCTCACGCACACCTCCGGTCTTCCGAACTACACCAGCATTCGCCCAGCCCTCATTGTCAATGGTCAGAAATTGACGTTTGACGACTTAATGACGATGGTCAAAGATCTCAAACTCGTTTTCGAACCTGGGAGCAAGTATATGTATTCGAATACGAACTATTACTTTCTCGGCAAGGTTATCGAAATGGTGACGGGGAGCACCTATCCTGAATTCTTGCGCGACCGCATTCTGACTCCACTCGACATGAAGGACACGGTTCCGCAGAAGCCACGCGGAATCATAAAGAACCGCGCCGTCGGCCATATGATGATCGGGTCATCCCATAGCATCATGCCCTACCTCGATCCGACGGGTGCATCTGCTGCCGGATTCCTCGTTTCAACGGTGGACGACCTCGCCAAGTGGGACAAAGCGCTCTTGCAAGGCAAGCTCCTTAAGCCCGAATCTTATGCCGCTATGTATAAATCAGTGGCCATCGACGACGGCATCAGCACCTACGGATTCGGCTGGGACATTTCGCAAATGGCGGGTCATAAGGTGATTCAGCATGGCGGCGGAACGGGTGGTTTCTCGACCTATATGTTGCGACTCCCCGATGACAAGGTGACAGTCGTAGTGCTAGGCAATCTCGCACAGGCCGACGTTGGGTCGATCGCCAAAGGCGTAGCAAGAATGCTGATACCGTCGCTTATTGAAAAAGCAATTCGCGATCCTGACCCTACCCTTACGAAAAGTCACCGAGACTTGGTCGATAAGATTTTGGATGGCACGGTGCAGCGAAGTGCCTTCGAAGAGAAGACCGCTAATGAACTGTTTCCAACGCTGATCGCGCAGGCCCGACAACATCTGTTGAGCCTTGGCAAGCTGACAAAGTTTGAGGTATTGGAGCACAAGAATGAGCCGTCTGGCCTTGCTCGCAAATATCGCGTCACGTTTGAGAAGGGAATTGTCGCCCTTACGATTCGGACTAATCGCGAAGGCAAGATTGTCGCAATCTTTTACCAGCCCGATTAAATGCGCCGCGGCCCCGACAACTGAGTTATCGGAGCCGCGACGAAGCTCAAGAATCAACTAACCGGGGGCCTATCGTCCGTTGCCGGAGGACAGATGCATCGCTCCACAGCGATTGCATACGGTTTGGTCTTTCCGGTGTGCCAGCCGCCGTCGTTGATGAGGTGCGGCCAGACATGCAGGGTGAGCGCGAATGCGCACGTGCCCGTGAGTCCCGCCAGCAGCGGTGCTCCGGAAACGTGCTGGTTTACAGACGCCACCCCGTTCGGGAAGCTGTCGTCCGCCAGATCCTGCGCGGTGCCGGTCATGCCTTTGGCAAAGTTTAGGTCCCAAGCGCGGATGCGCCCGTTGTCCTGGTTCGCCAGCACCCAGAAGTCGAGCGTCGAGCCAAACGGAATCACTCCGCACATGTTGGCGTTCGATACCAGGGAGAAGTCGAACTCCGGCGGCTCCGTGTGATTGTCCACAACTACCGAGAACACTTGCTCTCCAACCGTTGAAGGTACAGGATTCGGGTCTACACCGGAACCGTCGCCGATGTGATTTGGGAACACGACCGTGTTGATGCGCGAGCCTGTTCCGTCGAACACTTCGAGTTTGATCTCATACCGGCCATCGTCCGTTTCGACGTTCGTGCTGATCCACTGGACCAGCGCATCTTGAGCCCCACCGGGGCCGGGATTCATCCACCAATGCACGCGGTCTTGGATCTCATACAGTCCTTGAGTCGGCCCGCTTGGCTGCGGTCCGATGAAGTACGTGTTGAACGGCTGGAACGGAAGTGCTCGAAGCACGTTCAGCGGATCTTGGATCGGGAACCAAGTGGACGTGCCGAATTTACGGTACGACACCAGGTAGTACTTCTGCGCTCCCATTCTAAGGTCATCCGTAAAGGCGCCCTTGAACGTGAACGTACCGGTAAAGGCAGCGTTGTCTTCCGTTGGCGTGTGATGCTTGCCGGTGGTCGCATCGATGTTCCACAGCGGATCGGTCGCTACCTGCAGGATGGCAGCAGCGTTGGTGCCTTCGAGCGGATCGCCGCATCCGCCGCAAATCACGTCAGGATCGTCGATGGCTACGTCGATGTGCGCGTTGCCGGCGTTCCATCGGGTGTTCGTGTACGGATCCATGTAGATCACGTGGTCCACACCGTTGATCGTTTGAGTGACCTTGATGATCACATCCGGAACGCGGTCGAACCGGAAATGGCCGTTGCGTACGTGCCACGGGAAGAACCGGAAGCAGCATCGGAAGTAGCCGGAACAGTCTGTGAAAGTTTCGCACACTTCCCGCTTACTGTAGAAGCACCGTGGGAAGATAAACCAGGGCGCGATTCGCGATGTGAGCGATACATTGCGCAGCTTCGCAATCTGTGCCTGGCCAAGTTCCTTCATCATTCCGGGGAGCATTTGCGGACCGGGAGGATCCGGCTGCGGATCGAAGTCGTTAGGCATCATCGACATCATCTGCATCTTAGGCGGCAGCGGCTGCGGGTTTAGGGCAACGCTTTCGAATTCGGACGCCATGCCCATTTCATAGGGCGGGTCTGGCTGCGGGTTGAAGCCCCGCATCTCTCCAGGGTTTAGCGTCCGTGAAAGGTCTCTCAGGCCGCCGCGATACGGCCCCGGATCGGGGATTGGCGGAACGGGAAACTTCTCCCGAATCAAGTCCGGAATCGGAATGATGTAGCGATCCGGCAGCCTCGGCAGCTTGGGTAGAAGGGGGCGAAGCCAGCGCCACCAACACCATTCGCGATCGACATCGAAAATCTCAACCTTCACGAATGCAAGGGGGCAGAGAGATCCGTCGGCTTGTCGCTTACGGATATGGCCGTCCACGCAGAAGCGAAATGGGAACCAGAGTATCCACTCATCGAGCCGGATCATCAGTTCGAGATTGCCGACGCGCTTCCCGGACGACACCTTGAAGTCGTCCCCCGACAGGGTTCGAGTGTGGCTCATCGAGCGCTTCGCCTCATCGGGGTTCGCGCTCGGGCTCAAGTAGAGTTCGATGTCTCCTTCGGCGGCGGCTTTGCCCGTAAGCTCGACCTTGCCGTCCTTGACACTTCCCTGGGCGACGAGGGCGCCATCGGGACCGAAAGCGTAAGCGTATAGCTTCGCGCTCTTCGCTCGGTCTTCACCACCCTCAAGATTAACTTTCGCGGAGATAGAAAACTCCGCCACCTTCTCTTTCATTTTTTTTAACCTCCAGTCCTCGGTCTGCGGAGGACCTCATCGGCATTCGCTGCCGTGCGTGGTTAATATGCCCTCGATTCGAAGGATATCCAAGTGGATTTGCGAGTTAAGAGGACTTTTGGCTGGATTGCCCTCGGAGTTTCGAACAACCAAGTGTGCGGGCAGCTTCATGCAACAGGTGCCGGATGGTCGGCGTAGTCAAAGGTGGTAATCAACCACCCTTCTCTGCAAGAGGGGCGAGAACCTCCCTCCCTCGCCCCTCTTTTTTTGCACCAATCCCTTAACGAGCGCGACACGGCCACCATCATGGTCGTCAAGAATGATAGGTAATCATTATGAATGACCATCACGAAGATGATGGAATCTTGTTGATCGAAGATGATCCGTTCGTTCAGGAAGTTGTCAGCCATCACCTTAAGAACCAAGGTTACGAAGTCTGGGTCGCTGCAGATCCTGAAGCGGCTCGAGGAATAATGGATCGACACGGCGATCACGTCAAGTTGCTTGTCGTAGACTCTGGCTTGCCTGTCCAGTCGGGCGAAAGCATCGCGGACGAGCTAAAGGCTCGCTTCGAAAAGACGCGCGTTCTTCTCATCTCCGGCTACCCTAGGCCCGTGGAGCCATCGGAAGAGATGTACCCATTCTTGCAGAAGCCGTTCTCGGGAGCCGAGCTCGTAGAGCGGGTGAATGAACTGATGGCGACATGACGCTCTTTGTACTTGCGATCATTGCCGGCCAAATACCTTCTTCGCCGGTTCCACCGCAGATGCAGCAGGTTTCGTTTCTGGTGGGCCAGTGGGCCGGCTCCGTTCAGGGAACCAGCGTCAGATTCGATGTGGAGGCAGGGCCGGGGAAACGGTCACTTCGATTCGGCCTGATCCTCTCGGGTCGTAACGTTCGCTCGTTTTCGGATGATGGGTTCTTGTGGTGGGATGATGAGCCGGGCGCGTTTCGGACGTTGGCGATGAGTTCAATATCAAACGACCCGCGGCGCGAGATTGGCCGCTTGGTGGCGGGTGCCCTCGTCATGGTCAGCGAACCTTTTGAAGTCGATGGCCGGTCAGAACGGTCGCGCAGGACCATTTCGAAATCCGGCGAAGGACTGAAGTTCGAGATTGCGTCGCGTGAAGGCGAGGCATGGAAGCCACGGGTCACAGCTTTGTTGACACGCCGCAGGTAGTCCAGGCAGGAACTACGGGCCGCGCGGAGAAATTAACGCTCTCCCATGTTGCCTGTTGCCATTGGTCAGATTGTCGCTACCGAAAACACCCCCAACACTGCCTACTCGTTCACGTTTTGGGCAAAGGCTGAGGCAAGACTAGGTATCGGCAGTTTGATAAAAGTGGTGACGAGAGAAGCAGACGCAGACGTGGTTGTCCACGGCATCGTCACAGAGGCGCACGCGTACAACGACGTTGCGAGCCCGCTCGTGGATTTCTTTGGGTCTCGCGGCGTTCCCGGGATCGAGGCGCCTACAAGGCGGTCGGAGATTCGTGTGTTCGAAGCAGCCGTCATGCGTCGCGAACCAGAAGAACACCCGGCAACCGCCGTCGGCATCGGCGCCGTTTACAAAGCGGATGAAAATGACCTCCGCATCGCGCTCGGTGGCGTATCGGTAGAAAAGGGTATTCCGATAGGCTGCTACCGGGACGGCGATGATTATCTAGCGGTTCTGGCTGACGCCGACTTTGTAATCGGCCCCGAAGCCGGCCACATTAATATCACAGGCACCAGCGGCCTCGCCGCGAAGACAAGCTATATCGAATTTCTTTTGCAATCGGTCTTTCAGACTTTCCGCGGGGTCGGCGAGGAAGGCGTTGCCGTAGTTCTATTCAATGTCAAAGGTGGCGACCTGCTTTATCTGGACCAGCGCGCCGACGTTTCCATGGAGGATGCCCGGATTTACAAGGTGTGCGGTGTCGAGCCCAAACCCTTCGAAAAAGTAACCTATTACGCGCCCTACGCGGACGCCACTCGTACGTCGATCAAGAGCCACCGGAGCCATCCGGACTTTGACACGAATCCCACGCGCGGTTTTTGCTTCGGGTTAGTAGAGGCACTGCAAAACGCGCACGTCCTCCTGAACCGGGATGATTTGGACGTGAAGGCCGATGCGGTTTTATCCTATTTGCGCGACGACGTTGCCAACCAAGACGACTATCGAACTGATTTGAATAGCCCAGCGCTTGAGGTCAGGACGATTGACCAGTTGCTCCTTGCCATGGATGCTATGTTGAAGGTTGCATCAGCGAGCGACAGCCAGCATTTTAAGGATATGCACGTGGCTACAATCGCCAAAATGAAGAGCAGGATAAGCGGATTGTCGAGGTCTCTACCTGGGCTTATTACAAAAGATGGTTTCGCAAAGAACCCTCTGCCGAAATTAGGGGAAGCATTCGGGGATCGTTCCGTCCACGTGATCGATGTCGCAGACGTAAATTCGCAGGGCCAGGACCTCATTTTTGCGGCGACAATCGCCGACCTTCGAAAGCGAATGGAAGATGGCTCGCTGGGGGTGAAGCACCTCATAGTCGTAGTCGACGAGCTGAACAAGTATGCGCCCAGCGGAGGACATGAGACCTACGTCCTTTCGACGCTCCGCGATATTGCAGCTCGGGGCCGTTACCTCGGATTGGTGTTGTTCGGAGCGCAGCAGTTTCGATCACGTGTGGATCCACAGATCATCGGCAACTGCGCAAATTCGGTTTACGGACATGTGCAGATGGAGGAGTTGGCACAGCCCGGTTATTCTGTCTATTCACAAGCAGTTCGAGAAAAGCTTGCCACTGCCGACCCTGGAGAGGTGATGTTTCGACATCCGCGATTCAGCCAGCCGATTTTCCTCCGATTCCCGAAGCCGTCGATTATGAAGGGAAGTGACGGCATGAAACGATGGCAGCGCGATCGCGAGGACGACGCGACACCCATTATTAACTTAGCGAAAACAATGAGCCCGGGCGACGTCCGCCGGATATTAGAAGAAGTCGACCACGGTCGCCGCAAGGAAGTTTTGGCCGAGGTCCTAGAGGAGTTAATGAAAGATTCAAGTACGCCGGAGGAAACGATGCGGCGGGTTATTGGCAAAAACAAGCGAGTTGTCTCGATCTCGGGCCTCAGCAGACCGACAAACGACATCTAGAATTTTACGAAAGACTGTTGACTCTCTTGTACCTGGGTTCGCGTGCCTTCCTTGGAGTGCTTTGCGGTTTGTTTTGCGGTGCGTTCGATGACTCCTTCCAACACTTTACCTCTACCCGAGTCAAAGAGCACGTAGCCGGTGACCGACTCGCTCATGCTTAGTGTAACCTCACCTTGCTGATTCGATTTCGACTGGCTCATCGCAACGGCAATCTTGCGCAGTGGCCGGCCATTCTTGGTTATATTGCCAACCCATTTGAATTTACAGGGGAGTGATGGAGCGCCGGGCATCGGCTGCCTAATATTGGCGGTCCAAGACTTATTGAGTGTAGGCTCCCCCGCTGGCAGGACAAGCATCATAAAGGCGCCGCCTTCGATAGTGAGGGATTGGCCCTCGCCTGCTTTCATAGTGTAGCTTGCGACTCCGTTCGAGCGCACGGTCTGCGAACGCGCGCCGGACAGAAGACTTGCTTTCATAGCTTTTGTCGCGGCTTGCTCGATCTTCGCCTTATCTTTTTTTACTTCGGCCGGCAACGACAACGCCGTGGCGGACGCCGTCGCGCCGCTGTAGCCCACCGACATTTTCGCCGCTCCGCCCGAAACAGATGAGACTTTCATGGTCATCACTTGACTCCCGGTCATCCTTAGCTCCAGTGTGTCGCCCTTGAACGAACTGGCCTCGGTTGCGGCGATGGTCACTTTATATTGCATTGTTTCGCCTTTGGCGAACACGAGTTTCAACGGTGCGGAAGCCAGCACCGGTGCAGTAGCCAACACAATCAGAAGCAAGGACTTTTTCAACATGGGTCTACCAATGTATACGTTCGGGAGGGAGTTTTCGACACCCGGAGTATACTGGCCCGCATGATCCGCGTCCGAGACCTGACGCATCGGTTCGGCGACAATACCGTGCTCGATGGCGTTTCTTTGGACGTTAGTGAAGGTGAAACCGTCGCCGTAATGGGCAGCTCCGGTGGGGGGAAAACGACGCTGCTTCGATGCATGGCTGCCCTACTCGAACCCACATCTGGCACCGTTGAGTTGTTCGGCACCAACGTATACCGGTGCTCCGACTCCGAACTTGATGCGATTCGCCAAAAAGTAGGAGTGGTTTTCCAGGGCTCGGCTCTGTTCGACTACCTTTCAGTTCAGGACAATATTCTGTTTGCGGTTAAGCGCAAGAAGAAAATGGACGTCAATGAGCAGGGGGCCATGGCAGGCTCGCTGCTTGCAACGGTGGGACTCGAAGGTACGGAGAGCCTTATGCCAAGTGAGCTTTCCGGTGGCATGCGAAAACGCGTGGGGCTTGCGCGAGCACTTGCGTCGGAGCCTCAGATTCTATTCTATGATGAGCCGACCAGCGGGTTGGACCCCGTCACCGCCTACGCGATCGACGGCCTGATAAAGGAAATAGACGTCGAAACTCACGCTACGAGCGTGGTGGTGACCCACGACGTCAACTCGGCCCTCCGCGTCGCTGATCGGGTGCTGTTCATTCACGATGGCAAAGTCCTTATCGATGCTGCGCCACAAACGTTCGTCGCTTCTAACGATCCTGTGATTAGGCAGTTGGTCGAGTCCGCAGCAGCGGAGCAGATTCACTAAAACGCTCGGCGCCTCGGTGGAGTATCGTATATACGATGTCACTCGTGCATCCGGCTCGGTTCGCCGAGGTCTTCGATTGCCCGTCTTGCGGGCGTGGAGTCATCGTGCCTGCGAGAGATCGTGCGCTGCTCGACGAGCGAGGCTGGGCGCACGTGGCCTGCGAGTGCGGCGCCCTCAACGTCATCCCTTTCGACCCTGTAGAACCTACCGTTGTCGTTAGGCCCGTGCGCCGCAGGTCCTGGGTCGCCGCCGTCCTCTGGATCGTCATCCTCGCACTTATAGCGCTGCTACTTCCCGCAGTTAGAATCGACCGGACGCCTGAGCCGTCACCACCCTCCTATCTAACCACGTAGCCATGCCCGATAACTACACGCTGCCATCGATGCTCCAGGCGAGCTGCCGACAATTTGCCGGCAAGCCCGCCCACTTCACAAAGGTTGGCGGAAAGTTTCAGCCGGTTACCTACACAGATCTACGGCTTCGTGTCGTTGAAATTGCGTTCGGACTCAAGTCACTGGGCGTCGAGAACGGGGCGACCGTGGCAATCTTCGCCGAAAGCTCATCCAAGTGGTCCATTGCTGATTGGGCAATCACGTCGATTGGCGCGGTTTCAGTACCGATCTTTCCAACCCTCACGCCCGAGACGGTTCGGTATATCTTGCGCGACTCCGGGTGTAAGGCGGTCTTCGTGGGTGACGCCAAGCTTCTGAAGAAACTCGAAGAGGCCGTTTTCGATTCCGAGCTGCAGGTCCTTCCCATCATCATGGAGGGCGAGGCAACGTATACATGGCAGAAGCTCATCGATGATGGTATGCAGGCCGGCACTAGCCTTGATGACTGGATTGCGTTCACTAAGTCCGTGCAGCCAACCGATGTTGCTGCAATTATTTACACAAGCGGCACAACCGGGGAACCTAAGGGTGCCGTCTTAACTCACGAGGCATTTGCATATCAGTGCGCCATGGTGCGGAAGAACCTTCCGGTCGACGATACAGATCGCTTTCTCAGCTTTTTGCCGATGTCGCACGTTTACGAGCGAATGGGCGGGCACTATTTTCCTATCTCTGCAGGTTGCGAAGTGGCATTCGCCGATTCCTTGAAGTCCCTTTCTGCTGATATCATTGCGACAAAGCCTACGGTTATGACCGTCGTTCCGCGCTTTCTCGAAAATGTTCGCACCAAAGTCTTGGCAGCCATGGAAGAGGCGCCGGCTCTGCGCAAAAGGTTATTCCAAATAGCGCTCGCACAGGGAGCGAAGCGAATTAGCAACAACGGGAAGCCGGTTGGAATCATAGGAAGGCTGCTTGACAAGTTGGTCGGCTCAAAAATAAGAGACAAATTTGGCGGCCGCTTGAGGTTCATGGTGAGCGGGGGCGCTGCGTTACCGCAGGACGTGGCAGTTTTCTATGCCGCGTTCGGCATCAAATTGCTCCAAGGCTACGGCCTCACGGAGACCGCGCCGGTTATCTCCCTAAACCATCCGGACCGAAACAAGCCGGACAGCGTTGGCGAGATCCTTGAAGGGCTCGACGTCAAGATCGCAAGTGACGGAGAAATCATCATGAACGGGCCCACGCGACTTCTGCGCTATCACAACAAGCCTGAAGAAACTGCAGAAGCGATCGATTCCGATGGTTACTTCCATACGGGAGATATCGGAACTCTTAAAGGAAATAGGCTTTGGATCACCGACAGAAAAAAAGACATCCTCGTGATGTCGAATGGGAAAAACGTTGCTCCGGCGGCAATCGAAGGGAGGCTGAAAGCATCGCCCTACATCGAAGAAGCTATGGTGATCGGTGACGGAATGGATCACATCGCCGCGCTGATCGTGCCGTGTTTCGAAACCCTGAACCACTTTGCTCACCAGCACGGAATCATCACCTCCCATCACCACGAAGTAGCGTCACACCCGGAAGTCACCGCGCTGATCAAGAAAGAGATCGAAGCGGCAAACAAAGGATTGGCAGACTTTGAAAAGGTGAAAGGTCACAAGATCTTGTCCGCTCCGTGGACCATCGACACGGGTGAACTCACCCCGTCGCTGAAAGTGAAGAGGCCGGTAATTCGCGAGAAGTACACTAACGAAATCGACGAATTACGAAAGCGCTAGCCGCCGCCTGACGAGATGATTGGATCGGTTTGCGGTATCGCTTCGGCGGGCGGCGTCGATTCCGTCGGCTTGGCTCTTGCCTTTGCCTTCGGGCCACGAGCGATAATACGCGGGCTCGCCCGATAGATACTATCAAACATACGCTCGCGTTTGATTTCCACACCGTCCTTTTCAAGGACACGCCAGGTGGTGCATTTCCGGCCAGAACTGCCTTTCTCAACCACTTTTGTCGTGCCGGGCGCGAGACTGCCGTCGCTGACGTATTTCACACCGTTGCCCCACGAGGAGTGCCCGGAAGTTTCCAATCGAACGTCGTAGTCAAGTTTCTTCGAGCCTAAAACGTAAAAGGTGATCGTTCCTCCCTTAACTTCGCTCGAAATCGCGATTGGCGAGTCGTAGTTATTCTTAACCTTTAGGTCGATGCTCCCGTAATCGACTGTCGCATCACGGCCGACAGAGACGTAGGGCACCGGCATCGAATGGTTCTGACGATTTACAATTTCCAAGTCTGCCAATGCAACGGCATTGAAAAGAGTTGTGCTCACCTGGCAGATGCCGCCGCCAATATCAACTTCGTGACGACCGTTTGCATAGACGCCGGCGAGCTTATACCCTGCCTTCTGGGTTCGACGGCCAACAGTTTCGTTATAACTGAGCACGTCGCCGGGCAGTAGCACAACGCCGCTGAGACTCCCGGAAGCCAGGCGTATATTATTCGAACGATTTCGATTGCCGGCTGAAAAACGGGTTGAAAACGACCTGACGACGACGTTGATGCCGTCCACCGTCTCGTTCGAGATTCCAACAGCCGCGGTTTTCATCGGAAGTTCGAACACCGGTTTGCGGCTAACCATCAATGCTAAAGCAGCAGCACCAACATTTGACTCATCGAGTACGAACGAGGGCACCTCGTATTTACGGATGAAATGCCCGCCTCTAAACTCAATCGACGCTTCCTGCTCCGGCTTGGCCCGCGCATCCACAAACTTTGCAAGTTCGCGGAACTCCGCGCCACTCTGTTTCCACACGATCTTAATCGGCTTCCCGGTCACTTCCCGTCCCAACAACGAATCGGTGTACTCGACGAAGTCCACGCCCGCGACTGTGGCACCGAAGTCCGGATGGATCCCTAGCTCCCCGAGCGACATCGCGTTTGGTTGTTCAGTGATCAGATTCGATCTTGGCGACAGTTGCGCGTTTCGCTTTTCGAGCCACCATGCTTCCAGCCTGGCGCGTAGCTCGGTGGCGCCCAACCCTGAAGCATCGACACCTGCAAGGGTCGTGCCCTTCGGCGTCTCGCCTTGTTGCAATGTGGCAAACGCCGCAAACCCTGCTCCGGCGAGCAATAAGGCGCCCGCCGTCCATCCTATAACCTTTTTCATTTTATTCTAAAGTCCTTTTACTTACGTCTCCAGGTCGTTCCTTCGACCGAGTCTTCAAGCAATACACCAACCGCCAGGAGGTCGTCCCGAAGCTTGTCCGCCAAAGCGTACTGCTTCGTCACTCGCAACTCCTGGCGCCAATCGATTACTTTGGCCATCAATTCATCCACAAGGCCGGGTTCGTCGACTGCCCCTGCGATTGGCAGCCCAAGAATGCTAGTAATCTTCAGCGCCGCCCGATAAACGCTCGCCGCTTCGTCAGCGCGAGTTGCAAACCCTTCCGCCATCATTTCATTCAGGCGGCTGACTGCATCGTGCAGCGTCGCGATTGCCATCGGCGTGTTGAAGTCGTTCATCATCGCAGACGATAATGCGGTGCATAAGGTTTCATCGGCGGGACCATCCGGGAGATCGCCGAGCTTCTGAGCGACCTTGGCGAGTGAGGTCTGGATCCGGCTGAAGGCGCTCTGAGCCTCGGCCATTCGTGCCTCCGAGTAGTCGATAGGGCTGCGATAAGAGTTGTTCAGCAGAAATATTCGAACAGCGCCTGCGGAAAAACGCTCGATTGCGTCCCTTACGGCCAGCACATTACCGTCGGACTTGCTCATCTTCTTTTGGGCGAGCTGCACTGATCCCCAATGCATCCAGATTCGAGCGAACTCCGCTTTGCCGAGGTACGCCTCCGATTGTGCGATCTCGTTCTCATGGTGGGGGAAGACAAGGTCCACACCGCCCGCATGAATATCGAAGTTTGGACCAAGTTCTTTCAAGGACAGGGCGGAGCACTCGATATGCCAGCCAGGACGCCCCAAACCCCACGGGCTCTCCCAAGACGGCTCACCCGGTTTGGCAGCTTTCCAAAGGGCAAAATCCATAGGGTGCTCTTTGCGAGGATCGACCTCGATGCGCGAGCCCTCGCGCATCTCCGAAAGTTTTCTGTGGCTTAATTTTCCGTAATCCTTATCCGACAACACTCGAAAATAGACGTCACCTTCCACTTCGTACGCATGGCCATTCTCAATAACCTTCTCGATCATCTCGATAATGCTTGCCATGTTTTTGGTCACGTAGACCCACCGAGCTGGACGAACTCCGAGCGACTCCAGATCTTGCAGATACCGGGCGCCGTACTTTTCTGCAACCTCGGAAGCAGCAATTCCTTCCTCTTGGCTGCGCCGAATAATCTTGTCGTCGATGTCGGTGAAGTTCTGCACGAAGTCGACCTCGAGCCCGTCCTGCTCAAGCCAATTGCGGACTACGTCGAATAGCACGGCCCCACGCATATGCCCGAGGTGAGCCGGCGCCTGCGGAGTCAGGCCGCATGCGTAAATCTTGACGTGACCGGGATCACGCGGGATGAAGTCGACCAGCGACCGCGATAGGGAATCGTAGATTCGTAGGCTCACCGCTGTTATTTTAGCGCGTCAGCGTCCGATGCCTTCGTTCAGCAACTCGTCGGCCAGCTTTTGGAGGGCCTTCTGGTCCATTCCCATGGAAGTTCCGCCCGTGAGTGCGCTGCCGAGGCCAAGTGCGCTGCCCTTGTCTACAAAAACATCGTACTTGTTGGGCTCGTGATACTTTGTGCAAATGGCCACGATTAGACCGTTGGTTTCATCTGCTTTGGTGTCGAGCCGTGCGAAGGTTGTGCCTTGCATGGATTCCAGTGCGCGGGTATCTAAGTTCGTGATTGCGGTCGTTATTTGCCCGAGCATCCCCCTGGTCTCCAGCAGGACCGACGAGTATTGCGCTGCGATCGGCCCGCACTCGACGGGCGGTTGCAGCGATTGGAAGTCTTCCGTCAGCTTCCCAAAAAAAGTATCCACGTCACCAACCACACCGTGGGCAGACGTCTTTCGTCTTGCCTCGTCGCCGGCTGCCGAGTCTTCGTCGATGTAAGTACCAGGTTGAAGAGACCCGATCTTGCTCATCAGATTCATGACAAAGGCCGTGTTGTAGGCTTCGCGCTGTTTATCGACTCGCTTCAGGTGTTCTAGCCACTTGCGCACATCCTCCGGCATCAACACCAGACTTTCTCGAACCGCAGGCTCCTGCTCTTCGCCTTTAACCGTAAGGGCAGACGCCGGATTCGCACCTCGCTGTTGCAAACCGACATTTGCGCCGTCGGCTGAAACGCGCAGGGTTGGATCGGCACCGCTACCTCGCAATTGCAAAGCACCCGATGCCCAAAGGACGCCAGCAAGTGCAACCACGCCTGCACACGCAACTACCAGTGGCAACTTCGACCGCCTCGACACGAGACTCGTGTCGAGAGGCGTTCCGCACTGCACGCAGAACTTGGCCGAGCCTGCGTCGAAAGCGCACTTGGGACATTGCACGTAGTGTTGGACGCCATGTGCGCCTCCGAAGGTTCCGAGGACACCTTGTCGGTGCCTGACCCGTCCAAAGGTCAGAGAGGGAAGATATGATCCGTACGTTGGTTCTTTTCGGCCACTGCAACGACGTGCAGCCGGCCGACAACGAAGGCACGTTGTTCGTGGCATGGGCAGATGCCGTCAATTTCCAGGACGTCGCGAGTCACCTCATTCAAGGTGAGTTCGAGAACGCCGTCATCATTCCCGTGAATTCGACCCCGGGGACATGCGAAAGCGCCTCGGTTCGCATCACAATCGAACGAACGGGCGTCACCTTCAAAGGCTTCAAAGCCCGGTTTTGGCTGCACGACAAGCCCTACACGGAAGGCCTGCAAGAGGGCGAGTTCGTGCCGCTGGATTTCGACTGGGTTGCGTATATCCCCTGTGCGAGTTTTCTCACGGGGTAACCTCGGTTCTCGCACATGATTGCAGCCATCGTCATCGCGGCGGTCGCCTCGGGCCCGCCGATCGCTATTCCCGTTGGTGACGGTTTTATCTTGCCGACCGAATTTCGCACCCTCGCGCGATACCAGCTCGAAATCGGTGGCGACGAGGAATTCGTAAAACTGCAGCGAATAGCTACAGCAAATAGCCGCCGGAGGCCGCCGCGAATACTCCGCCTCCTCCATGTTATCGCCCCGGAAATAGACGCCCAGATAGAAGACAAAGACGGGAACGTGGTCCGCGCCAAAAGTAAGATGTCTTCTGCGGAAATAAACCGCTGCAGGGAGTGGTTTGATAATTTTACGAATCTGATTTTCGCTTACACGGGCGGCGCATTGCGGGCCGAAGTTACTGAAATGCTGCTCGAAAAGCCGGTGCAGCAATTGGATTCGTTGGGAGATCGAAAGTACTGGATGAGCGGATACAGCGCTACTCGACTGGTGGAGGAAAACATTCGCGAGAATTACTACGACAGCATTGGTTTCTATTATAAGAAACCCGACAATATGCAGGCAGGATTATTGGGTGGCGCACTGGGCAGAGATTACGGCGTGCGAGGAAGCGCGTTTTGGACGCAGTGGATCACGGATTGGGAGGAAGAACCCTCGCCACTCGCAGGCGCTGCCGTCGTAAGCCTGCATGAATGGCTGCATAACATTACGTACTACGCGCACCGCGTAATGGCGTACACGGCTGTGCCCGACTGCCATGCTGCAGAAGAATACGGTTATTGGGACAGCGACGGCGGCTACAAGCAGTGGCAGGCATGGAATCGCGACCTCATGCTGCGGCATATCCCGCGGGAATTCTGGTATGCACTCGACACGAGATCCAAGCAGCTCGCAGAGAACTCGGCGGCGATAAATCGCGCACTAAAACCCGGCGGCATGTTCGCTTGGCGAGACGTTGTCGCCAACTGGCACGCTCGCCTGCCGGCACTCGATGATGCGGCTCTCCAATCACTTACGGGACTGAAAGACCTGAGGTTGGAGGTGTTCCAGTCGGCGCCTAATTCGCATGTTGTCTATCGGTTGAGCACGCTCGCAAAAACGGAATCGTCGTATTTCGACGGCCCTCTCGACAAGTCGCCCATCAAACTGGACAACGTTCTTTCGTTGGCTAGGAGAGCGTCCCCCTCGAAAAGGGAAGACCCCTACGGTGGGTATTCCACCGCACCGCTCGAGAGCATGGCTGTGCTGCGCATTCCGGGGGCGCCTAAAGAAAGGCGTGATTTCCTCCTAATCAGAACGGACTTGGCGCCGTATGCGCTTCCGCTCCTAAAAGTCTACGGTCGAAAAGCAAGCGAATCTATCGTTGGGTTTATCCATCGTCAAGACCCGGCTGAAAAACAGCAGCTGACGCTGATCGTGGCACTCGTCAACTTCGGCGAAAAACTTCCAGTCGATGAAATTGCGGCGATAGGACGCTGAGACTACTTCCGAGCGCCCTGCGTAATCCACTTCGAAATCTTCACCATCTGCACCTGGGTTAACGGTTTATCACCCATCGGCATGCGCGGCGACACCGTGTCTTTCAACATTTTCATGAGGCGGCTGCCGGCGCTATTCTTTGCAAGCACGGACTTGCCATGTCCGCCTCCCTTGAGAACTGCGGCATAGGTGTCGAGGCGCAAGCCCCCTGAGTTCGACTGCGATCCGTGGCAGCTCACGCACTTGGAATCAAAAATGGGCTTTATATCCTTGTACGTCAGCGCCGGCTCAGGCGAAGCCAGGAGAGTCGACGCTACGACAGCAACGATAAGGGTAACCGAGACAGCGAACTTCAAATCTACTCCTCTGCGCCCTGGTCGACCCAGGCCGAGATCTTGTCGATCTCTTCTTTCGAAAGCGGGTCCTTCTTCAATGGCATCCGAGGCTGCTCGGTGCCGTCGATCAGCTTGACGAGTTTGCTGCCCGACGCGTTTCCTGCGATTACCATCGCGCCGTGCTCGCTGCCCTTCATCACGGCGGCATAGCTGTCGAGCCTCAAGTCCTCTTTCGGATCGTCCGCGCCATGACAGCCAACGCATTTCGCGTCGAAAATCGGCTTGAAGTCTGCATAAGCAAGCATCTTTTCAGTCGGCGCGAGCTTTGTCGCCACAGGCTCGTTGGTCTCCGAGCCGCACGCCATGATGCCGATCAATGCGAGTGCGGGAATAGCGAATCTCATCATTTTTTCTCCTCCATCCACAGTCCTTCGAACGTCGAGACCATTTTCTCTAATACGTCGAAACCGCCCTGCCAGAATTCCCGACTGTTCAGGTCGACTCCAACGGTCTCCATCAACTCTTTCGGCGAACGCGCGCCTCCCAGCTTAAGCAGTTCCACATATTTCGATGCGAAGCCCGGGCCCTCCTGCTTGGCGATCTCGTACAGCGACAGCACGAGAAGCTCGCCGAACGAGTATGCATACACATAGAAAGGGGCGAAAATGAAGTGGCCGATGTAGCTCCACCAGCACGAATGCTGGTTCCCGAGTTCCACAGAATCGCCGAACATCGCGCCCTGGTGCTTCTGCCAAAGTGCGCCGAACTCCTCGGGAGTCAGCTCTCCCTCGGCGCGCCGCTTTTCGTGACACTCCTTTTCGAAACGGAACATCGTTGCCTGTCGGAAAATGGTGGCAAAGATGCCCTCGATCTTCTCCGCGTAGAGCGCAAGGCGGTCGCGGCGGTCGGCTTTTTCAACTAGGCTCTCGAACACAAGCATTTCGCCAAAGGTGCTTGCGAGTTCGGCAAGCGGTAGCGTTCCGTTGAAATTGAACTGCGTCTGTGCCCGGCTATAGCTGCCGTGCACGCCGTGGCCAAGCTCATGAGCAAGGGTCATCACGTCATCCATGCGGTTCATGTAGCTCATGAAAACGTAAGGGTGCAAGTCCGGCGATTGGTAGGAACAGAACGCTCCGCCACCTTTGCCCTTTCGTGGCTCAGCGTCGATCCAGTCTTCGTCGAAGAATTCGCGCGCCTTGCCGGCAACGTCGGGCGAGAACTTCTCGAACGCATCGAGCACAATCCTCTTCCCCTGATCGAAGGGCACTACTTCGCGCGTGTCGAATAGCGGAGCGTACCGATCGATGTGTGTCAGCTTGGGCAGTCCCAAAATGTGCCGCTTGATTTTGTAAAAGCGCGAAACTAAATCGAAATTCTTCACGCACATTTCGACAACCAGGTCTACCGTTTCCTTGTCGAGTTCGTTGGCAAGGTGTCGGCTTTGCTCCGGATAGTCGTACCCGCGCATCTCGTCTTCTATTTTCTTGTCTTGCAGAAGGTTGTTGTATGTAAAAACCAAAACGCGCTCTAATTCGCCAAGGCCCTCGGATAGCGCGTCTGCTGCCGCTTGCCGTACATTTCGGTCAGGGTCGCGAAGTAGGGTCAAGACTTCCTCGGTCGATTTGTCCTCGATTGTTCCGTCTGCGTTCTTCAGCTTGAATACATGGTTGGAAGTCACTTCTTCGAACAATCTCACCCAAGCCCGGCTGCCTGTGTTCGCGGTTTTTTCCAAAACCACTTCTTCTACTTCGCTTAGCCGATAAGGAGAAGACAACCTCACGGTTTCTATCCAGTGCCTGTAGTCTGCTAAAGAATCATCCGGCAAGAGTCGCGCGATCAAATCCGCGTTCGCGGATTGCAGTTCGAGTTCAAAAAACAGCAGCTTTATTTGTATGTCGCTGGCCGCCTCCATCATCCTCTGCATGAAAGCGCCGAGCTTAGGGTCGCTTGTATCCGCCGCGAACATCAGGTTTGCGTATTGGATCGGCCTGGACATGTGGCTAACCAAGTCCTCCAGTTCCAGAATCGCCGCCTTGAGGGTCGCCGCAGTAAGGTCGGCGGAGTCGATCTTGCCCCGGTAGTCCTCGGCAAACGCGTCTGCGCGCTTCGCGGATTCCTCGATGGATTGGTCAATTCGCGGGTCATCGGTCCCGGAGAACAAGTCGGAGAGGTCCCAACGCACGTCACAAGTCTCAATGGAGGCGGCTGTCATGCGCCGATTTTAGCCCACGCAGGAGTCTGCGCCTAGGCAATTTTGGTTATCGGAGTGCCGATTGGTATAATTTGCAGCCATGGCAGGCCCAAAAGCTAGCGCAATCGTTTTGATGTTGTTCGCCCCTCTGGCTTCTATTGCGGGTACCACCTATCGCGTTTCGGTTGGGGTACTCGGATCCGAGCCAAACAATCTAAGTTACGGGTCCGTTGTTAGCGGCAACGGCCGGTTCGTTGCGTTTTCCTCCGAAGCGTCAAACCTTGTCCCTGTCGACACCAACGATTTTAACGACGTCTTCGTCTACGACCGGCTCCTCGGCACAACGGAGAGGGTCTCTGTCTCGACTAGCGGATTGCAGGGAGATGATAACTCGGGCTCCCCAACTATTAGTTACGACGGTCGCTACGTTTCCTTTCAATCCTCCGCATCTGGCATGATTCAAGGAGACACAAACGAAGAGAGCGATGTGTTCGTCTATGACCGATTGACCCGTGAGACGACCAGGGTGTCGGAGTCTTCCGCAGGGTTGCAGGGTAATGCTGGCGCCTATGGCGGACCCGGCATAAGCCCGGATGGGCGCGTCGTAGTCTTTACGTCGTTTGCGTCGAACCTGGTCGCAGGAGATACCAATGGGCATAGCGATGTGTTCATCCGTGACCGAGCAACGGGCCAAACATCCAGGATCTCGGTTTCGAATTCAGGTCTGCAAGCGAACAGTGCTAGCTACGCGTTCGGATCATCGGCTAGCTATGATGGTCGCTATATCGCTTTCCAATCACACGCCACCAACTTGGTCGCGGGCGACACCAACAACCATCCAGATGTTTTTGTTAGAGATGTTGTAGGCGGGACGACTGTCCGGGTGTCGCTGTCATCAACAAATGTGCAGGCAACGCAAGAGTGTCAAAACCCTGCGATTTCCTACGACGGCAGGTTCGTCGCATTTGAGACAGCGTCCGACAACATGATCCAGAACGACACAAACGGAGGGCGTGATGTGTTCCTGCGCGATACCATTGCAAATCAAACCACGAGAGTTTCTGTTGGCACTGGCGGCATCGAGAGCAACTGGGCCGAAGATAGTTTTTATCCCTCTATGGATTCAACCGGCAGATTCGTCTCGTTCCACACAAGTGCGACTAACTTTTCACCCGAGGATCCAGATTCGCACTTGGACGTATACGTTCACGATCGTGTACTCTCGATCACGACTCTGTGCTCGAAGCCAACGATAGGGGGAAGTAGCAGTGGCTATTCAGACATGGCTTCCCTCTCCGGCGATGGCTCTGTCTTGTCGTTTTCTTCGACGGCTACCAACCTCGACCTACCGGACCAGAACGGTGAGGCCGACATCTTTGTGCATGCCTTAGGGGCTCAAGTGCTCTTTCCCAATGCTTGGCAACGAATTCGCGGAGTGCAGATGAGCGGAAATCTGACGAGCCTTTTATCAAGCGACGACGATAAGTTGGTATTGAGACCCGGCATTGTGTTTACAAGCGGCCAAGCACCTATCGAAATCTCTGTGGACGCAACAACGTCCATCGAGCGACCCTCCAGAATTCAACTTTACGTTGAGTCGAGTGCAAGCTCATCAAGCATCCAACTGACCCTCGCTCTACATGACTTCACGACCAATCAAAGGATAGTTCTAGGTGTGAGCAACGTGACGACGTCAGATTCCACGGTGTCTCGGTTTACATTGGATAATCCGGCCAGGTTCATAGACCTGCAGGGAAGGCTGAGAGCTATTCTTTCGTGGAAAGCTACCGGTCCGCTTTTCGCCTACCCTTGGCAATGTCAAATTGACCATGTCTATTTTGCGGTGAGTCCGTATTGAGATCAATGAATATCAAGGTCGCTCTGTTAACGTCACTGATCTCACTAATGTCCGCCCATTCCTCGGCGCAATACGGCTTGACGCAACGCATATCAACGACTGCGGACAGCCGAGAGGCCTACGAGGTAAGCACCAGCCCGAAAGTCAGCCGGAACGGAGCACTCGTCTTGTTCAAGAGTCGAGCTGCCGAGATAGTCCCCGGCGGCAGGCGCACGCGCAATATATATCTCAAGGACACACTCACGGGCATTATCGAGCAAATCTCCCTCAACTATGACGGAAGTCAACCAAACGGGCACAGTAGCGATTCTGATATGACGCCGGACGGCAGATACGTGGTGTTTGTTAACAGCTTTGCGCAAATCACCCCGGGCGTTGCTGGCAGCGAGTACTTGTACAAAAAGGATCGATTGACCGGTATTGCCAGCCTGGTCTCGGTAAGTTTCTCTGGGCAACCAATCGGATCCTGCAGGTATCCCAGCGTATCCGACGATGGCCGATACGTCGCGTTCTTCTCGAGCGCAACTAACGTAGTGCCTGGTGACACAAATGGTTTGGGAGATATTTTTGTAAGAGATACGGTATTGGGAATTAATTCGCGGGTCTCACTCAGGTCAACGGGCGAGCAGGTCAACCAAGAGCCATTCATGAGGAGTGAAATGAGCGGCGATGCGTCGAAGGTCGTTTTCTTTTCGACCGACTCACAGCTTGTACCAGGTGATACAAACTTTGCCGCAGATGTCTTCGTGCGCGATTTGAACGCTGGCACTACGGTGCGCGTGTCGATTTCCGACACGGAGGCACAAGGTAACGGGATTAGCTACGGATGGTCAATCAGCAGAAACGGGAGGCTGGTTGCGTTCCATTCTGACGCGGGCAATCTGGTGATTGGCGACACAAACGCCACGTCGGACGTTTTTGTTCGGGACATTCAGCTGCAGACGACCAAGCGTGTTTCCGTCGGGCCGGCAGGTGTGCAAGGAAACAACTGGAGCGGCGAAGCCCAGATTAGCGCGGATGGTTCAACAGTTGCCTTTAATTCTACGGCGAGCAACCTGGTGACCGGTGACGCCAATGGTCTTGCCGACTTGTTCCTACACGATTTGACCAGTGGGTCCAGTCTTATCGCGTCTAGTTCTACCGCTGGCATGCAAGCCGACAGCTACGTCGTGGACTTCGGCGTTGATCCGAGCGGGCGCTATGTGGCTTTCTCAACATCATCTCCTAACCCAGTCCCTAATGATTCCAATGGCTTCGAGGACGTTTTCTTCCACGACAGCCTCGGCCAGCGGATGGTAGCAACAACTTTTGCGTTGATCCAAGGGAGTACGCTGGGAAGCCTCGCTTCGCTCACGCACAGTGATAATAACCACTTAGTTTGCGAACCAGCTTTTACACAGCTCGGCGTCCCGCAAGTGCAATTAGTGATTGAATCAGTATCACCGACTGCCAATCCAATTGGCATCGAACTTTACGTCGAAGCCTCTGTACCGGCGCCGGCGAGCACATGTTTCATCTATTTCTACGATTTTGTGGCTCTCAGTTACGAGCGCGTAGACGTCAGGACCGCTGGCATTTCCGATCAGTACTTGATTGCTCACGTCGACACTCCTGCGAGGTTCATCGGTCCAAATCGTAAAGTTCGCGCGAAGATTGACTTTTTGGATGAGTGGCCCGATTTCGGTCCGCAATGGCAGGCCAAGGTCGACCACATCATGTGGTCGGTGCGACCCCCGAACTGACCAGGCGGTTTCTCCAACCCGGCTCCCGACACACGCCTCGCAACCGCAACCGACGACGTGGTGACCGTGACCGTGCGGACGAACCCATCCCGCTTCATCGAACCCGGAACTCTCGCGATTCGCGCGCTCGTCAGCTATCGCGCCATCGGCCCTGCCTTCGCCTATCCCTGGTCCGGCCGCATCAACAAGGTTTGGTGGAATTTCCCGGGATAGTTCGACGCGCGCGTTAGAGCCGTTCGAGCACAAAGGAAAGCGGCTGGTTCGGGCCGATCGGGCCCGCGCCGGCTTCGCCGTAGCCGAGTTCGGATGGAACCCAAGCCTTACGAACGGCTCCTATTTTCATGCCGATCGCGGCGGCGTCGAAGCCTTTGATTAGTTTGCCGTCACCGATGGTCCACTTCAGTGGCTGCTGACCGCGCTCGATCAACTTGCCGTCCGGGGCGTAAAGCGAGTACATCATGCTTACCTTCTCACCCCTCTTCGCGCCGTCGCCGGTACCGGCCATGACGTCGAAGACCTTCACGCCCTCCTGGTCCACGGATTTCTCAGTTGGCAAGAAATCCGACGGGTGCGTCGCGGCCAGCACTTCGACATCGAACCAAAGTGTGGCGCCTCCCGGGATGGCGTCCGGTATGCCCATCTCCCCGTATCCGAGTTCAGCTGGAATCCGCAGCTTTCTACGACCGCCTGGCATCATTCCCAAAAGCCCTTCATCCCATCCGGCAATCACCTGCTTTGCACCAACCAGAAAGTTGAACGGAGTGCGATCCGGCTTCCGAGAGGAGTCGATCTCACTGCCGTCCCCGAGGCGCAGGGTGTAGTGAACGAATGCGAGGTACCCGGCTCTGACAGCAGTACCTTTGCCAACTTCGACGTCGGCGTACTGAAGGCCGGTGGTGGATTTGATGACTTTGTCCTCGGCCGTGAACTGGAAATCTTGTGAGGTCATGGGGGCAAGCAGTGACAATGCAATAACGCTAATCATTGTAAGTACCTATTCGACGCCCAGCGAGGCTTTCGTGGCTCCGTGTTGGGCAAGCTGCATCGGGTTGTCATCCAGATCCTGGAACTCAAGCAGTGTCGCGTATCCTTCAATTTCGTCGAAGCCATGGGTTTTCGCACCAGCGGCCTCAAGCTTGGCCTTGCAGGCAAGCAGGTCGTCTACAGCAATCGTGATCGACCAATTCCCGTAGCGCTTTCCGGACGGTCCGTTCGCCTTCTCGATGGTCGGATGGAGCCCAAGGCCTAGGCTCTCGCTCACCTTGAACTGAGACCAATAGGGCGACTCCTCCACGAGTTCGAACCCGAGTACATCGCGATAAAAAGCCACCGCGCGGCTCATGTCCGTGACTTGGCACCAGACGACATCGATTCCTTTCTGCATCAAGGCAAATCGTACCTCGGATATGGACGCAGATATAACTACTGGGATTAGAGGACTTTAGACCCAAGCTGGACCGTGTCAGTGTAAATAAGTACTTGCGTAGCAGGGAACAATAGGCTACAATTTGTGCGTCTTAGGACATGTTATTGAATCTGCATCAGGGGTGACGCGGACGTTAGGACGATGGGGGTTGTCCTGCAGTGAGCCCAACTTATAAACTTCTTTTGACCGTGGGCTCACGCACGTACCGCAGAGCGTTCCTAAAGCCGTGAGCCCGCATTTTTCTGCCGGCGGGCGGAAGAGCTACAGCTCCTGCTCATTCGCCCGCTTCCGGTACCCTTTAACCCTTGCCCAAGCAACGTGTAATGGTCGCCATGAGTGGCGGTGTCGACAGCAGCGTCGTCGCCGGGCTGCTCGTCGCGAAGGGCTACGACGTGGTCGGAGTGACCATGCAGATTTGGCAGGAGAGCCAAACCGACCCGCGGCACGCGGGCTGCTGCTCGTTGGGGGCCGTGGAGGACGCTCGATCGGTCGCTCGCAAGCTGGGGATCCCTTATTACGTGATCAACTTCAAGCGCGAGTTTCGCGAGAAGGTGATCGATCGCTTTATGGACGAATACCTGGCCGGCAGGACTCCGAACCCGTGTATCGAATGCAACCGCCATGTCAAGTTCGACGCGCTCCTCGAAAAGGCGCTTGAGACCGGATGCGAGAGGCTCGCGACCGGGCACTACGCCCGGATTCGGCGAGCGGGGAACAAGCTTTTCCTGATGAGGCCGAAAGCTCGAGGGAAGGATCAGAGCTATGCCCTTTACTCCATGAGCCAGGAGCAACTCGCGGTTTCGATGTTTCCGCTAGGATCGCTGAGCGACAAGAGCGAGGTTCGCGCGATTGCGCGAGACCTCGGGCTGCGAATCGCCGACAAGCCGGACTCGCAGGAGATCTGCTTCGTGTCCGAAGCCGGCGGCTACACGGAGTTTCTGCGGCGGGCACGGCCGGAGTCGTTTTCGCCCGGTGAGATTGTGGACACCGAGGGCAAGGTGCTCGGTAAGCACGGCGGCGTCGGGCTTTTTACCGTCGGCCAGCGTAAGCGAATCGGGCTGAACATCGACGGCAAGCCGCGTTTTGTGCTGCGCGTGGAGCCCGTGTCGAACCGCGTTGTGGTCGGAAGGAACGAGGACGTGCTCATTCGCCAGGTGCTGTTCGACGACGTGCTGGGGCACGTGTCGTCGCCGGTTCGCGTGACCGGGAGGATTCGATACAACATGCAACCGGTGTCGGGGACCCTGTATCCCGGCGAGGTGTTCCAGGCGGATTTCGATCAGCCCGTGCGGGCTGCTGCCCCTGGGCAAGCCGCGGTGTTTTACCGAGGCGAGTCGGTCATTGCCGGGGGCGTGATTCGCTAACGGCTTCGCCTGCCACAATAATCCGCCGCTTTCGTGGACTAAAGTGCAGGCTCGAGTTTCTGCACAGCAGGTAAGTCGCCTGGCTAGCCTATCGAGAGGTACGGGACATGCCCGGTTCGAATCCGAGCCGAAAGCGGCATTCGTCGAAAACCGTTCACAGAACCGTTCACAATTGGGGATTGTGGACGGTTTCGTAGGTCGTCGTGCGGCAGAACGAGTAAATATACCGGAGTCGATTTTTGGCTCACTTTCTTCGGTTCGGCGGCAGGCGCGGTGACCCCAGTGTTAAGGTCCTTTGCTCGCATGGTTGTCAACCGCAATTAGTGTATTGGTGCGTGCGCAGGTAATCGTCCGTCCTAACCCTGTGAGTATGGATGAACGAGATGCCGCGCGTTAGCGTTTTGCTCACAAGCTACAAGCATGAGCGATGGCTTCGGGAGTGCGTGGACTCTGCCCTGGCTCAGAGTCATGATGATCTTGAGGTCATCGTCGTCGACGACAACAGCCCGGATTCCTCCGTGGCGATTCTTGAGTCCTATGGGGATCGGATTCGGCTCGTGGCGAATAATGAAAATCGGGGGACTTACGGCGTCCTGGACCAAGCGCTTGCGTTGGCAAGCGGGGAATACGTTGCCGTTCTGAACAGCGACGACGTTTGGGAGCCGGCGAAAATCGAGAAGCAAGTGGCGACGATGGGGGATTGCGTTCTCAGCTTCACGGGGGGAATCTTTATCGATGATTCGGGAAAAGAGATTCAGGGAAAGCCGATGGGATTTCCAATGCCGACCTCCTTGCCAGAACATCCGTTTGCGCAACTGATCGCCAACAATTACATCATCGCAAGTTCGGCCATGCTGCGGACCTCCGTCGCCCGTGAGGTTGGCGGATTCGACGACGGGTTCAAGAACATCGGGGACTGGAACATGTGGCTGAAGATGGCGGAACGAGGATACTTTGCCTTCGCGGAAGGGAGGCTAACGCGGTACCGAGTCCACGCATCCAACACGATTTCGAATGACGACGTGACGCAGGACGAAGTGCTGCGACTCCGGCTCGCTTGGGCCGAGAAGGTCAGTGCGCTGCCAGGAAGGCAAATGAGAGAGGCAGCCGCGCATTCGCTTGCCGCTGCAGGAAGACTGCTTAGCAAAAAGGGGCAGGGACAAGCTGCCAGGCGCGCCTTACTAAAGTCTGTTTCTCTGATGCCGCTGAGGCTTAAGAGCTATTTTCGCTACGGTATGACATTCGCGGGGCGGTAGGCTATTTGCCAAACCTTCCAATGAGACCGTGAATGGCACCTTTGATCATCGCAAATACGGACGGCCAACGGTCTTGATGATAAAGCAGGTACTCCCTAAACTTCGCCTTGACTAAACGCTTTCGCTCGGAGATAACTTCGGGGAAGACATCCTTATAGCGTCGCCTCATAAAGAAGTAGTTCCGAACGATGAAGTACAGCCTAGTTGGCGGATGCCATCCGACAAGTGTGGGTCGGCCGCGCAGCGTGAGGATGGTCATCAAACGGCCCGGCTGGTGAGGCAGATAGGCGTTTACTAGCCGCACGACGCGGTAGCCATGCTGCCGAGCATTCAAACAGTAATCGTGATCGACTTCGTCAATGAACAATTCGTCGGAAAACCCGCCGATCTTCTCCCAAATGTCGAGGTTCGTAAGGCAACCTGAGGTCATGACCATTTCTAATTCGCGCACATCGCTTTCACCCGGTTGTCGCAAATCTCGTCCATCCGTCCGCGGAGCAACGATCGCTGTGCCGTCTTTATCGTTGTATGTACGAAATGCCTCGAGATAGTGGTCGAGGTGTTCCCGGTCGACGTCGGTGTCTTGATCGAGCGTGAAGAGCCACTCGTAGCCTAATTCTTTCGCGCGTCGGCATACCGCGTTGAGAGCCGTGGCAATCCCTTTGTTGTCTTCCATCGAAATCCAATAGACACCTGGCAGCGGTTCGCGGGGGGGGTCGGAGTTATCAGCGACAACAACACAGTCGAACAAAGTTGTAAGGTGCCGCACGTGCTCTAGTTGCTCCGCATTCGGCTGGTAGGTGACAACGGAGGCAGCAATCTTGCGCGTCTCGTCTGAAGTATCGGGACCAACCTGCTTTGCGGGCTCGGTCGCTCGGACTTCGCCGGCACCCGTTTGATAGCGCTTTCTCCACTCGAAACTTGCAGACTCAGAAATTGCCTTTAGCGCAGGGTTGTCGTCGAGAGTTCTCTTCGACGCGAAGAGAATCGGCATATGCTCTGCATGCCCGAAGCCTCTTATCGCAACACACCCGCGAATTTCGAACATGCTGATCCAGTAATCCTCGACCTGCGTTGTTATCTCGCCCGGTTTGTCCTTGCCGGGGACACCACTCTCAAAGATCGTCAGGGATGCGAATTCGCTAAGATAGTCGATCCAATCGTCGGTGTTCGCCAAAGGAAGTCCGTCGCAAAACCCAACGCATATGCACAGGTCAACGATCGCGTTCTGTTCAAAGGCGGGTTTCTCATCCTCTTCGTCCCGGCCAACCTGAATCCCACGGTTCCTTAGCTCAGTGACGTACGGCCCGGACTCCTTGCCGAAGGCAAACGCTCGCTTGACATCGTGAGCCTCGCAGGTGAAAGCTAGGGCGGCTTGTACTTGACCATCGGTCACGGTTATTTACCCAACAGCCTCTTCATTGCGCGGTATAGCCACGGGAATCGAGATCGCAATGCTGCCTTTTTCAACTCGGCTTTACGATAGGCGACCAGTCTGTCGAATGCAGACCTAGCGCTCGGATCCGAAGCGCGCACGACGACGCCGAGACCATTTTCCTCGTTTACAGTGAAGAGCAGATATTGCGGGGCGCCGCGCTTAACAAAGTCCTCAATTGCTGTTAGAACGCCGTTCTTCTCGCCACCTTCGGCTTCAGCGTTGTAATGAAATGCGTTGAGGCCGTCATTATTGGAGAGCGGGGAGGTGCCCTGGATAATCCCCTTTCTCGCATGTGGCTGTCTGTGCTCTTGGGGAATTAGTTCCGGTTGGTAGTACATGTCACGGCGACCATAGGGCCAACTAACGTCGTGAAAGAAAATAACGCCATTGGGAGCTAGTAGGTCGTGCTTTTCGATCTCCAGGAGTTCGTGATATACCGTGTACCAGTTGTGGTCGCCGTCGATCAGGATCGCATCATATTTACCATCGACTGAGAGGAGGGCATCCAAACTGATTTTCTTGACGACCCTGGCACGGTCATTACTTCCGTAAATCTCATCAAGCGGCTTATCGAGGCATGGGTCTATGATGGTGACCTTCGATCCCGGGATGCCGAGCAGCAGTTCTGAGTGGTCACCTTCGCTTGCGCCAACCTCTAAGATTCGAGGCTGAATGTAGGCCAGTAGGAAGGGCTGGATGTACCGGTCAAAAAAGAAGGTCATATCGTTGATGGGACTTCCTTACCCCGCTGAAGTTAAGACTTGCAGACGCGGTGAAAGGACGCGAAGGAAGGACGACCCAGATGTCTGGGGGAGAGACACGTCCTCCATTGCGGAGCGGACCAGTCAGCACGCGCCCTTCACAGACCATGATTTCCTTGAGAGTCGTTACGCGATGTCCGCTCTTGACTAGACCCGAATTACGTATCATTTAAGATGTTCAGGTATGTCTTCTTCACGAAACGTACGATCGGAATCCCAGATTAGGATAACCAAGTCATCAATGACATGGCGTTCATTGGGTACGCCCCAATAGTTGATGGCTGAACTTTCCATCGAATCCCGCGACTCCTTCTCGCCAAATTTGGGGCTTCCGTGCACTACGCCCGACAGCACGACAAAGTTGCCCTTCTTGTTTCGAAGCCACCGCGCGTCGGTTGCCCAGTGTCTCGGAATAATTCTTTGTGGGTCGCCGGATACTGTCGCTAGGTCGAGTGTATTGCCGCTCTCCACGCGCAGCAGGTGACCGGCCCAAAGGTCGGCGTAGCCGTCCGTCAGCCCTCGTTCTGACAAGAAATCAACGGGGCGGCTAATACGGGCCGCAAAATCTGACCCGCGCAATAAGAACCGATTTGAATGCAACACTTGCGAACAAGCCACCAGTGAACAAATCAAGACCCCCGCAAGCACTACTTTGGTATGCGGGCCTTGCGGAGTGCGACCTAATTCTCTTGAGATCAATAGAATCGCCATAAAGTAGGAAGGCACAAGAAATCGCGTGTCGTTAATGAATTCGCCGCGGTACGACACTGAGGTAAACAGCACGACGGTGAAGAGTGCCATGACGCACAGCACATCTAGAGCTTCGCGGCGTCGCGCCAACGATTCCCGCACCGCGAATATCCACAACAGGAGACCGATGCACAGGACCATTAGTGCAATAGAATAGTAGCTTACGCCCTTTCCCCAGAAATCTCCTCCGAATAAACCGACAAAGTCCACAAACGACTTCGTCGTCTTCTCGATAAAGCGTTCCATCGAGTCGAAAACATATCCGCCTATTCCAGGAGGCGATCGAAACCGAAGGTGCGCATGAGCCGGCTAAGCAGAAAACCCACAATCGTACCGACAAACAGCGGAAAGGAAACGCGACGAAGGCTCGAAAGCCGGCGCACACTGTCGCCTTTGTAATAGTACAAAGTAGCCATAACTACAGGCAAAGCGAGAAAGAATGCAAACGCCATGTCTGCCCAGGTTGCAACTGCAGCCAGCATGAATAGGACGGATCGGCTCTTGGGTGTACCTAGCAAGTCCTCGCCCATAAAGTAGAGGCAGATCAGAGCAGCCATTGTTGTTACGTGGTGCATTGCCCCATGGAGACCGTAGTGCCAGACGCCATTAGACGGCAGTAGAAGGAATGCTGCAAATGGCACCATCAGCCAAAGCGAAGACAGGGTTCGATATCGCCAGATTAACCCTCCGATGAGGGCAAGGTTAATCGTGTAGATGAATGCGGGGACAGTCCGCATTAGGTCCGAATTGACGCCGAACGCACTGACCGCAATTACGTAAAACGGCAACTCCGTGTAAAAGCCAACGGTTGTTAACTCCCACCCTTGCAGGGTCACGTTGCCTTGCAGAATCGCGTCTGCGTAAAGAATCAGGTATGCGTTATCAATGTGCAGAGGAATGAGCTTTCCCAGCGAGGCATACAGTGCGTAGACGATGACAAACCCTATTACACCGGCGACGATGCCGAACGCCTTGGCGAAGCGTGGGTCAAGTTCTTTGTTCAGTGCCATTGTGCCTGCGGGTTCCCTGATAGGGACGGCGGCAGAGGGTAATTTGCGCTCCAGTGACTGTTCAATCTCCGAACCATGAGCCTCGGCCCGAATGGGTGGGGATCGACACGATTGTGCTTCACGCCACGGTGTTGGACACGATCGAGGAGGTTTGCGAGCATTTTCAGAAGGCGGACCTAGGGGTGAGCGCACACTACACGATCGACCGCACGGGCGGCGTGTACCAACATGTGGACGAAACGGAGAAAGCGTTCCACGCCGGCGTTTCCGAGATGGCGGATGGGCGGACCGGGGCTAACAACTTCTCGATTGGCATCGAACTCGTGAACCGGAACGACGGTTTCGACCCGTATCCGGTGGATCAGATAACAGCGTTGAGGGAGCTGATAGGCGAGATCGCTGCGCGCCATCCGATTCGGCACATCGTTTCTCATGCAGAGATTGCGCGCCCGGCCGGCAGGAAGAGCGACCCCGTCGGGTTGGATATCGAGCCGCTTAGGCGACTACTGCTCTTCGGGGATTCGCATGCTTAGCTTGCCTTCGGCATCGAAAAACCCGACCCAACTCTGGTTGTCGTAATAGAAGAGGTTTGCGCGGGGGTTTCCGTTTGTATCGCAGAGCGCGAGCGCCGAGCCTTCACCCTCTGCGTTTAGTGCGACGCGCACTTTGCCGGCTGCATCGTAGATTTCCATACGCGGGTTCTCCTTTGCCGCTGCAAAGGCGATGCGCGGCTTACCGTCGGAATCGTCGAGGCTGAGGCCCCCGCCCTGCTCGTCGCCGAAGAGGAGGCCAACGGTCTTGCCGGAGGCGTCGACGACCTCGATTTTCTCCGCCTTGAGCGTTTTGAAGCTGTTGGTGCCGCAGCCTGCTGCGAAAGCGACGACGATCGTGGCGACGGCTGTCAGAACGGCGAATCTAGCATTGCGCTCTGCTCTGGCAAGGCGCGCTTCGAGAAGCATGATTTGTTCTTTCATGGCATAACTGCGTACGCCGAGGCGAGGCAAAACAAAGCCCACACGCCAGGCAAGGTGTGTGGGCCTCGTGGGTCTGGTCGGTGAGGCTTACGGCGAATTGAGCCAGACAGCCTGGTCGATGCCTACCGTGTAAGGGAAGGCGAACACCGGCGCGTTCGGCCGGAATCTAAGGCGGACGCGGACGGTTTTGTCGCTTCGCACAAAGCGCGCGAGGTTACCGGTGGGAACGGCGGTGACAGATGAGTCGGCTGTCCCGAGGTTCCTCGTGTTGATAAGCTCGTACGAGTCGGTGAGGAAGTTATAGAACTCGATCTTCTGCTCGATGGCTGCGCTGGTCGCGCGTGAGTCGACCTTGAAATCGAGTTTTACCGGTGTTGTGGAATCGGCCTTGGCCTCTACGAAGAACTCGACGGGCGCTTGTCCGGCGGAGAAGACGATTCCGGGCTTGTATTGGAGGCGGTTGTTGTCGTCGGCTGCCAGGCTGGCGAGGTTTCCGCTGACGAGAGTACCGCGCACGGTGGTTAGCAGTACCGGTGGGATGGTTCGGGTTGTGGCCTCGGTGACGTCCCAGATGAAGAGTCCTCGGTTGATGTCGCTGCCGATGACCGTACCGCTCGGGAAGAACGGGTAGTTGCTCCAGAGCCCCTCATATTGGGGGATGTCGTCTGAAGGGTAGGTGTCGAACCAGCCGACCTCGGTGGGCGCCTCGGGGTTCAGGTGAGTGCTGAAGATGCGGAGGCCGCTGGTGTAGTTCGACGAGAACACGTAGCCGTCTCGAACGTAGAGGTTGTGGTCGATCGATGTATTGCCGTTCGTGTAACTGGTTACGTAGGCTGCGTTCTCGAGGCTTTCGACGTTGAAAACGACAGTGCGGGAAGGGATGTTGTACGTGGTCTCGTCGAACTCGTCGTCGAGGTAGACGTATTTGAGGTCCTCGCTGATCCAGGCCTGGTGGGTGTAGCCGAGCTGAGGATAAGGGATGGACTTGATAAGGATCGGGTTGTTTTTGTTCGTGACGTTCCAGATCATTAAGCCATCGAAGGCCGAGCTGGCGAAGAAGACCTGCATGCCCGCGTAAGGGGAACCTACGGGGTAGGTCATCGCCATGGATTCGTGGACGTAGGTGCCGCCGGTTATGGAATTGACACCGACGAGTACGGGGTTGGCTGGGTTTGCCAAGTTCCAGCATGTCGTGGTTCCTGGGCTATCTCGAGAACCGGTTGTGTAGAGAAAGCCGCTCGTCGTGTCGACCGAAATCGTGTGGCTGCGCCCGACTGTCATCAGGGTCTGAATAAGGCTGATGTTGCCGCTGTCGATGTCGCTGAGGTCGATGACCTGGATGCCACTAGCTTCCCTCTCAGTGACCAGGTAGGCAATATTTTGGTAGACCTTGACATCGGCCCAGGTGCTGCTGCCGTGGGAGACTGAATCGATCCAGACGGGATTGTTCGGGTCGGTAATCTCAACGGCGGCAAGCTTGTTGGATAGGCCCATGAGCGCGTACTCGCGACCGGACGGTGAGACGTATCCCCAGCAGCTGTTGCCGCTGTTGGCGTTGAATGTTGTCAGGTCTATTTGGGCTGCGAGGCGAATTTTATGAAATGTATATTGCGCGAAGGCTGCCGGCGCGAGAATGCCAACCATGCCTGCTGCGATTAAAAACTTACGCATGTGAACTCTCCTGTGAGTGGGAAGTAGGGCTCTTCTACGACGGGGTGGAAGCATTCGAACGTTCACTGCAACGGCTATCGGTGTGGACCGGTAATTATTTTCGAAGTCCCTGGGGCATACTCTTGCTCGGGAAGATACGGATGCTCATCGTTTATATATTGTCGGCCATTGTCGGGGGAATCCTTGTGCTGGCATCTGCGCTGCTGGGGGGCGAGCATGACTCTCACTTTGGGGGGGACCCTCATTTTGGCGACACGGATTTTCAGGACATCGGCGGGCACGACGGGGTTCACTCCGATTTGTACCTGCCGTTCTTGAGCCTTCGGTTCTGGACTTACTTTGCTGCGTGCTTCGGGGTGACCGGGCTGTTGCTGACGAAGTTCTCGTCAGCCGGCCCTCTCGTTGCCGCTTTCGCTGCGTTGGCGACAGGCTTTGTTGCCGGGCTCTCAACGCATTGGATCATGCGCGCGATCAATCGGCGCGAATCGGACAGTGGCGTCAAGGAAGAACACATTGTCGGGAAGGAGGCCAGGGTGCTTGTCGGGGTGTCTGCCGGAAACGAGGGAAAAATCAGGCTGGACGTGAAAGGCGAGCTCGTGGATATGACAGCCTTTACTCAAGAGGGCCTTGCGCTCTTGCCAGGTGACCGGGCACTGGTGGTCTCGATCGAAAATGGCCGTGCCAACGTAGTGTCGCTAACAGCGATGCTCGAAGAAAACATAACATGAAAGAATTCATCGATACGATTCAAGGCTATGGCCCTGTCGGCTGGGCGGTTGTCGGGGGTATCGCCCTCGGGCTTGCTCTGCTGATCGGCATTTGGTTTGTGCGGAGGTTTTTGTACATCTGCACGCCGAATCAGGTGCTGATCTTCTCGGGAGGCGGCCGGCATCGGCTGCCCGATGGAACCGAGCGCGGTTTTCGGACGGTGTTCGGTGGGCGAGGCTGGCGAAAGCCGTTCTTCGAAAAAGTCAGCCGAATGAGCCTCAACATCATGGAGGTTCCGATTCACGTTCGCGGGGCGTACTCGAAGGGTGGCATCGCGCTCAATGTGGAGGCCATCGCCAACGTGAAAATTTCGAGCGACCCGCGCCTGATCGGAAATGCGATCGAACGTTTTCTGGGCAGGAATCCGGAAGAAATTCGAAGGGTGGCGAAGGAGACGTTGGAGGGTCACTTGCGTGGCGTCTTGGCGAAACTAACTCCGGAGGAAGTTAACGAGGACCGACTGAAGTTTGCGGGAGAGCTGAGCCAGGAGTCGGAGGACGACCTCAGCAAATTGGGCATTCATCTCGATACGCTGAAGATTCAGCACGTGGCCGATGACGTCACGTACCTTGACAGCATCGGCAGGGAAGCCATCGCCAACGTTATACGCGACGCGGAAATCGCAGAAAGCGACGCCCACCGGGAAGCCGAACAGGTCGAGGCCGACGCGTTGGGCCGCGCGAAGGTTGTGGCCTCTAACGTCGACGCGGAGGTCGCGCGCATGACGAACGACCTTCGGAGAATTCAGGCCGAGTTGGAATCGAACGTGCGATCGGAGGAAGAGCGCACGACCGCCGCTGCTCGGGAAGCAAGGGCCGTTGCGGAGCAAGAACTGCAGAAGGTTCGAGCTGAGCTGGAGGGCATTCGCCTCCACGCCGACAGAGTTCTGCCGGCAGACGCGCAAAGGGTTGCTCGCGAATTCAAGGCGCAGGGCGCCGCAGCATCAATCCGCGAGAAGGGCAAGGCGGTCAGCGAGGCGCTCGATCTCCTTCACGAAGCATGGGGTCAGGCGGGTGAGAATGCGGTGAGCATCTTGTTGATCGAAGACATCGAGAAGATCATGCGGGCGGCCTCGAAGGGAGTTGGAAAGATCAAGATCGAGAATCTGAGCATCATGGATTCCGGAGACGGCAAGACACTGGCTGCCTACGTGGCGGCATACCCACAGATGCTGTCCTCAATCTTCGATGCGGTTACGAAGACAACGGGCATCGATGTCCCCAGGGCATTGTCCGGCTGGGAAACCCCCAAAGAGGAACAGGTATAGCATGGACTTAGTAGCAATTATCATCGGCGTACTGATTGCCGCAGGCATCGCGCTGTTCATCACGGTTATCCGCTTGGTGCAGATATGCCAACCGAACGAGGTGCTGATCTTTTCCGGTGGCCGCAGGCGAGTCGGCGACAGGAACGTTGGCTACCGGATCGTGAAAGGTGACAGAGGCATACGAAAACCGCTCATCGAACGGGTCGACAAGATGGACCTCACGAACATGATCATCGACGTTTCAGCGGTTGGCGCCTATTCAAAGGGTGGTGTCCCGCTGACCGTTCAAGGCGTCGCAAACGTCAAGGTCGCCGGTCACGAGCCCGTTCTCAACAACGCAATCGAGCGTTTCCTGGGCAAATCGCGGGAGGAAATCATGTCGATCGCCAAGGCGACGCTTGAAGGAAGCCTGCGCGGCGTTTTGTCAACACTTACACCGCAGCAGGTGAACGATGACAAGCTACTCTTTGCCGAGCGGTTGGTCCATGAGGTTGAGAACGATATGACGTCCCTCGGCTTGGTCGTCGATACGTTGAAGATACAAAACGTTCAGGACGACGTGAAGTTTCTCGATTCCATCGGTCGCAAGCAGACTGCAGAAGTGCTTCGGGTTGCAAAGATCGCGGAAGCCAGAGCGACCGCCGAAGCCGCCATTCGATCTGCGGAGAACCGTCAGCGCGAGGTTACGGCACAGATATCGGCCCAAATAGACGTCGTGAAGGCGGACGCCCAGAAACGACTTACCGACACCTTGACGAAACGTGATGCCGTGGTCGCTGAAGAACAGGCGACCGTTGCCGCTGCCTTGGCGCAGGCTCAAGCGGAGCTTGCCGTACAGCGCGCCCGTGTCGAGCAAGTTCGGGGTCAGTTGGAAGCCGATGTCATTGCCCCTGCCAAAGCCGCTTGCCAGGAAGCCGAAGCCAGCGCGAAAGCCGATGCTGCGCCCATCGTCCAAGACGGCAAGGCGAGGGCGGAAGTGCTGGGCCAACTCGCGGCGAGCTGGGAGAAGGCGGGTCCCAACGCTCGCGAGATTTTTATCCTGCAAAAGCTCGACAAAGTGATCGAGGCCATCACAGACGTCATCGGCGACACGCCGATCGAGAAAGTGGCATTCATTTCAGGAGGGGACGGCAATAGCCTGCCGCTGAAGACGGCCGCCACGCTCGAGGGCATCCAGCAGGTTTTGGGCATCGACATCAAGGAAAAGATCGACGGATGGACGAATCCTCGGCCCCCGGCGCCTCGGGCACTTGAGCCCGAGAATCTCGATTCGACCCGCGAAGGAAACTAGCAAGGATCGCATTTCCGCGACAATCTCGGACACGATTGTGCGCGGATGGCGTAATATGGCAGTTGAATAGCAGGGCGCGGCTTAGAGTGCGTTCTGCGAGCATCGGGCACGACGCTCAGGAGCGTATGTTCCCGAAGGAGAATATTCTTGCAAATGAACACACGGATTGCATTCGCACCGGCGCTTGCGGCGGGACTTTGCCTGGCAATTGCTGCACCTGCCACCGCTGCAGAACAGACCTGGCGCGTGCAGAACGGCACGGTGACCCTGTCCTTGTTTCGTCAGGTTATCAGCGACAGCGGCCTTCAGCTTGTCGATCTTCGACAAACTGCTACTCCACGAGGCGACATGGAAGAAGCGGTTGGTTTCGCTATTGACAAGTCATCGAATCTAGAATTCGCCGTTTTAGGTGGCAGATATCAACACTGGACCGGTGGCGCGGTTAGAGTTACTGGAGGATTCACCCTTAGGAGCAAAGGCAGCGTTCTTTCCGCACAGGATTTCGCAGTTGTCTTTCGCGAGACGGGAGACAGCGCGAATTTCGCGCTTGTCACCGGCAAGGACTTGTCAGCTCCGACAGAGCTCGACATGTCGCACATCAAGGTGATTTTCGACCGGGCAGAGAAGACTCTACTTTTCGGATACACGGACCTCGTAATTAACGACCGTGGCGCTCGCAGGCTTGGACGACCGGAGCTTGCCGGCCAAGTTATCGGAATGGTTACGGTTGGAGCGCAATCAGCGTTTGTTGGTGGAGACCCGAAGGATCCGGACGCCGTCGTTCAGCAGAGCGACGGAGGCGGACAGAACGGCGACGTCATGCTGTTCAACCTCCTGGATTGCGAATCCTATGGAAGGATCGGAACGTTCCCCAACGGAACCAGTGGCCTCGGTATTGGCACGACTTCATGCAACCGAGCTACTACACCGGGAAACAACGTGAATTGGTATATCCAGATGGACGAGCGCCATCCTGTGATCGCACAGAACTTGTACCGACTCCAGACCATCGCCGGCGCCGGAACCCGCTTGGAACAGATCGGCATCGGATGGGTCAAACACGGCTTTCTCTCGACCAACTCCAATGGTTGTGGAACATGCCAAGACCCGGGCGGCGGACACCTACTCGGGCTGAATTGCTCGGACACCTATGGTTCTTCGCTCAACGCGAGCCGTAACTGGCTCGGGCCGCGTGACGAGGTCAATCCCTTTACAGGAAGGTGGGAATGCACCGGTTCGTACTTCTCAAACTACCAACCGGATTGCGTCGAGAGGTTCACTACCGGCGGTCTGAATCCGGTCGACCACCGCCTTCAGGTGAGGGACCAGGACTTGCTGGTTTCAAACTCGCAGTTCTTCTATGAAGGCTACTATGTTTCGGAGAACGACGAGGATCGCTACAACAACGCGGCATGGCGTCCCTGCAGCGCTGTTTGGTCCGCAGGCACCACTGAGTTCAACTTCAACCCGCTTGCTGCCCAGACGCAGGGCGTGCGCATCGATGACTGGGGCCAGATCCAGCCTGCTCCGCGAGCGATGCCGAACAACGAAGGCGACATTCTCGTCGGCGTGGAGGTGACCGACCTCGGCGGAGGGCAGTGGCATTACGAGTTCGCGGTCTACAACCACACATCCAACCGCGAAGGGCGCACGTTCTCGGTGCCACTTCCGGCTGGCGCGATCGTTTCGAATATCGGGTTCCACGACGTGGACTTCGATGCTACCAACGACTGGCGTTCCACGATCGAGAACGGATCCATAACCTGGAGCACCGATACGTATGCCGAAGATCCCGAAGCTAACTCGCTGAAGTGGTTCACGATCTACAACTTCAGATTCGATGCGAACGTGGGTCCAGCTGACGGCCACGTTGGAATCGGCCTGTTCCGTCCCGGCACGCTACAGACGCTGGGCGCCGTCTCGCGCGTTCCTCAGTCGCGTCAGGCTCCCCCAATGAGCATGTCCGTGGCTCCTGGAATTACCCAGACAGGCGGACTATACGACCTGTACTTCAGTGACGAGAATCGTTTGGCAGCGCGGCCCGGGATCGTGTTTTCCTCTGGAGAGGCTCCGATCCGCATTAACTTGGAAGGCACTTCGCCGACCTTGTCGCCTGCGTCGATGACGTTCCGCCTGGAGTCTCAAGCCTCTAGCACCGGCCTGGGCAAATCAGTCGAAGCGTTTAACTTCTCCACCAACCAGTGGGTCGTCGTTTCGGCGGTTAGCCAGTGCACGACGGATGACAGCGTTCTCAACGTGAGCATTGCCAATCCGGCGCAGTTCGTTCAAGCGGGCACCAGGACGGTGAGGGTTCGTGTGAACTTCAAGCCCTCCGCCCCGATCCTGGCCTTTCCATACACGGCACGGGTCGACATGGCGGTCTGGATTATCCAGTAGATTAGGCTGCCTTAGACAGCAAGCCCCTCCGACGATTTCGAAGGGGCTTGCTTCTTAAGTATTAGATTCCGAGGAGCCCCTCGAGCGAGCTTTCCGAGGTCAGCCTCCACCTTTCATCGAAGACCTGCTCCGTGAGCCGGACGTATGCAGTGAGGGCCGTCTCATCAGGGACGATGATATTTGCGCCGTGGATCGTCCCACGATTTCGGACTACGTTTCCAATGACGACCCTGGCTGCGTCCACGGGGTCAATGCGCGACTCTTGGTAGTTCCAGTCTTCGGTGGGGTCGAAGAATGTAATCGTTTTGCCGTCGTGTCTCCGCACTTCAAGGCAGGCCGCCTTGAACGCCTCTGCGAACGCGTGTCGCGAGGTTAGCTTGTTGGCTTCGTAGACGTTCGCGACGACCAATCGACTTGCGGGGAGGCGGCGCACGGGCAGTGAAACTGCTGAAGCTGGAGGAATCGGCACCAGGGCCTCAATGGCGTCGTCGATGCCGAAATCCGCCTTGTCTTTGATGTACTTTGAGCTTCCGTGTCCAAGCCAACCCGTTTCATCGGTAAATGCCAAGAACGCCGAAGCTTTCGGTACGTCGCGAAGTTGCCAAGCCGGGATGCCGTAGATTCGCAACATCAATTTGGGAAGATCGGCGACTGCCGCTGGGCGCGCGTAGATGAATGGCGGGAACGGCATCGGTTCATTATCCCTCAGCAGGGAGTGGGTCTGATGTAGCAAGCCTCCGTTTCGGCGATTCCAGCGCCGACAGCCAGAGGCGGATTACGACGATCCAAAGCGCGTCCGCCAGGAGCAGATGAAGGATGGCGAGGAGCGTAGGGGCCTTCAGCCAGACGCTTGCCAGGCCGAGCAGCAACTGTGCGGCGACAAGTATTAGCACGTCTCGGCCAAAAGAGCGGACTTCCCGGCGCTCGCAGACCTGGCTCAACACGAGCACGGAGAAGTAGAGGACGAAAGCGGAGCCCACAGCAATCAACGGGTGCCAAAGGCGAAGCCTAAGCAAAAAGTGACCTGTTGGCGAGAGGCCCTCGGAGATCACTTGCAGCGAACTATCGCGGGGGTAGATCGTGTCTCCGAGTGACGTGACCGCGCCGCTCATCCCGACGAAGAGCACCGCAAGCGAGCCGACTACGACGATCCAACCCGTCACCCCTTGACCGCCTAGCGGGACTCGTGGCCGGCCCGCACCCCACCAGATGATGTGAATCAGCGCGCCGAGCAGGAGCATTGTGTTGATCAGGTGCATCGACAAGGTGATCGCGCGCCCCATCGAGTCGTCCTTTCCCACCCAGCCAAAAACGACGAGCAATGCCCCGATCGCTGCAGAAACGAGTGTGAATGTAAGCGCGAGCCATGCTGCAATTCGCGCGCCGTGACCCTTTGGAAACGTTCTAATCGCGATTACCAGCAGGGCCACAACGAACACGAGGGCAAGAAAGCTGGTTGTGCGATGGGCGAACTCGATGATGGTTGCCGTCGTTGGGTTCGCAGGGAAGACCTCACCGTTGCAAAGCGGCCAGTGGCTGCCACATCCGTCGCCCGAAAAGGAGTGCCTTACAAACGCGCCCCAAGCGATGACTGCCAGGTTGAAGATGAGTACGAAAACCGCAAATCGAACGAACTTGCGCTCTTTGGGGGCCACGGCTCAAGATTACCGGTTTCTTCGGCTTGCGCACCCGGAGGTTCGGTAGAATCTAGGCTGCTCATGGTTGAAGTGATCATGCCCAAGATGGGCGACGCGATGGAGGAGGGAACGCTCGTCGAATGGCTGGTGAAAGACGGCGCGGCGGTGAAGTCCGGCGACATTATCGGCAATATTCAAACTGACAAAGCGACTGTCGAATTAACCGCGCCGAGTTCCGGAACCCTGTCCGGGTTGTTGATCAACGCGGGCGACTCTGTGCCGGTGGGCAAACCCATCGCTGCGATCCTGAAGGAAGGTGAAAAGCTACCGGATGGCTGGGGCGGGGTCAACGGGGCAGCGTCCCCCAGAAACGAAGAAGCTAATCAAGCCGTGGTTGCCGAGCCTGAAGAAGCGGCTCAAAAAGAGGCGGAAGCTTCGCCCGCGAAGAAGGCGATAGGCGGCCGCGTCGTTGCGTCCCCGCTTGCCCGGCGACTTGCGGTAGAGGGCGGCATCGAGATCGAGTCGATTGTGGGCTCAGGGCCGAACGGGCGTATTGTCGAGCGTGATATCAAGGCCGCCTTGGAGGTTCGGAAACCTGCGGAGACCGTCGAGGGCACTGAGGATCGGTTTGTTCCATTTACGAAGTTGCAGAGGATAACTGCAGAACGCACGGCGCATTCGAAGCAAACTGTGCCGCACTACCAAGTCACCGTGGATGTTGACGTCGAGAACCTTGAAGAATTGCGGACGAAAATGAACGCTGAGAACCCGGACCACAAGGTAGGCATCAATGACTTTATTGTGAAGGCGAGCGCAATGGCGCTTGCGGATCAGCCTCACGTCAATGCCTCGTTCGATTCATCGGGACAGCGGCGAGAGTTCGGAGCCATTAATATTGGACTTGCGATTGCAGTGCCTGACGGGTTAACCGTGGGCGTTTTGCGTGACTGCAAGAGTAAATCCTTGCGGCAGCTTGCCGATTTGTCGAAGGATATCGTGAGCAGGGCGCGCGACAACAAATTATCAATGGATGAAGTTTCTGGCAGCACGTTTGCGATCAGTAATATGGGTATGTTCGACGTGTACGAATTCAACGCGATTATTAACGAGCCGAACGGCGCGATTATCGCGGTTGGCAGAGCTACTCCGGTACCCGTGGCGATTGACTCTGATGACGGCTACGAGTTGGAGGTTCGGCATCGGATGAAAGTAACGGGTTCTTTCGACCATAGAATTATCGACGGCGCAGTCGGTGCGGCGTTTTTGGGCGCTTTGAAAAGATATCTGGAATCGCCGACGCTCCTGCTCTCGTGAGATGCAAGACATTGCGACGACCGTGACTTCCGTTTGCCCGAAGTGTGGGGAACTGTTCGAGTGTGCGGCCGCGAGCGGGGATAACGGCTGCTGGTGTGCAGCACTCCCACATGTCATGCCTTGTTGTGGCGGAAGGGACGCTGCGTGCTTTTGCCCGAATTGTTTGAACGAGGCGATTACTGCTTGCAATAGGGCAATCGAAGAGAGGGACGCGACTTGAAACCTCGGGTTCTAGTCACCGGAGGTTCTCGGGGAATTGGGCGGGCTACGTGTTTACGGCTTGCCGAAGACGGATGGGAGCCGTTGGTTCACTACAAGGAAAGGGCCGAGGATGCGCGCGCTGTGGCTGAGGCGAGCGGAGGACAGCTCTGTCCCTTCGGTGCCGACCTTCGCAACACCGGCGACATCGACCGGCTTTGGGAGTGGGCGAACGAGCCCGACGCGCTCGTCAACAACGCCGGCGTTTATGTCGCCCTTCCGTTCGACACCCCAGATCGAGGCGCTTTCGAAGACGCCTGGCGCGCTTCGTTTGAGACCAATTTCGCCGCTGCCGTCCGGCTTACTCGACGATTCGTCGAAGCGGGGAAGCCGGGCAAGGTATTGATGGTCGCATCACGTGTCGGCTTCAAGGGAGAGGCGGGGGCGGCACACTACGCGGCGAGCAAGGCGGCCATGATCAGCCTCGTCCGGTCACTGTCTGTCGAGTTGGCACCGAAAGGCATCGGCATCTTCGGCATTGCGCCGGGGTGGGTCGATACCGCGATGGCGCGTTCCGGAATGGAGGAGCGTGAGCCTGAAATCCTCGCTTCCATCCCGCTGGGCCGTATGGCGACACCCGAGGACTGCGCGGCCGCCGTAGCGTTTTTGCTGCGGGATGAGAGCGCCTACTTGTCAGGCGAGGTCATCGATATTAACGGCGCAAGCTACTTCCACTAGGTCCACTCTGCGCTAAACTCACGCGCGTGTTGGAAAGCTCTGCAAAGCATCGTCCGTGGATTCCGTACGTCGTGCCGATGGTGTTGTTCCTGGCGTTTACGTTCGCCGAAAGCAAGCGGCCGGACCTCTACGTTCCGTTATACATCGCCAAAGTTATTGTCGTCTTGGCTGCACTCATTTATTTTCGGAGCGTTTGGAAGGAAATCAAATTCGATGCGAAGTGGGTCTTGCCATCGGCGCTGATCGGAGTGGCGCTTTGCGCAGCATGGATCGGGATCGAAAAGTTCGTCCCATATACGCACTTCTTAGGCGAGCGGACGGCGTACGATCCGTTTTCCAAAATCCAAGACCCGGCGATGCGCGCAGCATTTTTCGGATTCCGGTTTTTCGGGCTGGTGCTCTTAGTGCCGGTAATGGAGGAGATCTTCTGGAGGTCGTTCCTTCTGCGATTTATTACGAAGCCCGACTTCCTGTCCCTGAAAGTCGGCGAGTTTACGAATAACGCACTGCTCATCGGCGCCGCTATTTTTGGGTTAGCACACCCCGAGTGGCTTCCGGCGGTGATCTTTGCGTTGGCTATTTCACTGTGGATCCGTTACACCAAAAGTCTGTTTGCAGCGATCGTCGTTCATCTCGTGACGAATCTTGCGCTTGGCATCTGGGTTGTCACGCAACGTGATTGGATTTTTTGGTAGGCAAGGGGCAGCGGTAAGATGAGCGCCATGCCCGACATACCTTCACCAGTCGTTGCCGCCCAAAAATGGCTCGAAGACCACGAGCAGGAAATGATTAACGACCTTCGGGCGCTTCTCAAGATCGAAAGCCTCGAAGACTCTGCCCTCGACAATGCGCCGTTCGGGCAAGGATGTCGCGAGGCGCTAGATTACATGTTGAATCTCGGCAGCGCTTGGGGCATGCGTACGAAGGACGTCGAGGGCTTTGCCGGGCATGCTGAGTTTGGTGATAGCGAAAAGTTGGTGATGTCGCTAGGACACGTGGATGTCGTCCCCGTCGGCGACGGCTGGAAGCACGCTCCGTTCGGTGCTGAAATCGACGCAGATTACATTTACGCAAGGGGTGCGGAAGACGACAAGGGGCCGACGATGGCCTCGTTTTATGCAATGAGGTCGCTCATGGAAACGGGCGCGGACTTGCCTGCGCGATTGCGAGCGGTGTTCGGGTGCAATGAAGAGAGTGGGTTCAAGTGCGTCGAGCGATACTTCCAAAGCGAAGAGGCGCCGACCTTCGGAATCGCGCCCGATTCCGGATGGCCCCTTTACAATGCAGAAAAAGGCATTGCGAATTTAATCGTCGATGCGCCGTTTCCAAAGGGCGGATTGACGGTCATCGAGATGACCGGTGGCTCGCGACCGAATATCGTGATCGACAAATTCGATATGACACTGGCATTCGAGCCATCGCTGGAGGCGCATGTCAAAGACACGGTGGCAGGCTACTGGGACAAGAACGTTACGGCGACGATCGAGGAAGATCGGATCAACGTGCGCGCGGTGGGCAAGGCAGCCCACGGCAGCCGGCCATTTCTTGGAGACAGCGCGTTCGTGCGTGCCATGCGGTTCGCGCTTGCGGCCTGCCCGCCGAACCAAGCTGAGGAATTTGGGGCGTGGCTCGACCTCGGACATCCGGGTGGCGTTGGCCTCGCGATCGATGGCCGAGACGACCCGAGCGAAGAACTTACCGCCAACGTGGGCGTGGTCCGCACTCTCGGTGACCGAGCAGTTGTAACGGTGAATATTCGATATCCGGTCACTTGGTTAGGCTCACAAGTTAAATCCAGGGCTGAGGAACGGCTGAACAGTCAGGGCTTCGGTTGGCGAGTTGCCGAATTCGACGATAGCGAGCCGCTGTTCTTTCCGGCCGACCGCGAGCCCGTGCTGACAATTCTCGAGGCGTACCGTGCGGAAACCGGTGATATGACACCGCCACGTTCGATGGGTGGCGGTACTTACGCGCGTGCCGTGCCGAATACCGTGAGTGTTGGCACGGGATGGGAGGGTGACGGCCCCGCCCACGAAAACGACGAGCGCTTGCATATCTCGCACCCGCTTAAGATGGCGAAGATCTATGCGCACATCCTTTATCGGCTTGCACACCTCGCCGGGTCAGCCGAGTAAGTAGCCGAGCGTTCCAGCGAACAGGGTCATAGCGAAATTCACGGCGTTGTTGCGCAGCCAAGGCACACCGGCGACCAGGGTGCCGCCCGTTTCATTAGGGCTGCCGTCGACGACGAACTTGGCTTGAAAGGTGTCGCCGAGTAGGGAATCGAACAGCGAGCCGAGAAAGCCTGCCGAAGCAACCACCCACGGTAGCGCACCAGGGATCGGGATCGACATGACCGCTATCAGTGCAGCCCCTGCGGCGGAGCCGGCCAGACCGGCAATGGTAACGGCTCCGCTCGCTCCTCGAGCGGCAGGCTCCAGCGTCGTGATTCGAACGGGCTTTCTGCCGAGCCGCGTTCCGATTTCGGTCGCCCACGTATCGGAGTTTGCCGCACAGAGCGCGGAGGCGTATGCCGTAGCTCCTCCGGGGATCAGGACGGCCAGCGCCGCGACGGCTCCGTTGGCGAGCACCTGCGCCGCTGTGCGGGGTCCCTCTTTGGCGGCGCCGCCGGGGAGCCTCCCGAGAAGGGAGCCGGTGGTGAAAAAGACGAGCAACGGGATGGCGTAGGGCCATCCGCCCTGCTCCCAGATGACGGAGCCCACGGCGGCAGCTGCGAGAGCGCCAAACGGCGTGAGGAGCCCGGCAAGCCGGGCTGCCACCGCCACTGCCACCGCATAAAACATCTGTCTATTCTGAACATTTCTCGAAATTCGGGCGTCAATTAGATTGTTACTTTTATCTCAACTCGCAATTATTGAGTGGGCAGCGGCGTTTTGTGGTCGTTGCCCTTCTTTACGAGAACGGCAGGTCGACGACCGTCGCAGGGCCGAATTGCATTCCTGATTCGGCTGAATCAGCGGGAACGAACCCGAGGGCAATATGGCCCAGTCGAGGAGAAAGGACCGAACTTGTGATACGGACGCCGTCAACTTTTTCGAGGGGCTCTGCCGATCGCAGCCCTGCCCAGGTCCTGTGAGTACGCCCGCGCGACCTGATACGCTCGACGATCTCTTGCCCGGTGTAGCAGCCCTTTCCGAACGCGATGCGCGTTGCAACAAAGTGCTTGCCAAGCTCCATCGCGAGGGTCTTTGAGTCGTAATCGACTCCGAAAAGCGGAACTGCAGCTTCGATTCGCGCGATGTTGTAATCGTCATGAGACATTTCCGCATCGATCTTCTCAGAGCCGAACGAGTCGTTACAGCCGCCAAGAATGTGCGGCGCAGGCAGGCCTTCACCATCCCCGATGATGCTCGTCACCAGGTCAGGCACCGCTTGAAACTCAACATCCTCCATGACAATTCTGCGGGATAGAATTTCGGACGCGGTGTCGGACGCACGTCGGTCGAGACCGAGAAGCACCTCGTTTTCGAAGATGTGCACTGCGCCGTCAGCCACCATTTGTCCAGTTGGAGTCAGCGCTGCACACTGCGCCCAACCGCCAACGGGAATCAGACGGAGGTCCTGCGTGATCTGGCCCTGCAGCCACTCAATCCGATCGGGACCTGCTACTCGGAAATACCTAAACGGAGGTTGGGGGAGTCGCATCAAGTGCTAATGTTATCCGTAGTGAAGACGGTGATTTTGTCGCTAGCTGCCTTAGGTCTCGCGGGAGCAGCGATTCTCGAAAGCTCATGGACGCGGATCGAACGTGCGGCGGCGGCTGATCTTGCCGGCAGCTTGGGCGTCTCGGTCGATAACGTGAGCGTTCGCGCAGCTCCAGACGGGCTCGTGGGGAGCATGATGGGTCGTGTCGACGAAGTCGTGATCGAAGCGCACGGTTTCTCGGTAGATGGGATGCCGCTGTTTTGCGAGCCGGGCCTATCAACCGCGGGACGATTGGGACTCTTGAAATTGTCGTTGTCGGACTTTGTTATCAGAGACCTCCCCGTCAAGCGATTGGAAACCGCAATTCCTCGCAACAGATTTGCCTTGGGCCTGTTGCAAAAGGGTGTCGTGAGGTTGAGCCGAAGCGGAGAAGGCGTCGGAACGGTGACGCTCGATGAGGCCGGTCTCGCGAAATACATGCTCGCCCGTTTCGACATGTTGGAAGCAGTTGATGTCCGACTGGAAAAGTACAAAGTATTCGTTGCCGGGCGCGCCTCGTTCGGTTTCGTTCGTCGGTCTTTCGAGGTGATCGCAGACCTCGAAATTGCCGGCAAGAGGCAGCTGGTAATTGCGAAACCGATCGTGTTTATCGAGGGACGGCGAATTCGCGACGGTTCGGAGGTAGCGCTGGCCAACGCATTCAATCCCGTTTTGGATATCGACCGCGATCTTGGACTGGCAGGCGCTTTCGACATGCAGGCTCTAGTGATCAGGGATGGCACGGTGACTATTTCTGGAGCGGCACGGATTCCAAATCGGCCAACACAACCAACTTCGCCGTAACTTCGTCGAGGCCAACTTCCGTGCGGCCGATTCTTACGACCAGCGTGGGCCATCGTTGCAGCATTCTTATCTCCGAGCCAGGCATGATCCCGAACGCGGTAAGTTTTCTCCAGTGACCTTCTTGGTCGTGCACGATAGATGCGATCATCTTAGTTTCGCCTTTGCGAAGTTCTGCAAGCGTCACTTTGTGTCTATCCTCTTTCTATCTGCAAAGAGGGCGGAAAGCTTAACGAGCCACTTCGGTATTTTCGGTTGCTCATAGCCGCACTTCGGACACATGACAAGGTTGCATCCGCCAAAGGAGCCGCAGCTTGAGCAAGCCTTATCCGATTCTTCGATCGTAAACTCGGTTTTGCAGTGTGTACACGTCATGACAGCCACCCTGTTGTTCGAAGCAAACCGGCTAAGCCTGCGCCGACGAAGGTGGCGAAGAAAAGCGTAAATGCGAGCATACCGATAGCCATTCCGATGCCGCGCTCTTTTTTAACGACCAGGAATTGCGCGATGCATGGCAGGAAGAGCGTAATCGTGACTGCGATTACAAGCACCTGCGCTTGCGAAAGTGAGTGATCTCCGATCATCTTGTCGAGGCCGGCAGCCCCGTAGTCGCGCCGAAAGAATCCGAAGAGAAAGACTTCGGCCGCGGCTAGCGGAAGAGTCAGCATTTTCGCGAGCGGCTCAAGGGCCGAAATCGCGACGTCGAAAGCAGTTCGCCCCTGCGTGATCGCCATCATCGCCCATCCAGCTAATGCGCCAGCCGTGGCGAAGATGGCTTTCTTCATGTAATCGCCCCTCTTGCCGATTGCGAAGCCGATCCATCCCAAGAGAACGACCCACCCAGCGGGCATTCGACCGAGCCAAATTACAACGCTCGCGATTAAGAATAACGGTGCAACTTCGAGAAAATACCATTGCATTCGAGCGAAGGTCTTTACCAAGACATTCGAGACGCTTGGCATGCGCATCGGCGGTAACTCGAGGTAGAACGGCGCGGTCTTGCCCGGTGTGAGTTTCGCGGCGAAGTAGCCTCCCAAGAGAAATATGCCGAGCATGATGAGAGCCCATGCCGCAAGCAACGGTGAGAATGAAAGCCCCAGCGGACCGTTGATAATGCTTGCGCCCGCCAACAAACCAGTGACGACCGCGAGCTGAGCGGTGCAAGGAATCGCGAGGCTGAGAAGAAAGGTGGCTATAACGCGCTCTCGCTTTGTTTCGAGAATGCGCGTTACGACCGTCGCCATTGTGTCGCAACCAAAACCAAGGACAATCGGGATCACGCCGCGTCCGTTCAAACCGATTTTTTTGAACATGCGGTCCACGAGGAGCGCGAGGCGTGGAAGATATCCGGAATCCTCGAGTACGCTAAAGATAAGGAAAAAGCTGAAGATGATTGGCAGGATTAGCGCGACGGCGTAGGTTACGCCAAGCGTCCAAACGCCGTACTCGCCGACCAATAGTTCGTGAGCCACAGAGCCCGCGCCAGCGAATTGTTCGACCAAGCCGATAACGAACGGATTGATGATGGTGCCGAACAAGTCTTCTTCGATCCACCCGACGAGCGTTCCCGCGCCGAAGACGCCGACAAATTGGTAGAGGCCGAAATAAAGAACCAGGAGTAGAATCGGGAAGCCAAAAACGGGGTGACTGCAAAGCGCGCCCATTTTCTGAGAGATTTCGGATCGTTTGCGCCCCGGACCGGACGAAACGCTCGATGTAGCCAACTCGCGTGCACGCTCAGTTCTGGAGAGCATTAACTGGTATGCGAGCGGGACGGTTGGACAGAACGTCACCTGACCAAGAATGTCGCGAATCCGTGCCTCGGCTTCCTCTCCTTCCTGCAGTCCAACCCTCTCGAGGATTTCTTCGTCGCCCTGCAGGCAGAGGAGGGCTACCGAGCGGGTGGTGAGGCCATAGTCGCCAGCACGGAGGTATGCGACAATCGACGAGACCGCGGTCTCGACCTCTTCGGAATAGGTGATCAGCCCCTCAGCGGGAGCTGATGTGGCCATAGACTACGTCTTTGAGGGTTTCTATGCCGTGCCCATGCAGGCAGGCCGCAAGAACGACGGGGATCCCGAGCGCCTTAGAAAGTTGGAGTGCGTCGACTTTGATACCGGCACCGGCCGCTTCGTCCATCATGTTCACAATGAGTACCGTCTCGAAGCCTGCCTCGATCAACTGAAAGGTGAGGGGAAGCATTCTGTCGAGGTTTTTCGCGTCGACGACGTGTAGGACGAGGTCGGGGCGGTCTTCCATCAAGAGCCTGCGAGAAACGCGCTCTTCGTCGGTTATCGGAGACATAGAGTACATTCCGGGTGTGTCGACGAGATTGAACTTATGGCGATAGGCGTGGGCAACACCTTTGGTGACTTCCACGGTCGTGCCGGGATAGTTGGAAACGGTGACGTATCCTCCGGTCAATTTGTTGAAAAGTACGCTCTTGCCCACATTTGGATTGCCGACTATTGCGACGAGCGGCAGACGGGATGGTGCGGGCATGTTTACGGCGGCAGCGGACATTTCGAGTAGGTTATACCTAATATTTCGCATAGCTAAGCAATTTGGAACTTACGCGTGAGAAAGCACCCTTGTAAACCCACCTGGCCCACCCGGAACAAGGGTCTTCGATCTTTATGGAGCGAGGAGGCGAGAGTCGAACGGCTGCAGAAGCAGGCGGAGATTGCGATTATGAAGGTGGCAGAAGGCGATGCCGTTGTAGACGCTTTGGAGCGGATCGCCGACGTGTTTGAGCACAGCGAGCCAGGGGCCGAGACGCTATTCGAGATTGCCGAAATTGCGAGGAGCGTGACGCGGACGGACGCAGCCCACTTGTTTCTGCTTGATCCCGACGGTGAGACCTTGAGGCTCGCAGCCGACACGATGGCGCCCGAGAAGGCTGGGCGAGTCTGGATTAAGGTAGGACAAGGGCTTACCGGTTGGGCCGCCGAGTCTCGCAAGTCGGTGGTGGTGGCGCGTGAACCGTGGGCGGATTCGCGCTATCAAGAGTATCCGGGCTTCGAGGAGCGGCAATACCAAAGCATTCTTTGTGTGCCTCTTATCGACGAAGGTGAACTGCTGGGTGTAGTGGATGTGAGGACAAGACGCGCCTACGACTACGAGCAGAACGAAGCGCGGGTGCTCTCTCGCATTGCAGACCAGGTCGCGCGTGCCATTCGACATAAGGAGCGAGTGGCATCCCTAGAGACAAAAGCGCAGCGATACGAGGCTATTACAGAAGTTTCGCATCTCATTGCGGGTAGCCCTTATCTGGAGGAGATACTGCAGTTGCTAGTGAGCTTTACGGCCGAGAGGTTGAACTACAAAGTAGTGACCGTGCGACTGCTGGACGAGCAACGTGATGAACTGGTGCTTCGGGCAACACAATCTGAAAGCTGGGCCTACCGGAGGAAGCGAAGCATTCGCGCCGGAGAGAGTTTCGCGGGACGAGCGCTGGTCGAGAAGAGAATCATCACAACCGAGGACGTAACCACCTCGCCGGAATATATCGGCGCTGATTTGGCGGAGGAGCAGGGACTGCGGTCGATGGCGTGCGTTCCGCTGATCGTTCGGGACAAAGCCATCGGCGTGATGACGTGCTACACCGGCAGCCAGCATCAGTTTTCAAAGGTCGAGTTATCGGCGCTCGAGGCGCTTGCAAAGCAGGCCGCGATTGCGATCGAACATGCGAAGTTGACCGTACGCACGACACTCATGCAGGAAATGCATCACCGCGTTAAGAACAGCCTGCAGCAGATTGTAAGCTTGCTTCGCCTCGAATTAACGGAGGCCGGGCACAGGAGTGTGCAACAAGTTATCAATGACAGCCTGGCGCGCATTTTAGCGATTGCCAACGTGCATGACTTACTTTCGCGAGAGGATCTGGATCGCGTTGGAATCCGAGATATCGCGGCTATGTTGGTGCAGCATAATCGCTCCTTGATCCTGCCTGGGAAAGAGATCAATATCGGCTTGAAGGCTGAGAACTTTGCGTTATCTGTGCACCAAGCCACCCAGGTGGCGCTCGTTCTCAATGAGCTCATTCAGAACGCCATCGAGCACGGTTTCGAGCTCTTGAACAATGGCAGTATCGACGTGGAAATATTAAAAGTGCAGGATGAAGCGATCATGCGCGTTCAAAACGATGGCAAGAAGCTGCCCGAGGATTTCGACTCGGTTATCGACGGGCATTTGGGCTTGAAAATTGTGACCAATTTGGCAAAGGCGATCGGGGGTCGGTTTTTGTTGGAGATGCGCTACGGACGTGTAACGGCCGAAGTAATTTTTCCTGCCGATCTTGCGGACATCGGTTAGTCTACGACTTCGATTTCAACGGACGGGACGATTCCTGTATCTGCACCGCGTTTCAGCAGCTCGCGAATTGCTGCAATTCCGTCATCGCCCATGTCGAGGGTGCGCTCATTGACGTACATGCCGACAAATGCATCGCTCGTATCTCGGTCCAATCCTCGCGCAAATTGCAAGGCGTAATCAAGAGCGGCGTCGCGATTGTTCAGGCCAGCAGAAATGCTTTCGCGCATCACCCGGCTAATTTCGCGCACTGCAGCTTCGCCCAAGTCTTTTCGTACAACATTAACTCCCAGTGGCAGCGGGAGGCCGGTCTCCATTTTCCACCACTTTCCAAAGTCCTCGATTACGATCAAGCCTTCGTCTTGCCAGGTGAGCTGCCCTTCGTGGATGATTACGCCGGCATCGTAACGGCCTTCCTTTATGGCTGGCATGATTTCATCGAACGGCACCACCTCAAACTTCGGAGACGGCAGCCATAAGTTGAGTTGGAGGAAGGCACTTGTCAGTTTGCCCGGAACGGCGATCACCGTCTCAGATAGTTCCTCGCGCGTGATGTCTTTTCTCGCGACCACCATCGGACCGTAGTTGTCGCCGAAGCTACCACCGTGCCGGAGAAGGGCGTACTTGTCGGCTACGTAGGCAAAAGCGTGGACGGAGATTGCCGTGCTTTCGAGCTTGCCCTCCATGGCCCAGTCGTTGAGTGTTTGAATGTCTCGAAGGATGTGCTCGAACTCGAATTCTGAGTGGACGGTACCGGAAGCGAGTCCCCAAAACATGAACGCATCGTCGCTGTCGGGACTGTGTCCCAGGTGAATTAGGGGCTTGCTCATCGGCGGAGAGGTTACCTTGCGGCATACTTACGGAGATGCCCGCCATTCATGCCACTCAATTACGCGTTTCTACCAAAGGGCTTGTGTTGCCTAATGGCTTGCGGATCGCCTCGGTCGAAATCGACCTTCCGACACCAGTCTTGCAGGTGAAGCCTCAGATCTACCTTCCTGAAGGCACCGTCGGCACCATCGAGGCGACGATTTCTGCGGCCGACATCCAGGCGTACTTGCTCAAGAAACAGCCGGGTGGCATTTCAGACATCGTTGTGAAAGCGGAAGACGGCCTGATTACGGTTACCGGAACGGCCAGGATGATCTTGCCTGTTCAGGTCGGAGCACAGGGCAACTTGGAATTTAGCAAAGGCAAACTCAACTTCGTGCCGACGCGCGCAGAAGTGGGAGGGGTGAAAATGCCGGAGGGATTGGTTCGTGAGAAGCTTGACGAGGTCAACCCAATTATCGACACGACGGGATACCCCTTGGAGGCGGCCGTTAAATCAATCGAAATTGCGAACGGCATGGTTCGCCTAGTGGCAAAAATTGCCGTTACTGCCGCAATCCCGCGTATCGAGCCTTAGCTTCCAGTGCTCGAATACTTGCTCATTGCGTAACGCCAAAAGAGGCGGCTTATTGCCAAGAATACAACCGTCCACGCAGTTGCATAGGCTATCGTACCGAGCGGCGCCCTGCCAAGGAGCACCTTGGTGGGCTCGCTCGCAATTAGCGCTATGGGGATGTAATAAGTAAGAATAATCTTCAGCGGCGACCGAAAAATGTCCATAGGGAAGCGCGCGACGTAGTACACCATTTCCCCTAAAACCCATAAATTGTCGACCCGCACCAGCCAGATTCCGAGCGTCATCATCATCAACTGAAATGAATAAAAGATGAGAACGGCGCAAACGCACATCATCAAATAGAATCCAACTTGCAAGATCGACGGCACGTGGCCGTTCATGGAAAGGCCGATAAACAGCATCACGATGCCGCCAAGGATTGTGCCGATCTCGTCGAAATTGAATTTTCGTATGCTGATGAGGAACTGTGAATCCACCGGCTTGAGCAGATCGAAATCCAGAGTGCCCTTACGAACTTTCTCGGGGATCTCCATCAAGTTGGATGAAGTGAAGGCAATCAGGGTGGCGTACGTGAAGAACACGGTTGCCGCGAGTACGTAACTGTCGCCTTCGGACCAGCCGGCAACCGTGGCCGTGTTGGTGTAAACGATCTTGAGAAGCAAAATGAAGAAGGCGATCCATAGGACGTTTTGTACAACATTCGCCATGAAATTTGCTTTAAACTCAAGCTCTCGTTGGATGCTCGAAGTAAAGAACTTCTTATAGATTGGGAACAGCCGCCGCACTTCAGAAGAAGTCTACCGACGCGAGGTCGTCCGGCGGCGAAGAGGTCAATACTATGCTGCGTCCTGTGATCGGATGTGCAAACTCTAGTCGCACAGCGTGCAGTGCTTGGCGGTCGAGGCCCTCATGCGCGACTCCGTACGTGGGATCGCCGAGAATCGGAAGGCCGACCGCGGCTAGGTGCACCCGGATTTGGTGCGTTCGGCCCGTTTGGAGAAGGCACTCCAGTTTTGAGATTCCCTGGGCGGATAACACGAGCGAGCAGTTTGTGACCGCGAGGCGCGCTCCGGGCGTCGACTCCGAGAGAACTGCATGCTTCTTGCGGTCCTGTGGATGTCTGCCTATGTAACTCCTGACGGCGAATGCCTTCTTCTTGGGCACGCCCCGAACCCACGCCCAGTAAGCCCGAACGACCTCCTTACGCTGAATCGCTGCCTGCAGTTTGCGATGGACGAGGTCGTTCTTGGCAACAAGCAGCAGGCCGCTCGTGTTTTTGTCGAGGCGATGGACAATGCCAGGACGGTAAGCGCCGGCTTCGCTGCTAAGCGGGGAGGAAAGAGAAAGCAAGGCGTGAACTAGGGTGGGCTCTTCAGAAGTAGGCGAGGGGTGGGTAGACAACCCCGAGGGTTTGTCTACCACCAATAGGTACTCGTCCTCGAAGAGGACATCGATATGCCGGCCGGATGGCTTGAGACCCAGCGGCTCTGCCCCTGCAGGGGGGTCGAAAGTAACAACTTCGCCGACCGATAACTTATACGAAGCCTTCCGCAGTATTCTATCTACGGTGACTTCGCCGGCGGTTATGGCCCTCGCAACGGAAGACCGGCTCTCTTGGGGCAACATTCGTACGAGAAACAGGTCGAGTCGTTCGCTGGCATCCGCCTTGAATTGCATCGGTATGGGAGTGTAGCAACTTATGAGTGAAAGCGCGCCACGAGTCGGCTCGGGAGATGTCTAAACAGAAGAACCTGGAATTGAGTATGGCAAACCGAGATATTTGGGACGAATTGGAGCTGGCGGGCAGGGGCGAACACCTCGATGAGGAGATGTTCGAGTTTCTGTCGGCGTATCTCGACGGCGAATGCAGCGCTAAAGAGCGCAGGCTTGTCGAGGCGTACCTAAGCGAGAGCTCGGCAGCGACCGCTCTGTTAGCAGAGTTGCGCTCGCAGGCCGCCCTAGTTTCAGACGAACGCGCTGAGCCACCTGCCTGGCTGACGCAGGCGATTTTGGTAAGGACCGTTGGGAAACGCAAGTCTCGATGGCCCCTTGCCACTGGTCTTGCGGCGGCTTCCGTTGCCGCTACGATCGCACTCGCGGCCGCACTCCCTCAGTCGGAGAACCGCTCCCACGTGAATGACGTCCTCGCGTTGAACCTGCACGAGGCGCACGTTTTCTCGGGTCCGGCGCCCGATACGAATCGACTTGCACCCGAGGAAATGAGCCGGCAAGAGCCAGCAGCCGTGAAGGAAGTGCAGGTAGTTCAGCCCCATGCCATTGCACGTCCAGCGCGATTTACGCAGGTCGCGGCGCCTGCGGAAACTGGCGCTGCAGGGGAGAGCAAAGCGAAGGAAATTGAATCTGCTCCCGCCCCGAGCACCCCGCCGGTGATCGAGCCTGACTTGACCTATGCAGTCATCGAATATGGGAGCGGTCGGTTTCAACCCAAGCATCCGGACGTAGTCGATGGATCGCAGTCAGTCGATCAGGGGTCTTCCTCGGCCGATCCGAAGCCTGCGGTTTTGCCCGACGCGCGTGAGCGACTTCGCGACCAGGTCCGCAAGGTCAACGAGAAAAAACTCGAGATTGACGACAAGGAGAGAACCGGCTCGTAAGCCGATTTGAATAAACCATGGGAGGGCGCGCCTTAGGCATCGTTCGGGCAATGGCTGCAGTATCTGCGGCCAGCCTCGGCGTGCCTGCCCTCCCGCAATTTACGTTGCTTGGAGACGGGGGATCGGCAGGTTCGCCGGTCGAGCTAAGGGGCAAGCCCGCCGTCGACCTCATCCCTGGGGTTCGACGCGGGCTTGGATATCCGCTTCGCAACGACAATATTGTGCCGGGATCCGCGGAGGTCTTTCTCGGCGGCCGAAAGTTAGCCTTAAATGAGTTTTCCGTCGACTTTACTTCCGGCGTTCTGTATGTCTCTGCGAACGTACAGGAGAGCGACTCTATTCGCGTTATTTATCGTCACGACCCGGATGCACAGACAAGCGCTAACAAGCTCGGCGCACTGCCGTTGATGACCCTTAATTTTGGGGGCGGAGGGACGATGACTATGTTAATGGGCATAGGGGGCGCAGACCGAGAGAACGGTCGAGTTATGCAATCGAACAACCTCGGCTTTAAGAGCAGCTTCTCCCTCGGCAAAGCTTCGGTGAGCGGCCTGTTCATGCGCAGCAGTAAGGAAAACGCCTTCGTGGAAGGGGATTCGGCCTCTCCTGATGATGGTTCGGTGGAAAAGGGCGAGTCATCGAGCGGTACGCTGGTCAAGCAAAACGCCAACATCGACGTAGGCGGCGGCATGAATATCAGTGCCGACTACCAAGACGTAGACTCATCCTTCACAGGCTTTGGAATGCTAGCATCGTCCGGCCTGGCAGAAAATGAGATCAAGCAGTTGGAGAAGGAAAAGGGAATTACGCGAATGGGCCTCGGCTTTAATGGAGGCAATGCCAAGTCCGTGCTTTTCAACAATAGTTATCGAACGATCGACGACGGTGTTGGCAAAATCCAATTTCACGATTACGGGTTCAAGACAGGCTTCGCAGAAGCATATTATTCGTCGCGAGATATCGAGGCGGGCTTCTCGCGGTTTAAAGACCTTGCGGAAGGTGACCGGGAACAGTTCCAAAAAGAGCGTGGGATTTCGCGGCAGAAGCTTGGTGGGGCGTTTAATTTCGGCGGAGCGAAGCTGAGCTTCGATCGCAACCTCATCAGCCAAGAGGAAGCTGGTATCGAACGCGAATTGTTCGGCTTTGAGTCGAACTTCCTAAAGGGCTCCTTCAGGTCGCAGAGGATCGACCAGAACTTCTCCCGAACCGGCGATCTATCGGAGGCCGAACGCGAGCAATGGGGTCGCGAACGCGGAATGAGCCGGAAGGAAGTCGACTTCTCACTGCCCAGGGGCGATAAATCCCTGGCGTCGTTCAGCAATAAAACCATTAGGTACGACGGACGAATTTTTGATGCGCAATCGTTTGGGTTTGCGACTTCGGCTTTCGGCGTGAAGTTTTGGAACCGATCGACCGACGAGAGTTTCCAAAGGCTTGGGGACCTCAGTAAGGCCGAGCTGACCGAAATGGCTCTGAATGTGCTAAGCATTTACGACCCGGCCGCACAGGTACGCGAAGTTGATTGGCAGTGGGCGGCGCGCGAAGCGGGCATCTCCAGAAACTTCATGAAGTTCGATGCAACGCCCATCAAGGGCGGGGCCCTTTCATATTCGACCGTCGGAATCGACGCAAAGGACGGGGGTCTGGATCGGTCCGTGTTCGACGTGAGTTACGGCAACTTTAAATTCGGCTACAGGAGCACGAATATCGATTCCGGATTTAACCGCACGTTCGACCTCTTAGAGATTGAGCGCAACATTTACGGGAATCAGATTGGGTTCGATCGGTCCGAATGGAACACGTCCGCCAAGTTCGGTAGGGCGCTGGACTTCTCGATGGAAAACCTTGCCATTCAAGAGGGAGCCAATCGCTTGAACCGCTTCAAGGGTTCGTTGAAAGGGAAGGGCATTGAACTTCAGGGAGCGATGCGTGATGTGGACGCTAATTTCCTACGCACGTTAGACGTCAACGATCCGGAACGCGACTTGTTTACACAGCTTATCGGTTATAGGGAGCAAGATTTAACGCTCAAGTTCGACGCTATCAAGGGCGTGAAGCTAAACGGCCTTTTCTTCGACGCGAATAATGGGATGGAAGACAAGCACCGATTCCGCCATGAGGCCGGCTTGCTGCTCAATCCTGACTCTAAGACCGAGGTCGAGTTTAGCTACCGCGACCACAAGTTCCAGGGTCTCAAGGACACTCTGTTTGAGAATAGCCTTATGCGCATGCGCGGAACGCGAGACATCGGTCGCCTCGGGAAACTAACGCTCATGCACGAAACGGAAGAGTATGGCGGAAAAGAGGCAACGAACCCGAGCCGCAATACGAATTATTTGAAGTACGAGACGAAGATCGGAAACGGCTTTGACTTTATGACGGAACAGGGTATTACCGCTTTCAATGACGGCGGATTCGAGAATTACCAAGGGTACAAGATCGGTTGGCAGGTTAATAAGCGTCTTGGCGTCAACCTCGAGCAAGTGTTTGTAGACCGCGACAGCAAAAAGGCCGACAACCAGTCGACAAACTTCGGATTCAGCTACGATTTCGGCAGCAACCTTAAGGTTGGTTATACGTTCAAGGAAGACATGAATTCCGTCGTCGGCGGCAAGATGGCTTCTCGTTGGGAAATGACGCAGGGTACCCTTGGCGGATTTACGATGGGTGGTAGCTACGCAGAGACCGGCCAGACCGGAATGGTGGACAGCTTCCTCGGCAACTTCAACTTGTCGAATCCAAAACCGTTCAGCTTAGGATTCTTAAAGAACGTAAAGATTTCGCTTGGCTATGACGGGAAGAACGAGATTGGAGTTTGGCAGAACGAGAAGCGCCTCGGTGATTTTTCGGCAAATGTTTTCGGATCCGAAGTCGGACTGAATTACAGCCAAGTGATGCTGCCGGGAGCGGTTATCGCCGTGGATCGTGTGGCTCGCATCAGCCTGGATCCGACTGGTAAGAAACCCTTCCAATTGGGCATGGCTTATAAGGTGAGGACTTTGCCGAACGGCCAGAATTACGTAATTCGAGATATCGACGCTTCCTACAAGGTCGGAGAGAATCTGTCGGTTTCTCATTCCACGGACGATCTTCCGGAAGAGAAGCAGAATAACGCAGTGTTCGGTACGAATGTTAAACCGACCCTCGGGCGCAAATGGGCGATCGACTACAGAGCGAATAAATCAACCAAGGCTCAGTTCGGTTACGAAGAATTCTCAGACCTGGGCCACGGTACGCTCCTTCGTCGCGCAAACGTAACGATGTCGTTCTTTGAGAATAGTGGCAGTCCGGTGCGATTAACCTACGCCATGGAGCAGAACGACAGGCCGATCGACGGACGCCGATCTCGCAATGAATACAAAGTCGCATTCGACCAGAAACCCGGCAACAACCAAACGCTGAGCTTGATGCTCGGCATGGTCGATTGGACCGACGGGTTGCCCGAGGGCGAACTCTGGAACAGAGCGCTGTTTAGTCTCGACTACCAACTACGTTTTTAGCAGGAAACTGCATGGGCAAGTAGGTCCAACTGGCAGCCTTGATGACCTGGTCGGAATAATGCGGGGACTGTGTGTCTTCCGAACTTCCTGGCGGGGCCATGTACTTTCCACTGAGGCCGGTCGGCCACCTCTCTACAATTTGGATATACGTTCCACGGTTGGAATAGGGAACCTGCGAAAGCCCCTGCCATTTGATCGTATCCGGCGCCGCGTGCCATGTTGAGATATTATCTCCCATGCTGGACTTAAGGGACTCGACAGCCTTGGCGAACGCGGTTTGCACGACCTCTTCTTTCGAGCGCCCAGCCAAATAATCGATGGCCGTTTCTCCCCGTAAGGCTTTTAGCGTGACGCTTGCCTGCGTTGCAAGGAAGAAGACACTCGGGTTGAGCATGCCGCCAAGCTCGGGCTCAAAGAGGTCTCGGCGTAGTTGGTCGTAGAACCGTGAATAAATGAGGGGCGCAGCCGTTCCCTCTACTGCCATCGCGTCCCAGGCAGCGACAATTCGCGCGGCGTGCTTTGTCAAACCGTCGTATTCGGTGGCGGTGTTTAGAGCCGGAACAAAGATTGGAAGCAGAGATAGCGCGTCCGTGTCTTCTATCGCAATTTCGCGCAAAATCCTGTCGATGTCGAGGGGTCGAATTTGTTTTAGATTACCGAGACGTCCCTCGATCGCCGTGTTGCGAAAAACCTCGCCCCAGATTGGCGTGTCGAAATTCGGCCACCAGGAAACCGGCTTGTTATTCCAATTGGCGATGGTTCCCGACTTCGGATTGGCTAAGTGGGGCATGTCTGGTTTTTTGACAAGTCCTGCCCAATCGAATTCACCCGTTCCCGGCATTGGCAAGCGTGGATCGAGCTTCGATGTTCTTATCGGAACGTCACCACAATAATTCCACGAAATGTCCTTGCCGAGGCCGAAAAGGTTGAAACTTGCAGGGATGCCGGCAGCGAGACCGGTGAAGTCGATCTCGCCGTTAGCCACATGTTCGACAATTGCCGAAAGCGCGCGGACCTCGTTCATCCAAAGAGTCGACTTCCTTACATAGGCGACACCTGTGCCTACGCTCTTGAGGATGACCGGACCGTAGACCGACATCTCGCGCGTTACTTTCTGCTGTTCGCCACCCTGTACCGATATCGCAAAGTCGGTGATATCGAATTTCATCCATTCGCCCTTGTACCTATATTGGGTAGGGTCGTCCGGGTTTAGCTCGACGAAGTAAATGTCGTCGGTATCCGCAACCCCGCTGGTTGCACCCCAAGCGCTTTCGTCCGTACGGCCGACAACGATGCCTGGAAATCCAGGGATGTCCATCCCGATGGCTTTATAGCCTGGCGCGTTGATGCTCATTTGATGAACAACGCTAGGTAATGAGAACCCCATTTGTGGGCCGTTCATGAGCGTGGGATTCAATGCACGGGTGCCGTCAACTAAAATTGCGTAGCTGCCCCATTTATTGGGCACGCCGAGTTCTACGGCCAACTCGGTCAATTCGCTTTGCTGTTCTATCCTTATTGCCGGCAGTAATTCGAAGATGTTGACTTTCGGCAGGAGCGAAACGTGTCTCTCCCATGCGCCTGCTTCCATTTTGGGGAATGGTGACTTTCCTTTCGCTGGGTCGTCCGCGTTCGAAACGGTCGTTGGAGATTTCTCGTCGTTCTGCCACAGCAGGTCGTCGAATGCTTTCTTAGTGTCGCCTTTGAGTCGGTCTGTTAGATAGGTATAAAGCAGCAGGTTGCGAATTTCTCCTGCGCCTCCGCGACCGAATCTACGAACCAGGTTTACGCCAATAGCAAGAGAGTCGGTGGGCTCCCAGTCGCGTAGGCTCAAGCCCTTTTCGCGGACGTGCTGATTAATGCCCGCGGAATAGGAAGTAAGCGCGGCCGATGTGAGTTTTGGCAGAGAAGCCAGAAGTGTGGCGTACTCTTGGTCCGTGTAACCGAATCGTAGCGCGTCTTTGTCGCTTGCAACTCCACGCTGACCGAGAACCTCGGCGAGCCTGCCCCGGGCAGATCTGCGGCTCATATCCATCTGCGCGATGCGGTCCTGGGCTACCGCGTATCCCGCTAGGCGAAAGGCCTCGGCAACCGATGGCGCCTCGACATGCGGCACGCCAAAGGCATCACGCTGGATGACCCCCTGGGTCTGCGCAATAAGGACCGTGGCGAGAAGGGCGAACATATAGAGGTGTTCGCCCGAACGGCATGTGTTTCCTGCCTGTTAGGGAAGGATTCGGTGATCTCTGCCGCCAAGCGCTTTGGCTCCATAGCTGAGCAGCCCCCAGACGACGAAGCCGATGGCTGCGATGATCGCGATCTTGAAGGCGAGGGCGAGAACGACGCCAAGCAGCTTGAAGAGCAGCACGGCGCCGATCGCGACGAAGAAGACAGTTATTCCGAGTTTGATTGGATTGCTCATAGCTCTATCGGACTAACGATTGTGGTCGGGCAGGGGTTGCAGAATCGCGCGGGCGTTCCGTTTCGTTCGCTCGAGTCCCGCGCGCATGAAGGGAGTTCCGCTGTATGTGCGCGAGAAGGCATCGCGGTCCATTTCCAGGATTTCATGGAGGTTGGGCTTCAGGTTCGCTGTCCTAGGTAGAAAGTCCTGCTCATTGCTTTCCATCCCACGCATCGGCGAGCTCGTCCGTGGCATATTGAACGGACAAACTTCCTGGCATATGTCGCACCCGAACAGCCAACCGTGGGTATTGCCGGCGAGGTCGCCCCGGTGCTCAATCGTTCTATAGCTGATACACCGCTCGGAGTGCATGACCGCGACGGGTCGGCCCGGCTCCATCACAAGCGCACCCGTCGGACACGCGTCGATACAGGCGTGACAAGTTCCACAGCCACCATTGGCTGGAACGTCGGGCTCGAAGCGTTCGCTTAGCAGGAGGAGACCGATGAAAAACCAGCTTCCTCGCCGGGTGTCGATCAGCATGGTGTTCTTGCCGAACCAGCCAATGCCCGCTTGATACGCAAAGTCACGTTCGAGGACGGGAGCAGAGTCAACACAGGGGCGCGCCCTCAGCCCCGGGTACTCCTTTTCCGCCCAGGCCATGATCTTGCGAAGCTTGCCCCGAAGTACTTTGTGATAATCTCGACCAAGAGCATACCGAGCGATCCGGGGTACCGAGCGGTCGACGTTGCGATTGTAGTTGAGCGACACGGCGAGAACTGATTTGGTGCCTCTCAGCAAGCTGGAAGGCTGAGACCTTAGCGGTACTGAGGTCTTCATATAGCCCATGCCAGCGTGGAGGCCACGATTGACCCAATCAAGGTAGGCGTCGAGATGTTGGGGTGGTCCGGCGTCACAAACGCCCGCCGCATCGAAGCCCTCCGCCACGGCGACATCTTTGAGCGCTTGCGAGGAGAGGGCCACGTCGCCATTGTATCC
>JALYSG010000012.1:0-8209 GCA_030854945.1 Armatimonadota bacterium
TCATGTTCGATTAACGTAGGAGCCTTGCGTTACTCGAGCGTAACGAGATCCAGCAACGGGACTTGCTCGCCACCCATCCCCGTTACGAACATGCCTTCAAGGTCAGCAGCCGTTTGCCGCTGGTCTTCCTGAAAACGTACCTGTATCGTCATCGGGCGTCTGTTCGGGAGCCGATAGAACTCAGTCGAATAGCCACCCCGTAGTGCATAGTACGCCTGCTCAGCTATGTCGAGTGGAGCCAAACCGTGTGCCGCGGCTTTTTCCTCATTTACATTCGCGGTGTATGTGGGTCTCGACATTTCCCAATTCAGGAACGGCTGTGCCATATCCGGGCGATCGTTCCTCGGGTCGACTACTTTGCTCTTTGCGATTTCCAGCACATCCTTTCCCATCTTGTCAAGAACGTGCAAGTCGCTGCCGTAAACAACAAGCGCAACGGGAGCAAGTGCCGTCGCCATCACGTCGCTTCCCATCTCCTTTAACTGGACTCGCCTAATTCCGGAAATTTCCTTCATCGAGCGATCATGTATCTTGTCCATGATCTCCCAAATGTGCGGTCGGCCGCTGTCTTTATCTGAGAATGTGAGCATCATGCTCGCGCCGTCCACGGTGTTCATCCCGTAGCCCGTAAAGTATGCACCTCCGGTCATCCCCGGGCCACCCTCGTTGCCTATCTCTACGCTTGCGTGCTTAATCCAGCCCTGCTCACCGCCCTCCTCGTGCAGGATTTTCTCGAACTTCCTAACTGCGCTCTCTGTCGCCGCGAAGGAGCCTCCGGGCTTCATTTCAAACTGCACGCTCGCCTGCCCCACGTCAGCAAGCGGCATCATTTCGCTCCCGATAAAGTAATAGAAGCCGAAACCAACGACTATCGTGATTCCGATGCGCACAAAGTTAGAAATAGGATTCTTTAAGAGCCACCTAATGAGGCGCTCATAGCTTCCTTCGAGGCGGGTTAGCCAATTCTCGAATCGGCCAAGTACGTTTCTGGAAAACCAGCTCACGCGTCGCCGGTCGGGAAGCGTCATAAAGCGTGAGCACAACACGGCGGTGAGAGTCATCGAAATGACATAGCTGAAAATCAATCCAAAAATAATGGGCCAGCACAAGCCCACGAACATGAGCTGCGTTATTCCTCCGCTGAGCATAAGTGGAATCAATGCGACAATCAATACGATGGTAGCTGCAAACACCGAACGGCGCACTTCGGTGATCCCGTCGATCGTGGCCGTTCTGGGGTCCTTACCCATTCTCAAATGCCTCTCGACCGCGTGAATATCGATAATCGCATCATCGACTAAGCGCCCGATTGCGATGAGCAAGCCGATCAATGTGCTGGAATTCAGGCTCATTCCTAGGGCTGCCATCCCTAACAGAGCCATTGCCAACGAAGTCGGAATTGCAGTAAGCGCGATGCCGGTTGCGCGCCAATCTCCGAGAAAGAATAGAACGGCAATGCCGGTTAGGAAGATGGCGACAAGTAATTCCTCCCACATATTGCTAAACAGAATTCCTACAAAACCTGCGTTGTCGTATGCGACGTCGAATGAAATGCCGGGATACTCCCTCTCCAGCTGCCGTGCGAGCGACATTACTGCTTCGATGGTTACTGGCGAACTTGCATCAGGATTCTGCAGAACGTTGATCGCGATGGCTTCGCGAGTTTGGCCCTCCTTGACATGATGGTAAGCGCTGCGCCGCTCGCTGTATGTGTCGATGACCTCGGCGAGATCACCGACTCGGACAATCCTATCAGCGCTCGCTCGCACGACGTAATTACGAACGTCCGCGGCGCTTTTCGCAAGGTCGTCCACTCGCAATAAAGTCTCGCTCTTCTCGCTTGTTACGGCCCCGGCGGGTTCTGCGGCGTTGTACTTGTCGATAGCATGGCGCACGTCGAGAATCGAAGCACCATAGGACGACAGTTTGTCCCGGTCAACGCGCACCTGTAGTTGGCGACGATATCCACCAAACGGTGACACCGTGTATATGTTTCGGTGCGCTGCCTTGAACCGGTTGATAATTTCGTTATCCGCGAGATCGCGAAGTCGAGGCAGAGTCCAGCCCTGCTTTGGGTCACCGGACAAACTTAGAGTTAATACCGGCAGGTTTAGCGGATCGACCCGCAGAATCCAGGACGGTTTCAAGTTTGCTCCCGTGCCGGGAAGGTCCGCCTGCACAACGTTGAGTAGGCTCTGCACTTCTACCTGCGCTTTTTGCATATCCGATCCGTAGGGATACTCCAGGACGACCATGCTAAATCCTTCTTGCGAAATCGAGCGTATATAGCGCACCCCGGAGATATTCACCATGCGCTGTTCGATGGGTGATGAAAAATACATCTCCATCTCTTCGGAGCTGAGCCCGGGCATTTCCGTAACGATGCCAAGCATCGGACTCTCGACGTATGGCATAAATCGCCGAGGCATTAAATGGACTACAGCAATGTAGCCCAACACCAGCGTCGCGAAGAAAAACGCGATCACAACGTACGGGTGGTCAACCGACCACCTTACGATATTGAACCCTTGTCGATCGCTATTCATTGGCCGCGCTTTTCGGGAGTTCTGCGGGGCCGTTCTCGCCCCATGCGACTGGCGCAACGGGCGAGCCTTCAACCAAATCTGCCGTTCCGCCGAATATCACGCGGTCGCCAATTGCAATGCCGCTGACGATGATCGTTGTCCTGCCGCTTGACGGGCCTGTCACAACAGGTTTGCGAATCGCAATGAACTGTGCGGTCGACTGGCGTGGCGAGAGGTCCATTTTGCAAATCGGGCAAATACCGGGGCCGCTTTCACTTATTTCCGGGTGCATCGTGCATGTCCAATCGGTCTTCGAGACCGCTTCGCGCTTCTTCAAAGCCCAAACAAATGAGTTTCCGATGGCGTCGGCTTGGATTGCTTCACTTCGAACGGAAAGACCTTCACGTGCGCCTGAGGTTTGCAATTCGACGTTTACAAACGCCCCAGGCTGAAATAGCCCTTGCGAATTATCGATGACCGCTTCGACGGTAAACGTCCGCGTCATCGCGTCTTGCGCAGGAAAGACACTTGTAATATTCCCCACGCGAGTTTTACTTCCGATAGTAAGAGTTAGCGGTGTTCCTTGACGGACCTCACCTGCGTGGCGCCCAGGCACTTTCGCCTGAATGCGCACCTTGTTCATCACTTTCAGTCTAAGGATTGTCTGCCCAGGCTGAACGATGCTGCCCGGACTCACCACGCGCTCGGAGACGACTGCCGAATCGAGCGCTCTCAAATTCCGATAGCCTGCAACGATGCCGGCTGAGCCAGCCCCAGCCGAAATGGCCGCTGCGTCGGCTTGTGAAGCCACCACTTCGGCCCGTGCTTTTAGAATTCCTTGGTCGATGGCGGCGATGCGCATCCGGGCGGCAGTGTGCTCACCGATCGCGACTGCAACGGTACTGTCGGCGATTAGGACCCGAGATTGGGCTGCGTCAGCGGCGCGCTTTGAGGCCTCACTCTCTGCTAGAGCCGAGCGGAGTTGGGCTGCCGCAGAGTCGCGGCTTGCGACCGCTTGCTCGTATTCATCTCTTGAAATTGCACCCGCATCAAAAAGGTTTTTTTCACGCACCAGATTCTTTTCCGCATAGGTAAGGGCTGCCTGCCGGTCGGCGATCATTGCTGCCTTCGCGTTCCACGCTTCCTTTGCGCCGGCTGCGTCAGCAGAAGCCGCGGTGCGCGCAGCCCGAGTCTCCCGTTCGTGAGCGGCGTGGGCCGAAACGTCGGCCGTTGCGGCGTCTCGCTCGGCCAATAAACGGGAGATCTCCCGTTGAGCGATCGCGACCCGAGATTGGCCGGCTTGCCCTTCCAAGCGAGCGGCTGCGGCTTCCAGGGCAAGCTCATCTGCGTCGAGCGTCGCCAAAAGCTGGCCGGCCTTAACTCGATCGCCGGGGTAAACAAGCACTTTCTCGACACGACCTGACACCCGCGCGACAACGTCTTCGTCGGAAAAGGCGACAACCGAACCCGGCACGTTAATCCTGCCGGAAGCGGTTCCGCGCCCAACCGTCTCAACACCCACTGGGTACGCGCCCGGCGGTGGCTTCATCGTAGTCATGTCCATCCCTTGGGCGTCGATTGGCGTCATGGCGCCATCGTGGCGGTTGTTGAGGACCACCCAGCGGACGACCAGAAAGACGGCCGCAAGGGCAATCAGGCTCAGGATAAGGGGTATTCGATTGGCTCGTACTGGGCGCTCGGGCTCCATGGTTCAGACCTCGCTTATTGAGATAATTGAGCGACGATAAGCGCCGCGCGATCGGTCTGATCGGCGGCTGCTAAGCCTGAATTGGAGGCGCGCGGAGCGAGTTCGAGGCGCAATCCGGACCGCGAACACGGGTGCAAATGGGGGCGTGAGCCACCGTGATCTGGTCGCACGGGGCTGTAACGACGGCGACGTCGATTTGCGGCAAGCAGGCTGCAAAGTTAAGCGCTGAGAACAAATCAAGCGCCAGGTCCGGGTCTGAAGCCGCATCGGGGTGCATCTTGCACTCGCCACCTTCACAGCACGGGACCTTAGTTTCGCAGCACGAGGGCTTGCTGACTGCATCGAGGCACGCGCAAAACCGGCTGACAGCCGCCCCTTGAAGGAACAGCATCGTAACAGCCATTATCAAGCACGCGATGCGTTTCATGCCGCGAATAGTATATCGCTCTTTAGAACAGCCCGAGTTCCAACTTGGCTTCATCGGACATTCGGCTCATATCCCAAGGCGGATCCCAGACGATCTCGACGTGCGCCTTAGTTACGCCCGGCACAGCGCGTACCTTCTCCTCGACCTCGACCGGAAGGGTTTCTGCAACCGGGCAGGCCGGGGCGGTTAAAGTCATCTTGACCAAGACGGCGCCCTCGTCATCTACGATGACGTCGTAAATGAGCCCGAGCTCAAAAATGTTCACTGGGATTTCAGGGTCGAAGACCGAACGCAAGGCTTCGATCACTTCACCCTGCAGGGGCAGCATGTTAAGAGAGGTCTTTGCTTCCATTTATTCCGTCTTTGCTTCGCGCCTCCCGGCTAGAGCAGATTCCAACGTGTGCCACGCGAGCGTAGCGCATTTAACTCGCATCGGAAACTCCGAAACACCGGCAAGCACAACCAGCTTGCCCATTTCGTCGTGGACGTCGCCACCCTTTACAAGGTTGTAGAACTGATCTGAAAACAGCTTAAACTTTTTTATGGTTTTTCCGGTAACACTTTCTGCCATGAGCGAAGCAGATGCCACGCAAATTGCACAACCTGTGCTAATGTGTCCGATCTGCTCTATGACGTCACCGTCTAACTTAACTTCGACAGTTACTTCATCGCCACAAAGCGGGTTGTGTCCAATCGCAGAGTGTGTTGGGCTCTCTAATTTTCCGCTCCCCCTGGGATTGCGATAGTGGTCGAGGATTGCGTCTTTATATAGTTCGTCCAAATCTGACGTCATCCGAATAACTCCTCTACCTTTTCCAGAGCCGTCCCCAATGCACTTATGTCGTCGAGTGTGTTATAAACGCCGAAAGAAGCGCGCACGGTGGCGGGGATATCCAGTGCCCGCATTAGCGGCTGTGCGCAATGGTGACCGGCACGAACAGCAATGCCTTCTCGATCCAGCACTGTCCCGACATCGTGCGGGTGTGCGTTTCTCACAGTAAAAGAGATTGCGCCGGCACGCTCTCTCGGACTGCCGACGATTGCAACTCCCGGCGCATTCCGAAGCATTTCTTCCGCAGCAAGCATAAGCATCCCCTCGTGCAGGGTAATCCTGTCGATCCCTATTTCCTCGATAAAGTCAATCGCGGCATTCAGTCCGATCACTCCGGCGATATTCGGCGTACCGGCCTCGAATCTTTGCGGCGGTGCGGCGAAATGCGTTTTCTCAAAGCTCACCGAAGCGATCATATCGCCTCCTCCCTGGTATGGCGACATTGTTTCGAGGACGCTCATCTTGCCGTAAAGTACGCCAATTCCGGTTGGGCCGTACATTTTATGACCGGAAAACGCATAGAAGTCGCAGCCAATCTCTTGCACGTCGACCTTTCTGTGATGTATTCCCTGCGCTCCATCGACGAGTACAAATGCGCCCGCACGTTTGGCGATCTGTGTCATCTTCTTCACAGGGTTAACCGTGCCCAACGCATTCGAGATATGCGCGATCGCAACAATTCTTGTGCGCTCGTTAACGAGGCCCGAAAAGAAGTTCAGATCAACATCACCGGTCGATGTGAGCGGAGCTGCGACAACCTTCGCCCCAGTTCGTTTGGCGATCAGTTGCCAAGGCACGATATTCGCGTGATGCTCAAGCGTCGTCAGCAGGATCTCGTCACCTTCCCGAAGGTGGTCCGCACCGAGGGTGGCTGCAACGAGGTTTATCGATTCCGTGGTGCCTCGCGTAAAAACGATTTCGTCCGCGCTTGCGGCGCCAATAAAACCGGCAACACGTATGCGGGTTGCCTCGTAAGATTGAGTCGACCGATAACTAAGAGCGTGTACTCCGCGTCTAACGTTTGCGTTGGACTCTCGGTAATAGCGCGAAACAGCATCGATAACCGTATCGGGTTTTTGCGAAGTTGCAGCGCTGTCTAGATAAACGAGCCGCTTTCCGTACACCTCTTGGGCGAGAATCGGAAACCTACTGCCCACTTGCAGACTTTCGGTCTCTCGCAAAGACTTCATGGCGCGTCGTAGAAGCGCTCGAAAAGCCGTGCCTCGAGAGTCTCCTTGATTTCCGGAACTCCGACTCGGTCGAGCACGTCACTCGCAAATGCGTAGATAAGCAGGCCGCGCGCCTCCCGCTCCGGTATGCCCCTCGAGCGCAAGTAGAACATTGCTTCCTCATCGAGCCGGCCAATCGTTGCGCCATGCGTGCATCGCACGTCGTCCGCGAATATTTCGAGCTGCGGCTTTGTGTTGATCATCGCATCGTCCGAGAGGAGGATCGTCATATTCGATTGCTTGGAATCGGTCTTTTGAGCAATTTGACGGACAATAATTTTTCCGTTGAAAACTGCAGATGACTTGTCAGCGAGCACGCCCTTAAAAAGCTCATGGCTGGGGCAATTAGGCTGGGCATGGTCAAGGCGTGTGTGGTTGTCCACGTGCTGGTCGGCCCTGCCAACATAGAGGCCGTTCATCGTGCACTCGGCTCCCTCGCCGTTCAATACGCCGTTGATGTCGTTGCGGACGATCTTGCCACCGAGAGTGACAACGGTTGTCTTGAAGTTCGAGTTCCTGCCCTGATCGATCTGCGTGTTCGTAATGTGGTAAGCCTCTTCGCTGCCAAGTTGCAGTCGAACATGCTCGACAACCGCGCCCTCGCCCACGCTTGCTTCCAGTACGGCATTCTGCCAGGTGGGTCCGTCTATTGAAACGAAGCTCTCGACAATTTTTGCCTGTGAATTCCGACCGAAAATAAATAGGCTTCGTGGGTTCGTTAATGCGGGAGCCTCATGACCGGCGGCAACATGCGTTACATAGATGGGCTTGTCAATAACTACATCCTTAGGAACGCAGATAAACGCACCGTCTATCACTAGTCTCGTGTTTAGCGCGACAAAAGCAGTCTCGTCAAGAGAGATGAGTTTTGAAAAATACTTTTCAACGATATCACGGTGCTCCGTGATGGCGTATTTAAGGCTCGAAACAACGACGCCATCCGGCAGATCGGCTGTATGAGACAAGTCAGGATCGAACCGGCCATCAACAAACACCAGTCTCGAGGCGCCCGACGGCAGCGCGACGGGATCGATATCGCTTTCTAAGACCGTGTTCGGGTCGGGGTTTACAATAAAGTCTGTCTCAGCTATTTCCCGAAGACTCGTAAATCGCCACTCTTCATCCTTTGTAGAAGGAAAGCCACCACGGTCAAAAATTGCGCCGGCCTCTTCACGAACAGCGGCGGGCACAAACTGCTCCATCGAGTTCGATTCTTCCTGCTGAAGATCGAGGCCGATCATGAGTTAGACCGCCGCCCCTTCAAACTGCGCATAGCCGCTCTCTTCAAGTTCCAAAGCAAGTTCCTTGCCTCCGGAACGCGAAATACGGCCGTCTACAAGCACGTGGACAAAGTCTGGGACAATGTAATTCAGTAGCCGCTGATAGTGGGTAACCACAATGAATGCTCGGTTCTCGCTGCGCATAGAGTTTACGCCTTTGGAAACGATTTTCAGAGCGTCTATATCTAAGCCAGAATCCGTTTCATCC
>JALYSG010000012.1:8219-64232 GCA_030854945.1 Armatimonadota bacterium
ATCCAAGATGCAGAGCTTGGGTTGAAGCACAGCCATCTGGAATATTTCGTTGCGCTTTTTCTCACCACCCGAAAACCCTTCATTGACAGCACGGTTCAAAAACGATGAATCCATTTCGACCAGATCCTGCTTCTCTTTGATCATCTTCATGAATTCAAACGCATCCATCTCAGCTTCCCCATGGTGTTTGCGTACAGCATTGAGGGCAGCCTTTAAGAAGTACGCGTTGCTGACACCCGGGATTTGTACCGGATACTGAAACGCCATAAACATACCTTCGGCGGCGCGCTCCTCCGGGTCGAGCTCCAACAGGTCATTACCGTTGAATAAAACCTCGCCTTCGGTGATTTCATAGTCGTCACGTCCGGCAAGCACCTGCGCAAGTGTGCTTTTACCTGAGCCGTTCGGCCCCATGATCGCGTGGACTTGCCCCGTGTCGACCGTCAGGTTGATCCCGTTGAGGATTTCATTTCCTTCAACGGACGCGTGCAGATTCTTAATTTCAAGGAGTGCCATAGTTTGTTGTTTTTTAGCCGACGCTGCCTTCCAGGCTGACGCCAAGCAATTTTTGCGCTTCGACCGCGAATTCCATTGGCAATTCGCGGAACACTTCCTTACAGAAGCCGGAAACGATCATATTAACCGCGTCTTCCGTAGGAATTCCCCGCTGCCTACAGTAGAAAATCTGGTCTTCGCCGATCTTGCTGGTGGAGGCCTCATGCTCTACCGTCGACGTAGAATTCTTAACTTCCAGGTACGGAAATGTATGCGCACCGCACTGGTCGCCGATCAACAGCGAATCACATTGAGAGTAATTGCGAGCGCCACTTGCGCCTCGATTGATCTTCACCAGGCCGCGATACGTGTTCTGTCCGAACATCGCCGATATGCCCTTAGCAACAATTGTGCTCTTCGTATTCTTGCCGATGTGAATCATCTTCGTACCGGTGTCGGCTTGTTGTCGGTTGCTTGTCAGGGCGACGGAGTAGAACTCACCGACGGAATTATCGCCCAGCAAAATCACGCCCGGATATTTCCAAGTAATCGCGCTGCCGGTTTCCACCTGAGTCCACGTAATCTTAGATGAGTCGCCGGCGCACTTGCCGCGCTTCGTCACGAAGTTGTATATCCCGCCCTTGCCGTCTTTATCGCCCGGGTACCAATTCTGGACGGTCGAATACTTAATTGTGGCGTCTTTGTGAGCAACCAGTTCGACTACCGCAGCGTGCAGCTGGTTCTCGTCGCGCATCGGTGCCGTGCACCCTTCGAGATAAGAAACGTAGGCGCCCTCGTCTGCAATGATCAAGGTCCGTTCGAACTGTCCGCTCTTGGCAGCATTAATCCTAAAGTAAGTCGACAGCTCCATCGGGCAGCGAACGCCTTTGGGAATGTAAACAAACGACCCATCGCTAAATACAGCTGAATTTAGTGTCGCGTAAAAATTATCGGAATAAGGAACAACCGACCCTAAATACTCTTTCACCAATTCCGGGTGGTTGAGCACGGCTTCAGAAAATGGGCAGAAAATAATTCCCTTCTTCGAAAGTTCTTCCTTAAAAGTAGTTGCCACCGAAACGCTATCGAATACCGCGTCGACCGCGACACCCGCGAGCATTTCGCGCTCGTGTAGCGGAATGCCTAATTTCTCATAGGTACGCAACAGTTCCGGGTCGACCTCGTCCAAGCTCTTTGGGGCGTCGGCTCTGCTCTTGGGCGCAGCGTAATAATAAATGTCCTGAAAATCGATTGCGGGATACGTGACATTCGGCCACGTCGGCTCCTTCATGGTGAGCCAATGGCGATAAGCCTTAAGCCGCCATTCAAGCATCCATTCGGGCTCGTTTTTCTTCGCGGAAATGAAACGAACAGTTTCTTCGTCGAGCCCCTTTGGCGCAGTCTCTTGCTCGATATCCGTAACGAAGCCCCACTTATAATCGCGGTTCGCGTATGTTTCCAGTTCTTGGACTTCACTACTCATACTTAATCCTTAGCCATTCTAACCTTTTTAGCCTCGCCGAGTCAAGCCGAGCAGTATAATGGATCGTCGTCGCGGAGTGGTGTCCGAGTGGTCGAAGGAGCGCGACTGGAAATCGCGTACTCGGTTAATACCGGGTCGTGGGTTCGAATCCCACCCGCTCCGCCATGACGGGTCGCCACACTACTCATCGAGCAGCGTGACGTTTGTCCCTTATTAGCCCGGCAACCGGAACCGCGCAAGGTCAATGCGTGCCTGCCACGGGTAAGAGAACATGGGCGCCGTGGGCTTGAAGGTGACCCTTGCGCGCATCTTATTGGTTCCGAACTCGACGAAGCGCTGCGCGTCGCTGCGGATGCTCACATTCGTAACCCTGTCGAGTGTTGTCGTACCGCGTAGGTCGACGGTCTCATACCGGTCAGAGTCGAAGTTGTACAGTTGGATTGCCTGGTCGCCCACACCGAATGAGACACTGGCCTCGAGCGAGAATCCCAGAGAGTCAGGGTTCTGGTCCGACGCTGTGCCTTCGATGACAACCTGAACTGGCGGCTCCGTCGTCGAGAACACGATGCCTGGTCGCACAATCAACTTGGTATCATCACTCTCGGCCAACTCGGATAGGCCCCCGGAAACGAGCGTGCCCCTAAACAGCGACAGGCTTTCAGGCGATTCGTACCTGCTGATCCAAAGGAATGGTTCGAGAATATTGCTGCTCGTCCAAGCGTCTCCACCCACGATCATCCTATCGCCTTGGCGGGAAACGGTCCAGGCATCTGACTTCACGTAACTGGGATCCAGAAATCCGTGTAGCCCTTCGTGGGATTGGGCGGAGCCATTCCACACGGCGGCCTGGTCCCTATACTTGCCGACTTGGATGCCATCTATTGCGGAGTATGCAACCGACGTCTCCTGGAATGGCCCAGGATGTAGGTCGATCCAGGAGGCGGCCGAACCAGACCACATGGCGGCTCGTCGACGGTTTGGTTCGAGCTCGACCCAGCCGACCTGGACTTCTTCGTACATACCTCTAATGGCCGACTGCAGGGCTTGAGGCGGATGTACTGTCGTAATGCTCTTCGGGTCGACATCAAAAATGCAAGCCCGGTTTCCACTGCCAGCATTGTATGACCCACCGTGCCTGCCAGCGAAAGTAGCATCCGCTACCGATGTTTCAGCGGACACAGGATGTAGGTCGAGTTGTTGGGTGGTTCCGAACCACGCGTGAGCTCTTGACGAAACGTCGTATTCGCCGGTGTATCCTGCTGCCCAGCCGTCATGCATGTCTTGAATCGTCGATTCAGTTGCCTTTGCAGGGTGAAGGTCTATCCAGGATGCTGACGTTCCGGTCCAGATCCCCGCGCGAGCATAACCATTCAGCTTCGCCCACCCGCCCTGCACGCCTCCAAAGGCGCAATACGCGACCGAGGTCTCGTAGCCTGCGGGATGGATATCGAGCATAGTGCCAGGCGCCCCCTGCCAAATTCTCGCATGTAAAGTCGGTCCTGCAGCTCCAACTTGAATGCTCCCGTCGATCCCATAACGACCCCCGATCGTTGAGCTGCACAGAGGTCCATTGAGCACTTGCCGTTGAGGCAAGAAAGAAGGCGAGACATAGTAATTTAATGCGCATCTTTATCCTCCAACGATGAGCCCAATCGGCCGCCCTAGCTAACGACCTACACTGCCCGCCTCATCTGACGACACTCTGAGGACTATGTTCCCACCCACTCTTCATGCGAGCCTATCTCGCATCTCCTCGCGGCTCAAAGCTTCACCTCCAATCGCACGCACGGCTGCAAAAGCCCGGGCAGCCTGGCCATCCGTGAAGTCCCACTCGCCCTCGTGTTCCGCCAGCCATACGGCAATGCCTTGCTCTCGGAGCATATACGCCAACGCAAGGTTGGCAAGATTTCCGGGGCCGTACGGCCCAGCGCAGACGATCACGGCGTCCGCATCGGCCGCCAGGCTTTGCGCCTTCGCAACACTGGCAGCAGCGATCGAAGTGTGAGGAGGAACCGTCACAGTGGGCACGCCAAGCCTAACAGCGGAGTCGGTGTCCGAATCGCCAACGTAGGTCACCCCAAGAGAAACGCTGTGGCCGAGCTGCCAAGCTTCGGTCATCAGTGCCCCAGCGCTCCCACCCCCGCCGATAAAGTGGATGCGCAGCGGGTTTGCCGTCTTGGCGCGATCCGGCACGAGTTCGGGAATCAGCACAATGCGGCCGGACCGTTCCTCCACGATTCGATCGAAGGCAGCCCCGTATACGCGCTCGATCTCGGGGCTCTCAAGCACCGCCTGCACCGGACCTTCTGCCGCGACGCGGCCTGCATGCAACAGCACGGCACGGTCAGCAAAGCCTGAAGCAAGGTTGAGATCATGCAGGGCGGTTACTACGGCGTGACCCTCGCGGGCCAGTTCGCGAACCAATGAGAGGGTCGAGATCTGGTAGCCGACGTCCATGTGAGCCGTCGGCTCGTCGAGAAGCAGGATGTTTCCGCCCTGGGCTAAAGCCCGCGCAAACAGCACCCTTTGCCTTTCTCCACCACTTAACTCCGTTACTTTTCGGTCCGCGAGGTCTTTGCACCCGGCGTTTTCCATAGCCCAATTAATTTGGCCATTGTCGTCATCGCCCCAAGCGTAACGGCCCATTGCAACGATGTCGTAAACCGTGAACTCGAATACAATATCCTCCGATTGAGGAACGACGGAAACTCTGCGCGCTATCTCCTTTTGCGATAATTCCGCAATATCGTCGCCCTCGATAGTAATGATTCCTTTCGTCGGCGTCAGCGTTCCGGAAAGGCAGCGTATCAATGTCGACTTTCCCGATCCGTTCGGCCCCAGAAGCGCAACTACTTCCCCCTTCGCAACTTGGAAACTAAGGTCGTGCAAAACGGGGTTGCCGTCGTATCGTGCGGATAAATCGACCGCTTCAACCATCATCAAAGGTTACCGTCGATAAGGCCTGCGCTGAACGCGCGGTACATCCCCGCATAGGTGCCGTTCATTTCGTTCAGAAAGACGTGTGACCCTTTTTCGACAATATGTCCCCGGCTGAGGACAATTATTTTGTCCGCCCTCGACGCGGTCGAGAGTCGGTGAGCAATCAGAAGCGTAGCGCGACCCACCGTAATGTCATCGAGCGCTTTCTGCACGTGCTGCTCGCTTATCGAGTCCAATGCGGATGTCGCTTCGTCGAGAAGCATGACTCTTGGGTCGATGATGAGAGCGCGCGCGATCGCAATTCGCTGCATTTCGCCGCCAGAAAGCCGAACTCCCTTTTCGCCCACGAATGTGTGGTAGTCGTCCGGCATTTCTGAAATGAATTCGTCAGCGTGTGCGCTGTATGCGGCCGCGCGCACTTCCTCAGCCGACGCCTCCGGTTTACCGAACCTAATATTGTCGAGCAGCGATCCTGCGAATAGCAGCGTCTGCTGAGGAACGACACCGATTTGCCTTCGAAGCCACTTCGAATCCAGGCGTCGCAGGTCAACTCCGTCGAACGTAATACGCCCCTCTGTCGGATCATAAAACCGGAGCAAAAGGTCTGCAATCGTGCTCTTGCCGGCGCCGCTCCGGCCGACAAGGGCAACGGATTCTCCAGGATCGATGGTGAGTGAAATGTTGTGCAGTGCGGGAGTGCCGTCGGGATATGAAAAACTCACATTCTCGAATTCGATCCGACCCTTGGGATCGTCTAGGGTCACCGCATTAGCGTCATCGGGCACGTCCGTTTCGACGTCGAATACCTCTTGATAAATGTGGTCCGTGGCAGCGTTAACTTGGCTGTAAACGGAGCTAATGTTGCCTATACCCGTAGCGCCGTTCTTAATGACATCAAGAAGGTAAACGAAACTGAAAAGGTCCCCCGCCGTCATCGTCCCGTCTGCGACAAATTTCGCGCCCAGGTACATGATGAGTGCGATAGCCCCGGCGCCAATCACCTCGATAAGCGGCTTCAGCGTTGCCATCCGATTGACGACCCGCATATTCGAATTGTACGTCGCTTCGATATCGGTCGCGAACCTCGATGATTGGCGTTCTTCTGCAGAGAATGCGCGGACGATACGAACCGCATTGAGTGACTCTTGCATCGTCGCAGTCATGTCCGACAAGTTCTCTTGAACTTCCTTTTGCGACTGCCGAACGCGCCTCGAAGTGCGAACGATCGCAACTGCGATAATGGGCAGGGCCAGCAGAGAAACCGCTGCGAGTTTCCAGTTTAGATAACCCAACAGCAGCAGTCCGCCAATCGCTCGAACCGGCGCAGACATCACGTCCTTAACCAGCGGTACACCGGTCTGAATTACCGCCACGTCGTTGGTAATAACGCTTTGGATCGCACCCGTTCTCGTGGCGTTGAAATACGCGATGGGAAGCGACTGCAACTTCCTGAAAAGCTGCTGGCGCAGGTTCGCAGTTACGCGATGCGCCGCCATGTTTAGGTAAAGTATCTGGCCGCGCGTGAAGAAGTATTTGACGGAGTAAAGCGCGATGATCCATATGGCCATCATCCCGGCCTGATAGGTGTTGCCGTCTGCGATAGCGTCGACAGCCCACTTAATAAATGCTGCCGGTGCGAGGTCGAGAAGGGCGCCCCCAAGCACGCACACCAATCCCAGGATCAGCGTCCCCCGCTGTTCCTTCAGCAATGCCACGAAGCGTGGGTCGAACCCACGAGACCGGCCATCGGCGTCCTTACGTCTGGCGATGCTTACAGGTTACCGCTTGGCGTTGTCTGCTTAGCTGATGGCTTTGAGTTTGGAGCGCACGTATTCGGCGCTCTTAATCAGCCACACCTGAAAGTCTGCTTCGTCGTCCAAGACGTTGATCGGCATAACGATGTACTCGGGCATTTCAGAGTGGCCCTCTTCCATCGGCTTGAAAACGCGGGCGCCATCCAACGAAAGGGCCGCTTGACGATCCTCGGGCGAAAGCTTCAGGCTCACCAAATCTTCTTCGAGGATCGCGAACATCTTCTCGCCTGTATAGATGCCCATGCCGCCGAAAATTTTGCGAGCTCGCGCGTCGTAAATCTCCGACGCTTTCATAACTTGCTCGTAACGACTCGGTCGATATGCCATGTGGTTGATATTCACCCTTGGGTTCCGACGGTCGCGAATATGGCGCCGGCTGCTAAGATTGCGGCTGTAGCCCAGGCGCGCCCGACCGTTCTAACGGACCCATTGCGTGGTGCGAGGAATACAATCCTCGCGCACTCAATTGTACCCGAAGGGTCGTGTGAGCGCGCTAGGCCGGTGCAGGTCTTGCCGATGACATGAGCCATAACACCGCCCAAACAGGCTCGAAGCGCGCCGGCGAAACAGAACAGGTAGCCGATCGAGCCAACGGCCGCAAACATGCGAGTGCCCTCGATGGCGCAAAAGAAACCTCCACAGGGCAGCGCTGCGGTACGCCGTGAATCCCTACACCGAAGTGTATCCCGAAGGAAGCGAAACTCAAAGCCCTTCGTAGGTCGAAATGCCCAGCGCTGGTGTACACTCTCGTTCGCTCGGGGGCGGATGGGTGCTGGTGTGCTCTCCGGTCTTCAAAACCGGTGTGACTCGTTATGCGGGTTAGGTGGGTTCGATTCCCACACGCTCCCGCCATCTAATCGCTAAGCGAACGCTCGATGTCCGTGATCAGGTCGTCGGCGCCTTCAAGGCCAACGGAGAGCCGGATGATCCAGCGGTCGTCGGTTTCCTTGGCGATGATCGGTGCGACGAGGCTCTCGTGGCCTCCCCAGCTGATGCCGATTTGGAAAAGCTCCAGCGACTCAGCGAACTTGCAGACTGCCTCTCGGTCGTCGGCAAACGTTGGGCGGAAGGAGAGAAGGCCGCTCGCGCCGGTGGCTTGCGACCGGTGGAGGTCGTGGCCCTCGTGCGAGGGCAAGCCGGGGTAGAAGACTTCTTCGACCATCGGGTCGGCTTGCAGCCATTGCGCGATTTTAGTGGCGGAAGATTGATGGCGTTCCATACGGAGCGGCAGCGTTCGCAGGGAGCGCATCATCAACCACGCCGCAAACGGGTCGAGCACTGCACCCAGGAGCATTCCTTCGGCGGGAATGAGTTTTGCTATTCGCTCGTTGGACCCGCAAATCGCGCCGGCGATAATATCGCTATGGCCGCCTAAATACTTGGTGGCGCTGTGCACCACATAATCCACTCCGAATTTTGCCGGCTGCTGGAAAATCGGAGAGCAATAACTATTATCGATAACCGTCGATAATCCGCTTGCTTTTGCAAGTCCTACGATTTTTCGGATGTCCTGGATATGAAATAGGAACGTTCCAGGCGACTCCATATATATCAGAGTCGTATTCGGTTTTATTGCCGCTTCAACGGCTTCTAAATCGCGACCGTCTACAAAAGACGTTTCGATCCCGAACCGGGAAAGGAACGTTTCCAAGAGCGATTTCGTGGGCATGTACGACGACTGGGTGGCGATAACGTGGCCGCCGGCTTGCGTGCATGCGAGAATCGCAGCGGAAATTGCAGCCATTCCGCTGCCGACGAGGCGGCATTTTTCGGTGCCTTCCAGCGCTGCTATTTTTTGCTCGGTAATCGCGGTCGTCGGGTTGCTGTCACGCGTGTAGACGTATTGGCTGTCGGGCAGCGTGTAGTCGTTGTCCATGATTCGCTTCTGCAGCGAATCGACGCTATCGAAAACGAAGAGCGACGTTTGGTAAATCGGCGGAACGACCGACCCCCATCGGTAATCCTCGCCCAGGTGTTGGCAGATGGTTTCTTGGGACCAGGCGTCTTCGTTCACGGCTTGGATTCTAGCCTACGGCTACGCCGTCCGAGAGGAAAGCATTCAAAGAACCATTCACAATCTGGGATTGTGAATGGTTTTGGGGCTGACGCGTTGCAATGCGCGTATAACTACCCGAGTAGGTTCTTTGCCCAGTTTCAGAAACGTAGGTATCTAGTAGCGTCGCCACCTCTTAAGGACCTTTGCGGCGAAACTTGTCAACCTTGATCGTGGTTCTTGCTTCACCGGCGGTGGATGCTGAACGTCACCTCTTGTGCATCGCCCGGGGACGTCGGAGCCGGCTTCCTCCTCTCCATTGGTGGCGGAAGTGTGCACGGGGATACGATTGGCAGGCAGCGGGACACTGACGAAGGGAATGGAAGCGCTCGGTACTAGTTAGGTGTCGATTCGTGGGGTTTGTTTTGGAGGGAGGTCGGACTTGGACTGCGAGTGCCCGGCTGTTGCAAGGCTGCCCACGGGCGAGAGAGAATCAAGGTTCATGAAGTCTGAAGGCAGTAGACCCTCATGCCCGTGCCACCCAGATTCGGCCCCCCCGTCCGCTCTCGTAAGATGAAAAACTACTGCACGAGGAAAGTGCCGCAAATCCGACTGCAAGGCATATGATCATAGCCAAGGACGACCATGCCCTGATTCTTATTTCGATGAATTCCAAATGCTGACTATGTAGCTAATGGCGCACAACCCCCATCCGCGCGGGTGGTTGAAGAGACACGCAGCGTCGAGAAAGTCTCTTCTAATCGTCGCCATGAACATAGGGCGAATCACCATCGAGGCCAATGTATGTCTCATTTGTCACGTTGATAGACTTCGTGTGGACAATGTCCGCGATTTCGAACTTTACTTCGTAGCTCCCGGGCTCAAGCCACACCGTGTCCGATGTATCGTCAGTGTCCAGCACATGGCTCCCAATTGTCGCGTTGGTGACCTCCTCATCGAAATCAACGTACACGTGCACCTTGCCTGGATGAAGAAAAGGCAGCTCATCGCTCACCAGCCAGATGACGATGGCCAGCGCGAGCAGATACAAACACGCGAAGGCGGCCGCCGGCTTTAGTCGTGAGATCGAGGTGCGCATCGAGGATCGCTTGTCCTTTTTCCGACGCTACGCGTCTCTTCAACCACCCTCCCATGGGTGGTTGTGCCCGGCTCCAATCCAATAGCACCGCTCATCATTTGTCCGACATCCGTCGCATCACCCGTCGTACAACCTCTGCCAATGGGTCGCGAACCGCGCGGGGCCAAAGCTTAGCGATGTCAGCCTCACCGATGATAACGCCATCGTCACTACGAAATCCTGCATCCCACTGGCGCGCGGTCGACCATACATAGTCTATCGCGTTTTCGCAAAGCCCGCGCCGCACCGGGTTATTGTGGATGTATGCCGCCTTCTGCAAAAAGAAGAACTCTCGGTCGATTGTCTTGCCAACAAAGCTGCGCATCCAAACCGATCGCTCTTTTGTATTCTGTTTTTCGCTATCTAGTCGAAGCAAGTCGGCGTGCGAAGCGACATCGAGAATACGGTTTCCCCACGCCCCTTTCAGTCGGTTCAGTGTTTGCGAAGCATCGAGGTCTCGCGGGAGTGTGACAATGGCGTGGATATGCTCCGGCATTACTTACGAATGCGTGCACGGTAACGCCTTCGTGCCGGCAGTCGTCCGTGATCGCCGCGGCCATCGTATCGGCGACGCGAGCGTCGGCGAACACCGGCACCCATCCGAGGATCGTGCTGGTTACAAAAACCCACTCACCCGGTTCAGACACGTTTTTCCAACGCGGCACGGGTTTCTTTTTCGACACAGGGTGCGCGTTTCCTGCAAGACCGTCAACCACCCATGGGAGCGTGGTTGAAGAATTGGCATCGACAAAATGCTTGCAAGGTCGGGCCTGTTTTTGGCCGACAGGGACCGGCAGGCTGCCGCGCGGCCCGATAGTAGTTACCGCTAGAAGCCCAAGCACTGCCAAAGTCGTAATCGTATAGACTTGAGGGCATGCAGCCGATTGTCGGCATTGTGATGGGGTCGAAGTCCGACTGGGAAACGATGAAGCACGCGGAAGACGTGCTGGTGCAGCTCGACGTGCCATGCGAAACGCGCGTGGTTTCGGCACATCGAACACCGGACCTTCTTTTCGAATACGCGGCGACCGCGGCCGGCCGCGGGCTGAAAGCGATCATCGCGGGAGCAGGCGGCGCGGCGCACCTGCCCGGGATGCTGGCATCGAAAACGAGCGTCCCCGTGTTGGGGGTTCCGGTGGAAAGCAAGGCGCTGAAGGGGCTCGACTCGCTGCTCTCGATCGTGCAGATGCCGGGCGGAGTGCCCGTTGCCACATTCGCTATCGGCGAAGCGGGCGCGAAAAATGCCGCCCTGTTCGCCGCGGCGATCGTAGGGCAGTCGGACCCGGGCGTCCTGCAGGCCTTGGAGAAGTTTCGCGCCGAACAGACGCAGACCGTGCTGGACAGCCCCGACCCGCGCAAATGAAAATCGGGGTTCTCGGCGGAGGGCAGTTAGGTCGGATGCTGGGTTTGGCGGGCATCCCGCTGGGTCACGAGTTCGTGTTCTTCGACGACGGCGAAAAGCCCTGTGCCGGTGAAGTCGGCGAGGTGCGACCCTTGTCCCCACTTGGAAAGGTCGACGACCTCGACGTGCTCACGTACGAATTCGAGAACGTCTTCGAAGCCGTCGACCGCGCATCTCGCTCGCGTGTGGTCGTCGCACCGTCGCGCAGGGCCATCGAAATCTCGTCGGACCGGCTCGTCGAAAAAGATTTCTTCACCTCGCTTAAGATTCCCACAGCTCGCTACCGCCCATTTTCGGAAGCCGATGAGTTCGACGGAATTATCGACGAAATCGGCTACCCGTGCATCGCCAAAACACGACGATTCGGCTACGACGGCAAGGGCCAGATGCGTTTGGACGGCCCGCAGGATCGAGCCGCGTGCCTTGCGATGGCGGGTGAGAAGCCCATGGTGTTGGAAGCGCTCGTCCCGTTCGTCCGCGAGCTTTCGCAAATATGCGCTCGAGCGGCAGACGGAGAAAAAGTTTTCTATCCGTTGGTAGAGAACTCACATCATGAGGGCATCTTGCGCATGACTATTGCGCCGGCGCCGGATCTAAAACCCGGTATGCAGTCCGAAGCTGAAGAAATGGTCGGCCGATTGGCCGACGAACTCGACTACGTGGGGACCCTCGCCGTGGAGCTTTTCCAAATCCACGACGAGCTGATGGCCAATGAGATCGCGCCGCGCGTTCATAACTCGGGCCACTGGACGATCGAAGGCGCCGAGACCTCGCAGTTCGAGAACCACATCCGGGCGATCACCGGCGCGCCGCTCGGCTCCGCCAAGCCGCGCGGACAAAGCGCGATGATCAACTTGATCGGCGTGCGGCCGAACCCCGATGTCGTGCTTCAGGTTCCGGGCTCACACTTCCATTGGTACGGTAAGGAGGTTCGCGCAGGACGCAAGGTCGGCCACGTCACGCTGCGAGCGGACGACCCGGCGGACCTCGGCCGCAACTTGGCAATGGCCACGGCGATGCTCGCGCCGTAAGCCGCAATTCGGGCGAAAGGGGTTTAATAGGGACAATATGATCATCACCCTTCTCGCTGCCGTGGCGATGCAAACCCCTCAGCTCGTCTGCCCCGTCATGGGCGATGCGGTCGACGCAAAGAGCGCCCAAGAATTTTTCTATAAGGACGTCGTCTATTCGATCTGTTGCGCCGGCTGCAAAGGCGGACTGATGAAGGACACGGACAAAATTCTCGCCAAAGAGCACAAGGGGCTGATCGGCATCGCCGTTTTCGACCCAGTTGTGCAGGCGGCAATCAAGCCCTCTAAAGCCGAAGCTTTTAGCGATTACAAAAGCGTTCGCTATTATTTCCGCGACGCGTTGAATAAAGCGAAGTTCGAGGCAAACCCAGTGAAGTTCGTGAAGGCTCCTCTTTACGCATCGAACGGCGCTTGCGCTGTGACGAAGGAAGAATTTGCATTTAACGAAGCTTGGGGTTACTCGGATGTGCAAATGACCATCGAAGGCAAGAAAGAAACCGTGCGGGCCTACTTTTGCTGCGCAGGCTGCAAGCCGAAGTTCGATGCCGATCCGTCGGTGTACTTCGCGAACCTGACGCCCAAGAAGCAGGCTGTAGTCGAAGTCAACAAAGACTAGACAAAGCCCGAATCAAGAATGTGCAGCTACGCTTCTTGCAAGCGTAGCTGCATTTTATTTAAGCCGCCAGACCTGGAGGCCGCTCGAAAAAGCTGCAGACGGCGCCGACGTCCATTCGTGTTTGTAGAGGGATTCGAAACGCTCGTCGAAGTCGGGCTCTAAAGGATGGTCGACTCCTCGGATCACGACCACATCCGCCACCGATGGGTCATCGAGCCAAGTGTTCGCTGAGTTCTGCGAAACCCGGGCTGCCTGTTCCAAGGTGGCGACTCCGGCAAAATCGAACACGCGCACGCTCGGCGCATAGAAGCCGATAATGCCGATCTCCATGAGTCCGGCTGCTGTTTTTGGCGGGTGTTGTTCGAGGTATCGGCCCACTTCGCGATACGATTCCCACACCGGGCCTGCGGTTGGAGCCTTCGGGAACATGAGGGCACCGACCGCCACCACAATCGCGACCGAAGCCACCGCTGCCGTGTTCTCGCTAAGCCGAAGTTCTTCCAAAGATGCAAGAAGCCAGCCGCATGCAACAACAATTGCCATACCGTAAGGCACGAAATACCAGTGGTAGTCGGGCATTTGCATCATCGAGTAAGCGGCAAACACTAAAAACTGGTATGCCAGAAAAATGAGCATCGCTTCGGATCCTCGCGTGCGCTTCCATACCGCGCGAAGAGTCCCTGCGGCTGCGGCGAAAATTGCCAATCCGGCAAAGACCGGCGAGCCTAAGAAATACACTTTCATCCAATGCCAAAGCATCGTGGGGTACCACGCGGGCCAGTAAACCGTGCCACCTTGCGCGGCCTTGGATTCCAATGTGCTAGGCGTTGCAACTCCGTAATAGAGCAGCGAAAAAATGAGCCAGGGCGCCGCCACCGCCAAAAAGCCGATGGCCGCTGCCAATACATTGACGGGCTCGGATTTCTTCGAATTCCGCCACACAAGAAAGTAGAGAATCACCGCAAGAATTGCGGCGTCGTGGCGTGCCAAAAACGCCAGCCCGAGGAGCCAACCCATGAGCGGCAGCTTGTTATGCCGATAAGCCAGGACGGCACCGATGCAGAGCGCCATCGAGAGGATGGTCTCCAATCCCATGGTGCCCAAACTGATCGGAACGCTGATCAGAAACGCCGAAGCCGCGGCGGCCATTAAGCTGCTGCGCTTGTCGCCTAACATGAGCATATAAGCACACGCCCCGAGCATCGGCAACGCAAAGGCGGCAAGAACGCATGGCGCGGTTATGACAGCTGCCTCTGTCGCGATACCGAAAATGCCAAGCGCGCCGGAAATCAAAAGTAGCAGCAGCAGGTTTAGGGGAGATGTCGCCGGCTGGACGCCCATGTCGCCGGCGTTGTAGCGAAGGCCATCGCCTTCCAGAGCATGGCGTACGACTCTCATTGTGATGTGCGCGTCGTCGCTAGCCGCATTTTTCGCAGCGATGGCGACAGCGATTCCCAACACGCCAAGCGAAACGAGAATGACAACCTGCTTGCGCATTACTTTCTCAACGCCGCCCGCACCCACGTCGCATCGGCGCCCGGAATCTTCAACGGCAGGGCGATGAGCTCATACTCGCCTGGAGACGCTTCCGAAAGATCTAAGTTCTCAAGGATGGCAATGCCGGCGAGGTTCAACGCGTGATGATTCGGAAGTTCCAGAACTCCCACCGGGTCCACCGACGAAGCGTCGACCCCTACCAGAACAGCCTTTTGCGCGACCAGCCACTCGACGGCCCCTGCGGATATGCAGTGAAACTCTAAGTCGAAGACGTCATCAGGCTTTCCGCTATTCGCAGTCTTGAACAACACGCGCAGCCCCGGCGGCAAGTCGATGTCCTTTAGATCGGCCCAGTCGTCGACTTCGATCACCACCGCAGGCCCGCAAAACAGCTCCATGGGAGGCGGCTCGGTATCCGCCGAGACGTGAAAGGGCAGGTCGACATGTGTTCCTAAGTGCGAACTGCCGCATACCGAAGTCACATTGCTCGCCCCGCCATTGGCCAGGCTGGTCGTGAGTACCCGAGAGAAGGGCTCATCACCAGGATACGGAGCCGTCTGCTCGCTCAAGGCGCGGGAAATGTCGATGATCAACTTGCCGTGATTATTGCCGACGGAGCTGCTGTAGCCAAAGTGGACGAATCGGTACAAAATCCCCACCACCGGGAACTTCCCAGCTTCTCTTGGTGTCTATAGGTGTGAGAACGAATTTTACGGACAACCTCAAGAAGAACCTCCAATAAGCCCCTCTCCTCCCAGATGGCCCCGGCAACCTCTCCAGCCGGGGCCTCATTTTTTGTGGGCTGGCATATAATCTTCGTATGCTCTCGTTCCTTTGCGCTGCCACGCTCTCGGCGACTACCGCGTTCATCGACACGCCGAAGCTCACGGTGGTGATCAGTATCGACCAGTTCCGTCGGGACTACGTCGGGCGCTGGTCTGACCTATATCTTCCGCCCACATCGCGCGATGGCGTCGGAGGGCTGAGGTGGCTTTCGGAGCGGGGCGCCCACTTTGTGAACAGCGCTTACACTCACATTCCGACAGAAACCGGACCCGGACACGCGATCATCGGCACCGGTAGCGACCCTTCACAAACCGGCATCGTCGGCAACGAATGGTTCGATCGCGCTCAAAACAAGGTTATCTACTGTGTGGCTGACCCTGACAGTAAGGACATCTTCACTGGCCGGCCTTCGTATTCCCCGAGGAACCTCGCCGTCGGAACGTTCTGCGACGAACTCGAACTGGCGACCGGCGGCCTCTCTCGAACCGCATCGGTTTCTTTCAAAGATAGAGCGTCCATTCTCATGGCTGGAAGAAGGGCCGACGATGTCGTGTGGTTCGACGCCACGACAGGCACATGGACGACCAGCGACTTTTACGAGCCCGCTGGCAAGCTGCCGGCATGGGCAGCCGCCGTCAACACGGAGAAGCTGCCCGACACGTTCAAGGGGCGTTCGTGGGAAACTTCACTTCCTGAAGAGGTGCTCAAGCGAGCTTCGGTGGCCGAAAAACCCGGGATGACAGCTTCCTTCGGTAAGACCTTCCCGCACCCTCTCGTGGAGGGTGATGGCTTTTACTCGAACTGGCAGCGCACCCCTTGGGCAAACGAGTTTGTTTTGAACTCGGCGCTATCTGCCCTAACTGCGCTCGCGATGGGCAAGGACGATATCCCCGACTTGCTAACGATCAACCTCAGCACAAACGACTACGTCGGCCACTGGTTCGGGCCCGATTCTCCGGAGGTTCTGGAACTGACGGTAGCGACTGACCGTTACTTAGCAAATTTCTTTCGGTCGGTCGACAAGCAAATTGGGCTGAAAAACGTACTCATCGTTCTCGCCGCGGACCATGGTGTCATGCCCATGGCGGAAGAGTACACGAAAAACAAACTGCCTGGCGGACGCATGGATTTCAACGGCTTTTTCAGCAACCTTTCAGATGCTTTGCGAGATGAATATGGCGGCGCTGTAGAAATTGCGAGCCGAAACGATCAGGGCATTTATTTGCGCATGCGCGAAGGCGCAGCGGAAGAGGAAGAGTTTGGGCTGGACAACGCGGCGATGTTCGCGAGAGACTGGCTGCGAAAACGGCCGGAGGTTTACGCCGCATTTACAAAATGGGAATTCGAGGAGCAAAAACTGCCGATGACGGCAGTGACCGCATTCGCCGAATGCAGTTACTTCCCGAGTCGATCAGCCGACGTGACCTTCTTCACTCGTCCGGGATATATTCTTAGCCCTTTGGCGACGGGGACGTCACACGGCTCTGCCTGGATTTACGATCGTGCCGTCCCTTTGCTGATGGCGGGTCGGTGGATTCAGCCGGGCAAGCATACGGACGGCTGCGGCCCCAAGGATATTGCTGCGACCGTGTGTGCTGTTTGGGGAATCACACCGCCGACAGGCAGTGTAGGACGGGCTCTGCAGATCAAGCCCTAAGCCGTCCAATAAAACGGGTTCGCGTCGGTCAGCACCCGGCCGTGCTGGTCAACGGCTTCGTATAAGTAGTCCGGTATCGTGAAAGTAGCCTGATGGAAGCGCGGTGTATAGTATCGCGTTTTCACGCCTCGGTTGGCAAACCTTTTAGCAATATCCTGTTCGGTCAGCTCAAGCGGATCGTGTTTTTTACTTGCGAGAATAAATCCCCAGGGCATCATGAAGGAGGTCACATGCGCCCAATATCCACGCACGCATGGGAACACATCTTTCATTTCGGAAAGCGTTTTGTAACAGGATGCAAAGCAGTAAGGATAATTCGCATTCGCGCACCCCGCTTGCATGGCAAACACGCCGTCATCCGACAAAGCATCGGCACAAATTCGATAGTATTCTTCGGTAAATAATCTCACAGCCGGACCATCTTCATGCGGATTCGGTAAGTCGCTCAAAATCACGTCGAAATTGGCGCCCTTACTATCTTGTAGCCAACCGCGCGCATCGGCGTGAACGAGCGTCGTGCGCTCGTCATCGAAAGCACCCTGGTGCCATTCTTTCATGTGCTCCTTGACAACGTCCACCAATTCTTTATCGATGTCGATCATCACGGCTTCCTTGACCGTTGAATGCGTTAGCGCTTCGCGCAAGGTTGCTCCTTCTCCGCCTCCGCACACCGCCACCTTTTTGGGGTTAGGATGCGTCACCATCGCCGGCTGACTCATCGCCTCGTGGTAAACGTGCTCGTCTAAGAGCGACGTTTGAATGTTGTGATCCAGGAATAGGGATTTCCCGAAGCGGGGGACGTCGCAAATCTGATACTCCTGATACTGCGTTTTTCCCGAGAGCAGCATCTTCTCGATTGTAAAAAACCAAGTTACGGCTTCAGTGTGGGTTTCCGCGACAAACATTCCCGTGCTTTGGCTAAACGACATGGCGCGCAAATGTTACCCGCGCTAATCGGCGGACCATGCGCTGAGGATGTTTGAATAGTCGTCGGTCCAAAGGGGCGTCTCGGGCTTTGGTTCAGCGGGACGCCAGCCGATCAGTTTAGCGGCGTCTGCACGATCTCGCACGATCACCATCCAAATGGACGGCCGCATGCCCTCTGCGTGCTGCCGTTCGTTGGGCGCCGCCTCGAGCGCCAGCGGGACCAAGCCCAAATCTTGTGCGACTTTTGCGACGATCGGCTCTAGATCGAGCATTCGGTTGGAAATGTGCATTGCGATGATGCCGCCCGATTGCGTCTTGTCTAGATATAGCTGCATCGCCTCGCGAGTCAGCAAATGCATCGGGATCGAGTCGGACGAAAATGCGTCCACAATCAATAACCCAAACGCACCGTTCGGCTGTTCGTTGAGTTTTAGGCGCGCATCACCTAACACAATGTCGACGTTCGCCTTCGAATCCCTTAAGAAAGTGAACAGCTTCTCGTCTCGAGCAATTTTCACGACCAGGGGGTCGATTTCGAAAAATGTCATGCGCTTCCCTTCTTCGCCGTACGCAGCACAGCTGCCTACCCCAAGCCCCACCAAGGCGACGTTGTCTTTGCGATAAGCGGCAAACACTTCGCCTATCGGCCCGTTGGTCGTGTAGTAAGTTAATGGCCTTGCTGGGTTGACCCTGTCCTGTATTCCGTGCAAAGTTGTACCGTGTGCCAGTAAATGGAATCTTTCCGGTTTAGAAGCAAGCACACGGTGCACGCCAAAAAAGCTGCGGTCAGCAAACAATATGCGACTATTGGTGCCGACCTGCGTCAAGTGCGTCGCCAGAAAAACGGCGCCGATTGCGGATGCAAATCGGTAGGCGTAGTGCGAAAAGAAAAATGCCACGACGACCGGAACGCCGATGACCACGACCGTGCGCACTGGCGTAGCCGGCATTTCTAACCCCTTCGCGATCAATGCAAGGGCGGCGGTAAACACCAGCATTCCAATCCCAATCAGTAGATCTTTTTTAATCTCGAGTTTCGCCGCGGCGGATCGAAGCATGAGCGCCGCTACCATAGCAATCGGATACTCCGCCAGAGTCGAAAAGACCGTGGGCGCGATAATCGCGTTGAATAGGCCACCGACCGCCCCCCCGATCGCCAGCCACAAATAAAACTCGGTTAAGCTCCCCGCAGGAGGCCTGGTCTCCGAAAGCCGTGTGTGGCACATTAACGCCGCCACAGCGAACGCCGCCCCGTGAATCAGCAGGATCACGCCGATCGGCTCGCTGGATTCCAGAATCATAACCAGCGTCAGCGGCACCGCCAGCATCGGCAAAATCCTCGCCCATAGGGTCGATGGGACTTTGTTGCCCTCCGAAAACGCAACCACAAAAGTTAGCAAATAGACCCCAAGTGGAACGACCCAAAAAAGCGGCACGGGCGCAACATTCGTCGTCGCGAAGGAAGTCAACCCGAGCATTAGGCTTGACGGAACCGCGGCGAGCGCTAGCCAAGTTATTCTCTCGCGCCAAGAAACAGGTTCAGTCTGCACTTGTTCGTGTTTGGGTAGCCTGCGGCCAGTTGCCATAACTATTCCTAACAACAGAATGAGGAGGGCAGCAAGTCCTCCTTGGAACAACTTCGCCTGTTGCGCCAGCGTGAAATTCGGTTCGATAATGACGGGATACAGAAGTAGCGATAGGAGGCTGCCGAGATTGCTTGCCGCGTACAGGAAAAAAGGGTTGACAGGTTCACGATGGTGGGCCCGCGCGAAGAGGTCTTGAATTGTCGGTGCACACATCGATAGAGCGAGGAAACTCGGGCCAACCAATAGAAAAAGACTCCAGGCTACGCCCAGGGCCTCGTATCTGAAAGGATTGTTAATATGCGAAGCTCCACGCTCGAGAACTCCGACGGAGGAATTAATCGCGATCGTTATCGCCGCAACCAAGACTAAGCCGCTTATGCGGCGCGTGCCAAATGTGGCTAGCCGGTTAGCCCCCCAATACCCGGCCAGCAGCAACAACTGAAAGAACAGCACGCTCGTCGTCCAAACGGCCGATGAGCCTCCGAACCGCGGCAGTATCATCTTGGCCGCCATTGGCTGTGCTAAGAACAGCAGGGCCGAACCCAAGAAAATCGTGACGATAAAAAGAAATCGCACTACAGAGCAACCGCTTCAAACAACTCCGGCATATGCGTCGCCCACCCCAGCTCCACACGAATGCGATCCGAGAGCGACTTCATCGGCCCGGGTTCACCGTGAACCACGTAAGTCATTTTTGGAGGAAGCTTAATTTTCGAGAGCCACGACATGATCTCATTAGAGTCCGCGTGCGCCGAAAGGGAGTCGATTTTGCGAATCGATGCTCTAACCGGAATCCAGTCCCCCATAATTTCAACTTCACCCGCTCCGTCGACCAGTTCCCGACCTAAAGTGCCCGCCGCCTGATACCCGACAAAAAGCACGGTGTTATTCTCGTTCGCCAAGCGACGATGCAGATGATGAACGACGCGCCCGCCGTTTGCCATTCCGCTCGACGCGATAACCAGCGCCGGTCCCCGAAGCTCGTTTATCTTCTTCGATTCATTCACCTTGCGCGCGAAAATCAAATCCTGGGGTCGAAGCGGGTTCCGATTATCATCCTCCAGCTCTTCCATTTCCAGGTCGTGATCGTCGTGGTGTTTTGCGTAGATCGAAGTCGCATCGATCGCCATTGGGCTGTCGACGAACATCGGCATTTTGGGCAGCCTCCCTTCACGCTGCAACTGCGAAATCATGTAGAGGACTTCCTGTGTCCTGCCGATTGCGAACGCTGGAATAATCACCATGCCACCGACTTCAACGGCATGGTGAAGTACTGCCTCCAGTTCACCGATCGCCGACTCTGAGGAATGCACGCGATCTCCGTACGTGCTTTCGATCAGCAGAATGTCTGCGGCTTCGATAATTTCAGGATCGCGAATAATCGCCGTATCGAACCGGCCCAAATCTCCTGAGAACAGAATTTTCCTGCCATCCGGCAAAAAGAACTCGATAAATGCGCTGCCCAGGATATGCCCAGCTCGCCGATAGCACATGACGCATTTGCCGGCCAAGTCGTAGTTCTCATCGAAATTGATAGGCTCCAATAATTTGCAGACGGCGTACGCATCGTCTGCCGTATAAAGCGGAAGTGCCGGCTTGTGCCTTGAAAACCCCTTCTTATTCGCATAGCGCGCGAATTCTTCTTGAAGTTCACCGCTGTCCGGCAGGCTCAACCTCGTAATGTCCGCGGTAGCCTTCGTGCAATAAATTGGCCCCCGAAACCCATCTTTCCAAAGCCTCGGAAGGTAACCGATATGATCGATGTGCGCATGGGTAATCAGCACGGCGTCGATTTCGTGTGCACCGACAGGCAAAGGTTTCCAGTTCAACTCTGACAGGTTTCGCGATCCTTGAAAAAGGCCGCAGTCAATCAAGTACTGCTTGCCGGAAACTTGCAGGAGGTGCTTGGACCCGGTAACGGTCCTAGCCGCACCGAGGAATTGCAGAGTGGCGCTCACGCCCTTAGCTTACCGATGCATCGGCTACCGGCTGCTTGCGCCAGAGAAACGCGAGCCACACTAAACCGACGGCCACCATGACAACCGCCAAAACCTGTGCATCTGTCATCGGCAGTCCCCACGTACTCGCGGAGGAATATCCCGAGCGAAACATCTCGTAAACGAACCGCGAAACCCCATACAGAACAAAGAACAGCGCGCCATACATCCCTGGCCGCCTTCGAGGGAACGTCCTCTGCTCCATCCAAAGTAGCAGTGCTGCGCCCGCGAGAGACATCAAGGTGTCATAAAGCTGCGCCGGATGCCCCAGATAAATCGGGCCGGTTTCCGGATGCACCGTGACCGACCACGGCAACGAGCACGGCGCGCCGTAGCAGCAACCGTTCAAAAAGCATCCGATCCGCCCAAAGCCGTGCATTACGAGTGCCGGCGCGGCAATGAGGTCGAACGCGTCGAGGAACCGGGTCTTTGTCGCCCTGCACCAGATCAGTACCGTCCCCAACCCAAAAACGATCCCGCCGTAACTGGTCATCCCGCCTTCGGTGAGCTTGAAGATCTGGGCAGGATTCTTGGAATAGTAGCCCCATTCCTGCAGGACCCAAAAGACGCGCGCACCGATCACGCCCATGATCACCGCCCAGATGGCCATCGTAGCGAGCGCGTCTCTATCGATTCCATACTTCCACGGGCGACGCGCAGCAAGCCACGTACCGAGGGCAAAGCCTACAAACAGCAGTACACCAAAGCTGCGAATTGGGAAGTTGCCGATCCTAAAGAGTTCCGGGAGCATTGATACGACCACAGTTTGCAACACTTTTGTGAGCCACCGTGACTCCCTCCCTGTGCCATAATCAGCAGCCCGCACCACGCGGGTTTCAACACTATGGAAGAAGAACAGACCACTCCGGCGCAGGCTGAAACCACCCCGGCGGCGCCAAAACCCGAGCGGAAGGCTGCACAGGAATCCGGTCCTGCTGCGCCAAGGGTGCGAAAGGACGACGAAGAAGGCGGCTCCGGGCCGCGCAAGCTGGTGTCGGTAGGCAGCGGAGTAGGCGGCGGAAAAGACGCCCGCGGACGCGCCCGGCGCCGACGCAAGGTCAGCTACCTTACCGTCAACAAGATTTACACGCTCGATTACAAGGACGTCGCCCTGCTACGTCGCTTTGTAAACGACCAGGGCAAAATCATTTCCTCGCGTCAGAGCGGCGCGAGCGCCAAGGAGCAGCGCATGATCGCCAACGCGATTCGCCGCGCTCGCGAAATGGCGTTGCTTCCGTTTGTTGCAATCGACACAAGCGCGAATCACGAACGACGCCCCCACGGAGAGCGACGTCCCTACCGGCCGCGCGACCAGCGCGAAGAGGGCGGATACAACGAGCCTCGCTCAGAGCAGCCTCGCGAACCGCGGGCACCCGAGACAACGCAAGAGTAGGCCGCTGTGAACCATGGCTTATTACGAGCCTCCGCCGCTGCCCTGGGCTGCGCGGGGCTCGTTTTGCTTTCGGGCTGCGCAACTTGTGACGACTGGATGCCCATGCGCGAAGGCCGCACTTGGCGATACCTCATGCAGCAGGCTGCCGAAGTAGTTGAGGTGAAGTGCGCGGAAAGGCGACAGGTCGGAGATGCAGAGGGCTGGCTGCTCTCCGGGCTCGGCGGCGAAACGATACTCGCTTGGGATGGCTGCATCCTGAGGGCAAGCCGTTTGGGCGCAATGACTTTTGATCCCCCGATCGCCGTGCTACAAGCCGACCGAGAGGAGGCAACGTGGGACTACCAGGGAAAGGCGACGGCCCGCTCCATTCCGGGTCTTGTAAAGGTCGCTGTAACGCAAGAACCCGTGGAACTGGACTCTCAAAGAGGTGGCAAAGGACTGAAAGTCACGATGGCGATCTCGCTTGACGGCAGAAAAATCGACCTTGTCACGACCTTCGCTCGGGGAATCGGCATCGTATCTCAAGAACAGCGCAACGACGGGGTGGGCGTATCGCTTGTGACTCTCATGAGCGATCGCGGATAATAGTTTGGTGGACGAAGATCAATTCGGATACCTCGGGACGGACGAAGAAGTTGTCCGTCGTCCGAAGCAGTCCGATTTCGAAAGGTCCGTGCTCTCGGGTTGCGTGACCTTTTCGCTCGCGAGCACTCTTCAGTTAGCTGCGGTAGGTGTTCCGATGCTGTCAACACGAAGCATCCACACCAGTGAAGAGTTGTTTCAAGTACTTGCGATCTACCTCGCGGCAGCTGTTCTGTGCGGCGCAATATTCACAGTTTTTGCTGGGCTTGCGGGGTTGTGCGGGAGCGTTGCGGGGCTTGTGCCTGCTGCGACCTTTTTGTGGCTGAGGCTGAAAGACGCCACCACGGGCTTGCCCGGCATCGAGGGCATGGAGCCCGCCACGTACCCCGCCGGTTATGCGTGGATCGTTCCAGCCGTTACAGCGCCGTGCCTCGCCCTGGCCTTCCTCGGGGCTTACGGATTGCGAGTGGTCCTATCCCGGCGAGCGCGCTAAAGCAAACCTTTCGGTGCCTTCCAAATCCGGCCGAACCTCCGCCTCCCAACCCCACAGGAGAGCCGCGACCTCGTGAGCCTGTCCCATACCGAACTCGAACGCTAACCAGCCTCCGGCCCTGAGCACACGCTTGGCTTCGTCGATCAGTCGCTCGATGAACTCGATACCGGATTCACCCGCGTACAAGGCGCGGTGCGGCTCCCACTTGTGCACGTCAGGAGCAACGCGCTCGTCACCGACGGCGATGTAAGGCGGGTTTGAAACGACAACATCGAAGGCGTGCGGCGCGAACGCCGCCAAAACATCAGTTTGCACAAAAGTGACTTTCGAACCTAAGTCGTGTGCGTTTTCCCGTGCAACATCGAGCGCAGTGGCGGAAGTGTCTGTGGCGACCCAAGTGGCGCCGGGCTTTTCCAAAGCAACCGTAATAGCGAGACATCCGCTCCCTGTGCCGACGTCAATGCAATTCCAGTCGGGTTTTACAATCAGCGCCAATGCCTCCGCCAATAATTCGGTTTCCGGCCTCGGAATCAAAACGCTCGCATTAACCTTAAACGGCCTCCCGAAGAATTCCTTTGATCCCACAACATGGGCCATGGGCTCTCCGTTCATGCGGCGTCGCAGGAGGTAACTCGCTGCGGCAAATTGACTCTCAGAAATTTCTAACTGCTTCCCTTTGCTCAACAATTCCTCGCGAGATAAACTCAGTGCGCGCTCCAATAACATACGAGCCTCGAGTCGACCGAAGTCAATGCCGGAATCACTTAATTCCTTTGATGCGTGGGCCAGCCATCCCTCAACGTTCACCGCTTCATGTTTGCGAGGAGCCTGTCTGCCATTTCGGCGACGATTTCCGCTTTTATATGAATCCCGTCTTCCTTATGCTCGACAGAGAGGACGCGGCCGAAGTCGTAGCACTCCTGCACAAGTCCACTTTTGTCATAGGGAATTATCACATCCACCGGACGCAGCAGCGACCGAATCATTTTCGTGATCGATTCCAACAACTCGTCGACTCCCTCGCCGCTTGTCGCGCTGATGGCCACCGAATTCGGCGTGTTGGCAACCAGTTCGCGCAATACCGTTGGGTCGGTTAAACGGTCAATTTTGTTGTAAATTGTGAGAGTCGGTTTTTCACCGGCTCCAAGTTCAGCCAAAGTTTCCATTACGGACTCTGCCTGAATTTCCCAGGAGGGATGACTGACGTCGACAATATGCAGCAGAAAATCCGACTCGGACACCTCCTCGAGCGTCGCCCGAAAAGCCGCCACTAAATTGTGCGGCAGATTTCTTACGAAGCCTACAGTGTCCGTCAAGAAAACGCTATAACCACTTGGAAGCGCCAGCTTGCGCGTTGTCGGGTCAAGGGTCGCAAACAGCATGGGGTCGACGAAAACTTCGCTACCGGAAAGCCGGTTCATGATCGTGCTTTTTCCCGCGCTGGTATAGCCCACCAAGCTCGCAAATGGAAAAGGATTCTTTCGCCGCGCGACACGCTGGCGATGGCGAATCTGGCGAACGTCATCGATTTCTTTCGTCAGGTGCGCGATTCGGTCCCTAATCCTGCGTCGATCGGCCTCGAGTTTCGTTTCACCGGGACCACGCATACCGATACCGCCTTTCTGCCTTTCAAACTGAGTATATGCCGCGGTGATTCGTGGCATCAAGTAACTGTATTGCGCCAACTCGACTTGCAGTTGGCCTTCTCTTGTATGAGCGCGCTGCGCGAAAATGTCGAGAATGAGCTGCGTGCGGTCGACGATCCGCTTACTTAGCTCGGTCTCCAAATTGCGGTGCTGCACACCGCTTAACTCGCAGTCGAAAATTGCGACGTCGGCGCCGGTGTCGACGAGGGCTGAGAGGACTTCTTGAACCTTTCCCTTACCGATATAGGTAGCCGTGCGAGTCCGATCAACGCGCTGGTGCAGGGTGCCGACGGGCACCGCTCCGGCCGCCTCGATCAAAGACGTCAACTCCTCCTCGGCGTAAAGGTCCAAATCCGCGTCTTCATGCACGAGTACGAGAACTGCCTTTTCGGCAGGCAGTCTTGTGTCGGATGCTACTCGTGGCATGAAGACGCTGGATAGAATCTATAGGCGGATTTCGAAGAGTTTGATACCTGCCGAAAGGGAGAATCCGCTGAAGTCGATATCCTCGAACTTGCTGTACCAATCGTACCGAGCTTCGATGTAGAAACGCCTACTGAAGCTGACGCCCAAGGCGGCATTTGCGTTGAGGCCGAAGCCGGACTTGTCCACGCCGAACGAATCCGAATTGACGTTCGCGTAATACGGACCTGCTCGGAGAGCGACGTAAGGCAGGAAGTCTGGGTTTTGGCTGAACGAGCGGGTGACGCCGAAGGTCAACGGAATCAAGGTGACGTCGTTATTAAGGAAAACGCCGCCCTTCCCGTCGGGAACGAAAACCGTTCGGCTTCGCTTCAAGAAGCCAAGGTCGAACGTAAAGCGCCAGTTGCCCGGCTGCTGAAAACTAACTGGCGTTACGCCAATCCGAAACCAGCACTTGCCGTAGACTTCCTTAACGTCGCTGTCGGTTGGCATGAAAATGCCAAGGTCGACACCGACCGGAATCTGCGCCAGGGCGCCTGCTGCGGTCCCGCATGCAACGAGAACCAACGAGAGCTTCTTCATTTGTCTCCTCCAAGTATATGAATAATGCTGCGGCAAGCCGCACATGAACCTGTATACGTGTCCCCAAGCGGCTTTCACCCCATGGATTCGATCCCATGGCGGGGTATATCACTCCGTATGCACGGCCCTATGCGGATTAGTATAACCGCCGAATCACCCGATTGTGTGCCTGAGTACGCAACTGAGTCGGCTGCTGGGATGGATTTGAAGGCAAGTGAGTCCTTGGAACTGCGCCCGATGGAGCGTCGGGCCGTAGCAACAGGTGTGCGAATCGCCATTCCGAACGGATACGAAGGCCAGGTGCGGCCGCGCTCGGGCCTGGCCCTAAAGTACGGAATCTCGGTTCCAAACGCTCCCGGCACGATCGACGCCGACTTCCGCGGCGAGGTCAAAGTCATCCTCATCAATCTCGGATTGGAAAGCTTCCTGATCGAGCGAGGAGACCGCATCGCCCAACTCGTGGTCTGCCCGGTTGTTAGGGCCCAGTTAGAAGTTTGCGCAGAGCTCACTGAGACGGTCCGCGGTGAAGGCGGGTTCGGAAGCACGGGAGTATCCGATTGAAACTCTGCGACAAGTGTTTCTCGGTTATTGAAAAGGATTCGACGTTTTGCAACGAGTGCGGCGCCCCCTTTGATGAATCCGAATCGGCTACCAGCGACTCAATCGTCTATCCGGAGATCGCGCGCTCCAACCTGTTGCGCCTCCGAGGCGATTTGGCGCAGGCCGAGAAGGTCTGCCTCGCGGTTCTAAAGCGATTTCCCAACAACCCTGCTGCTCACGGCATGATGGGAGACCTCGCCTTCGAAGGTGGGAAGCTCGATACTGCCAAGCAATGGTACGAGATGGCGCTCGACCTCACACCGAACGATGAAGGTTTGCGGCGCAAGCTGTCAGCCGTGGTCGAATCGACGAAACAGCGCGATGGGGAAGCCGGTCTTGCGGGGCTTGAGCTAAAGCCAAGACCAGGAGCAACGATCGCGGCAATGATCGGTGTTGTGGCCCTGATTCTCGCGATGGGGGGGCTCATGTTTTGGCTCGGCTATGCGAACAAGAAAACACGTGCCGACGTGATCGACCCAATCTCTATCAACGGTGAAGCGCCACCTCGAACTTCCCCAATAACAACTCCTGAGGAGCCCGTCAAGATCGAACCGACCGAGAATCCTGAACCTCGGCCCGGTATTGGCATTGCCATGACTGCAGAGGAAGCCGCTGCCAGAACGGCAATGGGAGCTGAGCTCGGTGCCCTCGGCGCCCGCGTGGGCGGCATTGTCCTCGACCCATCGGGGGCCGTGGCGACGGTGAACGGAGCTGACTCCGACCTGATGGACGCGGCGCAGGTTGGGGCGTGGCTCGTTCGCCGAGGCTCCCAGCAGGCCTACGTTCGCATTGTCGATCCAACGGCCCGCTCTGTCCGGTTCTCCGGGACAGTAACAAAAGCGGCGCTGGAAGCCGCAACAGCCGATCCCGGCAGCCCGGAGTGGGCCGCCGCCGTGCTCGGCAGCGGGTAGAGTTTCAAAGGGCGGTACGCCCGCCAGGAGGCAATTCTAAAATGAGACACTTTATTGGCGCGGCGATGGCAGTCACGCTAGTGGTGGGCGCAGCCGCATCGAAGCTGAATGTGATGGACCCCAGTGGGAAAAAAGTCGGCACAGCGACCTATTCGTTTATCCAAGGAGGCGAAAAGCTCTCGACCCGCTTGATTCTTACGATGACCGAGCAAGGAGCGAACGTGACGATGGACATGACAAACGTTTACAGCTCGGCTGGGAACCCCATGACGCAGCTTGTCAAGATTTCCGCGGCACTGCAGGGGAACAAATTCGAATCGAGTGCGAAGGCGACCTTCGCCGGAAGGAAGGCTACCGTGGTCACGACCGCGATGGGGAAAACCGAAACCAAGTCCGCGACCGCGCCCGGATCCGTTGCTGACCAATCTATTGTGTGGATAGGCGGAAGGATTCCGGCGGTGGGAACGAAGTCGACGGCCTATGAGTTCAACCCGATGAACGTCACGTGGAAGAAAACCGTCAGCACGTACCACGGGTTGAGGACCGTAAAACTTGGATCACGAAGTGTTTCTGCCCATGTGCTTACGTCAACGCAAGGTGACGAGAACACGAAGGTGTACTTCACCGCAAAGGGTGATCTCATCAAACTCGAATCCAAACAGTTCAACCTGATACAGCAGTAGCGATGACCGAGCGGACACCGGAGCAAGCAATCCGTGCCGCTCAGCACAGCTTTGTGCTCGAGTGGGGGCGCATGAGCAGCAGTTGGGGCATCAACCCCACAATGGCCCAGATTCATGCGCTCTTGTTCATAACCGGAGAGCCGATGGCGATGGACGATATCATCGACCGCCTCGGCATCTCTCGAGGCAACGCATCGATGAACCTGCGTGACCTGATGGACTGGCGCGTCGTGCAGAGGTTTCGAAAGCCCGGCGACCGACGCGACACGTATGTAGCGGATACCGATCCGGTTACCATGATCTCACGCGTCGTCCGCGAGAGAAAGCGACGTGAAATCGATCCAACCGTCGAAGTGCTCAAGAACTGTCTGCACTTGGCGGGCGGCTCATCGGACCAGGAGGAGACGTTTCGCGTCAAGGTTCAGACACTCCTGGACCTATTCGACCTCATCGACGCCGCGTTCAAATTCGCCATGGCCAACGATGAGAGGTCAAAATGGCTCTTTCAGCGGAGGGACGAAATAAAACGTCTCTTAGAGCAAATGGCGGCAACCGAGCGATGATGCACAACCCGTGGAAAGTTCGGGCGATCCTCCTTGGAGGCTTGGCACTCGTGGCCTGCACCTTGTTTGCCCAAAGCGTTTGGCTGGTGGTTACGCTCATTGTCAGCGCAATTCTCGTATTCGCCTGGGGATTGAAAGAAGCGTTCACCGATCCCTACGATCTCAAGGAACTGGACCACCTTCAGGACCGATTCTCGCACTTGAACCCGGCTGCATCTGTAATCTGTCCGCATTGCGGGCAGGAATACCCGTCGCGACGGAGCGTTTGCCCCGACTGTTTGCGTTCTCCTTAGAGAAGCCGAATGCCAACCACGAAAACCCGCGCCGGAGTTTGGTTCGTCGTCGCCGTCGCCGCTGTAATCGGTGCATGGTTTGGCAGCAACGAGTTGTACACCCGTTTCGTGATTCTTCCGCGTGAGTATCCGACGCTCGAGCCAGGCAACGTCAGCCTGATAGGACTCAAAGTGCCCGGCTACCACATTGTCGTATCGAACGGAGTAGCGAGGCTGCAAATCGGGGCCGCCTCACAGTTCGGCAAGCCGGCTGATACCGATTCCGGTTCGGGCTCCGCTGTCCCTATGCGCGGTCTCATTGGAGCCCTGCGGTTCGATCCTGAAGCTGCAGCGGAGCTTGTGACGGCCCTCAATGGCATCAAGCACGAAATCGAGCCCCTGCGCGACAGGGTGTGGACGAAAGAAAGGATTGAACAGGTGATCGCGAGCAACGCGGTGGAGAGCGGGAAGCTAGAATACGACCTGGCCACTCGGCTCGACGGCCGGGGCATCGATCGCATTAGCTGGGACAGGCTAACCACTGGAATCTGGCTCGAAGTACCGGTGCCGATTGGTGTGCCCGCTGCGAACGGGAAGAAGACCGTTGTCGCCAACGTCTTGATTCCGTACAAAACACGCCTTGCCGTCGCCGCGAGCAACTACTTCCAGCGTCTACTCGAGCGCGGTGGCCTCGGCGACGACCTTAACCCGACCGCTGCAACTATCTCGGGAGTCTATAACCAGGCGCTCGATGACGGAGAATCCGCCGGTTTCGAGGACGTTGCGGCATCGCTCCGAAGCCAGTTTTCAGCTGAAGCCATCGCACGCCTGGCGGACCCGGTTCAGAAGCTGCTGAACGAGGTCGAAGTTCTTGTTACCGAAAAAACAATCAAGAGCGCCGAACTGAAATCACAGCGGCGCGAAGATGGCGACGGCGAAATCTACTCGATCGTGTTGGAGGTCGCGGCCGAATCGCGAGACCGCCTTTGGCAGTACACATATGAGCGGCCAGGCTCGCAGTTGCTGCTTGTTTCCAACGGCGTCGCCATAGGCGCACCGGTTGTACAGCACGAGATAAAGTATTCTACGGTGGAAATCACCGGTGTCGCAGAACAAAAGCTCGCAGAGGAGGCGTTGGCCTTCATCGAGAGCGCAACCGCCAAAAACCTTCCATGAAATTTCTAATACTTACTTGTCTCGCCGCCCTCGCCGCATTCGGCTGCAGTCCGGACGTCGCCGTTAATACTTCGAAAGAGGTCAAGGTGCTCGCCAACCAGATCGAGAAACCGCTCGACCTCATGCCGCTCACGACGGGAAGCGCGTGGACCTACGAAGTTCGTCAAACCATCCGAAACAACCAGGGACAAACGGGATCGGGCGAAGTTCAATCCACGTTGAAGGTCACCGGAAGGAAGGGCCGGGCAACTACCGTAGCCGTCATTCAGGACAATAAGGTCAGGTCGACCATAACGTTTGCCGAGACGGACAAGGGCATTTCCCAATCCCATATAAAGGACTCCGCCGGAGCGGTTCGCAGCTTCGACCCGCCGATTCCCACTTTCCAGTGGCCAATGAAACTTGAGGAGACCCGAACGTGGACGGGCAGCGGTTACCGCTCGGCCATCGGCTCGACTGGCAAAATGACCTCGACGCTGACCTACAAAGGCGAACTTGAACTCGACACGCCTGCCGGACGAATGAGAGCCCATCGCTTCGACACGGTTCAGAAGTACAAATCCGGCGAGGCAGAGTACGGTTCCATGCAGTCCGTTTGGTTCGTGCCGAAGGTCGGCATCGCCCGCTCGTTAGAAATAAGCTCGAGCCCGCAGGGCGTCCGAGAGACTGACATGAAACTGAAAACCTACACTGTGAAGTAACGATGAAGGTGACTCGATTCTCGATGCTCGGTTCCGCCCTACTCTTCGCAATCGTCGGCTGCGGGCCCAAGGCTGAGGCTCCTGACAAAGAGGGCACCTCCCAAACCCAGGTGGAAAAGCCGGGGCTAAAAGTTCAAGGCGCCCTCATTTCGGAGGGATTGAAGTATGTCGGGTATCCGTTCGACAAGAAAATTACGTATGAGGCCAACGGCCTAACCACGACGGGAGAAAAACTGACCGAAATCCTAATCCCGTCGTACGAGTCTCGAACGGACGGCACTGGGCTGCTCACGTTCAGCTACGACGGAGAGCCGACCGACCTCCCTTCCGAAACCTATGCGGTCGAGAAAACAGGAATCTACGGAGTTTCGCTTGGCGGGACAGAAGTTAAACCGCGGGTGATGGCCCTGCCGGCAGTGGTCGAAATAGGTAAAACCTGGTCAGGCAAAACTACTTACCAACAGCCGCAAACCGTCATCATCGATACGACTTTCAAGATCGTCGGGCGTGAGAAGGTGAAGGTTCTTGCAGGCGAGTACGATGCTCTGCTTGTCAGCGAAACCGGCACGCTCAAAATTGGCGACAACCCTTCAACCAAAGTGACCGGAAAGTCATGGTTCGTCTCCGGCATCGGCGCCGTCAAGCGAACGATGACCCAAACCGATTCCGCGGGCAAAACGTCGAACATTACGATAGAAGCCGTTACCATCCAGTAGCGGCGAGGCTAAACATGACCACTTTACTTGCGGCCGCATTCCTCATTTCTCCCCAAAGCGCAAACTTTTTCCCGTTAGAGAGCGGCCAAACGTGGGAATACCTCATCACCGTCGCAAGCTCGATCGTCCGTGTCCGGCAAGTGCAAAAAACTCTCCCGGCGCAGACGTTTGACGGCGCGCCGGCCACCCCGCTGGAAATGTACCTCGACGGAAAAATCGACACGACCGGTTACTACCGAGTCGTCGGTGGCTTCGTTTGCCTTGTCGGATTCACAGGCACCACCCAACTTTCCGAACCAATCAAAGTAGTGCCGACGGACCCGAAGAAGGGGCAAAAATGGGCATTCGAGGGTCAGCAGATGATGCTGGGTGGGATGGTGACCGCTAAGGTCGAAAGCCGGATTACAACCGATGCGGAAGTCGAGGTTTTCGGCAAAAAAGTCCGCTGCATAACGATTGAAACGAAATCCTCTTTGGGTGAAGGAGACATGGCGTTTACGTCTGTCACTACCGAGGTCTACGGCGCGGGAATCGGGCTAGTAAACAGGCGACAGGAATCGACTCCCGGGAAGAATTCCAAACGGAAGAGCATTGCCCTGACAACGCTCGTTCGACACGACAAGGAAGGCGGCTAATTGAGATTTGCGTACCTTGCTGCCATAGCCACACTCGCCCTCGTCGGTTGCATCGACGATGGCGGCCTTGACTTCGACCGAGTCGAAAGGTCTGATGATTTCTTTCCGGATAAATTCGAAATGCCCGTGACGCTTCGCTTGGCGAACGTATCCATCGAAGCCGAAGCCAAGATGTCAGTCGATGGCACCACTCGCACGATCCATATCGTGCAGGATGGCGTCCCGATCGAAGAGGAAGTCTATGTCGTCAGCAGAGACTCGATCGCCGTTCGGAGTCTGGGAACCGGCGAGTCCTTCGAGCCGCCGTTGGTGCTAATCGAATTTCCCTTCACGATCGGCGACAAGTTCGGCTGGGTGGGAAAACTCGGATTCGCAGGCCCGCAATTTGCCACAACGGCTGCAATCACAACGAGTCGCGACCGTCCAGACCTACCCACCGGCCCGCGCGAGACTTTGAAAGTCGCGGTCGAGCTTAAGATCGACGACGGCTCCCCCAAACCCGCAATGAGAAAACTCGACTTCTGGTTCGCGGAAGGCGTCGGGCCGATCCGGCGCGACTACGGAAACCAAGTCAGAATGCCTCGATAAACCCATTCGACAATGACAGCTTTATTCACACTCGCCCTGGCAGTTGCCATCTCTTCTCCCATCACTCAGATACCGAAGGGTGACGACGTCGTCGCCACGGTGGACGGCGTGGCAATCAGGGCCAAAGACGTCGACAAGGCCCTGTGGGATTGGTATTCGACCGACGTTGTCGAGGAGATGGTCGTAACCCAAATGGTGGCTGGCGCTCTCAAAAGAGAGGGAGTCATGTTGGATCAGAAGGACGTCGACGCGTTCCTACAGCGCCTGCTCGATGAAGCCAAGGCTTCTTATCCTCCGGGCACGAACTTTGAGGCGGAGCTCAAGAAGCAGGGGCTACCGAAATCACGCCTGGCCGCCCGGGCGGCAACCGAGGTTGGGCTACGACAACTTACCGAGGCGCGATTCAAGCCCGCCGATTTTCGCAAGGTCGCTTGGCTGATGATCAAGCCGGCAGCAGCCGGTGCGGATCAGATGGCTGCGGCAAGGAAAAACGCCGATGAGGCGCTCGACCTCCTGAAGACGACTCCTTGGGCAGAAGTCGTTAAGGCACGCAGTCATGACAAAAATTCTGCGCTTCGCGAGGGCGAACTCGGCTGGTTCGCTGTTAACGAGCTTCCTGCAGACGTTGGTGATGCCATGAAGCCGCTCGCTTCCGGCGCTCACACGGGCGTCCTCGAATCGCAGGGCGTGCTCTCGATTTACAGAGTGGTGGCCGTTGGGCCGCCCCCTGCTGCCGAACTCGAGGCGGTGAAGGCAAGCTTTGTCGCGCGAAATCTCTCAAAGGTGTTTCAGGAGATTCGGACAAAGGCGAAAATCGAGCGCAAAGGCGTCTAACCGCCTGTTCGAAAGTCCAGACTGAAGAGCGCGTTCTTGATCGCGGCCAGTGCGGCCTGCGCAGCCTCAGCCGGTGATTTCCCCTCGATATCGCCTTCGCGCATTTCCACCAGCGTGCGCCCGAACCACATGAGTCGGCCACCATCTGCGCGCACGGCGAATATCTGCGGAGACGAGTCGAAGAATCTATTGAGCGAGGCGGTCAATTCCTCTACACGGCTCGCCGAGTCTGCGCCGGAAATCGTGAACAACGGATATTCGCCGAAAGACAGTGCCTTGCGCGAACCGTCGCCTTTCACCGAAACCCGGAACGATGTCGTGACTTCGCTGCGTGCAATCGGAATCTTCCGCTCGGTCAGCAATCCACGCAGCGCAAGAACTCGGTTGCGACTCGGTGGATGCGTTCGCTGGATACCCCAGTCGATATTCGGGCCAAGCCTATGCTCCTTGAAAGCGAGCCGCTCCATAAATGTGAGGATCCCCACCGGGTTGTGCTTGCTCTCCAACATGTAGCGAAGCCCCGCCTGGTCGGCATCGAGTTCGGCCTTCTCGCTCCAGCCGCTCGTAAGCGCCATCAGAAAAAGCTGCTGCGCATTGATCGTGTTCATCGCGTCCCGGCCGTCAGCGAATATTGCGACGACCAGCGCTGCGATCGTCGAGAGCGTCGAAACCTTGCTGTACTCCTTCGCTAGCGTCATGAGGTGGCGGTGGGAGGCATGCGCGATCTCGTGCGCCAACACGCCCGCAAGCTCCGCGTCGCTTTCCACGGTGTCCAGCAGCCCCGTATGAACGTAAATGAACCCGCCTGGGACCGAGAAAGCGTTTACGTCCTTGTCGATCACGACCTTGAACTGGTACTCGAACGGGCTGAGCCGCGAGTCCCCGTACGTCGCTGGAATCGCGTTCTTGTTCGCGATAGCGGCAAGCTCTGCGCCGATGCGCTGCACCCGCTCCAGCAGCTTCACGTCGTCGCTGAGTTTGAGGTCCTTCTCGAGTTCGGTCGCGTATTCCTTGCCCTTCTCGACGTCCTTCTGAATCTCCTTAAGGTGCTTCTCATCCGGCGGGGGCTCCTGCGAAAATCCGCCCGCAGCGAGCAAAACAGCGGCAAGCAACGCCCCATAAAATCGCAGAGATTTCAACGCTAATTGGACGCCCACAAAGGTCTAACGTGTCGCCGGCGCACCAAGGTTCCGGGCCGGGGCCATCTGAGGTGCGCGACCACGAGTAGCGCACTACAGGGCATCCGGCCGCGTGTCACTGGAGGCGACCCGGAACTCCGGGTGTTCGGCTCCGGGTTGTGAATCGCTTGCTGATAGCGGCGATTGCAAGCAAGCCTCCAACAACCAGCCCGCTGCTCGGCTCAGGTACAGGGCGCCAGAGGACGGCTTTGGCGCGGCCGCCGTCGCTGAGGTCTGCCGCCCAGCCGACGATGTTGCCGAACTCGTCGATCCCCATCGCCCAGGACTCAGCGCCGGGGCCATTGAACCGGGGGGGCAGGAACGGATGGAGGTCCAAGTACGACTCTGCAGTTCCGGTCCATCTTGCCGCACTTCTTCGGCCGAGGGAGATGCCGGCAGCAAATCCTACTTGATGCAGGCCGTTCGTACCTTCCGCTTGGGAGCCCCACTCGTTGTTCGGGCCAGGATTGAGATCCACGTAGTTCTGTGAAGAGCCGAACCATAGCAAAGCATGGCCATTGCCGTCGAAACTAGCGAGACCGACCTGCTGGCCATTCGCCACGCCTCTAGCTTCGCTGATACCATAGCCATCGGGGTGGAGATCCACAAAGCTCGCCGCGGTGCCCGACCAGAGGGCGGCGTGCCGAGCGAGGGGGCTAACGTTGACGGCAAACCCTACTTGTTGATCACCGTCAGTATCTTCGGCGCGGCTCGACTCGTAGTCGCCCTTCGGGTGAAGGTTGACAACGCTCTCGGGGGTGCCGGTCCAAAGAAGGGCTTCCTGCCTTTCTAACGACACTCTGCCAAACCCAACCTGCTGATCGCCCCCGATGCCGACGGCGCGGGTATCGAAGTAATCCCCGTTATGCAGGTCGGTCCAGCCCTCTGCCGAACCCGACCACATTGTCGCGAAGGCTCGACCCGGAAAGTGAAGTTCCCTCCAGCCGACCTGCTTGCCTCCTTCTGCATCGAATGCATACGAAGCGTCGAAACCCGCGGGGTGCAGGTTGACGAAGCTTTTTGCCGATCCGTTCCAGAGCAGCGCATTGCTGGGACCAGACAGGAAGATATTCGTGTGCCCCACCTGCTGCCCGCCCCCCGCCCCCCAGCCGAATGACCGGGGAGAAGGCACTGCCGGGGAGTGCAGCACCTCGACGGTGTATTGCCCGAGTGCGATGATCGGGCTCAGGAGCGCCGCTATCGCCGCGCTCCAGCGCCACGTGGCGCGCATCATTGAATCTTCACATACTTGGCGACTGAGGGCACGCCCAGATAGCTGACAGCGAACAGCATGTAGTCGCCGGGCGGCGCGATGCCGCCGTCCTTCGGCGTGTGCACGAACATCCGCGTCGTGGTTTTCGGGGCTGACTCAGTCAGCTTGATGAACCTCTGGCCGGTGTCCAGGCCGTGGGTCGTCGTAGACAACTTCACCAGGCTGAGGTACTCAATGTCCGCCGAATCGCCCACGTCGACCGGCGTCGTCGAGTTGTAGATCATCACGTTCGGCGTTGGAAGCGAGGGGATGCCGTGCACAACCGGCCGGCTGTCCGCGATCTGAACGTACGGCGGGAAATACTCCTGCGACGCTCGCACCCAGTAGGGCGCAGGCGCCAAGTGACGAAACGCGATGAATCCTACCAATCTCCATTCCTCTTCCTCGCAGAGGATAAATTATCCGATCCCGTGTTTGGCGATGCGAAAACCTCCGCTAATAGTTATGGTACAGCATCCCGCCCTGCAAACCAAGTTGATTTCCTCATTTCTGCAAAACCCGATCCTCGGATCGTCGCGTCAGGGGATCCGGTACGCCGTCGTGGATAAGCTAACGCCCCGCTCACCCTCTAAACCCTGCAGACGCTTATCCTTAGCACACCTGCGCAGACTTGTCTTTCGTTTTTTCAAAGTCTCGCAGCCTCCAAGGTTGACAAGTGCCGCCTCAAAGGACTTAAGAAAGTAGGCGAAGCTAGCCAATAAGTAGGGAGGTGAAACGGGGCGACAAAGTGATTCTGGTAGTTATACGTGGTTTGCAACGGCGTCGACCCGTAAACCATTCACAATCCCAGATTGTGAATGGTTCTGTGAATGCTTTCTCGAAACCACCTGGAGACTTCCGAAAGAGCTGAATTATGCTCATAACAATAACCCTGCAAAAAATGAGCAACTTTGAAGAACCGGTGAGTGAGTGAGTATCCACATCGTCGGCCCAGGCACCGCTGGGGTACGTTAGACGCCATGCCCATCATCGAGGTACGCCGCGTGCTCGCGGCACCGATCGACAAAGTGATCGCCGTGGCGAAGGCCGTGGAAGACTATCCGCAGTTCATGCCCGACGTGCGTTCGGTGAAAGTCCTTGAATCGCAGGACGACGGCAGGCTGCAAAAGGTCGAGTGGGTGGGCGTGATCCGGCAATTCGCCCGGGAGATCCGATGGGTGCAGGAAGACCACTGGGTCAGCCCCACACGCGTCGATTTCCACCAGCTCCAGGGAGACTACGACAAGATGGAAGGCTACTGGGAGTTCACCGATTCCGACGGCTCCACGGAGTTCACCAATGTGTTGGATTACGAGTATCGGGTACCCCTGCTGGGCGCCCTCGTCACCAAGGTCGTCGAGTTCCTCGTCCGCCAGAATCTCGAAAGCATTATGGATGGCATCGAGAAACGGGCCACCGAAATCGCCGCTTCGGAGTAGAGCACAAGTAGATATGACGAGACAACCCGAAGCGGCCACAGACGACGTTGTACGGCAGTTACTGCTGGATGCTTTCGACCTCGTCCACACGCACGATGGCTGGATCGACGACCTGCCGAAGTCGCTTCGAGGCGTTCGCACAGAGCAGGCTCTATGGAAGCCCGACGCCGAAACTCCGAGCATTTGGGAGATCACGCTCCACGTGAACCAATGGATGGAGGACCTCATTCGAGATCTGAGACACGAAGAGGCGCCGAAGCCCGAGGACTGGCCGGCGATCACCGAGCCGACAGACGAAGCGTGGCAAGCCACGCTCGATCGCACCATGGACAATCTCAAGACAGTGAGAGGCTTGGTGGTGGAACTGAAGCGAGAGGACTTGCTGCTGCCTCCGAAAGGCAGAAAGACGCCCACTTTTTCAAGGCTAATGTCCATCTTAGTGCACGACGCCTACCATGCCGGGCAGATCGTTAAGATGCGGCAGATTATGAAGGCGCAGGGAACTCGATAAGCCGACCCATTCTAACGACCGAACAGCTTTTCGAAGCTTATTCTAACGGATGGTTTCCTATGGCCGGTTCGGAGACCGGAAAAGTCGATTGGTATAAGCCCTATAAACGCGCGATCATTCCGATTGACGGATTTCATGCCTCGCGAAGCATGAAAAAATCCGCTCGAAAATACGAAATTTGTTTTGACCGCGACTTTGATGCGATTGTCGATGGCTGCGGGAGTCGCGACGAAACTTGGATTTCGCCGGAAATAAAGGCGGCTTGTCGGCGACTATTCGACGAAGGGCACGCGCACTGTTGCGGCGCGTATCGTGAATTGCAGCTTGTGGGTGGAGTTTATACGGTCGCATTCGGCGCTGCAATGTTCGCAGAGTCGATGTTTCACACCGAGACCGATGCTGGCAAAGTAGCGCTTTGGCACATGGTGGAGAACGCAAAGCAGTGCGGGTATGGGCTATTCGAGGTGCAGTTCCTTACACCGCACCTCGAAACGCTCGGCGCGATTGAGATAGAGGACGAACGGTACTTTTCAATGCTCGAGCGCGCTCTTGAGAAGCATCCTAAACCACTAGTGTCGTAAGCAGCCCAGTGAGGTCGTGCTCTTCTCCGAGGGACATCGTGCGTTCGATGACTTCATCGACCTGGAGCTTGCGCAACATAGGTTCAGCCATGCGTCGATACTTCGCGATTACCTCAGCGTCGGTCATCGGATTGAGCGCGTGGCCCTTTGGAGCGGAAACTATGGATTCGTAAGTCTTCCCGTCTTTCGTCCTTACTGTTATTCGGTTCGGAATTCCGTCTTGCGGATAAAGTTTGTCGAATTGCGTGTCCGCGACGACTTTGGTTTTAGCAACGACCGACAGCAAGTCTTCGTCGGTAAACCGAGATTCTTCGAAAGTGTCGTGCCAAACGTGTCCATCGATTAAAGCTGCACACGTTATGTATTGAATGCTGTGGTCAGCAGTTTCCCGGCTCTTTGGCCGATTTTTTTCCGGGTCTTTTGCGATGATTTCCCAGCTAACCGTAAATGTCGCGATCTCTATGCTTTCGATTTCGTCGCTCTTGAACGTGCCGCCGTGCTGGTCTATGATCTCCATCGCTGCGTCAATCGCACTCTGGCTGTGATATTCGGCTGGGTATTTCTTAATGTAAGTTCTGTCGATCATGAAGTGTTCACCGTTTCCGCCCAAGATCGGTAAACCGAACGTGTCACCGCGGCAGATTTCATCGAAGAACGCCATTTCTCCTTCGAAAATGGGTGAGGGCCCGCTCATTCCGAGATGCGCCAGCATCGTTGCAAAGACGCCGTTTCGCGAAGCATTTGCGAAAGCGCACCCCTTCCACATGCTCAACTCGCCGGCGCGAGTAATGCGCATCGCGTTGTTTGGAGTCGCCGCCAAACCGAACGCGTGCACAAATTTCGCAGAGTCAAACCCGAGCAATAAACCGCATCCAGCGACCGTTGAAAAACTTCCGTAGGTCACATGGTCCCAGCCCCGTGAACGAATTGAGTATGCGTCGCAAAGCCTGCATTGAATTTCATACGATAAAACAATCGCCGCAATTAGATCTTGGCCGTCGCACTCGAAAGCTTCGGCAATTGCCAACAGAGCCGCAATGTTGTCACTCGGGTGCGCAGGCTCCTTGCTCAAATAGGTGTCATTGAAATCCAAGTAGCGAAACATTGTGCCGTTTGCAAACGCCGCTAGTTCCGGAGTGCTGTGATGCGCTGTGCCAATAACCGTTGCGCCGAAATCACTGCTTGCGCTTCGCGCTATTTCGCGCGCAATTTTAGGTGGGTCGGCCAAGTATGAGCCCATGGCACAGCCGAAACTATCGAGCACACGACGCTTCGCCTCGTGGATGGATGTTTGGGTGAGCTTGTCGTAAGAAAAATCGGCGCAGTAAGCCGCCATGCGTTCGGCGAGATTCATCGCCCAGAGGTTACCCGCCGGCCCGCCGCTTCATTGCCGCCCATCCGCGCGGGAATCGGTCCGGCGTTGGCTGCACCTTGCGGTAGGTTGGCAACAATCGCAGTGCCCCGAGCGAGGGCAAATCCACGATTTTGCGCTGGGTCAACTCTAAGCCGAATTCCTCGAAGCCTGGCGTCTCCTCCTGAGCGGTTCGCATCGGCACAAACAATCCGCCAACTTTCAAAAAGGGTGCGCTGATTTCCGCTTGAATGAGAAGCGGAGCTATGGCGCGGCCGGTTGCGAAATCGTAGTGCTCCCGAAAGTTCACTTCCTTGCCGGCAATTTCCGCACGTTCCAAGATAAAGCCCAATTCAGCAAGATCACTCAGCGACTCCAGGAACGCTAATTCCTTCGAACCGCCATCCAACAGCGTGACTCTTAGATCTGGCCGAACGATGGCCAGCGGAACACCCGGGAAGCCCGCACCGGATCCAATGTCGATCACCCTCGACCCTTCCGAAATCAGGGGTGCCAAAGTCAGCGAATCCAAGAAATGTCGGCTCCTGCACTCGTCGCGTGGCACGCGGGTAAGGTTCGTCGTTTTGTTCGCTTCGTACAGGCGATCCTCAAAAACTTGAAGCTTACGAACGGCTTCGGCGTCAGCGCTCACTCCGAGATCGCCCGCTGCAGAAACAAAATCCTTCCAAGTCATGGGCGTGGCAAGTTGACGAGGCTCATGGCACCCTCGACTCCCCGTTCGACGATTACCTCGCACGCATCGGCTGACCGGCCAATTGCATCGCGCATCGTATCAATCTCTTCTCGGTCGAAGTGGCTCAGCACGTGGTCGATTTCTGCAACCGTGGGGGAACCGATTCCGATCCGCACACGAGGAAACTGGGTTCCAACCGCCCCGGCGACACTCTTCATGCCGTTATGTGAGCCCGTGCCGCCAAAAGGTTTAAGCTGGACGCGCCCGAGGTCGAGGTCCATGTCGTCGTAAACGACGACGATCCGGTCGGCGGCCAGGCTGAAGTGCTGTGCGAGCGCGCCAACTGCCCTGCCACTGAGATTCATGAAGGTCATGGGCCGCACCAAACAGACTGCGGTCTCGCGGACCTTCCCGATGCCGTAGTTCGCCTGGAACTTACGACTCTTGAGAGCAACCTTGTGGCGCTCAGAAAGGATCCTCACCACTTCGAAGCCCACGTTGTGGCGCGTACCGGAGTATTCGCCGCCCGGATTGCCAAGACCCACGATCAGCCACTCAGGCGTAGCAGGGGCGGCTTTCCGGCGGAACATCCGTCCAATTATGCGACAACCTCTCAGCGCGACGAGGGCCTATGCATTGTGCGAATAACGCTCGACCTCGGCTTCCATGCCTCTGCGCACAACCATATAGCCGGTTCGTTTCGGTTTGAAGTAACGCTGTAGCGTTTGCACGGCTCGATCCACGGCAATGGTGCTGCAATAGAACAGGTCGACCGCTGCGTACCCATGCTCGGGCCATGTATGGATCGTGAAGTGCGACTCCTGAATGATCACCGCACCGGAAACGCCGAACGGTTTGAACTCATGGAAACTGTCGGTGACCACGCTGGCGTCGCTCTGGCGGGCGGCCTCGACCATAGCCTCGCGCACGAGGAGTTCTTGTTCGAGCGTCTTTGGGTCGCAGCCGTACAGCTCTACCAAAAGGTGGCTGCCAAGAGACGGCAGCGAATCGGGGATTCGCGGGTTGTGAAAATCATCGTCGTCGAGCCACCTCTTAAAGTTGCCGTCGTCATCCGAGGTGAACACGGTCCAATCTCGATTGATTTGAACCTGCTCGACGGCGACGGACCTCAGGAACTTGGATCGAATCCAGTCCACGAGAACGACAAAGAGGCTTCTGCGATGGGGAACAGTAACCGCCATTGAGACGGCAATGGTTAGCGCCAAAGCGCCGATTACATACGGCACCGCCATCGACCTCCACACGTGTAAGAGTGGCGCCCGACACTTGACCCAAGTCCCGGAGCGAACCCAGCCGCCAGAAAACCCAGCAGCGCAAGTTGCGCTGACCTAGAAGAAAAGCCAAGATGTTTCATCTTTTTGTTGGACGCCGCTGTTACCCGAATGTTCGGCCACTGGCGGCAGGACGCAAATTGTACCTATGTACGGGCCGTTAGGCACAAAGTCCTTAACATTTGCGTTGGAGCGTTCATTTGTGATACCTTCATCGTGGTCGCCGTGGGGTGACAGAACAATCTGTCGGGAACGGCGTCGAACGCAGTAAGTGAGGTTGCACCTTTTGAAACGGATTGGGGGGTTAAGGAAGACCCGGGTGCTTGCCATGTAGATGGCGAAACAATTACAAACACAGTACGAACGACCCTACGCAGACCAGGGACGCATTCCATCGATGATCCCCAGGCTCATCCAAAGCCCACTCTTGGTTCAGGATGAAGAACGGAATCTCGCCAGGAGAGCGCGCGACGGAGATGAGGCGGCCAAGCAACGGCTTATAGAGGCCAACATGCGGCTCGTATGCAACATCGCCAGGAACTACCGGGCCATGGCAGTTCCATTCGAAGACCTTGTCCAAGAAGGCGCCATCGGCCTCATGAAGGCAGTGGAACGCTTCGACCCGGAAAAGGGGTGCCGGTTCTCTACTTACGCCATTCATTGGATCAGGCAATCCATCGGCAAGGCGATGGTAAGCCGATCCAGGGTCATCCGTATACCAGCCCATGTCGTGGACGATCGCAAGCGAGTGGCACGGTATCGAGAGGCTTTCGAGGGCCAACACGGACGCCCTCCACACCTCGAAGAAATTGCCCTCGCCCTCGGTTTCTCGCAAGCCAAGATGGGCATTCTGCTGGATGTCGAGCACGACTGTTATTCGCTCGACACAGGCCGCGACGATCAATGGGACTACACCACGCTGATACCTGACCTCAACTGTGACGACCCCCAGGCGGAAGCATTCAAGAAGGTCGATCGCGAACGCTTTCAGCAACTCATCGCGAAGCTTCCCGAGCGCGAGCGCACGGTTATCTCGAAGCGGCTCGGTTTAGCGGGCGACCCTGCGATACTCCTCTTGGAACTTGCACAATCGCTGAAGGTCAGCCGCGAGGCGGTTCGCCAGATCGAGGCGCGAGCCGTGCGATCGCTGCGAAGGATGGTGCAGGAACTCGAAATGGACTCAGTCACCGCGGACGCGATTTAGCCTAACTTGAAACCTCTATCGGTGTTTTGGCGTTAGGAAGTAGATACCCTGGGGTTGCGCGGTGTCTTTCGGTTATAATGCCGTACTCCGTTGACCCCAGGTTTTTTGGGAAGTAAGACCATGTCCATAAACGAAAACGCTGACGTTATACTGCTGACACCCGAAGGCTTTAACCGCCTGACGGCCGAATTCGAGCACCTAACAACCGAGCGTCGACCTGAAATAGCCGAGCGGCTGCGAGACAGCAAGGATCACGGCGAATTCAGCGACGATAACTCGGAGTTGGACGAGGTCAAGTTTGAGCAAGCAATGGTGGAGGGCCGTATCGTGGACCTGAAGTCGGTGCTGCTGAACGCACAGGTGCTGACGCCCGATGACGTCTCCAATCGCGAAGTGACGATCGGCACAATCGCAGAAATCGTCAACACTAAAATGAAGAAGAAGCGCAAGGTCACCCTTGTGTCGAGTGTCGAAGCCGACCCTGCCAACGAGCTTATCTCCGTCGAATCCCCTCTGGGGGAAGCGCTGATCGGCAATAAGAAAGGTGACAAGGTCACCGTCGACGCCCCGGCAGGAAAAATTGTCTGGGAAATCAGGGCGCTCTCGAAAGGGGTTAAGTGAGCGAGGAGCCTCGTCTCGCCAAACTCGAACGTCTTTGCGAACTCGGCCACGAGCCTTACCGAAACGAGGCGTATCCCACAACCCATCCTCCTGAAGTCATTCGGCGCGACTACACCGAATTGGAAGGTCGATCGGTTTCTCTTGCCGGGCGCGTTACCGCGCTGCGAATGATGGGCAAAGCCGCGTTTGCAGACCTTACTCTCGGCGGCGAACGGATGCAGATTTACGTGAAGAGGGACCTGGTCGGTGAAGAGATTTGGCCGGTCTTCGAGCTTGTCGACCTCGGCGACATTCTCGGCGTTACGGGCAGCGTTTTTACAACGAAGACAGGCGAGATAAGCGTCCAGGTTCAATCGTTCGCGATGCTCGCAAAGTGCCTTCACGCCCCGCCAATCGGCAAAGAGAAAGATGGCCATCAGTGGTATGGACTCGCGGACGTCGAGGAGCGTTATCGCAAGCGATATCTCGACTTAATCGCCAATGCCGGCAGCAGGCGCACCCTGCTCGCACGCTCGAAAGTTATATCCTCTACCCGCAGGTTTTTAGACGACGCGGGGTTTATAGAGGTTGAAACCCCGGTGCTGCAAACAGAAGCCGGCGGCGCGGCCGCAAGGCCATTTAACACGCACCACAATGCGCTCGATATGGACTTAAAACTGCGCATTTCGCTGGAGCTTTTTCTCAAGCGGCTCCTTGTCGGGGGATTCGAAAAGGTTTACGAAATTGGCCGCGTATTTCGCAATGAGGGCATCAGCACACGCCACAATCCGGAATTCACGATGCTCGAGCTTTATCAGTCCTACGTTCAGATGGAGGACATACAAGCCCTCGTCGAGCAACTTTGTCGCCACATCGCTGTTGAACTAAACGGTGAACCTGTCATCCGAAATGGCGATATCGAAATAGACTTTTCCAAGCCGTGGCAAAGACTCGATCTGCTTAAAGGAATCGAGGACTATTCAGGTATTAAGCCGGAGAAATTCGAGTCGCTCGAAAGCGCCAAGGCCGCAATGGAAACGGTTGGCTTACCGACAGAGAACGAGGACAACGTAGGCGGGATCATCGAGAAGCTGCTCGAACGATTTGTAGAGCCGACGCTCGTGCAACCAACTTTCGTTGTTGGTTACCCGATCGAGACTTCCCCACTGGCGAAAAGCGATCCGAGCCGTCCAGGGTTTACACGAAGGTTCGAGGGGTACGCCTTGGGCCGGGAGCTATGCAATGCATTTAGCGAACTCAACGACCCGATCGACCAGCGCAAGCGCATGGAGGCGCAGGCCTCACAGCTTGCGGGCGGCGACCTCGAAGCCAATCCGCTCGATGAGGACTTCTTATACAGCCTCGAGATGGGCATGCCGCCCGCCGGTGGGTTGGGTATCGGCATGGATCGCCTCGCAATGCTCATGACCGGGGCGGAAAGCATACGCGACGTCATCCTGTTCCCGACTATGCGACCACAGGCTCAGTAAGTTGCAATCGGTGACTTTTCGCGACATCCTGCGATTTCGATTGCCGAAAAGCTGGGTCGCAGAATATCACCAGGATGGTGCTCTGTTTCGAGAACCGCAAGACATGGGCGTACTGATGCTCAACGTTGTGGATTTTGAATGCCCCGAACCCGCGACGACGGAAAGAGCTGTGGACCTGCTCGCAACTTACGGAGACCACGAGGGACGTGAAGTCCTACACCTAACAAACGGGAGCGCATTTGTCGCGTTTGTCGAGACGTCGGAACCTGTGACCTCGTTTGTCTGGGAGGTCGTCCACCCGCTGTGCCCCGCGACCTTACGAATGGCCGCTTTCTCCTTCATCGTGAAATCAGAAATCGAAGGAAACCGTGAGGTGGTAGACACGGTTTCAATGCTGACCAAAGAAATCGCTGGTACGAAGTTCTTGAATACGCCATCCTAAGACAGCAGGTCAATGGCAATTTTTGCCGCGCGCGTAATTGCGTCATCCGGACCCAATAGCGCATCGATCTCTTCGAAGTCGCCCAGCTGCTGCTTTTGGGCGGTAGAGCCTTGGATGAGCAAGGGTCTAATTTCTTCGGCGATTCTCTCCGGCGTCGCATTCACGTAAAACAACTCCGGCGCAACTAGCCTGTTCAATAGAATCGACGGTTGGGCGATGTAATCGAATTTTAGGCGGATTAGTTTTGCTTCGGCGACCATCAGTCGATCGAGCACATACACGACCACCATCGGAGTCTTGCAGACCGCCGCCTCGAGCGTAGCCGTGCCTGAGCAGACGATCGCCGCCCTGGCTTCCCGCAGGGCGTTCACCGCGCCGTCCCGAGAAATTTCAGCGGGGACAGCGCAATTTCGACTCCAGAGTCCGCTTACCCAAAGTGCATCCGTGTTTGGCGCGCAAGCGATACGAACACGCAGCCCGCCGAGATGACCAAGCAACCCTACGGCGCGAGCCATAACCGGCAAATTTAGTTCGATCTCGTGCCTTCGGCTGCCCGGAAGTACGGCAAGCAATGTCCTGTCTTGCATCAACGGCACTTTGCCAACCATTTGCCGAACTGGGTGGCCGACCCATTCCACGTTGGCGCCTTTTTCTCTCAACAGTCGTTCGGACCACGTAAACTGCGTAGCAATTCGGTCGCAGATATTTGGAAGATCGCCGCCAGCACGATCTCGCCGCCAACTTCCTGGAGGCAAAAAATAGAAAGTCTTAATTCCAAGTTTCTTGGCATGGCGGCACAGTCTCACATTCATGAATCCAAAGTCGATTGCCACAACCATATCGGGCATATTTGCCTTCACCCACTTCTTCACGCCAAACCCACCCGCTAGGAGCCGGGGAGCTTTCTTGACGGCCTGGTAAACCCCAAGCGCGCCCCAAGTCGATGAATCGGCGATGATTTCTGCGCCGGCTTCTCGCAACCGCGTGCTGCCAACGGCGTATGCCTTGCCCGAAAACCCGAGCATCCGCATTTCTTCGAGTAGCTTCGCGCCCACTGCGTCGCCGCTGGCTTCGCCCGTGGAAATCAAAATCCTCGCAGAGGTCACTTCTGGTCTTGTCGGCCGAATCGGCCTGAGCCGATGTTCTCAAGGAACGCTAACAAGTATTCGACTTCCTCGTGCAAGGTTATCTCCTTGCGTATTCTTTCGATAGCGTCCGGTGTCGGTAAATCCGTTCTATACAAAATCTTGCAGGCCTTGTGCAGAGCCATTCGCACTTCGGCGCTCACGCCAATGCGCCGTAAGCCAATGGAATTAATGTCGTACACGCGACACCGACGGCCCTCTGTAAGCATGAATGGAGGCACGTCTTGCCCAACGCCTGACATCGCACCAACCATCGAATACTTTCCGATGCGCACAAACTGGTGCACGCCGGTCATTCCACCGATATTCACGCCATCTTCGATCGTTACGTGCCCGGAAACACCGCAGCTGTTTGCAATCGTCACGTTGTTGTAGATGCAGCAATCGTGCCCGAGGTGCGTAAACGCCATCAAAAAATTCTTGTCGCCGATTACCGTTGCATTTCCTTCTCCGGTTCCGCGGTGCAACGTAACAAATTCACGAATAATGTTGTCGTCGCCAATTCTCAAATAGGTCTGTTCACCTTTGAACCCACGTGATTGCGGATCGCCGCCGATAATGGCGCCCTGGCCGATGGTGTTGCGCTCTCCCATGATAACATTGCCGCGCACAACCGCGTGCGATTCCACAAGGCAGCCCTTACCCAAAACCGCCCCGGCTTCAATAATTGAAAACGGGCCGACCACCACGTCCTCGGCCAATTGTGCCTTGGCGTCGACAACGGCAGTTGGGTGAATGCGGCTCAGGTGCCCGCCTCTTCGTTCTTCAGAATTTTGAATGTTAATTCTGCCTCCGCAGCTATTTCGCCGTCGACCGTCGCAACGCCCTTCATGCAGCCGATGCCTTTTCGAAACCACAACACTTCTGCTGTGGTCGTTAGGCGATCACCAGGGACGACCATGCGTCGAAAGCGAACCTTCTCGAGTCCCGCGACCAACGGCCTCACACCAGTAAATTTGGGATCCGACATGATCACTAACGCGCCAACCTGCGCCATCGCTTCGATAATGAGCACGCCAGGCATGATCGGCATACCAGGATAGTGGCCCTGGAAAAACTGTTCGTTAGCAGTAACGTTCTTGTAGCCACGCCCGCGGACACCAACTTCTAGTTCTTCCATCCGATCCACTAACAGGAACGGATATCGGTGCGGCAATATGGCCTGAATCTCTTCGATCTTCAAATCTACGAAATGTCCTCCCAGGTACAAACTTCGACCAGTCTCGCGGCCGCTTCCACGTTTAGGGCGTGCCCGCTTCGTTCGGCTACAACGTTCAAAAATCTTGCGGGAATGCCGGCGAGCATCACGTCCCCGATGATGTCCATCAACTTATGTCGCGGAGGCTCGTCTGCGAAACGACTCTCCGTAAGATACCCGTCGGCTCCGATCACGAGCGTGTTTTCCTCGTTACCTCCCTTGCCCAGGCCGGCAGCCCTAATCTTCTCGATTTCGTCTTCGTGGCAAAAAGTGCGGGCGGGCGCGACCTCACCAGGGTAGTCCTCCGGCATTTGGGCTTCATAGCTGAGTTGGCCGGGCCAATGTCCGTCACGCTGCCAATCGAATCGCCACCTGCCGGTTCCTGCCGAGATTCCGATGCGTTCTTGGTTCTCACCCTGGACATTTACTCGGCTGAATATATGCACGCTTTTCCTCGCTCCGAGCCTGTTGATGCCGGCATCTTTCAAGCCACACAAATACTCCTTGGCGCTGCCGTCGAGAATCGGCAGTTCCGGGCCAACGACCTCGACCTCGACATCGGTAATCTCCAATGCGCCGAAGGCGCTCATCAGGTGCTCGACCATGCCGATGGGACCGAGCCGAGTCGATCGCATTGCGGTGTCGGTTACATTCTTGGGCTCTGCGCTAAAGCGCTCCCCAGCCGCGATGAACACGATCCCCGAATTTCCGGGGCGCACGTCAGCGGTGCATGGCGCCCCGGAATGTATCCCCACCCCTTCAAATCTTATTTCCGCTCGAACCGTCTGTCTTTCAAATTCTGCGTTCACCGCTCGCGCTCCTTCTTGAGACGCGCAACTTCGTCTTCAAGCTCTCGCACCCGACGAATCAGCTCGGGCAGTTTGGTGAGCGCGGCCTGAATGCGCTTCTCAATGTTGGCTTCACGGGGCACGAGCCTTCCCCAATAGGCCCCAGGTTTGCTTAGCGAGCGCGTCACGCCCGTTCCAGCGCCGAATTGGCTGCCATCGGCCGTGGAAACGTGATCGGCTGCGCCCGATTGGCCGGCGAACACGTTGTAGGCGCCAATTCGGGCGCTGCCACCTATTCCCACCAGCGCCGCCATAACGGTATGCTCGCCGACCGTCACATTGTGAGCAATCTGCACAAGGTTATCGAGCTTGGTGCCGTCGCCGATTCTAGTATCGCCCGCCATTGCGCGATCGATTGCCGAAAGGGCGCCAATTTCGCAATCGTCTCCAACCAAAACGCCACCTACTTGCGGAATTTTCTTATGAGTGCCGGCATCGAAGTAATATCCAAATCCATCTGCTCCCAAAACAGAGTTGGCGTGTACAATCGTCCGGTCGCCCAATCGCACATCTTGATACAACGTCGCGTGCGGGTACAGCTTGCTTCCCTTGCCAATTCGGCAATCTTCACCCACGTAGCAAAACGGATAAATTCGTGCTTCCTCGTCGATCGTCACTCCGCGTTCAATAACACAAAACGCGCCGATTTTCGCAGACGCGTGGACTTTCGCTTCGGGCGAGACAATTGCGCTTGCGTGTATGCCGGCCGCCAGGGGAAGCTCGCGGATGAGCGTCGCCAGAATGCGAACAAATGCTTTGCGCGGGTCATCGCATCGGATGTGTGGCTTCGTCGATTCGACCTCTCTGCCCACTAAAACTGCTGCAACGTCCGATTCTTCAACGAATTTCAGGTACTGCGACGATTCGGCGAAAGTAATCGCCTTCGGCCCCGAGTCACCAGCCGGAACTGCGTCGGTAATGATCAGGTCGCCGGGGCCGTACATTTGGCCGTCGACGATCCGTGCGATTTCTTCCAGGGTGTGCTCTAAGGTTGGTTGATCCAAGCGATGAACTCTCCGGTGAGATCCGGCGCACTGCCCGCGCCTGGTGCAAGTTTGTACCCGTGAATCTCAAGCCAAATCTCAAGGCGCGACCTCAATACTTCGTAGGGAATAGGAAAGGCAGCCGGTTCTTGCGTACGCGTCTCCGTACCCGTCGATCCAGGTATCGATAGCGTGGTGGCTCCTCTCCCGGGCATCACTGTCGAGGCGCCGCTCAACAAACGAGGCAGGGTTAACCTTGCCGTTTCGGCAAACCTCTCTCGAGCCATGTTCGCTGCCATCGCGTCAGCGCGCCTAATTTCAGCCTGAATCCTCTGTTCGTTGAGAGTACGCTCCGACGCGATCATTTCGTCAAACTGCGAGAGAATTGCCTCGATCCTGCGCGTTACCCATCGGTCGTGCTCTTCCAACTCGGCCCGAAGCCGGGCAGCTTCTGCGTCCCATGCTTCCTCCACCGGCCCCTTCTGCGATGCAAACCGCACGAAGTCGCTGCGCCCGTCGTCCGGCCAGCCGACTAAAAGGCCGAGCCTCACGATGATCGGGCCACGCACCTCGGCAGAAGCCTCCAAGATCGACGAGATCGCCGATATCGAAGCCTCGCTCCCTTCCGTCGAGCGCTCGCGCAACGCCTCACGGAGGTCCGCAGCCAGCACCCGCGCCGAAGCGCGGAGTTGCACGCGGTAAGCCTCCTCCAGCTTTGTCTGCGTGTCGCGTAGCTGATCGGCCAGCAATTCTATGGCGTCGGCGCGGCGATTAGCCACCACAGTCCTATCGATCACGCTCGAACTAAGGCCCGGCAGCGAAACAACCGTTGACGCCACGGCGAGCGAGGTCGAAGCCAGGGTCGGCCAATCGATGGCCGCCTCAGCCTTCATGACGCGAGCAGCGGCCGATAAATCCACCCAAACACTTTGGCGTTGCGCATCCTTGCACCCTGATCCCAGAGCCAAGAGGCTAAGGGTTATCGGCATCCATTGTCTTGAGCGCTTCATCGGTTAGGTCGGTTGCTCCGTAAACGGCAACCTGGCTTTCGAATACCATTGTGAAGCCATCGCGCTTGCCAACCTTCTGCACGGCCGCGCGAGCCTTCTCGAGAACTTCCTGCTGTTTGCTTGCTGCTCGCTGCTGCATGGCCTGGCCCAGCAGGCCGTCGAGCTGTGGCAAAAGGTCCTCGGTAGCTTGTGACATCCCGGAAAGTTCACGAATGCGGCTTTGCTGTTCTGCCGAAGGATTCAACACGGAGATAAGCCGTCGAAGCTCTTCGCTTTGAGTCTGCCCTTTCGTCTTTAATCCTTCCAGCTGCTGGGTTTCGGCGGGGGTAGGTTTTTCCTTGTTCCAAAGGTCCACCATCTTCTGCGCGTCTTCCCTGGCAATCGATTTATTCGTATTGAGGAACTGAATTAGGCTCCCGTACTTTGTTCGTAGGGTTTCGAACTCTTTCTTTTCACGTTGGCCGAGCTTGGACCTCTCAGCGACGTCACCTAAATTGACCGCTGCGAGTTTTAGTGTGTTCTGTTCCCACGCCGTGAGCGCAAACATTCCCAAAAGGAATGCCGCGAAAACCATAACGTATTGTTTCTTGTTGAATTTCATTGTTCAGTGTTGACTCCTGTCGCGAAACTTAGAACGTTCCGCCAATCTGGAAATGCGTTCGCGGTCGACCGGATTGGTCGAACCCGAGATCAAGACGAATTGGGCCGAATGCCGTTTTGAAGTTAACTCCTACTCCGAAGCCGAGTTTCAGATCTATATTCGGAGTCTGTATGAATTCGCGAACCGTACCGTAGCCACCCCATGCCCCGCCATAGTCCACGAATCCCACGATGTTGAAGGACTGCTGGACGGGGTGCCTGTACTCAAGCTGCGCCAGGAATGTCGATTTGCCCCAGAATCGATCCTCGGCATAGCCACGCACTCCATTCGCTCCACCCACGAAGAACTGCTCCGTAAACGGAACGTCTCCCAAAATGTGCCCTGCATGAACTCGAGCGGCAAGGACGCGTCGTGGCTGGTCGAATTCTTCAGGCTTGCGGGTGGGGCCGCTACTAAAGTACTTTCGATAATCGACGCTTACTTTTGTAAAAAAGCCTTGCCCGAGAATGTCATATCCGGTGGTCAGCCCTCCCACGCTCGTAATATTTGAGTAGCTGGGCTCCACTGCCAATCGAATCCAATCGCCTTTCGCTGGGTCAACGCTGTTGTCCCTTCGGTTGCGCAAAACGCCAAACGTCAACGAAGCAACGTCACCGTCTTGGACAATGAATTCTTCCCCCGGGTCGGGGGTGAAGTTCACGGTATTAAGGCGCTCTGCCCTCAAACCGATGCTTGTACGCGTTTGACGATCCGTCGGTCGCGACAAACCAATCGATCCGCCGGTCCTGCGCTGAGAAATCCGATCTTCCGTATTAAGGCTTCCCCCGCCGCCTGCTCCAAACAAGCTTCCTCCAAATACAAATGTTTGCCTCGTGTAAAGGCTGGCCGTGAGCGCAGTTCGACGAGAATCGAGAATTGGATTCCCGTAATCTAACGTAATGCTCGTTCCCAATCCTTGAGCCGATTGCAGCACGTTGACCCCCACCATTTGCCCGGTGCCAAGTAAATTCGTTTCCTGAAGCGAAATAAACCCGGCAAGGTTGTTGCGAGGATCGACCTGGACGCCCACATTAAAGAGGCCCGTCCGCGTTTCCTTGACTTTCAGAATCAGGTCCACTTTCCCAAGCTCGGGTTCGGCGCTGTCAGGCTCAATGCTCTCAAACCAGCGCGTATCCACGATTCGACGAAGGTCGTCGTTCCATTTCGCAGAATCCAGCAAATCGCCGGGCTTCGTGTCCATCAATCGCCGAAACACGCCTTCCTTGGTTCGAGTGTTCCCCTCGATTACGATGTTGTTCACTCTCGCTTCCACGATCTCGACAACAAGCTTGGTAGGCGTTGTCTGGTCCGGCTCGAACTTTGTGATTCTTGCGAATAATCCACGCTCGCGATAGAGGTCGCTGAGCGCCCGCGACGCAGTATCGAGCAGGGCGACGTTCAGTACCGTCCCGGCCTTTATGCCCGAGTCCTCCAGCAATTTCAAAATTCTCGCGTCGTCGTAAACGGTGTTACCGGAGACGTCTACCGTTTCAATCACGGGCCACTCGACGACTTCGACCACGACTTTCCAAGTTCGATCATCGAGAAGCTGGCCGTACACACGAACCTCTTGGAAGAGCCCCAAACCCTCGAGGCTCTGCTTGTCACGGGCTATCTGCTGCGGGTCGTAGATTTGTCCAACTTTGGTGCGCATTGTTGCAACGATAGTGGATTCAGGCACATTCTTCATGCCACGAACTTCGATGCTGCTGACAAGCTCTCCCTGCGCAAAAGCACAAGCGAAAGTCGCCATAAGGACAAACAGGATCACCAAACGCTTCGTCAAATATTCCTCCGTGATTATGCTTTCAAATACGGCGCCAGCCGTTGGCGAAGTTGCTGCCTCGCGCGTGCTAATCGGCTGCGGACCGCCTCGACAGTGATTTCCATCACTTCTGCTATCTCGTCGTAGGATAGCCCTTCGACGTCCCTCAGCACAACACATTCTCGATATCCGTCCGGCAACGCCTGAATTGCTTCAGCAAGCGCACCTCGCGTTTCCGTCAACTCCGCCTCACGGATGGGAGTCTCGCCCGCATCGGCAAGATCAACAGGTCCGTATGCAGCCCCGCCGCTATCCATTGAAGTTTCTCGTTCCCTCCGCCGAACCTCTCTTCCGATCCGATCCTTGTTCAGATTCACGAGGATCCGATACAGCCAGGTGTATTTCGCCGAATCGCCGCGAAAATTTCCTAACGACTTGAACGCTCGCAAAAAAGTCTCCTGAGTAAGGTCGGCTGCGTCATCAGTGTTTCCGGTCAACTTGAGTGCGACGTTGAAAATACGCCGCTCGTAGGCGGCGACCAACCTTTCGAACTCTTCATGAGAGGCTCTCATTGCCTGGTGGTTCCAGGCTCGAACTGGTTAGACCGACTCCGATTGTGTTCGTTTCGCGATTCGGTCTTCAAAATCTCCTCGAATAGCTCAGCGTCGCTTTCAGCAACCCTTCTCGAGTCGCCGCTACACCCACCGTGAACCGCCCCAAAATCGGGTTAGACGTCGGGAGCCGATACGTCAGCCTGATCTCCTCGAGTGACTCCCCGGCGAGAGCGTACTGCTCTAGAACTCTACGGTATTCGAGTGTGAACCCGTTACCCAAAGACTTCGCAATCGTAATTCCGCCAATTCCAGTTCCAGTGAAATCGACAGAAAAATACTCCAGTCCCAACGCATCTTCGATGCTGCGAGATACTTGACCCAGGAAGAGGGGAGCGGCCACCGAAGAAAGCAGCGTCTTCAGCTGATCTTCGAAGCGTCCGAATGCGACGGCCGTAACGTCTTGGATGATGTCGCTCTGACCGAGGATCCCCATGATCTGTGCTTGGCTCAAATCGGGCGGGTCACTTGAGGCGCGAATATTTAGGTCGTCATCACTTAACAGATCACCGCTAATTTCAAGAGAAATCTCATAGCGCTGCGGGCCAAATCCACCATCGGCGGTAACGCGGGTTGTTGCGTTGAGCTGCACGTTGAGCGACGCTTCCTGGACTCCTTCGAAGTTCTTGGAGTAGTCGAACGTCGCGATGCCACCGCGCTCCAGTCGAATGCGTGTGCTAGGAAGGCTCAGCTCCCCGGAGTCAACGTTGAACACCATGCGTGCATCCAACACGCTCAGAGGACCCCGCAGGTAGCCCGTGCCGGACGCCTGTGCTTCGATTAGCCCATTAGCTATCTGGCCGTCCATCAGTTCGAGAGCGACGTCGAAGATAGGGTTGATCGGTAGTGTGCCCTCGCCCTCCGCCGCCGGAAACTCGCCGACCATCCGCATCGCGGTCTTGGAGGCGACAACCTTTCCTTGAACTAACGGCTGTACCAACTCGCCCGCCAAGCTCAGATCGACATCTACCACGCCCGACGCGCGCGAATCCGTACCGAATCCTTGCGAAAACGTGAAGCCGGCAGCGCGGAGGAACGAGCCGTCTTCTATGACCAAGCCATCGAAAGACACCAGGGCGTTGCTCTCGAACGTTCCCCCGGCCGCACTCGTGCCGCTTGCAGCAAAGCGAAGATTCGCCCCTTCCAGGTCAGCTGTCGCACGAATACCGACAAGCGCGGTATCCATAGCAAGGAACTTTAGCCTGGGCGCCTCCAAACTGATACCGCCGTTTGTTCTCAGGGTGTCAAGCGTTCCAGTGAATTCCAGCCTGCCCCCCTTCAACGTTCCCTCAGAATTTGCCGCGTCAATCGCAAGGAAGTCGCTGATTTCAGCTAGGTCTCGGTCCGGCACAATAATTAGGGCCGAAATCGGCTGGTCTCTAGGGATCGTCGCCGGGTAAGCGAACGGAAGCCTAATTCCAACCAGTTTTGCTTCTAAATCGCGAATTCTCAGATAACCCGCTCCTGGGTCATTGGGGTCAGTGCTGGTCGGATCGCCTGCGGAGATCATGCCGTCTCTAATGAGAAACGGACCGGCGTTAAGGTCTATGGCGAGATCCGCAAATTTTAATCCTTCCGTCGCCACCGTTGCGTCGATTTCAGGCTTCTCGATCGGTCCG
>JALYSG010000043.1 GCA_030854945.1 Armatimonadota bacterium
GGACGGGCAGGTGCGCATCCTGAAGGGCGACTCGGCTCCTTCGCTTGCCATTCAGTTCACGGGCGTCAAGCCCGCCCGCGTGGAGATCAAGGTCAACGGCGAATCGCTGGGAGCCAAGAAAATGGACGGCGTCGCAACGAAAGGCGTCGTGCCGTTCAAGATCGACCCCGCCAAGCTCGGCGAGGGCGACAACGTTGTGGAGGCTTTCCTCTACGACAAGAACGGCAACATCATCGGTCACGAGAAAACGATTCTCACGATCCGCAAAGGGTCGCAAGAGCCCGTGTTTGTGAAGATGCCCAAGATGGGCCACACCGTGCAGGGCACCGTCGCCATCGAAAGCGGTTTCGGCATGAAGATGGAAGACGCCTACGTTTCCTTCTTCGTGGACAACGAGTTCCGCGCAATGAAGAATTTCCCGCCGTTTAGCTTCCTTTGGGATACGACCCAGGAGACGAACGGCTGGCACCAGCTCGAGGCTTGGAGCTTCGACCGTTCGCAGATCACGCGTAAATCGACTGCGGTCCGCGTCTTCGTGAACAACCCCGGTGGCCGCACCGAGCGCGTAGAGCCTGCACCGGCCAAAGCAGCTCCTGCTCCAGCCAAGGCGACCCCGAAACCGGCACCCGCCAAGGCCGCCCCGGTAAATGCGGCTCCGAAGCCCGCACCGTCTAAGGCAGAGCCTGTGAAGCCAGCCCCGATGCCCGCTCCCGTGAAAGCCGCCCCCGCGAAGGCCACGCCTGCGCCGGTGAAGGCAACGCCGATTGCGATTCCGATTCTCTCCGACCCGACGCTCCGGCCGTTAGTCGGTGGCCTGATGGGCATGCGGGCTCCGGTACTCGTCTACACCGAGGTCGGCGGATTCCGCGTCACGACTCCTAAGGCGCCCGTTGCGCCCAAGCCCGTTCCGGTGAAGGCCACGCCCGCTCCGGCAAAGGCTGCTCCGGCGAAGGTCACGCCCGCGTCCGCAAAGGCTGCTCCGACAACTGCAAAGGTTGCGATCGAGAAAGGCACGCGCCTTCCGAACGCAGGCGCCTACGCGATCTCGTTAGGCGGCAAGAAGGTTGATTTCGACGTGGCCCCGCGCGTCGAAGGCGGCGTGCCTCTCACTCCGTTCCGCCATCTCTTCGAGGCGGCAGGTGGCGAAGTGGATTGGGACACGTTCAACAAGATCTGCACCGCGAACGGCCTCGGCCATGAAGTCGTGATCAAGATCGGCGACCTGTATGCAAAAGTGAACGGTAAGACATTCCAGTTGGAAGTGGCGTCCTTCATCGAGAAGGGCCGCACGATCGTTCCGCTCTCGTTCGTTTCAGAGGCGCTGAATTTCGACATCAGCTACGACCGCGCGACGAACCACGTTTTGATCCTCAAGAAAGACTAAGTTCCTACGAGGACATGCGCAAGGCCGTCGGTTTTCGAACCGGCGGCTTTTTTCCCGCTACGACGTCTCGACAACGATTTTGTCGTTTGTGTAAACGCAAATCTCCGAAGCCAATAACAGCGATTCTCGGGCGATTTCTTCCGCAGACATAGACGTGTGCTTAAACAGCGCCCGAGCGGCCGCCAACGCAAAAGCCCCGCCCGACCCGATGCCGGCAATGCCGTCGTCCGGTTCGATGACGTTTCCATCACCCGATAGAACCAAAAGCGCGTCAGGCTCGGCCACGATCATCATGGCGTTGAGATTCCGCAGCATGCGGTCGGTTCTCCAGTCTTTCGCAAATTCGACCGCCGCACGACGGAGGTTATTGGGAAACTGCTCGAGCTTTGACTCAAACCGATCCTGAAGCGCTTGGGCATCGGCAACGCTACCTGCAAACCCGGCGATGACTCTGTCGTTCGTGAGCCGTCGAACCTTCTTGGCGGTGTGCTTCATGATGGTCCCCTGGTCTCCCATCGTCACCTGGCCATCGGCCGCCACAGCGACTTTTCCATCTCGTAGTACAGCGATAACAGTCGTCGACCGGATCATTCGGCGATTCTACGCCACAATCCATTAGTGGAGGAGAACGCCCGATTGCGGATTCTAGCCCTTGGCGGCTTGTCCTTAGCTAGTTTTGCAGGCTTAGTCGCATCGGTCATTCGTTTGCCGACGGCTGGCTGGCCGGCAATCGTCATCATAGCTGGCTTCGTCACGGCGGTTTTCGCGATAAGAAAACTTGCACAGGAAAGGCCTCTACTGAACAGCCCGCCATTGCCCCGAGAGGAGGGTTCTCTTAAGGATGCAATTATCGACAGCCTTGATCGGGCAGTGATCGTGTGCACGCCTGAAGGCATCGTGAAGATTGCCAATACACAAGCAAAGGAGCTTTTGAAGGCGCCCGGGATCGAAGGCAAAAACCTCCACCACATAGCGATGAGCAACGACGTGGTAGAGGTCCTGGATCAGGTAGTTGCCGGAGACGTTCCGGTAAGCCGAGACTTCGACGTCGATTACCCGGAGCAGAGGTCGTTACGAGTCAGGGCGTTCAAGGTTGATACCGCCCTCATTGCGCTTTGGATAGCGGACGTTTCTGACATTCGGCGACTCGAAACCGTGAGGCGAGACTTCGTCGCCAACGTCAGCCACGAGCTGCGCACCCCCATGGCATCGATAAGGGCGATCGCCGAGATGTTGGAAGACGACCCAGACGTGTCAAAGGCAGAGTTGGACCGCTACCTGCAAAAGATCATCGCAGAGGTGGACCGCCTGACTCTGCTTTCTCAGGATCTGCTCACGTTAGCCGCCGCGGAGTCAAGTCCGCCTGAACCCACGGAGATCAACCTCGCCGAGATTGCCCGGTACGCGATACAGCAACTTGAACAGCCTGCGCACGCCAAGGGCTTGAGCATTGAAATCGATGCGCCGAAATCATTGATCGCTTTGGGTGACCGGCCCCAGGTGATCCAGGTAGCAATGAACTTGCTGCAGAACGCAATCCGCTACACCAACGAGGGCGGCGTCAAAGTTCGAGTGTACGAATCAGGCGACGAAGCGGTGTTTGAAGTGGAGGACACGGGCATCGGCATCTCAAAAGAGCATCTTCCACGCATCTTCGAACGCTTCTACCGCGTGGACGCGGCACGTTCCCGCGCCACAGGAGGCACGGGCCTGGGCCTCGCAATCGTTAGGCACATCACAGAAAGCATGGGCGGCAAGGTGGAGATGGAGAGCGAGCCTAGTGTCGGAAGCGTGTTTCGCGTTCGTCTTCCTCTATAGACGCGAAAGGTGAGCGGCTCAGCCGCTCGCCAAGCGGGCTCGAGTCCAAAGCTGAACCGATCCGCGTTCTCAAGTCGAATGGCGCAGGTTGCCTCGGCGTCGATGCGGCGGTGCGATGGAAGGACCTCAACTGCGAAACCAGACGTCGACACGGCGAACAAATGGCCAGATGAAAGAGGGCATCGACGGGTGCCTTCCCGTCGATTACCGCATCCAAGTCGTATTGCAAGTCTTTACATGTCACGCGGGGACCTCACGCAGGCCCGGTTCGACGAATGGCGCCAGCTCCTTTCGAAGCATCGCCCGGGCGCGGAAGAGCCAACTCTTGATCGTGCCCTCGGGCGCCTCCAGAACCTCGGCGATTTCTTCAACCGCCATCTGTTCGTAGTGCCTGAGGATAAGGATACGGCGGTACTTCTCTGGAAGATTCATGATTGCTCGAAGAATCTTTTCCTTGATGTCGCTCTGCTCGGCCATATCCTCCAAATCGTCGCCGCTTTCCAGCATGTAAGCGTGTTTGTCTATGGGCTCGTTCGAGCGGTGCCGAGATCGAGCCATGTCGATGCAAACGTTGCCGCAGATTCTGTAGAGCCATGGTCGCATGGGCCTCTCAACATCGAACTCTGCGATCGAGCGTAGGGCCTTTACGAACGCCGTCTGCGTGGCGTCCGAAGCGTCGTCGCTATTCCTGAGGATGCGGTACGCATGAGCGTAGACGGCCTCATAGTGTTGATCCACAAGCGCGTCGAACGCTTCGCGGCTCCCAGCCACGGCTTTCGTCACCATATCGCGCTCCCAGTGGATCGTTAGTGTTTTCATCTCCATCTCCGTTTGTTTCGATTCTTGAGGAACCGTGAAGAGATTGTATAAGATTCTTAAGGCGATTGTCAAGATATCTAATCATATAGGTCTAAAGTCCTAAAGGAAAGCTGGCGTCTGGTCCGCCCTGCCCTGCATGACCTGGGCGGCACACTTCAAACTGAGCTTTATGCTTGCCATGATCCCCGTCGCTCTGTTCCTTCAGGACAGTTTGCAAACGGACCTGGCCAGAATCCTCGAGGACCCTGCACTTGCGAGGGCGTCGGTTGGTGTATTCGTCAAGGAGTTCGCCGGCGAGGCTCTCTTTGCACAGGGGCCGGACAAGCGGCTGATGCCCGCAAGCGCTCTCAAACTCGTCACGGCTTCGTTCGCGCTCGACGCCCTTGGTGCGGGTCATCCGTTTACGACATCAGCGTGGCGTGATGGCACCGACGTGCTCCTGCTCGGGGGCGCGGATCCGATGTTGACCATCGAAGAAGTCCTCGATCTCGGAGCCCGAGTCGGCGCCTCGCGAAGCGACCGGGTTAGGTTCGACGACTCGGTGCTTGGCCCTGACCGGGTTAACGGCACTTGGGAGTTTGGTGACATGATGCGCGCCGACGCGCCGCCGGTCAGTGGCCTTACAGTCAACGGCGGGTACGTCGATCTCGCCATCAGCGGCGGAAAGCCGCGGTTGACGCCGCGCAACTTTGGGATCGCGATCAAGCAGGGCAGAACCTCCGGGGAGCCGGACGTCCGGCGAGAGCATGGCCGTTGGACCGTGACGGTGCATGGGAACCTTCCCGACAACGATCCGGAGTTTGCCACGGTGAGCCTGCCCGATCCGGCCATGTGCGCAGCTAAACTTATCGGGGATAAGGCAGAGCGGGCGGATCTCGGGCGTGCGCCTCCCGATGCAGTCCAGATTCGAAAGCGCACTCTCGCCGACGTGCTGCCGGCGATGCTGAAACGCTCGGACAATCACGCGGCCGAAACCGTTTTGCGCTTGGCGGGCGCCCTGAAGGGCAAGTCCGGTTCATGGACCGACTCCCTGGCCCTCGAGAGTCGATTCCTTGCCAAGACAGGCATTTCGCCTTCGGCCCATCGGCTCGCCGACGGCTGCGGGCTGTCTCGCTTTAACGAGATCACGCCGAGGGCGCTCGTGCAGTGCCTCGAGTGGACGCTCAGCCGCGAGACCGCCGCGGTTTTCGGTAGTTCGATGTGCATGCCGGGAGAGGGCACACTGCGAAACCGGCTACAGGGGCTGGACGTCCGCGCCAAGACGGGCACGCTTGCAGGCGTCTGCAGCCTGGTCGGCTACATCGACGTCGGGCCCGCGAAGCGAAGGCTCCTCTTCGCTATCGTTTTCAATCACTACGATGGGCCGGCATCCGGTGTGCGACCGATTCAGGATGCTATCGTACGGCGGCTCGTCGAGGTCACTGAGTTCCTCCCCTCGCGCGCAAGTCATCCGCAATTTCGCTGAGCTCGAATTCGATAGCGAACGTCAGCGGCGTCTTGCCCGAGGTCGATCGGATATTGACATTTGCGCCCGAATCGACAAGCGCAATCACCGCCTCCCTTTGCTCGGAAGTGATCGCTATTTGCAACGGGGTAAAGCCCTGGCCACTGAAGGCGTTCGGGTTAGCGCCTTTCGAACACAAGAACGCTATCGCTTCTGTGGCGCCGCCTCGGGCTGCCGCGTGCAGCGGGGTCGCCCCGGTGGTATCGAGCGCATCGACGCCGGTCCCCTTGTCCAGGAACTCCTGAATGGCTTCGACGTTGTCGGATTGGGCGGCCGCCCAAATGTCCGACGGGCTAAACCCTGGCAGGCTGTCGCATCCCATCATGAGGATAAAGGGAAACAGTAACGCGTGCTGTAAGATTTTCATGGGATAACTTAGCTAAGGACGCTCCCGCATCGGGTAAGAAACCTCTATGTTAGAAGCTGGTCAGCCTTTTCCTGATTTCGACCTCCCCGATCAAAACGGCGAGCGACGGACAAACGCCGATCTGGTGGGATACCCGGCGATCGTTTTCTTCTACCCAAAGGACGATACTTCCGGCTGAACGGCCGAAGCCGTCGGTTTTCGCGACGCATACTCTCGGTTCGAGGGTGTAAAGGTGGTCGGAGTCAGCCCGGATGGGTCCGCCTCCCATAAGAAATTCGCAACCAAGCACAGCCTTCCGTTCACGCTCCTTGCCGATGAAGATCATGCGCTCGCGGAGGCTTGCGGCGTTTGGGGCGAGAAGTCGCTGTATGGCAGGCTCGTTCAGGGGCTGCACCGCTCGTCGTTTCTCGTGGATGCGAACGGCGTGGTCACGACGGTGTGGCCCAAGGTGAAAGCCGCCGGACACGCTGCCGAAGTTCTCGCCGCTTTGGAGCGGTAATGCTACGCGTCGAATCGGTTTAGGGTTTAGGGTTTAGGGTTTAGACTCATTCATTCATCGGTTGTTTAAACATGCTCACTTTTTGCGGTGTTTAATGTTTTGAGCATAATCGGGGCCATTCCCGGTTGGCCGGAGTCGCTCCTTTCTAGCCTGTTTTCAGATCCTTCCGTATCGGGCAAAGCGCCGCCTACCTCTAAGGGCCCGCTGGAGGGTGGTTGTCAACCTTAGTGGGCGATGAGCGATGTTCGACAACGACAACCGATACCCAATGGGCTGGAGGATCGGCTCCATCGTGATGATCCCAGCTGCAAGACCGCTCAAGGGCGAGAGGGACCGGACCGTGTTGCAGCTAAAGGCAAGTCTGCCTCACGCCAATGCCACCCGGGAGCCGGTAATACGAAGAGTCGAATCGGTGTGAGATTGTAGCTCCTGCGGGCTCATTCGCCCATTGCGTCACGGCTTAGACACCCTTTCTTCGTCGTTTTTTACGACGGGAAACCACACTAATCTTCGTTTCACTTTCTCGTGCGGGCAGACCACGCCCTGCGCCGTGGTACGGGGTTATAGTGCCTTCTCACGCGGTTGCACCGCATCGTCGGCCAATCCCAAGTAGTTTTCACTAGGTCCTAGGTGACTGACCTCCAAACGCATTTCCACTTTAGGGATAAACATACGCGGGCAGTAAAGCAAACCGCACTTCGTCTATCCTCACCTGCCACGGGATCGAGAAAATTGGACCGTTCGGCTTCCATGTAACGCGCATGCGGACCGTCCGCGTGCCCGGCTGAATGAAACGATTTAGGTTTTGGTTAAGCGTTAGCTCGACCACTGAATCGAGTGTGGTCGTTTGTCGCGCGTCTACTTCGACCCACTGCGCAGTCTGGTAGTCCCGCATATAAATCTGCTGGTAAAGGTTCGTCGTCGAAGCTCCAGACTCGAGCCGAAGATCCAGCCTTACCATCTGCGTTCGGGGGCATGTGGTGTCGAAAGTAAGCTCAACCGGTGGCTGACTGGGGCTGAACGTTATGCCCGGCTTGTAGCGAAGGTATTGGTTGTCGCTCGACAGAACCTCTGCGAGCCCTCCGGAAACATGGGTTCCCCGGACGAGGGCAAAGGCTTCTGGAGGCTGGGATGATATCGCTTGGGTAATGGCATAGATTCCGCTGCCGGCAGCATAGATCGTTCCGTCATCGCCGATCGAGAGCGGCCCCCGCCCCTCCGAGGCAGGCACGACGCGGGACCATGATAAACTACCGTCAGGCATGAGGCAGTACAAGGTCGCACCGATGGTCATCACATAAATCCGCCCGTCGAACCCCACTCCGGGCGACTCCCGCAGGCTGCCAGCCACGGTATATGACCAAATGCGGGCACCGGAGGCGACGTCGAATGAATATAGGCGACTGTCGTAGCCGCTGACGTACGCGCGACCGTTCGAACTGAAAGCGGGCGCAGCTCTCACAGCGGCTAGTGTTAACCAAGACCACCGAATTGTGCCGTTCGGGTTAAGAGCAAAGACGGTTCCGCCATCGCAGCCAAACATCACGGTGCCATCCGGAGCTACAGAAGGTGCGCCGGCCTCCGACCCGGCGTTAAAGTTCCACGCCAGCGAACCGTCGGAGTAATTGAGGGCTGTTAGGTTCGAGCCATTCGCAACGTAAACCACTGCGTCATTTCGGCTGAAAGCCATCGTATGATAAGCTGCTTCCAAGCCAGGTTTCGTCCAAACTGGCTGTCCATTCGTCTCATTCAATCGCCATGCGTGGCCGGTAGTCGATGAGATGACAACATCGCCGTCGGGACCTATCCGTGGGGATGCGCTATCCCAATCGTTAACTTTTACGGCGCTTGTTGTGAACACCCAATCGTAATCCATGGTCGCTGGGTCAATCGAGAAAACGCGGCCGGGAGGAGAATTAGAGTAGTTAGCCGCGACCGCTAGGTACACTTGCCCGTCGGCGCCTATGGCTGGTGTGCTTTGAACGAAATTCCCCAGGGTGTCGAAGCTACCTAGGGCAGATCCGGTTGCCAGACTGAACTTGCTGACCTGCGAAGGAATCCAAGAGCCGAAGTAGCCGAGCCCTTGGGCTCCAATTGCAGGTCCGTGACTGACTAGCTCGCCAACGACTCTGTACTTAATCCAGGGCGACAACTGAGTTCCCGGGTCGGGCCCGGCTAATGCCCTGCCCGTTCCCCACCGATCCTGCCCTTCCATCGGCCAAGGACCGACCTGTGCCATAGCAGACAGTGAGGCTACGGAGCCCATGAGTATGAATGCAACACGTATCATTTATAGAACCTCAGTTTGATCGTACCCGTGGTTAGCCCTCCATTTTGCTGGCGACTCACCCGATTTTAGCCGGGTCGGTGCCCGCTTAGTCGGGATTAGGACTCGACAACGCCAGCCGCCGGAGTTTCCTCCGCTCGGTGACTCGCAGTGCGCCGATGCCGGCGAAGTAGAGAAGGGCCAGGGGCACCGACATCGCTACGAAGCTGAAGAAGTCGCCACCGGGCGTGAGGAAAGCCGACGCAAGCGAAATGCCTGTGACGGCCATCCTCCAATTTTTGTAGAGCATCTCGGAAGTGACGAGCTCGAGCTGACCGAGAAACCATAGGACGATTGGGAGTTGGAACCCAATACCGAAGGCGAAGAGCATCTTCAGAACGAACATCACGAACAGGCCGGGCTCCTGCAGAATGCCCACGCCCTCGAACGAATCAAGAAAGCTGAAAAACCACCTCAACGCGGGGCGGACGATGAGGAACCCGAAAGACGCGCCCACCACGAAGAGCGCCGCGCTGAGAGGCGCGACGACTTTGAGGGGCTTGCGTTCGATCGGTTTGAGGGCGGGGCGTATGAATCCCCAGAGCTGGTAGCTGATGATGGGTGCGGAGAGGATCAGCCCAATCACGAATGAAAGCTTGAACTTTAGGAAGAACGGGTCGCTGAAATTGCGAAAGGCTTCCGAGACTTGCGCGCCTGCCGGAAGGATGGAGGGGTCGCGAATGATGTCGTTCAGTGACCTATAAAGCGTGGGCTCCAAGAACCAACCGACAGCCCAACCTGCGCAAAGGACGAGCAGTGATCGCATGATTCGCGATCGCAGCTCGTCCAGATGTTCAACTAACGTTTGGCGAAACGACTCGGGATCTTCCGGGTTGTTGAGTGCCTCCGTGTGTTCGGGCGCCCCAGGCATGCCTGAAACGAGGCTCTACTCCAACACCATTTTCAGATATAGCTTCTGGCGAATGAAGATGTCGTTTCCACCGCCACCCGGTGCGCCGGCTTGACCGCCGCCTTCGCCGCCGCCGCCGAAGCGCCGGCCGCCACCGCGTCCGCCCATGCCTTGGGGCTCTTGGAGGTTAATGCTGCCTACTGCTTGTCCGCCTCGGCCCCGGCCTCCACCACCCATTCCAGCGGGCGTGGGCTCACCGCCGCCACCGCCGCCCATAGGTTGCGGGCCGCCACGGCCGCCTCCGCCTCCGGTGCCACCGCCGTCACCGACGGCTGCTTTGGTATCTGCCTCGATGACCATGTCAAGTCGGACGAGTTTGCCGCTTCGTATCGAAATCCAGGCGAGCTGCTCGATTCGGAGTCGGTCGTTGTCTTTGAATTCTCTACCCGCCATCTCAAGTTCGCGGGAAGTGCGGCTGCCGACTGCTTGCTCGAGTTCGTAGCGAAGCTTTGCGCAAGGCTCGCCCTTTTCCCACTCGACGGCTTCGAATGTGCCTCGTGCCGGGATTCGGCTTGCAGCGGTGCCGGTGCGTCGCACATCGACCAACGATGCAACCATCATGTCGATAGCCGCCTGCCACGAATCGCCGATTTGCAGGCGCTCCGAGGGAAGGATCGGTAGCGCCATGAAGCCGATGAGGCTCGTTTTGAGGTTGCCGCTTCCTGTGCCTTCGATCTCGAAGTAATTCGGAATATCCGCGTAGACTTCTGCTCCCGTCGGCCTCAGGAGCCTGTAGAGTGGCGCGAAGTCCTTCTGGAAATGCTGGGTCGGGGCGCCGTCTTCCGACGTCGTCAACACGAGGTAATCCTTGCCCTTGTACGGAAGGAACTGCGAGCGGATCAGCCCGAGGCCGTTGCGAACGTCGTCTACCGCGAAGACGAAGCGCCAGTTTTCGGACGAGAACGGGAGCTGGGCGGCTCGGCCGCCAAGCTTATTCTGGACTTCCGTAAGCGTCGAGAGGTCCATCCCGACGGTCACGTTGTAGATCCATTGGGAGCCAATGTTAAATTTGTATCGGATCGGCAAGCCGTTCGCGGGGATATCGATGCCCGTGTGGTTGCCGACGTGGACGCGAACCTCAGACTGGTCGACGGCTTGGTGCCGGCCATTGACCGACGAGAAAAGCGTGACGCCCATCTGGTGCCAGCCATCCGCGATGCCCATCTTCTTAGTGTCGAGCCAATAGACGAGGTGGGTTTTCGCCGCGTTGGGCTGGGGCACGACGGCCTCCAGGAACTTGCCGTCGATCGTAATGCCGATGAACGACCCCTCGGGGACGCTGTTGCGCGGCATCGTGATCGGGACGGTCTCGCGAACCTTGGCACCCTCGCCGGGCTTGACGATGGTGAACGGAGTCTGCGCGAACGCGGCAGCCGCTGCCATAAGAGTAAGGGCTACAAAAGGCCTTTTCATAGTGTGATGTTTTCCTCCGGCCGGAGTTGTCGCAATGCTACCTCAGGACGCTCCAGGCCGTGTAAAGAGTTCGACGCGTCGCGGGCACGGAATGGTTACCCTTGGCCAGGGTGGCCGAGTCGCCAGCGGCACAAAAGTCCCGCCGATGTCCAACTGCAGGGCAATGTGTGGTAAACAATAGATAATGTGGGTGCGGACTCTGGATCGTCTTGATCTGTACGCGCCCCTGCATTTGAAGGAGAGTTAAGATAATGAAAATCACATTTGCTGCCGCCACGGTGGCCTTGACGAGCATCGCCGGCGCTCAGATCTATACCAACGGCACACCCGACCTGGAGAACGGCAATGAGATGACGGCTTGGCTGCAAGCCGAGAACTTCAACCTCGGTGCCCCTAACGCCATCGGCATGATCAAGTTCTGGACGATCGAAGTGCCCGGCGTGGTCTTTGAAGGCAACGTCGACTGGTGGATATTCATGGACAACGCAGGAACACCGGGTGCCATCCACATGAGCGGTACCTCGAATTCCGTCAATCGAGCCGCCACCGGCAACATCGCGTTGGGCTTCTACGAAGAGTTCGTTTATGAGGTCACCATTGCGCCAGCGGCCGTGCTTGGCTCAACAAACTACTGGCTTGGGCTGCACCTCAACTCCGACTACCTCGCAGAAGGCATGTATTGGGAAACAACCAACAACGGCAACGCGCCGTTTGGCATGGAAAGCTCCGGCGGAACGATGAACAATTGGTTCAGCAACGGCGAGGAGCATGTCTTCGAGTTGTACGCGGTTCCGGAGCCAAGCACGTTCCTCGTGCTTGGCGGCCTTGCCGGTCTTCTGCTTGCGCGACGACGACGTCGGTAACTTCGTTACCCATAACCTGAGAGAGGAGCGAGCCGCAAGGCTCGCTCCTCTTTCCTTTCAGGACTTATTGCGGATGTTGATGATGTCGCCGTCTTGCACGACGTAGTCCTTTCCTTCCAACTTCATGGCGTTGCCCGCGTAGGCAGCCTTCATGTCCCCGAACTTGACAAAGTCATCGTAGTGGGTCACTTCGGCTCGGATGAATCCCTTGGCGATGTCGCTGTGGATCGTATCCGCTGAGCGCAGCGCTGTGGAGCCCGCGCGCAATGGCCACGCTTGCGTGATATTTTCGCCCGCAGTAAAAAACGTAATTAACCCGAGCGCGTCGTAGACCTCTTTTACCAGGGCCTCCGATGCAGGGCGGCCGATGCCGAGGTCGTCGAGGAAAGCCTTTCGCTCTTCCTCTTCGAGGGTTGCGATTTCCTTTTCAATTTCGGCACAGATTCTAAAGACCGGGTCTTTAGAATTATTTTCAAAATCTGTTGTTTTTCCAATTGCGTTCTCGCCGCAATTAATTGCGATGATAATCGGCTTTGCAGTCAGCATCTGAAATCCGGTCAGCGCTTGGGTGTCTTCGTCCGTTAACTCGATGCGGCGGATCGGGATTCCGTCTTCAAGGGGCTGTCTGATTTTTTCGAGAGCGTTCTTTTCGAAGAATTCCGGCTGGCCGGGTTTTTTGGCTTCCAGCGACCGGGCCAGTTTTGAGAGCCGATTCTCGACGATGCTGAGGTCAGCTAAGACTAGTTCGGCTTCCAGAGCGGATTGGTCGCGCTCGACGTTCGGTTCGGCATGGAAGGGCGCCGTCGGTGAGTCGAACTCTCGTACGACGTGGAGCAAGACGTCCATACGGCGGGCCGCTTCGGCGAAGCCGGCCTGCGAGCCGGAGGCTCGGAGGCTGGCGGCGTTATCGAGAATCTCAACCGTGACGGGTACGCGCTTTTTGGGCTGCACTGCCGCGCAGATCGCATCGAAGCGCGGGTCGGGCACGGGAACTGCAACCAAGTCGCCTTTGCGGTTTCCTCCGCTGACGGCATCGAGCAATGTGGTTTTTCCGCTTCCGGCGAATCCGATAAGGCCAACCTTCACTCGGTGGGGTCCTCGAAGGTGATCGTCATCCGCCTGGGCGGAAGCTGGTGTGGCAGCACGAAGAAAACGTAGATCGCGGCAAGGGTGGCGAGGAAGAATATCCACGCCCAAAGGCGCGCGCGGTTAGGTTTGGAGGGCTGCACGAGCGTTCATTATGACGCGCTCGCCACTCCTTTAAAATGCGCTTTAGACTTGCTTTGTGCCATGCCGGTAGACTCGGCGCATGAGAATGCTACTGACCGTACATATTCCACACGAGCCTTTCAATTCGCTCGTCCGATCCAAAGAGGCGGGGCCGCTGATCAAGCGAATGATGGAGCACCTTAAGCCGGAAGCCGCGTATTTTTCCGAGCAGCACGGCCAGCGCTGTGGAATGTTTATCGTCGACCTCGCTGACCCGTCGGAGATCCCAGCCATGTGCGAGCCGTTCTTTCTGAACCTCGACGCGGATTGCGAGCTTCGCCCAGTGATGGGCCCTGAGGATTTGGTGAAAGCCGACCTCGACGGCATCGCCGACAAGTGGGCGTGACGGACGGCAGGGACTTTGGGCCCAACAACGTGCATCGGCGTCGTTACAATCTAAGTTGAGCGGTGTCAATCATCGCCAAGGGAGGTGCCGATGATTATCGGATTAGTTGTACTTGTTGTCGCAGCGCAGCCTGCGATAGACAGTGAGGCGCTGATTCGCATCGTAGACACAGGGCCGGGGCTGATGTGCCTAATTCGCGTTCCTCACGGCTCGGCCTATAAGTACGCGATTTACGATGCGGGAAATAGGCAAAAGGCAGCGGTCGTTCTGCGAGAGAAATTGGACGAGTTCATTCCCGAGGGATCGACGATCGAACTGCTGGTGCTGAGCCATTCGGATGCCGACCATGTGGGCATGGTTCCGGAGATATTTGACGATTACTACGTCAAGCGCGTGATCCGACCCGGAATCAGCCGCGAAACGGATACTTGGAATAACGCGATTGCGGCGATCGAAGACGAGGCTCAGTGCCAGGACATTAATATTGCGGAGGACGATGTTGCGGTCGGCAGACGATTTATGGTCGGTTCGGCAACGTTGCGCTACGTGTGCGGATTCAGCGAGCCGCCGGACGACGATTATTGGGATCTGCGCAACGAATCCGAACGCAATAATGCGGGCAGCATTGTAATGCGGATGATTTATAAGGGACGGTCGATTTTGTTCACAGGCGATGCGGTCGGCCGGCACGCCGACGACCCGGATCCATACGCGTTAATCGCGACCGAGCGGTTCGCGATCGACCAAATTCCGATTCTGCCGATTCACTCGAAAGTGTTGTTGGCGCCGCACCACGGGGCCGACAACGGGAGCTCGATGCCTTTTATCGCAGAGGTCGACCCGGACTATGTGGTTTTCTCCGCCGGGCACCAGCACCATCATCCTCGCCAGGCAGCGGTGGATCGGTATTTGGAGTTCGGTGTGCCGGTGGCGCAGATGTTCCGTACCGACCGGGGTGACGACGAGGGCTTGCCGGAGTGGCTGCACGATGCGATTTCCGGCACCAGCGACGCACCGGGGGATGACGACATCGATATCACGATATCGTCGTCGAGCGTTCTGAAGGTTCGTTATCGGGGAGAGGACTGACCTTGTTGCTCATGGGTGCTGGCTGCGGCGAATCTGACCATCCAACCCGGTACGGGCTCATGTTCATCTCATTTTTCTTGTTTAAACACTCTCATTTTTTTTCAGATTCACGCGGCTCATTTTTTCGGAGTCGGTTTCGCGCGAAGCACCTTAAGTGTTAGGGCCACGAGTGGCGGAAAAGTAAACCATTTTGGGTATCGTTCCCAGCATGGGGGTTGGTGGAGGTACGCAGAAAATGCGCGGGGGTTGGACGAAGATCTTCGTGATCGGCGGGATTGGGTGCGTCGCGGTTATTGGGATTGGGGCGTTCCTGGCGTTTCGGTTCTTCAGCGAGGTGATCGGGGAGGTTATGAACGAGGAGACCTTCGAGGTTTCCAAGCCGAGCGCCTTCGACCCGTTTGCCGCCTTGGGAGAGATACAGCCCAAGCTCGGGGCAGGGGCTAAGCTGGTTTCGATCGATGCGAGCGCGGTGCGGCCGGACGGAACTATGGACTTGAGCGCGGAATTCAACCCTGCGCCGCGAGCCAAGTACCAGTTCATCGAGCCGACCGAGGAGGGCAAGGAGCTGATGCCTCCGGTCGGGGCGGGGCGCGGGCCGGACTACAGTTGGGCGGGACCACCATTCGATCATTGTGGGAATGAGGTATGCCACCATTGCGCCATAAATAATTCCCATGATTGCATGCGTCACTCGTTCACCGGCATAAACATCGCCCAAGCTTTTGCGAACCGCAATCTCTACAATAAAATCCCACAACGTGAGCACAATTTCGATGAGAATGACGGCGACCAGAACAATAACCCATTTTCCCTGCCAAGCGATCCATGGGAGCGTTCCGAAGAGAATCGCGTAGAAAAAATCACGCGCCGCATGAAGGCGCAATTCAGGCGCGGCGGTTTTGCCGCCTGCAGGAAGCTTCGCTTTCCATTCGTGATAATAGATGGTATCGAACGCGCCGATCACGCCGAGAATTGCGAGAAGCCACAGGGATGCCGTCATTCTTGCGCCTCCCAATCGAGCGCGCCTGCGTAAGAAAAGAGCAGCCACGAGCCGGGGAATAACACCGAGACATTCACGCGCGTGCCTGACTGCCGCGGGGTTTCGACGGCATTTACTTTTGCGGAAAATAATGCGGGCATGGGAATTCGTAACGGCCCGATGCAAAGCGACATGGAAGTCGATTCGTACACGAGTCCACTTTCGTGGAGCCGAACGGAAATGGCGAATTCGATAAATCGAAACCGCTCGATCAGTTGCCGTTGCCTGCTCGACCGTTGGACCGATCGGATGGATAAAGTGCCAAAACGACGATCCCAGTGTTCGCCGCGGGCGTCGGCTGCAATCGATAAAACGGTTGGAACCGGCGCACCGGGTTTTGGTACGCGGTTTATTGCGACCACAAATTTCGCCATGAGCGATTGGCCGTGCGTGAAATAGAAATCGCCGCGCGCCCTTCGGCCATGACCGATAGAGTGCGCGTCCGCAAGGTTTGGGTGCAAGCGCGTCCAATCCGCGGCCAGCAAGCCTGCGTAAAGTGGGCCGCCTGAATCGGCGGGCTCGGCGATGGTCCTCGCGCTCATGCTTTTCGTCATGTTACTGCCGTAGCGCGTCTTCGAGTTTATCGTGCTTGAACTTGAACCCGGACTCCAACAGCTTTTCTGGCAGCGCTCTGGTGGATGTTAGTAGTAGTTCTTCCGCCATCTGGCCCGCAAAGAGGCGCAAGGCGAACGCGGGCACCGCAAATATCGCTGGGCGATGTAGGGCCTTCGCTAGTGTCGAAGAAAAGTCGGCGTTGCGTATCGGGTTGGGCGAAGTTGCGTTGACTGCGCCCTGCAGCGATTCGGTTTTTAGTGAGTGGAGAATTACGGCGACGGCATCATCCAGCGCTATCCAACTCATCCACTGCTTGCCCGAGCCCAACCTTCCGCCGAGGCCGAATTTGAAGGGCGTCATCATCTTGGGCAGTGCGCCACCTTCGCGGCTGATTACGACACCGAGACGGGGAGTGACGACGCGGATGCCGGCGTTTGATGCGGGCGCTGTTGCCGCTTCCCATTCGCGGCAGACTTCGGCGAGGAAACTGTCGCCGATCGCGCTTTCTTCGGTTAAGATTTCGTCGCCGCGGTCTCCGTAATAGTTGATTCCGGAGATGGATATGAGGACGCGGGGTTTCGGGACGAGGCCCGCCAATGCGTTTGCGAATGTTCGGGTTCCGTTCCGGCGGCTGTCTAGGATTCTGCGTTTCTTCTCTGAGTTCCAGCGGCCCGAAATGCTTTCGCCAGCGAGATGGATGGCGGCGTCGATGCCTGCTAGCTTTTCCGTTTCTACGGTGCCGGCGTCGGACGCCCATCCTGCTTCGCCCGGACGTGGGTGGCGGCGGACGAGAGGAATGATTTGGTGGCCCTGCTTTATAAGTGCTTTCTGGCATGCGGTGCCAAGGAAACCGCTCGCTCCTGTCATGGCAATTCTCATCGCTACTGTTTGAGGATAGCAGGAGCGGCGGCAGGTAACATTCCACTCGTGGCTGTAACTCAGCGCTTGCCCGAGTGGCTTACGATTAGGCTTCCGCGCCCCGATACTATTAAAGAAGTAGAGCGCATGATGCGCGCCAAGAGCCTGCACACCGTCTGCGAGAGCGCGCGGTGCCCTAACCTTCCCGAGTGTTGGAGCAAGAAGACCGCGACGTTTATGATCCTGGGGGATACGTGCACCAGGGCCTGCGGGTTCTGCGCGATCAAGGTGGGCAAGCCGCTTCTGGTGAACCCGCACGAGCCGAGCGACGTTGCCGAGGTTACGCAAGACCTGGGGCTGAAGCACGTGGTGGTTACCAGCGTTGCCCGAGACGATTTGAAGGACGAGGGAGCGACACAGTTCGCGGAGACGATTCGGGCGATTCATGGCATGACGCCGAACGTGATCGTGGAGGTTTTGACGCCGGACTTTAAGGGCAAGGTCGACTGCATCAAGATCGTGACCGACGCGCACCCGGAGATTTACAACCACAACGTGGAGACCGTGCCGCGGCTTCACACCATCGTTCGGCCGCAGGCAAAATATGAGCGATCGCTTCGGCTGCTGGAGCAGGTGAAAGAACTGGACGACACGATCTACACCAAGAGCGGAGTCA
>JALYSG010000044.1 GCA_030854945.1 Armatimonadota bacterium
AAGTGACACTAAGCCTTGGCAGCGAGCATCTATCGTTGGCTCCCGGCCACCTGCCCACAAAGACAATGGGCCCGGTAGGGCCGAATCAAGTTGGCCAAATCGAGTGGCGGGTTATTGCCGATGGCATAGAGCCGGGCATTTATCCGTACAGCTTGACGTTCGACCCGACAGGGCCCTCGACTGCGCCGACGCGCGTCATCAATCACGTGGTCATTGTCGGCTTGACACCGACCGTGGACCTGCGCCAAGGCCCGAACCTGATTTCGATTCCGTGGTCGCTTCCGGTGAGCACTTTCAATGGTGTCGGCCTCGGTGGGTTCGCGGCTTACGATTGGGATCCGATCACCCAGAGCTACTTGGTGACAACGACGATCCGCCGTGGCTTCGGACAGTGGCTCATCGCTAACTCGGACCCCGATCCTGTCGACTTCGCCAACGCCAGCAGCTTCGGCGATGAAACGATCGGCCAGTTCCGACAGGTAACGAAACGTCGTTGGAACCTGCTCGGTAACCCGTATCCTTACCCGATCAAGATCAGTCAATTGATCGGCGTGAGCGCTACGGACCCGACCCAGTCCTTCACGTGGGAAGAGTTAATCAACCGCGGCTACATTCGGCCGTATATCTTCGTCCACAACCCGGATTCCGGCGAGTATGAGTTGCTGCAAGGTGAGCGATACATCCTTCCCGGGAAAGGCTTCTGGATGTACAACTCGTCGGTTGCCGACATCGACATCATTTGGCCCTCCGTGCTACTGCCCGGCCTGCCCGGGTCACCGCTGCTTCAAAACGGCCCTCAAATGGTTGCCGGAGAGTGGATGGTGGACATGAGCATTCGCGGCAAGTCCGGAAGCGACTCGAAGAATCAGTTCGGCATTGCGCTGAATCAGTTCAACGCAGACCAGATGAGCGTGATGGAGCCGCCGCGGAAACCGGGTGGTGGCCCGCAGCTCTACTTCGCGCAAGGCACCGGAGGGTCTGTTGTACAGATGAATAGGCTCTTCCAACCTCGCGGGTTCATCAATCGCTACACGGCAGTCGCGAACGTCGGACCTGGCACGTACGGGTTGAGCTGGACGTTCATGAAAAGCATGCCGGCCAATGCCACGGTACGCATGCGTGACATGAGTACAGGCAGAACTGTGAGCCTTCGAGACGCCCGAACCTATCAATTCACGTCGAATCAGGCAGAATCTCGCCGGTTCGAGATAACGGTCAGCGGCCACTAACCGTAAGTTTCTATATGAAACTGCGCTTTGCCGGCCCATCGGACGGTGCGCGTCGAGCCCTTGTGGGCTTGACGCTCGCCGTGCTTGCCATTTCCGCTTCCGCCCAGACTCCTAAGAAATCAGTAGCATTCTTCCCGTTCGGTCTCGGAGAAGAAGTGATGCAGACCCAAGGGTTTAAATTGGACGAAGCAATCACGACGCCCTTCGGCGAACTACTCCAAAAGGATGGGCGATTTACCCATCAGTTTTTTAAGCGGACGCACGCTTCAGTCCGCCGCGCCCTAATGGAGGGCAGTTTGAAGAGCGCGCTCCTGCTTGAGCCGTACTCGGGCCGATTCGAAAACGCTTTCAAAGCGGTAACGCTCGGCAAGGTAATTCGGGCGGACTTCGCTGTCGCCGGGCATGTCGACGCTTGGTCGTACGATGCCGCGACAAAGAAAGCGAAGATGACGGTTTCGATCGAGACGTACGATGTCTCTTTAGCGAAGCCCCTCGGTGCGGTAGTTCTCACCGTTGAGAGCACAGGCGACACCGAGGCCGACGCCGCCAAGGACGTGGCCAAGGCCCTTGCAGCCCAAGCCGTTCCCCAGGTTCTTACGATTTTGGCAACTCCGCCCAAGAAAGATGGCGGCGACGGCACGTCATAAGACCGTATGCCGACAGGCGCGCGCTTAATCGCGTCGCTACTCTTCACACTTTTGGTTGGGCCCGCGTTTTGCGCGGGCTCGATTAAGTTATACGCCAAGCCGAGTGTAGCCTTGGCGGATGGTACGAGCACCGTCACCATCTACGCCGAGGTAAGAGGTTCCGACGGCAACTTAGTGGCCGACGGAACTTCGGTGCGATTCACGACCAACCTCGGATCTTTCCGCGAGGTCGATGTTAGAACGTCCGCAGGGACGGCTCGAGCCACGCTCCAGGCACCGAACTCCGCCGGCGTCGCGCGCATTACAGCATCCGCTCCCGCTATCGGGACCATCAATACGTTGGACGTCGAATTTGTAGCCAACCGCTCTCAGATTGGCCGTGCTCGCGAGTACGTTCAGGTTGACTCTGGAGAGAGCCTTTTCTACACGCACGACCTGCGGCTGATCGTCGCCAGCGCGAAGGAGCGCGGCGTGAGCATCGAGAGCGGAGACGTACGCATTAAAGCTACCGATGTCCAGATCGCCGTCGATTTTATGACCGTGACTGCTACCGATGCCGTGATCCAAGTTGGGAGGGAGCCGGAGATTCCGGCGAGGTTCATTAAATACTCATTGGCCACCCGGAGGGGCGTGGCGATCGCGACGGTCAACGGGCAAACGGGCGGCTACGACTTGGCCGGTGGGAAAGCATCACTGAAAGAAGGTGGCGTGCAGCCGTCTGAGTTCGCCTTCGAGGACGTTGGCAGGGCCATTACCAGTATCCACGCCAGCAGGATCGTCGCGTTTCGCTCTCAAGGCGTTCAGTTTCACAACGCGCGTTTGTATGTTGGCAATCGGAAGTTGGCATCGCTGCCGCTCTACAAACTCGAACCATCCACGCCGAACGGTCTGTTCAGTGAGCAGATCATCGGCTATTCGAACGGCGGTTTTCAATTGAACTATCCGCAGTATCTAATGTTGTCTCCTGAGATCTCGAGTGCGCTTCGTCTGCGCAGTGGCCAAGATTTCGCACGGGGCGCGGGAGGTTCTCGCGGGTTATTCCTTGATTGGGAGAATGAGTACCGCATCGGCAGCAGTGGCGAGGGTCAAATCGCGCTGACAGGGATCGCACGGAAGGATATGGGCCTAAGCTGGTCGCATAGCCAACAGTTCGACCCAGCAACGTACTTCTCGGCGGCCGTGGAAATGCCCGCGTTTCGCGGGCTCTATGGCAACTTGAACGCATCTCGCGACATGGGTTTCCTGAACGCAAATGTCTCCGCCAGTAGCGCGCGGTCTTTTTCCGGGCTAGACTTCCAGAGCCATCGCGTCGATGCCAACCTCGAGACAGATATGGCACGGATCGGCAACTTGCCAATCTCGCACTCGTACGGTCTGACGGCTACGACGGCAGAATCGTCAGTGGAGAGCGTTAGAACTAGTCAGGAGGGAGTGGGGCTTCGAGGCAGGTGGGTACTGATTCCGCAGAAGCTGTGGCCCGGTGGGAGCCTGAACGCTAGCACAAGCGTGACTCAACTATGGGGCCGCCGGGAGACCGCCGGACTGGCCGTCCTGGCTCGGGTCGGCGTGATGTCGCGACTATGGCCGGGTGCAACGACGCAGCTATCCTATAACCTTAGTGAGGACAAGCTCAACGCGCCGCTAATCGGACGCCACCGCTTGGACGGCGAGTTCTTTTGGGAGACGGAAAAGTACAGGGTAAATCTATTCGGGGCCAAAGCCCTCGATATTGATAGCGAGACCCTGTTTGCGGACGCCTCCTATCGTTTTAGCTCGATATGGAGAGTCGGCGCGTCGTACTCCGCGGATCGCTTTCGAAAAAATTTCGTTGACGAACAAACTTTGATCCTGGCCTATCGTATTGGCATTCGCGAGTTCGCGATTACCTACTCTTTGAGCGAAGGTCGATTCGGGTTTGAGATATTCAACGTGCCGATTCGCTAAATGGCGATTGCGTCAAAATAGTGTAGGTCCTTAATGCTACTCCTCACCCCCGTCGCTCCAGTTGGTTTGCTTTCTGGTTATGGACAGTTTGCGATCGGCCACTCGCATACGCTGCCTGCCTTCGAGGTATCTCCCTCACAGTTCACAGCTCGCGCGCCCAATGCTTTTCCTATTTCACTAGGGCAGGAGCGTACAGGAATCGTCGTTACCGAATTGTCTCGATTCGGCAAGGTGATTGCCATCCGCCCTGTGCCCATGGCGCCGACTCAGATCGACTACGAGACTACTTCGTTAGGATTTTCTATGCGTTACGTAGCCGGTATGAAGTGGTCAGCCCAGGGGGCGGCTTCGCCGTTTATTACTTGGGCTGACGGAACCGTAGGCCCTGGCGTGCCTTCGGCGCCGTCGACTTGGGCATTGCTCACCTGGCGTTCGGAGCATCCTCCGATACTTCTGCACTTTTCGAATCCTGCGAGCCTCATCGCAATTAAAACGGACACCGGGTTTGCCCTCGAGGCAGCGGGCTGGACAGGTACGGTTCGCGTGCGCCTTCCATTTGGGTCCCGTTCTGCGACTACGTCACAAGCTGCAGATTTCGGCAAGTTGGTGGGCGAACTCAATGTGCATCGTGAACTCATTTCGTCTGAGGCGCCCAAGCCAACTTCAGCAACTGTTACTCGGGCGGACAACGGCTATCTTCTCACGGTTTTATTCGACCAGCCGGGGGCGGCCGTGCCGCCGGCAGCTATTGCCGCAATCGAAAAGGGCTTGGCTATTTTGCGGTCCCCGATCGTAGACAACGGTCCATCCGGGATGCCACTCTGCGCAACGAACCAGCTGCGCATTTTTCTGCGCGCTCCCGTGCCTATAGGGCCGGGTGCCCCCCTCACTTTTCGAGGCGGCATTGTCGCACAGCCCACAAATGGCCAAGAGGATCGCCTGCTCGCCTTCATCACCGGAAACGCAACTTCGGCCGAAAGCTTTGCCTTGAACACGTTGCCGCCTTTGGTGACGATGCACACCGAGCCGATCACTGGGATCGGCATGCCATTTGCCTCCGACGGCACGGGCTCCTACACGGCATCGCTGCGTGCCGCCACATTCGTCGTTCAAGGGCGTTCGGCACCATTCATAGATTCGATTTTTGACGGCGTCGACTGGGTGACCTGGCAGCCGCCTGGCAACTCGGCAAAGGAGCGTGCGAACGCCGCCGCAGTACTTGCTCTGGCGGGACCATTTTGTCGGAGCATCGAAAACCGCGCGGTCGCCGCGATGTCGAATGCAGGGATTGTTTCAGCATCCGTATTCGACGACGTTAGGTATGCGCTTTACGGACCGGGCGAGAAGCCTGCATGGTGTGCCGCGCTCTACTCACCGATCAAGGTGCTTACCCCGGGCACCGCTGCGTCAGATTCGCAGAATGGCTTTAAAGTGTTTGGTAATGTTGAAACAACCGAAGCCTTCGATTTGACAATCGCCTCCGATCAACCGTTGGTCACTGTCTCACACGCTAATGTCGATAGAACCATGGTGATCGGTACCGGACCACAAACCGTTATCCGAGTCTGGCCAAAATCGTTCGGCGATTGGAGCATCACATTTCGTCGATCATCGGCAGGGAATCCGATTCCGAAAGGGGCCCCAAGTCCGCGTTATAATGCAGCCCGACGTTGACCGAGCGTTTCGTCGCCGCCTTGACGATCTGCTTTCCGCATTCTAATAAATTCGCGATTTCTGCGCCGGCAACGTAAAACTCGTTAGAAGCATCGATTTCTTCGATCATTTCGGCGATATCATCCGCAGCAATCTGAATGCCCCGATTGCGACGCACGATGCCGACGTTGTCCCACATAGTGCGCTTCAGCCTCCGCGCGATTCCATCTGCCTGGCTCCGGCTTACAAGGGCAACCGGTGGCTCTGCCGGCTCACCGGCTTCTGCCTCATTCCCGCTAGAAATGGCGTGTTCAGCAGCAGACCAACCGAACACAACCGCTTCGAGGAGGCTATTGCTCGCCAGGCGGTTCGCGCCGTGAACTCCAGTGCATGCGACTTCACCTGCAGCATAAAGCCGGCTCACGGTTGTCTTTCCGTCCAGGTCTGTTTTTACTCCGCCGCATTGATAATGCGCCGCAGGCACAACTGGAATGGGATCGCGCAAAAGGTCGATTCCCAAATTCGAAAGTGTTTCTGAAATAAAGGGAAATTCGTTATGTATTTTTTCTGCCGCAATATGGGTCATGTCCAGATGCACGAACGGCACGCCGGATTTCTGCGTTTCGGCGTGTATCGCTCTTGCAACAATATCCCGTGGCGCCAATTCGCCACGATCATCGTAATCGTACATAAATCGCCTGCCATTGATCGACCTCAATATTGCGCCTTCTCCGCGAGCTGCCTCAGTGATCAAGAATCCTCTCTTTTCGCGATGGTATAGCGTCGTCGGATGGAATTGAATAAACTCCATATTCTCGATTTGTGCCCCCACGGTTGCGGCCAGAGCGACGCCGTCGCCGGTTGCAATCGGAGGGTTCGTGGTGAACCTGTAAACTCGGCAGCAGCTGCCTGTGGCTAGACAGGTGGCCCGAGCTGTAACCTGAAGGCTCGGGGATCCCTTAACGTGTACCAGCGCCCCTGAGCACCCGTTGGAACCAGTGAGCAGAGCCTCTGCGAACCCGTATTCTATGACTCGTATGTTCGGCTCGTTTCGAACGGCGGCAGTAAGGGCGCGTTCGATTTCCCATCCCGTTTGATCTGCCCGGCGGACAATGCGTTTGCGGCTGTGACCTCCCTCCAGTCCCAGGCTCAGAACGTCTAGGTCCGTCTTATCGAACTGGGCCCCGATATCGATCAGCCACCGCAGACGGTCCGCCGCGTGGCCCACGAGGAACTTGACTGCTTCGACGTCGCAAAGCCCGGCACCTGCAGTGAGGGTGTCTTGCACGTGAAGGTCAAGAGAGTCGCCTTCCCCCACGGCTGCGGCAATGCCGCCTTGTGCGTGGCTGGTGTTTGTGTTGGCCAGTTCAGCCTTCGTCACAACCACGACGCGACCGTGGGGTGCGCACCTTAGAGCAAAGGTCAGCCCGGCAATACCGCTGCCCACGACCAGATAGTCGGAAGTGAGGGAGTCCGGCATTACCTGTCCTCGCTGTAGTGCGCCAGGACGGCGAATTCTTGCGTGAAGGACACGTCTCGAACCAAGCAGTTTGGCGGCGTCTTGATGTGGGTGGGTGAAAAGTTCAGCAGCCACCTCGCCCCGCCCTTGATAGCAGCCTCGGCGGCGCCCTGAGCGGCAGAAGCAGGAACGGCAAGAGCCACGATGCGGGCGCCCAGACCAGGCAGCATCTTGGAAAGCTTTGCGATATCGCTCACCAAGTGGCCGCTGAGGTTCTTGCCGATCTTCTTCGGGTCTGAGTCGAAGAGGCCGACAACTTCAAAGCTGTAGTCAGCGAGTCCGGGATATGCGGCAAGCGCCTGACCCAAGCGGCCCGCGCCTATGATCACGACCTTCTGAACCCGATCGAGCTTGAGGATCCTTCCGATGTGTTCGCGAAGCTGCGTGACTTCGTAGCCAACGCCCGGTTTGCCCAGCTCTCCGAACCGGCTGAGATCTTTCCTGATCTGTGTGGCCGCAATTCCACATAGACCCTCGATGCGGGCGCTGTTGAGCGAACGTATCCCGTTCTCTTCGGCTTCCCGGAGCACGCTGAAATAGGTAGCCAAGCGCGTTAAAGTTGGCACCGGGACTTTAACGTTCTCGTTCATGCGCGAAGTTGGATTTTACCGCCTGGCGGGTACAATCCCTGCTCCCCACGGGCGGTTAGCTCAGCTGGCAGAGCACTACAATGACACTGTAGGGGTCACTGGTTCAAGTCCAGTACCGCCCACCACCTCATTTGAGCTCAATTTCAAGGTTTCTGTTCGCAACACGTATACCAGGTTCCTAAAAATGGTTCCTAAACTGCCCACAAACCGCAGGTGCTCAATTCGTAGGTTGGTGCAGATGTCAGAAGCCCGTGGAGTACCCGGCCGTCAACCGGAACGGACTTTTGGTCCCCCCGCGGGTAGAAAAGAGCTCGGACTCAATTCCCATATCAAACACGGTGCGCGGACTTAATTGCCTGCGCAGTCCGATGCCGACCGTGCCCGTATATCCCTCGCTCCGGATTCGGCTTTCTTCGACCGCAAACTCCGCGACCATCGTCTGGTCGAACCTTCGGGGATATCCAAGCGGGTTCGTGTACCCCAGAATCGCGCCGAAGGCAACGGTTCGCTCGTCATCTCTTGGACTCGAAACGACGTTGGCATCAACGTTCAAGTGGATTCGGTCGTACTGCCCAAGGGCCCTCGTTGCAATGGCTCGGAACTTGGCATCGACTCCTTCCGAATCTCTACCCGTTGGCAAGCCAAGCTCGATTCGATACGCGAGGGCGGGTGAGTTTCCGATTTCGCGTCTTAACGAGTTGAAGTAAGCAATTTCGACATTCCCCGGATCGAATCGCCGGTCGGATCCAATGTAGCTCGGGTCGAACGTTATTCCGACGTCTTGATTCTTTGCAAAGCCGATTTTATACTCGGCTCGAAACCCGTAGTTTGGGGCGGATCGTCGAAAGGTGTCGATTGATATGCCGAATTCTAGCGCGCGTTCGCGAAACGCAATGCTATAGGCATCGTCAAATCGCAAGGGCCTGCCTGAGTCAATGTTGTTATGATCGCTCTGAGCTAGCGCGCTACCCATCAACGTTCCACCAAGCCAAGCCGCAGAGACGACCCTCCTCATGGTTTGCCACCGGACTTCGTTACCGGGGGCGTTCCGCCGCCACCTTTATAAGGATTCGGTTTATCGGGTCTGGAGAAGGTGTCCGGAGTTCCATGGTTAATCGCTGCCCACTCGACGAGCGTCATTGGCTTGTCATCCTTGTACTCGGGATTAGCGGCTACGTACGTGTCGAACGCGGCTCGACTCGTAAAAGCCCGCGACCAAGCCGAACATTCTGGATGGTCCGCGAATTTCTCAAGGAATACGACATCCTTGATATTCGTTGTCCAGTTGCCTTCCTCATCAGAAATTAGGACGAGCAGGCGATTTGGATCCTCTGTGGCAGCACGGATAATAGCGCGGCCGGGAGTTTCGCTAGACATGTCCCGCGCACACATAAGGCAGCGCACTGTCATCGTCCAGCCGTCGGCAAAAACCGTCGCGCCCCATGGCTGCCCCTCTGGCAAGGCAATTGAGCAGTGGGCGCATTCGCCCATGTTCATCCAACCCATGCCGGACATCCACATCTCGTCGCCTTCGCTGCCCTTCATCATCCCCATTCCCGGCTGGCTTGGCGGGAAGCGATGGTCGTGCATGGTTAGCGCCTCGCCGTCCCCCGCCTTTTCTTTGGAATGGGTGGAAGCGAGAACACGGTAGATCGCGATCTTGGTCTGCTCCTGCTTCTGGGCTTCATTTAAGTTAGTTTGGGAGAAGATGTCGTTCACGTTGTCGTGCAGCATATGAAGATTGTCGAAAGCATTTGCAATAAACGGGAAGCGCTTGGCGAACCTCGGGCTCATTTCGGCCGTCATTGGCATAAAGTCCCGGTCGGTTTTGTAAAGCTCAACGTCGTGATATCGCTTGCCGATCAGCTCGTATTGAGCGGCCTGATCTTGTACAGGGACGCGATAGAGCATGTCGTAGTTCACGGTCTGCAGCCAGTGGTATCCCCAAAACAGCCCGTTCACTTTCGGATAGTCGGTACGGAATTTCATACTGTAAGGGAAGCTATCGAGATACTCCATGTTCATCGGGAGGCCAGTGATCGCATAAGGCTCGGCTTGATAAAATGCCCACAGTCTCTCGATTTCCGCTTCCTTTTGTGCATCGGTCCAGCCTTGATGCATGAAAACATCGATTGTCTGGAAGTGGAGAAGATGTGCCCAGTCGAATACCTTTTCCAGATAACCATATTTGCGCATGAAGGTAGGCGAGATCGCTCCCTCGTCTACAGGAAGGCTCGGCTGGTGATTAAGGACCCAATTAATCGTATCGAATGTCTTCGTTTCAAGGGTTGTTGCCTCTCCGCGCACCAAAGCCTCATAAGCCATCGCGTGGCCAACACCGGTCGCAAACATGTCCTTAGCGAATAAGGGGATTCGATTGATGGCCCAGTTGTAGGGCGCCGCTTTGTAAAAAAGTTGATCTAAGCCGGGCGAATCTATCCAGCCGGGCATATCTCTTGGCATTGTTGGCAACTCGGCCTGCTTCTTAAGATTCGGCATCTCCATCTCCGGCATGTCTTGGGATATTGCGAAAGTAGCAAGGACAGATGCGAGCACGAGCAAGAGTGTGCTTTTCATGGGTATTACTCCGTTCGATTCGGTTTATTCTGGGTCGGTTTTTGTCCAGGGCGAACCAAGTCACCCTGGACAAGTGGATGTCCTTTATTTCGCCGGCTTGTTGACCGCCTCAATGAACTTTTCAAGAGTTAAGACCTTGGCGTCGGCAACCTTATGCACCGCCACGTACTTGTCTAGTGCCGTTTTCGACGTGAAGGCGCGGGAAAGCGCGGCACAATCGGCATGCTTTGTGAACACGTTCAGGAACACTGTCCCTTCGGGCGCCGTCCACTTGCCGCCGGTGCGCTTCAGAATGATCGGCTCGCCTATCTTTTCGCTTGGCGCGTAGACTATCAGATCGCCGCTGTATTTCTTCTGGTCCTTGATTACGCAATAGACGCAGCGATATTCGATCCGCTTGTTCCCCACCTTGAGCACGACCTCGTTGTCCATTTCCTTGGTGTTTTGAACAACTTTCATTTTGCAGTAGGGACATGGCGTTTCGTGTGCAATGGCCATAGGGGCGAGACCCAGCGTGCCGACAATGGCAAGGAGGGCAAGAGATTTCGAGATTGTGTTAATGATTTTCATTTTCCTGTTTCCTTATGGTCACTTGACGACGACCTTGCCGTCGTACATGCCCATGCCGCAGGTGAATGGAATTTCACCCGCTTGGTCTGGAGTGAAGGCGAATGTCACGGATTTGCCGGACTCGACCTCCTTGGTTTGGTTGAGGGACTTGAAGACGACCGTGCCTCCGCAGCCAAGTTCTTGGCCGCCGCTGAAGGTCAGTTCGACGGGCTTGCCGCGCTCGACCGTGACGACGCTCGGCGTGTATTTACCGCCGTCGATAGTGATCGTGGCTCTCTGCACCCCATCTGCAGTTGTGTTTGGCTTCGATGTCGCATTCTCAGTCCGGGGGGAAGTCTGAGCCTCCTGTGAGCAACTGGCAACGGCCCAACCAAGGACAGCAACAATAACGATTATGCCTAGGAGCTTTGCGGTCATAACTTCACCTCGATGGCAAAGCCGAGCGTTCGTACAGACCCACGCCAATCAAACTGAGCATAGACTTTGTAGAGTCCAGGCTTGGGGAATCGACCAGTGAAGTGGACCATGCCCTGCTTCACTTGGGCTTCGTTCTCTTCTGTCTCGGCGGGGTGGCTGTGCACGACGGTCTGACCGTCCTGGTGGAATATCATCATGTGTCCTGCTGCGCCTAGCCACTTGACGGTATCGCCTGCGGGCCGTCCGGTTTTTTCGTCGGTCAACTTGACCATGAGCGTCGTCGTGCGGCCAACCTGAATGTCTCTTGTATTGAGTTCGCCTTTAAGTCCACCGTCTACAGCGACCCGTGACAGGGTGAGATTTGTGTCCCAACTCGGTTTGTCTCCGTGAACCGTCACCTTTGTGATCAGGACGCGGGAACCCTTTCCTGCCGGCGCGACATCACCGTAAATCCAGTATTCGCCTCCGGCGGGAAGCGTGATCGGAATCGACCACGTGCCGTCCTTGGCCATCTTCGGGTGCTCGTGAAGGAACCAATTGAGATCCTTGCTGGCGAGCAAAAGGTGGAATTGCTTTTCATGAGCGACGTCGAAGGCGCTCTGAACCTTTCCGGTCTTCGTGTCGACGACTTGCAACTTCAGGTTGCTCGGTTGACCCGCGACAGCGTGCGCTGGCCAGTCGACCACTTTGAGTTGGTACGGCTGTGGTTTGGCGGAATTGGCCGGGCGTTCGTCTTTCACGTCCACTAAGAACGCGATCTCATGCTTACCTTGCCCCGGAATGTTCAGCGTCAGAGCGATCTTGTAGTCGCCTCCGTGGGGGAAGTAGAGAACAACGCCATAGTCGCCGGGCACTCCCTCGCGATGCACTTCAGGCTTGGCTTCCGGCATTCCAGCCATGCTCGGCATGGTCATGACGGCGGTTGCTTCGATTGCCCCAACGCCCTTGAACCCTTCTTCGACCGGGTCCTTGGCGTTCGTGTCGACAACGCGAAACTCCACGTCGACTTCTTCTTGAGCGAATAGCCCTTCCTCAGGAACACGAAGTAAAGCCTCAAACTTGCCGAACTTCACCTTGGTCACGACCTGGGCTTGCGCGCCCGGCGATTGGTGTGACGCTTCATGCTTTAGAGGCCTAGCCTCTTGAATGTTCTTCTCGATGCCCGCAAAGAGATACTTCTTGGGATCCTTTTCAAATGGGCCACCGCAACCCGCGCAGCACATGTACCATCGAACACCGTCGTAGTCGACGTAATCGCTCGCCTTGGAATAGGATGGAACGGCTTCTTTGCCCACTGGGCAGTAAAGAGCCTCCTTCGCCGGGACCGTTGCGAACTTCTTCGGATTGGCAAGGAACGTCGCCTTGTTTTCTTCGGATTGGAACGGATAGCGGATGGACTCGAAATCTGTGGTGGTCTTGGCTTTAGCGAGGTCAACTCGCAAGCGACTCACCGGATCGAAGAGGAACACTCCGACCGTGTTCTTAACTAAACGTTGGGATTTCAGGAAGTCATCTGGCGACTTGGCGAAGTTGGAGTCGCAGCCTGCGCAGCAGAACTGGTAGCGGGCGCCATTGTATTCGACGACCGGAGAGGACGGGGCAACGGCGCTGCCCATTACCGGACATTTGAGTTCCGGGGTTTGGCCGAGCGCCATCGCCGTGAAAGCGATGAGAGTTAGTATCATGTTTTTCCTTGCTTTGGGTGGGACTTGCGTCAACGACGAGAGCCCGCTCGACTAGCAGTCGGGCAGGGGGTTACGCAAGGTGCACAGGAGGAGCCCGGCCAGAGGAGGCATGGTTGGGCCTAGAAGCCGGAGGTCCAGAATCACTGCCGAAGATTCCTGGTTTGGACTCTGATTCGACAAAGGTTGGAACGAGTTGAACATCGCGGGCCACGTCGGCAGCCAAATTGTGGAGCGACCACGAAGCGGCAGTCGCGACAATATCCAGTTGGGGAGCAGTCGGCACGGAACTGATGCTGCACTTGCAACCGCCCGCAGGTTGTTCGTGGAGCTCGCTGGCCGGTTTGGAATGTCTAGCCTTGGCGGAATCACACTCCTTTTCGCAGACTGGATCGGCCTTGGTGTGCGCCTGTTCGGCAGCGCAGCAAGCCATCGTGCAGTTCGTGACCAACAGCGAAGCGATCGCGCCGCTGGGGACAAAGCCCATCATAAGCGCGAAGAGAGCAACCATATTTGGCCAGAAGCCGCTCTTTCGCATCAGTATCTATTATAACCGGGGACGGCACGGTAACCGTTCCAACGGTTTAGTGGCTCGCGTCGGCGTGCTTACGAAGCTCAACCTGCTCCGCCTTCTGCATGTCGATCATCTTCTGGGCCATTGCCTTCAGCTCAGCGTTCTTGCCGTGCTTCACCTCTAGTTCCGCCATGTCGATAGCGCCTTGGTGGTGAATGAGCATCATGGCGGCGAAGTCTTTGTCGGTGTCGCCAGTCATCTTCGCCTTTGCCATCGCGTCGTTCATGGCCACCATGGTCATATGCATCTCTGCGGACGGAGAATCGGCGGGCGCGCTCATATCGGTCATACCACCTTCTTTCTCCGTTGCCATGTCGGCGTTGTTTTCCGGGTTTGAGCAGCCGCCGAGGACCACGGCGAGCAACGCTGCAAACGCGAACCAGTTTGTACGCTTCATTGCCCTTTCTACTCTCTTCAGCATTAGCTTGAACCCCGACGTGTTCTTTGCGTCAAAATGGCAAGAGGGTTCAACATGCTCAAAAAACTTTGTTTCCTTTCGGTCCTTTGCTTTGCCGCCCTTGCGGCTGCTAGCCATATTCTCGCCATCGGATCTCACGGGAGCGGGACTGCCACTACCCAAGACGGGCGCAACGGTTCGTTCCACTTCTCCGTCGTCAAGCGCACCGCTAAGGGTCACCACCCGACATTCGAGGGCTCGCTTCGCTTCGAGCAGCACCACAACAATCACGGGCCATGGATACTCGTCGAGATGGGTCGTCCATCCGTCGTTGGCGGCGCCAAAGGCGGCGTTTGCGAGTTCTCCGGCCCCGGCTCTCTAACGAGACTGGTCGAGGGCCACCAGCAAACGGTACACGGTACTGTCACCGCCAGAGTGGTCGATCGGCGCAATCCGCATCACACCCCCCACAACCCCACGGACTTAATCCGCGTCAGTTTCGTGGACAAGCACAACCAAACATTCATGTTCGATGGCACCGTCCACAGCGGCGACCTCGTGGTCTTTTCCCGCCAGGAACACTAAGCGCGGACCGCTTAGTCAAACGGTTCCCTTCCGCCGGGAGCCAAAGAGTGATCGACAAGGCTCGGGCGCAAACCCCTGAGTCTCCATGTCCACTTGCCTTCCGGTCGGCTCAAATAATGAACGCTCTCTCGGCTCGCTTGAGGAGCACGGCGTTGAGAGCGACGAAAACGGACGAGAGGGACATCAAGAGGGCACTCACTTCAGGGCGCAGATACCAGCCCATGCTCGTGTAGAACACGCCGGCGGCGATCGGGATGGCCGCCAGATTGTAAACGCTCGCCCAGGCAAGGTTCTGCTTCATCTTCACGACCGTCGCTTTGCTGAGGATGATCGCGTTCACGGCGTCGAGCGGGTCGGAGCGCATGAGAACGATGTCGGCGGCCTCGATGGCAACGTCGGTGCCCGCCCCTATTGCAATGCCTATGTCGGCCTGCGCCAGGGCGGGGGCGTCGTTGATCCCGTCGCCCACCATCGCCACAAACTTTCCTTCGCGCTGAAGCTTCTTCACGTACTCGGATTTCTCGGCCGGCAGCACCTCCGAGAACACGCGCTCGATGCCGACCTCATGCCCGACCGCCTCGCCGGTTGCCTTGTTGTCACCGGTCATGAGCATCACCTCGATGCCCTTCCTCTTCATCTCGTCGACGAAGCGTTTTGTCGTGGGCCTGACGGGGTCAGCGGCTGCGATGATCCCTGCGAATTTGCCCGCGATCGCCACGTACATTAGCGTCCTTGCCTTGTCGACGAGCTCCGCCTCCACGTCCTCCACGCCGCTCATATCAGCCTTTCGTTCTTCGATGAGCTTCCTTCTGCCCACCAGGATGTGCTGACCTTCGACCACGACAGCCAGGCCAAGGCCGGTCACATTTTCGAACTTCTCGACCTTTGGCAGATCGAGGTTCCTCTCCTTAGCCGCCTCGATGATGGATGCGGCGAGTGGGTGGCTGGAGTTGGTCTCGGCGGCTGCTGCCAGCCTGACGAGGGTCGCTTCGTCCGTGCTTGGCGCGGTCCTCACATCGGTGACGCGGGGCCTGCCTTCGGTCAGGGTGCCGGTCTTGTCGACCACGACGGCGTTCACCTTCGCGGTTTGTTCGAGGGTCACCGCGTCCTTGATCAGAACGTTGTGCTTTGCTCCCAAGCCGATGCCGACGGCAACTGCGGTCGGCGTTGCGAGCCCCAGGGCGTCCGGGCAAGCGATCACGACCGCCGAGATTGCGAAGGTTAGCGCAGTCGCGAAAGGAACGTTCGTGCCGAATTGCCAGGCCAGAAAGGTGATGATCCCGGTGCCGGCAGCGACAACGACAAGATAGGCGGCGGCGCGATCGGCGATGCGCTGGCCCGGCGCCTTGGAGTTCTGGGCGGTTTCGACGAGCTTGGTGATCTGCGCGAGCACCGTGTTGTTGCCCACTTTTGTGGCCCTGAATGTCAGGGCGCCGGTGGTGTTCACCGAGCCACCGACGACCTCTTCGCCGATGTTCTTTTCGACGGGAAGGCTTTCGCCCGTCACCAGGGCCTCGTCAACGGCTGATGTGCCGCTCGTCACCTCTCCGTCGACCGGAATTTTCTCGCCCGGTTTGACGACGAGAATGTCGCCTACTACCACTTCGGCGGTTGGCACCTCCACTTCCTTGCCGTCCCGCACCACAAGTGCCATCGGTGGGACCAGGTTGAAAAGCGCCCTGAGCGCGTCCGACGTGCCACGGCGCGACTTCATCTCCATCCAGTGGCCAAAGAGCACGAATGTGACGAGGAGGGCGGCCGCCTCATAGAACACGGTGCTCTCGGGGGAGAGGCTCAGATAGAGGCTCGCAAAGTACGCGGACAGAACGCCGAGCGCAATGAGCACCGACATGTCGAGGCGCCTCGCCTTCAGGGCCCGATAGCTTCCGATGATGAAGATTGAGCCGCTATAGAAAACCACCGGCGTCGTGAGCACGAACAACACGAGGTGCATCCAGTGCCCGGTGTGCCCGAGTGGATTCGGCAGAAAGGGGATGTGCCCGGAGAACCAGAGAATCGGGACGGCGAGGATCAGGGCGGTAAAGAAGCGGTTCCGCATGTCACGCTCCATTGCGGCGGCCATGACAGGATCGGAAACGGATCCGCTGTGGTCGTGGCCCTTCTCGTGCTCGGGCATGGCAACCGACTGATCTTTCTCTCCGCGGCCGGCCTGTTCATGGCCGCTATGACCGGACGTCGGCGCAGCGACCTCCTCCGTCGCGTGATCATGGCGATTATGGTTGTTATGCATTAGATCTTATGATTGTGGTACAGCCTGCATGGGCGACGTGGCCGGACCGTGGGACACCGGACTTGTCCTTGCCGACTACGATAGCGGCTTACGAGCGCACGCACAACCTCGTTCGTTTCTGTGGCTTACACCACGATGGAGCTGTGTTTATCAAATCGGCTAACGGGGAGGGACGGCTGCAAGCCCGTGGTCGCTATCCCTCCCAGGTCCGATTCGGGGACGACATCATGTGCGGGTAACGATGATCTTGTCCCGCAGCATGCCCATGCGGCAATCAAAGCCGATTTCGCCCGCCTTTCGGCGTGAGCTTCACAACCTCCGGCTTGCCCGGCTCGTATCTCCTTGAACTTCAGGTCCTTGATCACGGCACGTCGCCGCTTTCCCGGCTTCGCTCCGAGCTTGAAAGTGAGCTCGACGGGCCTCCCTAACTTTACCGAGACCCTTCTTAGTTAGAGTCCCGATCGAACCGACCGGGTCTCCGCCTTGTGCGGCGAATGCGCTGGCGGGTCAGACGGGTCAACCGGGGTGGTTCGGGTTTGGAACTTGATGATGAGCGGCACGAGGACGCTGGCAACGCTGAGGAGCTTCATGTTCACTTAGCCTGCTCCGACTCCTGCGGCTCGCAGATCGGCGGCGTTGACCTTGCTGCCTTCGCAGCACGAGCAGAGCTTGCCATCGACGACCACAGCGGGCACTCGGGTCACCCCGTAGGCTTTCGCCTTTTCACGGCACTCCATGGTTTCGCAACCCTCGCGCAGGTCGTACTC
>JALYSG010000061.1:0-2104 GCA_030854945.1 Armatimonadota bacterium
GCCGGTATGCGTGCGCTTCAGCCGCTCCGCGAACCCCAGCGCCTTGCGCTTATCCTCCTTCAGGTTCAGCGTCGTGAAGGCGGCGAGCTGTCCGGCGTTGGCAATTGGGTTGATGTCGCCCGTCATGTACCCGCGCGAGTCCAGGGCGCCCTCGACGCAGGTCCCGTTGTACGCCTTGATCCGCTGCAGGTACATGTTGACCAGCTGCGTGGACGTCAGTTGCTTGGCCCTGAAGGCGCGGTGCACATCGGCAATCGTCGCCTCCTCAAGGCGGAACTGCCGGCCTTCCGGGGCTCTCGCCTCCACGAATACGAAGTTGCACGCCAGCAGCCCAAGGCTCAGTGCGGCAATCGTTCTGGATTTATTTTTCGTGTTCACGAACGCTCCCTTGATGTTTGCATCGGAGAAATGGCAAGGATTCCTGCGGCGGCAACAATCCGAACTGTGAGATTGTGTCGGAGCTTGGCCGCGACGGCCCGGGGGTCTGAGAACGGGCGTTCTGTTGCCCACGACAGGCCGCTAATGCAGCCTATCGTCCGTCACGCCGATGAACCTAGCTCCGGTGTTCAAAAAGCAGATGGTTCCGTTGTGGACAACTCGGTACTGGCCATCTTCGCCCTGACCGTGCCACCAGAACGGCGCACATAGACTCATTGCAAGCTCGCGGATTACCGGAAGGTACCCGGCCCGTTCCAGACGGTCGAAAACATCCCTCTGCCATTGCTCCAAGAATTCGCCTCAACTTCAGTCCGAGCCGTATAACAATTAGTATCCCGATCAGCCCAGCGCGCCGGTCGCAGCCCCGCCTGCGGGATAATACCGCCCGCTTGCCGCAATACCCGCGGAATCAGGCAGCCTGGCACGATACGTCGACCGGGATAGCCGGATAATACACGGTCTGCATAGATGGCGGCCGTCCGCCGCTAGTCACCCGTCCAGCGGACTTCATCGTGGGTTCGTCGAACCTAACCGCTGGAGGGTTGATTAACAATTACGAAGCAAACGTCCTGGTGACAGGAACGGCGGCGACGGATCTTGGGAGCTATTTCGAGGAGCTGTTCGAAGGCGCCTACGCACACAACGTAACGCGTCGGTGGCTGGAGACTTACCGGAAGATCTGGAACGAGCGCCGCGAAAACGTTGAGAGCGCGGAGCTACTTCGCGCGAAGGTCTTGCGCAGCACGCCCGATCCGCGCCCCAGACCAGTTCCCAAGGGTATCAAGGGTCACAAGTTCGTCTTCACCGGGCGCATCGTCGGCTGGCCGCGCGACCACAAGCTCTATCCATACGTTCGGCGGCTTGGCGGAGAGGTCGGCCCGAAAAGCTCGGCGATACCTGGGGCCGCTGCACTCGTCCAAGGCGAAACGATGGGTGGTCGTGAGACTGAGAAGTTGAAGGTTGCTCGAAAATGCGGGTCTCTGATTCTCACAGAGCAAGAATTCTTCGAAATCGCCAGAAGGCAGGCGCGGCGTAACCGTTAGTCAGACCCGACCGGTCCGTTGACTTTCGGCGCCGCCGTCTTTCCTTTGAAAACTCTCGGGCGAGGCGCGACGAATCGGCCGGCTAACAATGTTGTCAATTGATGTGCGCCGCGTTGAGCCATTACGGATGGCAGGCGCCACGTCTGTCGGGCCGATGGAATAATGACAACCCCGAAGGCCGAGAAAAGGAGACCGCGACGATCGAACCGAGTCACTACTCGTTCTTATGAATTTGACTCCGCAAACCGCGTAGCCAGCTTTTCCATAAATCCCTTCACATTGGTAAAGATCCTGTCGGCTTCTTCCTCGGTATATTTACCGCCGCGCACGTGCATGGTGTAGTTGCGCCACGCATCTTTTAAGATGCCGAAGTGGCTTGCGGCTTGGGCGTAGAATTCCTGATGATCCTTGCAATCAGGCATGTCTCGCCAGTCTGGATGCTTGTGCATCTCTCGGATTCCTTTTTCGATCTGGTCCAGCGCGGGAGCCCAGTTAGTGAGCAACCGGAAGGATAGGTAACAGAGTTAACCGGGAACATGGGTAACACCCAGTTGCCCTTTTATCAGCGCCTTTCGTTCGTCGATCCGTCCCAGCAGCACGTCACAGAAATAGAGCGACCAGAT
>JALYSG010000061.1:2114-4821 GCA_030854945.1 Armatimonadota bacterium
GTCGACAGGTACAGCAATCGCGTCTTGAAGCGAATGGTGCCGGCATTGGTGACGCGCTTGACGATGAAATGGTGCGGATACGCGAGCGTGGGTAGCACGCCGGTGTAGATGCGGGACGACGGGCGATAGAGCGCACTCGGCGTCCGCCCGCGCAGAAATTGATGCGGCCGCTCCTGGTTGTACTCCTGTCGAAATCGGTTGAACGCTCGCTGCTGGACCGCCAACGTGGCGCGTGGTGGTCGAATCGCCCCCTGCTTCAAGGTTTTGTGCATGCGCTCGTGGGCGCCGTTCTGCTGCGGATGCGCGGGCAGAATGCGTTGGTGCTGAATGCCGAGGCGCAGCCACCAGACGTTGAGCGCCGTCAGGCCGTGCAGCGACGTCGACGCGAACGGCACGCCGTTGTCGGTGCGCATCGCCCTCGGCAAACCGTACTCCCGAAAGAGGCGGTCGAAGATGGGCCGCACGCCCGTCCCCCTCGTCGAGAGCAGGCCGTGGCACGCGAGCAAGAAGCGCGTGTGCTGATCGGTGACGGTCAAGGGATAGCAGTAGATGCCATCGCTCGTCCGAAACTGGCCTTTGAAATCAGTGGCCCACAGGTCGTTGGGGGCGAGGGTCGTCGGGGGCACGACGCCGGGATGATACGGCGGGCGGCGACGCCGGCGCTTCTGCACGAGCTGGTGGCGCGCGAGGAGATCGCCCGCCGTGCTGATCGCCGGCCATGCCACGGCCGGATGGCGTGGTGCCAGCCATTGCATCAGTTTTTCAGGCCCCCAGTCTGGATGTCGGCGCCGGGCCGTCAGGAGGAGCTGTGCCACCGTGTCCGCAATCTTGTGCGGGCAGTGATGCGGCGCACGGCTCCGATCGCGCAGCGCCGGTCGGCCGCCGGCATCGTACCGCGCCAACCATTTGTAGCCTGTCTTCCGACTAATCGCGTACCGCGCGCAGAGCTCGGTCATGTCGTAGAGTCCGAGTCGGTGATCATCAATGAAGCGTTCGCGTTCTTCCACAGGTACCGTCTCCAGCCAGGGCATCCCAACCTCCGTTGGCGCCCAGCGTAACGGTGTTACCCATGTTCCCCGTTAGATGTGTTACCTATGTACCCGGTTTGTACCCCTAGTGTGCTCTAACGACACTCTGAACCTCTTCCCAAGCACGGCCAAGCCAGCCTCCATCGCACGCATCAAATGAAAGACAGCAGCCGTGGAATGGCCTGTAGCCAAGCACGTTCCGGCGCTCCGTATATCAAAGATCGCCGATGGAAACGACGCCTCCACCAGCTTCCCGAACAGTGGAACTTCGCCCATCGGCCAGAATTTCGCACGCTCCGACTCGACGTAAAAAAAGAGGCGGCCGCGCAGTTCCTTTCGCGCCAAGTCTTCGATTGCTCTCGCCTGCGAGAGGAGGGCCCGGACCTCCTCTACTCTCCAAGCCGTGACGCGAGGTCCGAGCTTCACGGGCTTGGGATATAGGCCAGCCTTAACGCCGGCCCACCAGGTCGAACGGCTCACAGGAAAAACCGCTAGGACCTGCGGAAGTCGAACAAAGCCGACATCGGGCAGGGATGCTGTGCGTTGGATTGTCTTGATTACTTTGGTCCGCGGTCGGACGTCTTCAATCGCCATGCGCGCATGATCGCGCGTTGAAGCGTGCGATGCTACGCAGTCCAAGTCGAGTTGGACCGCGTTGCCCTATTTGGCCTTCTTCCACCACTCGTAGAGTGTCCTAGCGGAAATCCGTTCCTCACACAGGCCTACTGCTACGAGCCAATCGATTGCGTCCTCGAGTACTCGTGTCGTCCAGTCGTTCAATGCATTAGGAGCAAACGCCTCGCCAGGCCGCTGCTCCCGTAGCATCTCGATTAGACTGACGGCGGAATTCCGAACCCATACCGGCGTCGTAGGATGTTTGCCCTTCCATTCAGCAGGACGGATGGACAGGAGACGCTGGGTTGTAAATCCCATCAGGTTGATCCGCGTATTTGTCGGACAACCTATTGAACACGCGCGCATCAATGTCAGCGCACGCTCAAGCGTCATTTCACCTTCCGGATAGGCGGCCAGAATCTGCTCGCAGATCTTGCTTGCAAAGAACTCCCACGTGTCGGACGTGTTGGGAAACGGCGCCATCTTGAGACGTCGCTCCTCGTCAGCTGTCAGCCTAAACGCTTCTTCGGGCGTCATCGTCAGGGGTTGGCGCGTGATCCCGCATGGCGCGCTTGGAGGTGCATCAGGCGGAATTTTACGTGGCAGACACCCTTTTGGAGCGATCCTAGCCGCAAACAAATAGGGGGTAAATTGAGGGCTTACAACTTAGCTATAGCCGCAAGTACTTATGATTCAACAAGTTAATGATATTAGATGGCGGAGAGGGTGGGATTCGAAGCCAGCTATGTTTCGCTCAACCTCCTGACTCACAGGTGAGAACGCCGCAGGCCCTCGACCGCAACCGGGCGCTGGGAGGCTGGCGATTCCTTCCGTTGCAACCGAACAGCCCGTTCCCAGAAAATGGGCGAGGGCGTCCTCTTCCTCGATTCCCATTGATAGATGACCGCTTTCCCAGCGGCGCCAATTCGGTTGGCCAGAGCCGCTTGCGTCAGTCGCAAATCGCGCCGCAGGTTCTTTAGACGTTTGTCGAAATCGCTCGGAACTGCTGACAGCGGCCCGACCAGATGCCCTTGTGCACCATACCTCCCATAGTGCTGCTGCAT
>JALYSG010000045.1 GCA_030854945.1 Armatimonadota bacterium
CCCGAGCAAGCAGGCGCTGCTCCTGCTCATCCTTTGAAATGCACAGAAGGAATTTCAGGATAATCGTATTCGAATCTGCGAGCAGCTTTTCGAATGAATTTATCTGGTCGTAGCGCTTACTCCAAACTTCTTTTGGAGCCAAATTGTGGACTCGAACAACCAGAACGTCCTCATAGTGAGACCGATTGAAAATCGCCATGCTGCCTTTTTCCGGAACCTGCTGGTGCACCCTCCATAAAAAATCGTGACTGAGTTCCAGTTCCGTAGGCACCTTGAATGGAGACACTCGACAGCTCTGGCCATTAACAAAGCGCAGTATGGTGCGGATGGACCCATCCTTTCCAGCGGTATCGCGACCCTGCAAGACTACCAAAACGGAGTGTTGACCCGCATAAAACAGCAAATCCTCTAATTCATCGAGTTCTTTGCCGAGCTCCATGATTCGGTTTGCGCCTTCTACCTTGGTTAGCCCGCCGTCTTGTCGAGTATCGAATTTTGCGAGGTCAATTTTAGGTTTCGTCATTCTGTTGCAGTCTCTCCTTCATAAACATATCATCGATGGACTCTCTCGCGACCGCGAGAAAGGCTTTGCCGCCCTCGACGATTACCGTTGCCGGCCGCGGATATCGATTGTAGTTGCTCGCCATCGCGGAGTTGTACGCGCCCGTGGCCGGAACGGCAATCAAATCGCCCACCTCGGTGGCCTCCGGCAGGTCTGCGGATTCTATCAGGGTATCGGTTTCGCAGTGATGTCCGACAATTTTGCAAGCAAGCGTGTGATCCTCACCGGGTCGGGATGCATTGAATGCGGTGTACTTTGCGTCGTAGAGCTGCGGACGAGGGTTGTCCGCCAGTCCGCCGTCGATCGCAATATAGATCATTTTGCCGACTTGCTTGCGCACGACAACCCTGTAAATTGTCGTGCCTGCTTCGCCTACGATCGACCTGCCCGGTTCAAACCCCAAATGAGGCTGTCCTTCCGGAAACGATTTCTCGACTGCGTGAAAGATAGAATCGACGAAATAAGCGATTCCCTGCGGATCGTCGTCCGGAGTGTAGCGAATACCGAGGCCCCCACCAACAACCAACTCCTCGGTATCGCCAACCTCCTCCTCCAGTGTTGCGACCCTTTTCACGGCAGCAACCTGCGCTTGTGAATTCATCAACTGTGATCCAACGTGAAAGTGAAGCCCCCGAAAATGAAGCGATGGGCGCGAACGGACTTGCCCAATCGCCACTGCGGCAGCCCCTGACGCTATATTGAATCCGAACTTCGAGTCATCCTGTCCTGTTCGAATGGACTTGTGCGTTTCGGGGTCCACTCCGGGAGCAACTCGCACGAGGACGCTGACTCTCTTATCAGCCGCCTCCGCAAAGAGCGCCAGGCGATCGATCTCGCCTCCATGGTCTACGACCACGCGGCGAACCCCTAGGTGGACAGCCGAATGCAGCTCCATATCCGACTTTGCGTTGCCGTGAAACGTGATTTGGCTGGCAGAGAAACCTGCGAGCAGGGCCGCTCGCAGTTCGCCCAGGCTTGCGACGTCGACATCTAGCCCTTCCTCCAAGATGATCTGAAGCAGGGCCAGGGTGCTGTTCGCTTTACTCGCGTAGGCAACATGAGCATCGCCTGCGGCCGCCTTATAGGCCCTGACCCGTGCCCGAACGACTGCTGCGTCAAGGATGTAAAGCGGGCTGCCGAACTCCGCTGCAACGTCTTCCAGCGGCACTCCGCCGAATTCGAGGCTGGGGCCCACCAGAAATCGTTCGAACATCGGGGCGCAAAGTATGGCACGTTACGCCCGCCTCGCTCGTTGAATATAATAGGTGTAGCGGCGTTAGCCGCGGAACGAACAAGATGGCTGTAAACGAAGAAACTTTGACGACTGAGATCACCCTCACTGAAAAGGCTGCCCAGGAGATTAAATCACTCCTCGATGAGCAGGGCAAGCCCGAGGCCGCGTTGCGCGTGTGGGTCGCGGGCGGCGGCTGCTCGGGACTGCAATACGGCATGGCCATCGATGACCAAGATGCTGAAGAGGGCGACAAGACTCTCGAGCACCTCGGAGTTCGAATTTTGGTCGACCCTTTGAGCCTCAGCTATATGGGTGGCTCGGTTGTCGACTACGTCGACGACGCCTTGGGCGGCGGCTTCAAGATCGAGAATCCCAACGCAACCCGCTCCTGTGGATGCGGCAGTTCGTTTGCCACCGAAGAAGGCGAAGCCGGCACTTCTGGCGGCGGTTGCGGAAGCTGCGGTCACGGCGGCTAGGGCGCCGGCAGCTTGGCCGCCAATCCTAAACCGAGGGTTGTTATTCTCGGCGGCGGGTTTGGCGGCCTTTATGCTGCCAAGTCATTGGCAGGCAAGCCCGTCGAAGTAACTCTCGTCGACCGACGGAACTTTCACTTGTTTCAGCCGCTGCTCTACCAGGTAGCGACCGGAACGCTGTCGCCAGGTGACATAGCGTTTCCGTTGCGGTCGGTTCTCAAGAAGGCACGAAATATCCGCGTGCTGCTTGGTGAGGTCGTTGGCATAGATCTCACAGAAAAATGCGTTCTCCTCCAAGAAGGATCGCGCCTGGCTTATGACTACCTCATCGTCGCCCTGGGCTCTACGCATTCGTATTTCAACCACCCAGAATGGGAGACACACGCTCCTCCATTGAAGAGCATGGAAAATGCGCTTGAAATGCGTAGCAGAATCTTTTCTGCGTTCGAAAGCGCGGAACTCGAGCCTGATCCTGAAATGCGAAAAGCGTGGCTCACATTCACGATCGTCGGCGGCGGCAGCACCGGTGTGGAATTAGCAGGAACTCTTGCAGAAATTGCGAAAGAGACATTACGTGAGGATTTCCGATCTTTCGATCCGGGCAGTTCTCGAATTATTGTGGTCGAAGCCGAAAGTCGGATTCTTCCGAGCTATCCGGAAAAGTTGTCCCGCGCGGCCGAGAATGCAATTCGGGATCTGGGGATCGAAGTGCGCACAAAGTGCCTCGTCACCGAAATTACGAGCGACCAAGTCTTGTTGCAATCCAACGGGGCCACCGAAGTGGTCCCTTGCCGGACAACTCTGTGGGGAGCGGGCGTCGGGGGATCGCCGCTCGGCGCTGCGATTACGAATGGAAACCACGAAGAGCTGGACCACGGACGCGTCATCGTTGGCAACGATTTATCGATTGCGTCTCATCCAGAAGTTTTCGTCGTCGGCGACTTATCATCCCATCCGTCCAATTTGCCGGGTGTCGCTCAGGTTGCAATTCAGGGAGGCCAGCACGCCGCCCGGACGATACTAAACGAGAGCAGCGGAAAACCGCGCCGGCCATTTGTCTATCGAGACAAAGGCAACCTGAGTGTCATCGGCAGGAACTCCGCTGTTGCTCAAATCGGCAGATTTCAATTTTCTGGTTTTCTCGCCTGGTTCATTTGGGCAATCGTGCACATCGCCTACCTAATAGGGTTTAAGAATAAATTCTTGGTGATGTTTCAGTGGGCATGGAATTATTGGTTTTTCAACCGAAGCGCCCGCCTGATCACGACATCACGCGAACCTTAAAACGTTACGGTGTAAACGTTTGAGACGGCTTCTGCAGTTTGAAAAACCAGAAGTCGTTTCCCCGAACTTGGCCCCAGCGCATTAACTTCGCGTGCCCGTCGGCGAACGCGTAGTTGCCCCCGCCACGATGGCCCTTACCCGGCCGGTACTGCTCGTAGCTCCCGCAGCCAGGCGGCAGCCGATCTCCGGGGCCCTGCGGCGGGATATTGCGGCCGGGCAACTCGTAGAAATCACACTCGATAAAGCCGGAACCCCACGGGCCGCCGACCCAGGAATCCGGGCTCTGCTCAAGCCAGTTTTCGACGAACGAGATCGTCTGCGCCGCCTGCTCGATCGTCGACGATAGCCGGCCGACCGCCCCAGGGTTGCTATATGGGCTCGAGCTCATGCCCGTGTTCTCGTCGCGCCCTCCCGCCTGCGCCGTGGCGAGCGAGCCCGGGTAGCCGTATGACCGCCTGATCGCTTTCGCGCGAAAGCTTCCGTCCCAGAACGGAATGTTGTTGGGCACGACGTTGCCGTTCGGGTCTTTGGGGCAGCCGAACAGACGCGTCTCTCGCACGTAGGTGAATATCTGCTGGTCGTACGGCATCCATGCAATGTTTCCGCCATTGATGGGCGGGACTGGTGGCAGACACCCCGGATACCGGTCGTCGTTATCTCCCAAATACATGTGGAAAGCGGAGGTCATCTGCCTCATGTTGCTGAGGCACTCGGTTCTGAGCGCGCTTTCTTTTGCCGAAGCAAAGACCGGAAATAGAATCGCTGCAAGAATCGCGATGATCGCGATTACGACGAGCAGTTCGATAAGGGTGAATCCTCTGACCGTGCGTTTCATCGGGTTATGAGAGTTTAGGTACGCACTCTTGTCGAACTTTCCTGCAAGCCTGCACGAGAATCTCTATAATCTTGATGTGAAGTTTTCTTGGATTCCATGTTTGCTCGGCTTAATCGCCGTCGGCGCCTGCAACGACAAACCCGATGTCCCGTCAGTGATAGGCGCCGATCATAAACACATAGACGCGGCACCCACCAGTGTTTCGATGGCGAAGGCGAAAGAACTGGGGATGCCTCTCTCAGTGGAGGACATCGCCGCGGCCCGCGCGGGCAAGACGGACGAGGCGGGCGCCATGTACCGAAAGTTGGTGGACCTCAGCGACTCAGAGCCTGCAAGGGTTCTGGAAAGGTATCTGAAGGGGCAGGCCACGGATTCTGAAGCCGATAGGGCGTTAACCGACCTGGCGCCGCGCTTCGGCGCCATCGAAGCAGCCGCTGCCGCCGCGTCCTTCGCTCCACAGAGGGACTTCGCCTTGGGTATGCAGGTCGTGTACACCGAGTACGAGCCGATGCAGCGCGCTTGCATCGCCCTGGTCGCCCGAGGATTGCGCAAAGCCGAAAAGCGTGATGCCGCCAAGGCGGCAGCAGATTTCGAGAAGGCCGCGGCGATCATCTCCCAGGCGGCCTCTGAAGACCTTTCTATGTCTGAGTACCTCACTACCGTCTTAACGGACCATTGGTGGAGAGGCGCCATCGGAGCACTTGAAACCGATCGAAGCATGGGGGGCACGTTGGCTGCAATAGCGGCGGAGATTCCGAGGGTCGAAGCCAAGAAGGGCGTGGGCACCGATCTCGCGCTTATCCGTGCAACGATCGCTCGGATTAAGTCAGGCACCGTCACCTACAGTAAGGTCGCCGGCCTAAGCTCACCGGCAATGATCGACGGCAAGTCGATGGACGACATTCTTATGGAAAACATCGATAAAGCCGAAGACTACGCGACGGCGTTCGTCGTTGCGGCTTACGAGAATTGGGCTGATCGAACAAAAGTTATGGGACTGCTTCACCAGGCAGAGCACGCATCGACCGAGGAGTCTCCGCAAACAACGGCCCTTCACGCATTTGAGGCGCTCGCGATGGCGTTTACGAGCCCACTGAAAAACGGGGAGGCGCTATCGAGAGCGGAGATCGACTGCCTGCGCATCGCTGTGGCAGCGCGGGAACTGGCGGACTCCGGCAAGACACCCACTCTTACCGAAGCCGCGAAGATTGCAGGGGTGGACGAAACCGACCCGTTCGGCGACAAGCCCTATGTGCTGAAGACAACCGGCGGCAAGGTCGTCGTGTATTCGGTGGGGCTCGATGGCGAGGACAACAACGGCAAGCCTTACGTTCCTGGCGAGATGAAAGGCACGGATATCGTGGTTTCCTTGTAGGGCTTTAGTCCCTTATTTTGCGAATGCGTCCCTGCTTTGATGTCACAAAGTGTCGGTTGCGCGTCAATCACTATTAGTCGGCCCATTGTTACTTGGGGGCATGGTCGGCGTTTGTGTTAAGCCGTAATGGCCACTTTGGAACTTGGGAACCACGTCGAGCACGAACTTGCGAGCCTTTCGGAGCGCGAGCGTTCCGTGCTGAACCTTGCCGTCAAGGGCTACAAGGATCGCGCAATCTCAGAAAAGCTTGGCATCGCCAAGGGGACTGTGGGCACCTATTGGAACCGAATTCGTCGCAAGCTGGGTCCGCTCACCAGGGCTGAAATCGCCGCAATTGTGGGCCGGGTCGAGGGCCGTGACTCGAACGTCGAGTTGACGTCGACGATCACGCGTCTGGCGGAGGTCTCACGGCAGCTCGAAGAAGAAACCGCGCGTCGACGCGCGGCCGAGCGATATCTGCAGTTGCTTCGGCGGCTGGCGCTAGGTGTTGCTCGATACTCGACCAACGGCCGCCGGCTGGAACTTGTGCTTGGCAGGCCGGAACTGTTCTCGTTGGTCGATGCAGATCCAACGTCATTTGCCGCAGTTGCTCAAGCAGTCGACGGTGACGGCGAGGCTCGAAATTACGGCCGCTTTCGGGTGATCGGGACGAACTCCGGCGACGTGATCGTGGCCATCACGTCGTAGCGAACTGTCCGACGGAACGGCGACGTCTACAACTGTATGAAGTTGCGCAAAGGCATTCGAACCGCCCTCGCTGTCATTGTGGCGTTCGCCGTGGGCAGTTGGCTCTACTTTTCGCATGACTATCAGGCTGAAATCAAACGCCTGACCGCAGAGGCCTAGGAGCGCGGTCTCGCGACGGACATTGGGCACGGCAGCCGGGCAGAGATGGACGGAAGTTCGCCGACCAGGTTGCTACTTGCCGGCCTCGCTTCACATCGGGAGCTCAGTCGATACCGATTCGATCCCTCTGATCCGGTGGAAATGCACAGGTTGATCGCGTCGACCGATCCGTTTTTCGGTCTGATCAAACAATTCGCAACAGCGAAGGGCCAGCAATTCGATGACTGGTCCAACTCGGACCGTGCCTCCGTAATTTACTCACCGAAAGTCTTGGGAATGCGGGGATATATTGCGGCAGTCGAAGGTGATTACGAAGAAGCAGAAGAAATGGTGAAGCTGATACACAAGACTTCGAAGCGTGCCATCGCAACCGGTATTGGCCAGTTGCCGAACCTGATGGCTATCCGATGGTCGAACATTATTTGCGCCGAGCTAGCATTCCGCACCTCAGAAAATAAAGCGCGCATGAATCAGGTTGTTAGTCTTATTAATGATCAGCCCCGAATCGATCACAAGGCGACGTTGGGCGAAGAACTGTCAGCGTATCTCGCGCACATTGATGCGGTCGATGCGGGCACCGTCTCCTATGGCCCGCCGACGAGCAACGGGCTTGGTTTCTATGACTTCAATCGCACGAACCGTGCAATGGGCAAAACGCGCGTTGACGTTTTGCGCGCGTTTATCGATGGGTTCGATAAATGGAATCAGCGCGATACACTCGTTTCGAATGCCCTTTCGCTTGTTGGGAAATCATTTCATGACGAAATGGTGTCGACAGCGGTGCACGGTATTGCGTGGGCGAAGCAGAGAGAGATCGATCAGGACGCCGCGGATCGTGCCATCAGGCTGACCGTTGCGGCGTACGCTGCTCGTGGCGCAACAGGCGTTGCGCCGACGGTTGCAACGCTCGCAAAGGCCGGCATCGAGACGGTTGATCCGTGGACGGATAAACCATTTACGTTGGAATTTGAAGGCAACCGGATATTTGTGGTTGGAATTAGAAGCGACAGAACACGAGGAATCGTTAATAAGCCGCAAAGGATTATCGAGCCTGCGCGATGAAGCGTCGCACCGTTGTTATTATCGCAGGGACTCTTGCCGCCGTCATCGCGGGCTTCGGCATTTATTTAACGGATCCTTCGAACGAGGAAGTCGAACGCCTAAAGGCTGAAGTTCGCAAGCGAGGCATGATGGTCGAGTTTGCCGATTTGCCCATATCCGAGGTTGACATAGGCGTCGACGAGGCAGCGGCGCTTTCAGTATTCGAGATTAAAGCGCTGACCTCGATAAAGCTTGAGGAGGCAGAAATTGCCGACGTGCGGAAAGTTGTCGCCACGCTCGAGCCTCATTTTGCTAAGGTCGCTGCGTTCGCAAACTTAGGACGGTATGCTCCCAAGCGAGTTTGGAAAGCTGGAATGTCGACCCAGGATTATGCCGACATACGCTTGGCTGCAAAGGCGGTTTACGCGAAAGGGCTCGTCCAGATCTGTGATGGCCAGTTGGAAGGGGTGATCAGCTCACTGAAGCTGCTTAATAAAATCTCACAACGGTCGCTAGACGAGCTTCCGAATCGGGGCAATTTCGCCTTTAGCTTTGCGTCCAGATACCATCGTCGCCTGATATCGCGAACTGCTGACCGATACACCGGCTCCTCCACGATCCTCGATCAACTCGATAACCTCACGCGTGAGTCGCCCACCGTCGACCGCCGCAAGGGATTGGAACTTTTATTGATGGATCAACTGGCTTACGTCGATATGTTCGAAAGAGGCGAGGTCTCTCAAGAAATCACGGACCTCGGACTCGTCGAAGTAGACGTCAGCCGTAACCCCAGGTATATCGGCAAGCTTCGCACTACAATCCCGCAAATGGTGATTGATTTTCACGATGAGTGGGATCAGTTGGAGCCGGAAAGGTCTTCGACCTTCCTGCCAGAGAATGGAGACTTTTTGACCCACTTACCAAACGTTATGCGCGACTCGGCGGCGCATGCAAGAAAATCGGACCTCGATGAAAAAGCCGAAATTGCGGCGCTTAAGCTAAAAATCGACGCGTACAAGTCGCATATTAAAACCGGCAAATGGCCGACCATCGACGAACTTGCTAAATCTGGAGCGAATACGATCGACCCGTTTACGAAACAGCCTTTCACAATGACTACTCGCAATGGACATGTCGAAGTACTCGCCGAGAGGCACAACCCCAGGTCGTTGACGCCTGACGCAACGACGGTCGTTGCCGTCCTATTCCCGCCATACTGAGCATTGCATGACGGAATCAGAGGCACGGAAGTCGTTGCTCTCTTTCGAAGGCGCGACGGAGGGATCCCACCACGGCCACCCGGATTTTCGCGTGAATAACAAGATATTCGCAACACTGTGGCCCGGAAAAGGTCGCTCGGTACTTCGCTTGCCTATAGAAATGGCAGAGGGCATCGCCAAAGCAAACCCTGAACGGCACCGGCTTCTGTCTCCGGGTGCAATCTGGGGATGGCTGGATGTTAGGCTCGACCTCATCGACACCGAAGAATTCGCGGACCTAGCCGCAGAGGCTCACTCGCACGTCGCGCGCGATTCCAAAGGTTCAAATAAGTGAAGAGAAAGCTGATGCTCAAGGGAGCGATCCTCGCGGGGGTTGTCATCCTCGTTGCGCTCGCTCTTTGGGTGGGCAACATGAGTGCTTACAGGCAGGTCGAGCGCCTCATATCCGAAGCAAACGCGATGGGAATTCGAACAGAAATCCCCCCTCCCATGCGGAATGCCGATGCCGAAAGAGCGAGGAAACTGCTGTCGAAGTTTAGCGAGTTGGAAGAACCGCTTAACAAACTCAACATTTATTCCGACACCGAAGACCCCGCGGAACTAAAGAAATATCTTGACGCGGTCAGTCCATTATTTCCGGCCGCCGAAGCGCTCAGCAATTGCACTTCTTACGGCTACAAGGACTCCGCTCCATATCTGGACGCCCTCCACGGAGTCATGGTCCTAACGGCGCGAGGAAACTACGCGATTCATAAAAGGGATTTTCAGAGCCTGCTGAGTTCGGCGAGCGCGATTCGTCGAATCGCAGACTTAATGCCACATGAGGACTCTCTTGCGAACATGCTTGCAGCTACCTTTTGCGTTGAGTACTGCAATATGCTGCAGAGAGCGGCGGAACAATTCGGCCACCCATCTCAAATCGCAGCCATCGAAGCGGAAGCCGACAACTGGATTCGCGAAAGTTTCAAGACTGCGGCTGCTTACCTCGCCGGAAACGAGCTGCGCTTGATCGATGATGCTGCCAATAGCAAGCATCCAACGACGAGCACTTGGGAAAAAATTCAGATTGCGGTGCAGCAATCGCCGGCCGCAGTCGCACGGGCGAAAATAGAGGAACTTAGGGCATCCATGGATATTTATCCCAAATGGAACGACGATGAATACGTGATCTCGAAGCACGACGGTGAGGAGCCGTGGGGCGGAGTCTATTGGATAGCGAAGATTTTGAAATCCCAGGAACGACAGCTTCGGACGTCTGTGCGGGCAATGCGGCTCACCATTCGCGCGAGAAGAATAAAAGCGGAGACCAGGGATTGGCCATCCATCGAAGACCTGGGCCGTCTGGGCTTGGAAACAACGGATCCCATCTCCGGCAAGCCATACCAATGGAAGAAGTTCGAAGGCAAACTAAGGATAGTCGGTGCCGAGATCAATCGTACGGACGATGGGATTTCTGAGGGATTCGTGCTGCTAAGTCCCGCCGAAAGCCGAAGGTCGGCTCCGAGCAGGTCGGGTTCGGAGCAGCCGTTCTAAGACTCCTTTCTATCGATGCCGATCGCCGAATTATCATGACGGCTCCGTCGCGACCCTTTGGTACGTCAGGTTTTTACAGAAATGAAGCGGCGGTTATTGTGGGTTTGCGGCGTTGTTGCAGCGCTCCTGATCGTTGTCGGGCTGGGAATGTGGCTGGGTGGCATGAGCGCGCGCAACCAAATCATTCGCCTCACACGAGAGGCAAAAGAAGCCGGCCTTGTTTTTGAACCCGTGCAGAATCCACCGAACCCGAAAGCAGAAGCAATACGGCGGAAGATTAACGCCCTGCGCGATAAAAGGGATGGAAAGACCACCATCTACTCCGACACAGAAAATGTCGCCGAAATGGCTCTGCTCATAGAAAGGGACAAGGACATTCACGACCTGGCTATCGAACTCAGCAACTGCACATCCTACGGAAGGGGCGATGATAACCTATATCTTGAAACCCTTCGTGGCCTCACGCCACTTATCGTACGCGGAAACTTCGCCGTCACACAGGGTGACGTAAGCGCTTTACTCGCATCGGCAACCGCAATGCGGCGACTTTCGAATTTGATGCCGAGACAAGAGAGCGTAGCATGCATCGTCGCGGAAATGTTTCTATACGAATATGCCACTTTGCTGCAGTCTGGCGCGGAAGCGTTTGCAAACAATATAGACGCCCTAATCGCCATCGAAGCCGAGGCAAGGCAATGGAAAGAAGGGAGCTTCGAAGACGCCGCGAGACACCAAATTGGAGAAATACTTCGTTGGATCGATGAGGCAGCGAAAGAGGACCCCAACGAGTCGGTGTGGGACACGCTGCAAAGATGGGCAGCTAATGCCCGTAACGAAAGTGACCGCGAAAAGATAGCTGCATTAAAGCAGATGATCGAAGTATGCGGACGCTGGCAAGACGACGCATTTATTCTTGGCACAGATCACGGCGGTGGGTCGCACGAAAGGTACTGGCACGCAGGATCCCTAAAGGAACAGGAAATCTTGGCGGTCTCTTACCTCCGATCGTTAGCGCTCACCCTGCGCGCTCGCACGATCAAGGCGAAGACCGGACATTGGCCCTCCATCGAAGAGTTGGCAGCCTCTGGCTTGAACACGCTCGATCCCATCCTTCGTCGGCCATATCGGTGGCAGGTATTCGAGGGCAACCAGCGCATATTGGGTTCGAGGTTCGGAGGCGAGACTCCAATCGAGGACTTCGTGTTGCTGACAGGGCCGGAACGCCTGCGATCGCCCTACCAGTCTAAATATTAGGATTCCTTGATATCGATGCCGCGCGCTTTTAGACCGTCCACGACAACCGTTCCCGGTATCGCCAACTCATACCGAACGCACCCTGTTTCCACTTTGCCCTTGGCAATTTCGTGAGCGTAAATCGCCGCAGGGAAACCGGTCATGCGCTCCATCGCGCTAAATCCGGTCTGCATATCCTGCTTATCCCAAATATCGACTTGATGACGCCCTTTCACGCCACCTTTTTTACCGGTTGCCCATGCACGAACAAGGATCATATCTTGGTCGCTGTCGTCTCGCAGTCCTTCGCTCATTAATTTGTGGAACACCTCGCGCGGGCGAACTTCCGTGCCGTCTACTGAAATCTTTTCCTCGCCCCAAAAACCGTAATCCATAAAAATGCGCATGCGCTCGCAATGCCCTGGGAATCGGATGGTCTTATATTCGTAGGTGTCCAATTTACCTTCGAAGCTGTAGGGCGCGGTGCTGGTGCCGCCGCTGGTCACGAAGGCTTCCATTTTCCCGAGCCCCGGCCACTCGATTTCTTCGAGGTCGGTCAGCGTGGGGATATGCGCGACTTTCCCGCCGCGAACAGCAATCGCGTCGTCGGTGTACTCCGCAACTAAGCCCTCGACGTTGAACACCAACTTGTAGTTGAAGGGCGGCTTCGGATGCTGAGGGAGGCCACCGCAATACATGCGGACTGTATCGACTTCGTCGAATTTCGACATCAAGTGCGTGCCGAGGCTATTCACCAAACCCGGCGCGAGGCCCGTGTCGGGCACAACGGTGACCTTAGCTGCTTTTGCGACTTCATCGAACTTCATCGTTTCCATCGTGACGGCGGTGTCGCCGCCCATGTCGATCATGTTCGTGCTCGACCGAATCGCCACCGGAGCGATCTTCGGGTGCATCCAATAGGGCACGCAGCTAAGCACCACGTCCACCGGCTGCAGGAATGCCTCCAGCTGGAGCTCGTTCAGAGCATCCACTTCGTGCGGCTCACAGACGGCGCGACCCACCATTCCGTTTACGCGCTCTGCGTTCTTGGTTGCCTGCGCGAGGTTCATATCGCCCATCAGAATGCGGTCGGCGTCGCCGTTCTTTGCCAAGTCGTAGGCAGCGCAAGTGCCCTGCATTCCGGAACCTAAAATCGCGTATGTGTAGCCCATAGTGTGTTCTCTGAAGTCGTAAAAAAAGCGAAGGCAGTTGCGCCTCTCGCTCGGCTGCCATGATACCCCGCGGCGCGCTTGCTTTGGCCGTTGCCGTTAGAGCTAACCGACGTTCTGATTGTCACATTCCTGCCACCATAGCGCAATCATTCATAAGTGCCCAAATGAAACACCTTGCAATCGCGTTCGCTATCATCATCGCGGCTTCGTCAAACGGCCAGTGGACGGTGATCAATTTGCACCCTGCCGGTGCGACTGAGTCGTATGCTTATGGCGTCGACGGCTCGCAGCAGGTGGGCTTTGCCGTCTTCGGCTTCATCTGGCACGCCAGCCTTTGGACCGGCACGGCCGCGTCTTGGGTCGACCTGCACCCCGCCGGGGCGGTGGAGTCTGTCGCCTACGATGTGCGCGGCGGCCAGCAGGTGGGCTATGCCCAGCTGGCCGGCGCCGTTCGCGCAAGCCTGTGGAGCGGAACCGCCGGCACGTGGGCGGACCTAAACCCCGGGGTGGCGTCGTCGGGGCAAGCCTTTGGAATGTCCGGCGGTCAGCAGGTAGGCGCTGTTGTGGTGGGCGCCACCTTGCGCGCCAGCCTGTGGAGCGGCGCGGCCGCCTCGTGGGTGGATCTGCTCCCCGCCGGATCAACCGAGTCGCGGGCCTTTGCCGTCGATGGCGGTCAGCAGGCGGGCGGCGCCCGGTTCGGCGCAGTTGACCACGCCGGCCTTTGGACCGGGACGGCCGCCTCGTGGGTGGACCTCAATCCCGCGGGGGCGGCTTCCTCGTATGCCTATGGGGTGGATGGCGGCCAGCAGGCGGGCTATGCCACGTTCGGCATCGACGAGCACGCCGGCCTCTGGACCGGGACGGCCGCCTCCTGGGTGGACTTGCACCCCGGCTCGGCGGTCAGGTCGCGCGTGAACGGAGTGGCGGCGGCCGGCAGGTGGGTTATATTTCACTGACGCCGGGCTTCAATCGCGCCAGCCTTTGGACGGGCACCGCCGCATCCCGAGTTGACCTCCACGCGCTCTTGCCTGCGGGCTTCATTGCGTCCGCCGCACATAACATCTGGAGCCATGGAGCCCTTACCTACGTGGTCGGCCATGGAAACAACAACACGACCGGGCGGTGGGAGGCGCTGATGTGGGTCTCGCAGTCGATCGCGCCGACGTCGTTCAGCATGGTCCGGGGCAGCGTCTTCTCAGGCAACCTCGCTTCCCTGGTGAACGGCGACGACGACCGGCTCGTCATGCGACCAGGGTTCGTGTTTTCGGTCGGAGAGCCGCCGGTGCAAGTGAGGCTGAACGCCACCGCGCCATCCGCGTCACCCAACGGGTTCAGCTTTTCCGTCGAATCCAGCGCCAGCTTCGGCAGCGCGCAGCAAAAGGTGTGGCTCTGGAACTACGTCACGCAACCACAACCGACGACGTCGTGACCGTGACCGTGCGGAGCGACCCCTCCCGCTTCATCCAGCCGGGGACGCTAGCCATTCGCGCACTCGTCAGCTTCCGTGCCGTCGGCCCGGCATTCGCCTACCCCTGGTCCGGCCGAATCGACAAGGTGTGGTGGACTTTCCCAGGCTAAAGGAGAAATCAAATAATGAAACAAGTAATCAGTGTCGTCGCTTTCATCCTCGCGGTTTGTGCGAACGCCCAATGGACAGTCGTCAATCTGAACCCCGCCGGGTCGAGTCAATCGGTGGCCTACGGCGTGAGCGGCGGCCAGCAGGTGGGGTACGCCTACGGCTTTCGCGCCAGCCTGTGGAGCGGCACGGCAGAATCCTGGGTGGACCTCCACCCCGCCGTGGCGACTGAGTCGAATGCCCGTTGCGTGGGCGACGGCCAGCAGGTGGGCTATGCCCGCGTGGACGACGTCAGGCGCGCCAGCCTGTGGAGCGGCACGGCTGGCTCTTGGGTGAACCTGAACCCCGCCGGAGCGACTTACTCGGAGGCTCACGGGGTGGGCGGCGGCCAGCAAGTGGGCCGTGCCGATGTGGGCAGCGTTGGACGTGCCAGCCTGTGGAGCGGCACCGCCGGCTCGTGGGTAGACCTGCACCCCGCCGGGGCGAGTCAATCGACGGCCTACGGCGTGGACGGCGGCAAGCAGGTGGGCTGGGTCATTCTGGGCGGCGTCCAACGCGCCAGCCTGTGGACCGGCACGGCCGGCTCGCGGGTGGACCTCCACCCCGCCGGAGCGACTTACTCGGAGGCTCGCGGTGTGCATGGTGGCTACCAGGTAGGCAGTACTCATGAGGCCACCTTCGTGACGACTCGCGCCGCTCTGTGGAGCGGCACGGCGGGCTCGTGGGTAGACCTGCACCCCGCCGGTGCGACTTACTCGATTGCTTACGGCGTGGACGGCGGCCAGCAGGTGGGCGATGCCTTTGTGGGCAGCAATTTTCGCGCCAGCCTGTGGAGCGGCACCGCGGCCTCGTGGGTGAATCTCGACGAATTCCTGTCGGCGAGTTTCGCAAGTTCCGAAGCCAGGGGCGTCTGGCATGATGGCGCATTCACCTATGTGGTCGGAACCGGGTTCAACGTCACGACCAATCGTTCCGAGGCGTTGATGTGGGTTTCTCGATCGATCGCGCCGACTTCATACAGCACGGTTCGGGGGACGGCGTTCTCTGGCAATCTGGCATCGCTGCTCAACAGCGACAACAACCGGCTCGTCATACGACCGGGCTTTGTGTTTTCTGTCGGCGAGCCGCCGGTGCAAGTCCGGCTAAACGCAACCGCGCCAACCGCATCGCCCAACGGATTCAGCTTCTCCGTCGAATCAAGCGCCAGTTTCGGCAACGCGCAGCAAAAGGTGTGGCTGTGGAACTACGTCATAGACGACTACGAGTTGCTCGACACGCGCCTCGCAACCACAACCGACGACGTCGTGACCGTGACCGTGCGGAGCGACCCCTCCCGCTTCATCCAGCCGGGGACGCTTGCCATTCGTGCACTCGTCAGCTTCCGTGCCGTCGGCCCTGCATTCGCCTACCCCTGGTCCGGCCGCATCGACAAGGTCTGGTGGCACTTCCCGGGGTAATGACGAGCGCACCTAGTTTGACTGGTTGTCGCGTGTCGGTCGATTCACTGCGGGATACTTAGTCGGATGGCGATTCAAGTGTGTATGCGATACACAGCTGTGTTTTTGGGTTTTGCCTGCTGGACCTGGGCAAACGCCCAGTGGACCGTCGTCAATTTGCATCCGCCCGGCGCGGGAGACTCGGGGCCATCGAGTGTTAGGGACGGCAAACAGGGTGGGGGAGTGAACGACGACGCCGGCATTTGGAGCGGGACGGCGGGCTCGTGGCAGAGCCTTCATCCTCATGGGTTTGTCGAGGGAATCGCCGGCAATCAGCAAGTGGGCCATGTGGGAGTAGGCAACTACTTCCACGCCAGCTTGTGGGAGGGCACTCCAGAATCCTGGGTAGACCTGCACCCTGCGAACGCCGAGCATTCGCTTGCCTTTGATACTTCCGGCGACCAGCAGGTCGGATACGCACAGTTCTTCGTGGGGTACCCCACCGTGCGAGCGGGTCTTTGGACGGGTACTCCAGAATCCTGGAGAGAGCTACACCCAGCACATACCGGCGCGCTTAGCTCCTGGGCATTCGCTATGGACGATGGAGTTCAAGTCGGTCATACATGGAGTGATAAGTATCGTGCCGGACTGTGGACCGGGACGGCCTCTTCATGGGTTGAGTTACATCCTGACGGCAGTCTGGGATCGCACTGCCAGGGTGTGGGAGACGGACAACAGGTTGGCGACGCCTTTATAAACGGCGCTGATCACGCCAGCCTTTGGCGTGGCACGAAGAGTTCGTGGGTCGACCTTCATCCCGTCGGTGCAGCGTCGTCGATGGCTCACGGCGTGGACGGCGGGGTGCAGGTGGGATGGGTGGGCTATCCGAACGAACGCGCGAGCCTATGGTATGGAACAGCTGGTTCTTATGTCGATTTGCAGACTTTCCTGCCCGAAGACTGCTTGTTATCGGTGGCGGGCGACGTTTGGCGAAACGGTTCTTTGACGTACATCGTGGGTGGGTGGTACGGTTCGATCATGAATCGGGGCGAAGCCGTGATGTGGGTCTCTCGCTCGGTTGCGCCGACTTCCTACAGTATGGTGCGAGGCTCGGTTTTTTCAGGAAACCTTGCATCCCTGCTAAGCAGCGAGAACAACCGCCTCGTCATGCGGCCAGGTTTTGTGTTTTCTGTCGGCGAGCCGCCGGTGCAAGTGCGAGTAAACGCAACCGC
>JALYSG010000046.1 GCA_030854945.1 Armatimonadota bacterium
ATCGAGAAGTATCGCGACGCTCGCGATGAGATAAGGGTTAAAGTGTCAGCCCTTGTGGAGCGGCTAGGTAAACACTAGGCCGGCGCCTGATCGATTTCTTGCAATTCCTTTTCGTGAAGGAACTGGTCATTATAAAGCCTTGAATAAAGTCCGCTGTGCGCAAGCAACTGGCGGTGCGTGCCGCGCTCTACAATGCGCCCTTTGTCGAGAACGAGGATTTGGTCGGCTGCAAGAATCGTCGAAAGCCGGTGAGCGATCGCAAATGTTGTGCGGCCCTTCATCAATTCCGCCAAGGACGCCTGAATAAATCTCTCCGAGTGCGTATCCAGCGCGGAAGTCGCCTCATCGAGAATAAGAATTTTCGGATTTTTCAGAATTGCCCGCGCAATCGCTATGCGCTGCTTCTCACCACCGGATAATTTATATCCGCGCTCGCCTACCACGGTGCTATAGCCTTCCGGCAATGAATCGATATGATTGTGAATTGCGGCGGCTCTGCACGCCTCAATCAACTCTTCATCGGTTGCGTTCTGTTTTGCAACCTTGAGGTTGTCGCGAATGGTGGTGTGCAGCAGATAGGTTTCTTGAGTGACCGCGCCGACCATTTCGCCGAGTGAAGATAATTTGAGATCGCGAACGTCGTGGCCGTCGATACTTACCTCGCCCTCATCGGGATCGTAGAGTCGGGGAATGAGGTAGGTAAGCGTGGTTTTGCCCGCGCCAGAAGGACCGACGAGAGCGACAAGCTGGCCGGATTCGGCGACGAAGTCGAGGCCGTCCAGGGTCTTCGCGCCGTCAGTCTCGTAGCTGAATCCAACTCCCTTGAACTCTACGCGACCTTGGGCCTTTGCCGGGTCGATGGCCACGGCGTCTGGCTTTTCATCGATGTCGATGGGCATGTCGAGATAATTAAAGATGCGCTGGAACAGGGCGAAGGAGCGCATGATTTCCACTTGTGAACCCATGACGCCGGTAAGCGGAAAGAACATGCGCGTTTGCAAGCCGGTAAATGCGACGAGTTTCCCGATGGTGATCGACGTGTCACCTTGCTTAATCATCAACCACCCGGCGAGCCAGAAGACGAGAGTCGGCGCGAGCTGAGTGATTAGGCGGATCATGCCGAAAAACATGTACATGACGACCGCAGCCTTTATTTGCCAACCCGCGAGCCGCTGGTTCTCGGTTTCGAAACGCTCCTGAATAATCTCGGCGCGGCCGGTCGTTTTCGTGAGCAGAATTCCCGACACTGAGAGGCTTTCTTGCAGGGTGGAAGTTAGTTCTGCGTTTTGCTCTTGCAAACCGTTGCTGACTTTCTGCGCGTAATCGCCGACGCGCCTGCCGATAACGGCGAAGATTGGAATCAAGCCAACTGAAAGCAGGGTTAATCGCCAATCCATCCAGAACATCGCAGCGAGGCACGAGATCACAATAGCGAGATTCGAGAGCTGGTCGGTGATCGTAGAACTGACGACGTTTTCGACGCCGGCGACATCGCTGAGCAATCGCGATTGAATTTCGCCTGTGCGCGTGGCGGTGAAAAATTTCAGTGACATCCGCTGCAAGTGGTGAAAAAGGCTCGAGCGGATCTCGCACATGATTTTCTGGCCGATCACCACGCTCCAGTACCCGTAAAGCAGGGTCACAGCTGCGCCCGCGAGGACTGCGACAAGCGTCATCAGCGAGTAGTTGATGAGGATGTCCATGCGCTGCTTTTGCAGTCCCTCGTCGACCAGCACTTGAATCAGGAATGCCGGGACAAGGCCGAGGAGAACGCCGACCATGACCGCCACGAGTGTGAGGGCGACCTGCTTTTTGTGAGGTGCGAAAAGGCGCAGGATCCGCTTGAGGATGTCCTTGTCTATCGCCAATTCTTCGGGTTCTTCAACTCCAGGGTTGCCGATTCTTCGTCGCATTCCAATTTCAAGTTTGGCAGATGTAGACTCGGGGCATGCTGGAGTACTTCAAGAGCCAAGCGGAGATCGCGTATGGGGACCTATTGGAATCGATAAGGGACCTGGACGAACTGGGCTCATGGTCGCGGCTGACCCCGCGAGAAGGGGACTATCTGCACTCGGACGGCAGCATCATCGGGCAGGTGACGCACGTTGCGGGTTGCAAGGTGCTGTACGGCAGCGCAGCATTCCACAGCATGGAAACGCGGCTGAAAGAAATCACAGAGCGAACGATCGCAATCGGCACCGATTGGGAAGAAGCGAAGGCGTACTTGGAAGAGTGCCAGGCGTATTGGCTGTCGAGTTGGAGCGGGCTCCATGATGATGCTTTGGACGACCTCGCGCCGACGAACTGGGGAGACGAGTGGCCCATCTGGAAAATTCTGAACTGCGTGATGGGGCACGACCATTATCACGCGGGCCAGATTGCGTTGACGAGGGCGGTCGCTCTTCCGGCTGACTCCCCACCACCTCCGTTGAACGAGGAAGAAATCGCGTTCCTGAAAACTTTCAAAGCTTGGTAGCGAAACCATTAAAATCACCGTTGCGTAACGCTACAATGCAATTGATGTTGCTTATTGCTACGCTCGCGCTTGCAGGCCAACAGAATCCGGCTTTTGACCCGGGTTCGAACCCACTGCTGCTTCAACACCCGACGGTCAGCGAAAGCCGAATTGTTTTTCAATTCGCAGGCGACCTTTGGTCCGTGGCTCGTGAGGGGGGTTCTGCCGGCCGCCTGACGTCTTCGCCCGGCATCGAAGGAGCGCCGCACTTTTCGCCGGACGGCGCCCAAGTCGCTTTCACCGGGCAGTACGATGGCAATACCGACGTGTTCGTCGTGCCTGCTTCGGGAGGCGTTCCGAAGCGCCTGACCTACCACCCAGCGGGTGATCAGGTCGCCGGGTGGACGAACGACGGGAAGTCGATTGTATTCGCTTCGTCGATGCTCAGCAATACGGGCTCGCCCAGGCTGTTCACGGTTGGAACGGGCGGCGGGGTGCCACGAGCGCTACCGTTCCCGGAAGGAACGATGGCTTCGTTCTCGCCCGACGGCCAAAAGCTGGCCTACGTACCGGGCTTCAAGTGGCAAGACGCGTGGAAGCGATATCGAGGCGGACAGGCATACGCCATTTGGATCGGCCAGATGTCCGATTCGAAAGTTCATGAAATCCCGCGCAAGGGCTGGAACGACTTCAACCCGATGTGGGTGAACAACAAGGTCTTTTATCTATCCGACCCCAAAGGGCCGGTTGGGCTTTTCAGCTACGACGTGAACACCAAGCGCGTCGCAGAGGAGGTTCCGGGCAACGGCTTCGACCTCAAATCGGCGTCGGCCGGACCCGGTGCGATTGTTTACGAGAAGCTGGGTGGGATCTATCTGTTCGACCTCGGAACGCGAAAAGCAAATCGGGTGCCGATCGAAGTGCACGGCGATTTTCCGGAAGTGCGCCCTGCGTTCAAAAGCGTGGCAGGCAACATTACGTCGGCGAACATTTCGCCGACCGGCCAACGCGCGGTTGTCGCAGCTCGGGGTTGGATATTCACAGTCCCCGCTGAAAAGGGCGATGGGCGCCTGCTGAATGATAAGCAGGGTGTGCACCGTCGCGAACCTGCATGGTCTCCGGATGCAAAGACTATCGCTTACATCACGGATCAAAACGGACGGCAGCAGATGTCGCTGTTCGACGTCGCAGCAAATACGGAAAAATTTATCGAATTGGGAGACTCGCCTGCGTACTATTTCAGTCCGACATGGTCGCCGGATTCGAAAATGATTTCCTACACGGACAATCGTAATAAACTTTGGGTGCTCGATGTCGCTACCGGAAAGAATGCGTTCGTGGACAGTTCCACCTATACCGATCCGTTTGTGAGCATGAATGCGCGCTGGTCTCCGGATTCGAAATGGATGACATGGGCACGAGACTTGGACAGCCACATGCAGGCGATTTACGTTTATGATGTCGAGGGCGCAAAAGTTTCCCGAATCACCGACGGCCTCGCCAATGCCAAGAGCCCGATTTTCGACCGTGACGGAAAGCATCTCTATTTCTACGCAAGCACTAACTTGGGGCCGGCCGTCAGTTGGCTCGATATGTCGAGCTTCACAAACCAGGCCGTAACGAGCAGCGTGTACTGCGTCGTGTTGCGCAACGACCTCCCGAACCCTCTGCACCCGGAAAGCGACGAGGAGCCGATCAAGGAAACGCCTCCGCCGGTCGACCCGGAAAAACCCGTTGAGCCACCAAAAAAGCCAGAGGAGCCTAAGTTTCGAATCGACTTGGAGAACATCGCGCACCGGATCATCTCGCTGCCGATGGGCGCCGCGAATTACATGGGATTGGAGGCGGGCCCGGCGGGCACTTTCTTCGCCGTCGTCGGTTCCGGGTCCGGAATTTTCTCTGCGGCATCCAGCATCGTAAAGTTTGATATGTCGGAGCGCAAGAGCGCACCGTTCACGGCGGGCGGCGGCATAGTCACGACGGCAGACGGCAAGAAGGCGCTGCTACTTCGCCCCGGCGGTGCAGCGATCATCTCGACCATTGCGCCGCCCCCTCCAGGTGGTCCCGGTTTGGATCTTTCCGATCTCAAGGTAAAGATCGATCCGAAAGTGGAATGGGCTTCGATTTTCCATGAGATTTGGCGCAACGAGCCGATGTTGTTTTATGCCGCCAACTTGCATGGAGTCGACGCCGAAGCAATGCGAAAGCGCTATGAGCCGTTCCTCGCGGGCGTGGCATCGCGCGACGACCTGAATTACTTGTTCACCGACATGCTCGGCGAAATTGTAATTGGCCACATGTGGGCATTTGGCGGCGACATACCAGACATCTCCGGTGTTCCCGGAGGTTTACTCGGCGCGGATTATTCTTTCGAAAACGGAAAGTACAAAATCACGCGGGTATACGACGGAGAAAGATGGAATCCCGGCCTGATGGCGCCGCTAGCTCAACCTGGGATCAATGCGAAAGCCGGCGAATACGTGCTGGCGATCGACGGCAAGGATCTGAAGGACTCGAACGACATCTACGAAAAGCTCGAAGGCAAATCCGGCAAACAGGTCAAGGTAAAAATTGGGTCGAATGCCGACGGCACAGGATCGCGTGAAGTGGTCGTTGTTCCCGTTGCGAGCGAGTTCAACCTTCGCAACAAGGCGTGGGCGGAAGACAATCGTCGCTACGTTGAAAAAATGACCGACGGCCGCGCCGGCTACGTGCACGTCCCCGACACCGGCGGTGGCGGCTGGACGTCTTTCCTGCGCTATTACTATGCGCAAACCGACAAGGACGGCATGATTGTGGATGAGCGATTCAACGGCGGCGGATTGATCAACGACTTCATGGTGTATGAGATGACGAAGACCCTTGATGCGGCGTTCACTCCGCGCGACGGCAAGGATTGGCCCACGCCTGGCAACGCAATCTACGGCCCGAAAGTAATGATTGTTAACCAGTTCGCAGGCAGCGGCGGCGATATGTTCCCGTGGCTCTTCAAACACAAAAAAATCGGCCCCGTGGTCGGCAAGCGAACCTGGGGCGGATTGGTCGCTTCGTTCGGTTTCGCAACTGTCGACGGTGGCGGGATCAATGCTCCGAACTGCGCGTTTTACAACCCGGCATCTGGCAAATGGGAAGTCGAAGGCTACGGTGTCGATCCCGACATCGATGTCGAACTCGATCCGTATCTTTGGCGACAGGGCAAGGACGCCCAGCTCGAGCGCGCAATCGAGGAAATGAACAAGTCACTCAAGAGCTACAAGCGGCCGGAACTGAAGCGGCCGACGAATCCCGACAAGACGAAAATCGGCGGTCGGAACTAAGGGAAATGTAATCGCCGCGCGATTCCGACTTAGGATGTAACTCGTTACCTTGAACCTTAAGAAGCCCGGACCGGAAGTGCTTCGGGCTTACGAAGAGGCCGAGATTAATGGAGACAATCGATTCTCTCTACGCCGGAACGTGGCGACCTGTCTCGCTTTCAGACGCGCGTCGTTAGCGTGGCAGCTGCGAAGGCATCGTTCCGAGCAGCGTCGCATCAAGTTAGTAATTTTTTTGCCCTACTAGTCAAAGCTGACAGTTAGGCTTCATACCTATCCGGAGTCACAATTCCCGCGATCTTCTCAAATACCGAAACGACTTTCGGGCTCGGTCGACCGCAGACGACTGGGCCCAGACCGTTTGCAACCTACGCGTTGCCCGCGTCCCACGCGAAGTCCTGGATGGGGCACCAACGTTTTGTCATGGGTTGCAGTTCGCCGCTCGTTACTGGCGCGGAGCGCCATAACCGCGTGCTGCGGTGCAGGGGCCGTCCCGACGGGTTGATCCCTTAAACAACTTTTCGTCCGATCGGCGCCGGAAAGTCCGTCACATTTCAACCATCGTCGGACAATTCCTAATTGGGCGAGCACCGAAGGTCTTCTTTGGAACCGAGGAAGCACCCGGAATCAGACGTGCCCACGCCAATCCCTGGCCAAAAAGGGCGAGTCTAACATAAATAGGAGGACCAGAATCGTGATTACAGTAAGGAAATTCGCCGTGGCAACAGCCGCAGCAGCATTTGCCACTCTTGGCTGGAGTGGAGATCGCCAGTGCCGAAGTTGAACTGCAATTTCGATATCTGAATCAGGAAGTTTGGCGACGAAGTCAACTCCACCTACCGATCGCCTACCCACGCGGTGTCGACGGTCAAGAACCCGAACAGACCTAAAGCCCTTAGAGTTGAGCCACAAAAATACACAAATCTGAAACGACGAGAAGCGCAGACGTCGAACTTCACTTAGGAGCCCTATAAAAACGCTGCTGCTGTTGCGGCCGCTGTCGTCGCCGCTGTCGTCGCCGCTTGTTCGGTATTCGTTCGGAGAATAAGGATTCTGGAGATGACGCTTTTTGAGCTGTTTCGGCTTATTCATTGACTCCTTTCGTTAGCTCTGCGTTGAATTCCAAAGTATCACCCGACCATTGGCCCGGCCTGAACCCTTCAAATCCGGCTTTACGCTGGTTATCGACCTCGAACGCAACGCCTGGTGTACAACCAGAGCAATGGCAAAGATCGCATACTGCAAGTGTTGGGTATCGACCGTCCTCCGAGAACAATTCCCGAATATCTAAATGTAGCTTTAATTCTCGTTCCAAACTCTTGACAACTCGTAGTACAGTGCTGTAAAGAGGATTAGTCCGCCCATACAACAAGTGACAAACCGTTGACTTGGCGATTCGACTGTCAGCAGCGAGGCGGGAGGTTGGAAAGCAGCTGTAGCGAGATGTGTGCAGCATAACTGCGGCCACACGATTGTGGTGCCGCTGAGTTGAGACCCCTAAGCTACGGTTGGGACGGGACATCTTCGACCGTAACTTAGGCGCCTATGACTCAAACGTAAACTTTTTGGGCCAATGTCGAAATCGAATTTGACATGAATTGCAATTAGTGCTAGCAGATTAATCGTTGCACCTGAAGCACAGTAATTGACGGCTTAAACCACTCATGCCATGCCAACAAGGATGGCAAGTTGCTATAAATGCGGAAAACCAATCTCTGGTCAACAACTGAGGCAACGTAGACAAGTTTACGTTGGCGAGTCTCGCTGGGTCCTTTACGCCCGCAGGCGACAGCGAAGCCATCGGACTAATTTTGGAATGAGGATTGTCTGTTCCGCCTGTGCGACGAAGCTTGACTGGGGTAGGGGCGGGTACCGCTCACCTTCAATGCGTCTTAGATGGTTCTTGACGGTCGTCGGGCTATTACTTCTATTCTTGGCGACGCTGTTTATTGCTTCCCATGCCTGAACGTCGGAAAGCCCTACTTTGCGAAGTGGAACTCCTCACCGGGCACGATGCCCAACTTCCTAACGTGGGATACTGTACACTTTTGGCCCGGAAGGAGCATTGGAGACGGCAAATCGCAGCGCTACGTGCCCGGTCTGCCGAGCGCACCGGGTGCCTTCTATGCCCTTCATTGCCACTGGAGGTGGAGTTACCTGCTTCAATATCCTTCTGACGGCGACAAGATCCTGATTAAATCCGCTGGATTAGGCAAGTACTTGGGAGATACTCCCTTCAAAGGGATACCAACTCCCACCGCCGGGGGACGTTACGGCATTATTGGAGGTCCCCTGGTTGACCCGAACCTCCCCAACCAGACGATTGTTGCCGCGATACTGAAACAGCCGACTTTGAAGGAGCCAGGCTGGAAAATGACAGGCGGCGGCGATCGCTTTTCGTTCGTTGACTGGTTTAGCACCATCAATACGCCCCGTTCCAATGGCTTCAAACCTACAACGATCAACAAGGGCGAAGATCTAAAGTGGATTCTATCCTTTGAGTGTCAGCGAACCGCACCTCCTACGATCGGACCCGACTTCGTTGCCAAGTACCCTCCCTTCGGCGGCTCCGTGTTTTTCCACGGCACATACTTCGCGCACAACCTTATTGAGCCGCAGCAACCTTTCGACTGGACCAAAGGTGAGGGCCATGCTATCCCCCACAAGTTTCTCTTTCGCTTTCCGCACGGCAAGCATCTGGGGTTGCCGCTGGCCAAAGCAAAATGATCACTTCCTACCCAGGTTCGCGCAAGGGTCAGGGAGTTGACCGGCTTAGCGGCCAGGATACGGGCACGAAGAAATCATCGTTCGGAGGCACGGTGGCCAATGAAGGTTCCTACGTTGGCTCCTAGACGAGGTGGCACACGGTGACCCAAGATGAACCAGATATGAAGTTCAAAACGGAACTAGCTAAGCCGAAGAAATTACAATGACACTGTAAAAGTCGTTGGTTCAAGTCCGACACCGCCCACCATCTGTACTAGGAGCTCACTCTATTTCGGTGGATCGAGATCTAGACTCGCGCTTCGCGCTCCCACTCGGACCTACCTACCCGCTGCCCAAATTGGGGCTGCGGCTCGCTAAGAAGTTTATTGTTCGGTGGCGGCGAGTGCACGCTTTGCGAGTCGGTCGCGGGTCTGGTCTTCGCCTCCTCGTATGTAGTAGGCCACGTTGTCGGAGATCCAACCTATGCCCTTGCCGCGGTAAACGGTCGTGCCGTCCAGGTTGTCAGGCTCACCCTTCTTAACCGGGTCGGTCGCCCGGCTCATATAAAGGTAGTAAGACTCGCCTCCGGCCTCGTAGTCGTAGCATGCCCAGCCATCGCCGTATCGCGCGCCCACGATTCGCGCATCTTCGGCTAAGTCGATAGAGGGCGCATTAAGAGGAATCTTCTTCCGCACCCATCGCATGGCGGATTCCGGGCTTTCAACGGCGATCTGCTCGATAGTAGGCGTTTTGTTCAGGCCCATTGGATCAAAGGTAAGGGCCCTGAAGCCCAGCCACGCGACGGCGACGGCGATGACGGCAGTCATCGCAAACGCGAAAAGACGTGAGCTGCGCTTTCCCGTTTCCGAGGCAATGGCACCTAGCGAAGCCTCCAGCCTCTCCACCGGCACATCCTCCGCCTGCCCTGCCTTTCGGACCGAGCCGATGAAGGACCTAAACCCCTCAAGTTCCTGCTGTGCCTGCTCATCGGTTGCGAGCAGCGCATCGAGCTTGTTGCGCTCCTCGTCTCCCATGGCGCCTGCAAGATACGCGCCCCAATCCGGTGGCTGGTTCATTCTTCTCCCTCTTGGCCGATTAATCGATCCCTAAGGAGCCTACGGCCCCTACATAACCGCGACTTAAGTGTCCCCATCGGTATGTCGAGAGCCTCGCACGCCTCTTCGTATGAAAGCTCCTCGACATCGCAAAGCTGTATCGGCAAACGATGCTCGATCGAAAGCTCGCCGAGCTGCTCGATAATTAAATCGCATCGCAATTTCCATTCGATCCGGTCCCACACCGAGTCAATTTCGCCCGTCGCTTTATCGAGCGGGAGAAAATCGGCATTGGCTTCCAAGCCGCGCCCCTCGGCGATGGCTTCGTTGCGCAATATCTTGATGAGCCAGGACCGGAGGTATCGCCCATCGAAGCTGGCCCAAGCCCGGAATGCCCGCACCAGGCACTTCTGGACGAGGTCTTCGGCATCGGCCTCTTGGCGTACAATTCGGCGTGCTACCCGGTAGAGAACGGGCAGCTCGGGCCGGATCGCACGCTCAAAGGTGGGCCGCCGTCCGAAAACACGCATACTCGATTCTGCATGATTCAGGGCCTCGGTGGCCCCTTGAGCTTGATTTGCTGTGACACGTGCTAGCGGTTCGGAATTGCCTCGACGATTACGCCCGCGGAAGTGCACGTCCAAAAGATGTGCCCGTTCATCCCAACAGCGACGTCAGTCGGCTGCGGGTCGCCTCCGGCGACCAGAGTAAGTGAATCTCGCTTCAGGTCGTACGTCCAAACCGCGTTCAGGCCGCCCATCGATCCCGGCACGCCCGGAGTGGGCACTTCGGTGAACACGAGATGTCGCTGCGTTTTATCCAGGGCGATGCCCGTGGGCTCGTTCAAATTGTCGAGTACGAGGCTCACGTCGCCCCTCCTGGTTCGCTTCAGGATCACACCTGCGGATTTGCAGGTCCAGTATGCGGTGCCTTGTCGGTCGACAACGATGTCCGTCGGCTCGGGCTCGCCAAACGTCAACGTATGGATCGTCGTGCCGTCGAACATGTTGGTTGTGTTCATACCGCCCATGCTTCCGGGGACGCCGGGAGTTGGCACTTGAGTGAAGTATATGTTGCCGTGTAGATCGACGGAGATTCCAGTGGGGCGCAACAGGTTTTCGAGGATCGGGCCGGTTGTCATTCCATCGGCCGATTGACGCAGGATGACGCCGGCGGACCGGCACGTCCAATACGCGTTACCAAATTGGTCGAGGGCAATATTTTGCGGATCTGGCTCGCCCATGTGAAGGAGTGTTTGCACGCCGGAGTGCAGGTTCATTTTGCGGACCGCGTTGTGCATCATCGGCACCCCTGGATTTGGAACTTCGGTCCAATAGATGGTCGTGTTAGGGCCCTGGCCCCGCACCGCGATGCCAGTAGGCGCCGGAAGGTTCTGGACAATTACTTGCGTCGTGTAATCTGCGGTTGCAACGGCTGCTATCGCCGCAAGGCCGGCAATAAGGGGGATTCGATTAAAGTTCATTTTCGTCTCCTCGTCGGCAACAAGACCTGCCGAACAATGAGCGAAATGAGAGTTGGGCCCGAAATGTTCCGAGTTCACGTGCCGAATTGGCAAAATTACTGGGAAGGTAGCGTCAGTCCGCCCCTGACATCGTGCGCCTGGGAGTGTGTGGGCGGCTATGCTAAAAGACGTATAAAGAAGCAACCATGGGCGACAACTCGAGATTCGTTCTAACAGTCGCCTGTCGCACAAGGGACTCATCGATACAGGTAATAGAAATCTTCGTTCGAAGCTGCAATATCCCGTGAGGGACCAATTCCTGTTGCGCCAGCTATGCAAGGGACGGATGTACCCGGCAAAAGATTGAATCTGAACCCGACCTTTCATTTTCCGTACATTGCGGTTGCTATGGGTATGATCCTTCACACACCAACAAGGAAAGTCGATCATGAAAATTCAAATTCTGTCAACTGTGTTTTTGGTCGCGTTGAACGCCTCTGTGCTAGCCACACCTGGTGAGAGGTCACCGATATTCACGCCCCTCGGTGACCTACTCGGAGGTGGATTCTCGAGTTGTGCGATCGCGGCAAGCGCCGACGGCACCGTGGTGGTAGGACAGGGCAGAAGCACGTACGGCTGGCAAGCATTCCGATGGAGGGCCAAGGTAGGAATGATCGGCCTGGGCGACCTGCCCGGCGGACCTTTCGACAGCGTCGCCTGGGCCGTCAACGCAGATGGCACGGTCGTGGTCGGATCCAGCAATCGCGACGACGAATCCTCGGGTGAGGCGTTCGTCTGGACCGCTTTCGGCGGCATGATAGGGCTCGGTGAACCAGTTTGATTGTTATTCTTCCACTGGACTGTCTGGGGCCCGACTCCGCAGTAGCCGGGCCCTGCGTTAAAAAGCACCTGAACGGAATCCTTATGTTGAGGACGATTTGCTAAAGGTTATGTCCTCTTCTACTCATTTGGATTGGCGGCCCGTCTGCATGCCGCCACCGTTGAGCTGCTTAGACATCCTACTATGGTGTTTATGCTGGGTCAAGTCCTAAAAATCACCGTCAGCCGTCCTGCGTCCATAAGAAGTCAGACAAACTAACGAGATTTCGCGTTCCTCGCGGGTCCGCGCGAGCCCCATGCGTGGTCCGCTAATCTTTGTGTACCGGAGCCGGGGGCGATCGTCGCTCTTGCAGCCGGACTCGGAATGCTGCTCGTTCGCCGCAAGCGATAGTTCCTGGATGCCCGAAAGCCCGCAGGCACCCTGCGTGCGGGCTTTCTCATGCCAACCGGCGTGCCAAATAGCCCCTTCCTCGGGCTGCACAATCGTATGTGCAAGACTCAGAATTCGATGATGGTGATCGAGTATCTGTTGAAACGTGCGACAAACCCACGAGGACCGGTTTCACCGAAGATCGTGCCGCCCCCGTATCCGATCTCGGTCGTAAAGTCCGACTCGGCCAGGTCTTGCGGCTTGCCGTAACGATGCACCGTAACAAATTGGGGAGGAAGCATTCCCGCAACGTTGACGAGGGCATCCCAGTCGGTGTCTTTGGAAATGTTAATAACCATCAGCCGAATGCGGCCGCCAGGGGAGCGAACGGCATAGGTCTTAAGCAGCATGTTTTCGGTTTCACATTCGATGATCTGGTCGCCGGGATCCGCGAATTCATTGATCATGCGCAACGCGTAATATGCTGGGTATGGAGCATTCAGCGGAACCGGTGAACCAACCGGCCATGCGCTACCTAGGATGCCCGAATCACTATGTTGTCTCCAGCCGTAGATCGCCTCGTGATAATTGCCGGTCTCACGGTACTCGTCATGCAGCTTCCACCAAATGTGCGATTTAACATTTCGGACGTTCATCGCGCCCCATTGATGGGCAGCATAAAGGGCGCTCGTAAGGCTAACGCTCATTTTGCCCGGCTCACCCCAGACAGAGTTTGACTCAACGAGGTGAAGGTCGATTCCTTCCGCAGCCTCGCCGAGGTAATCCGAAAGCATCTGCCGCATGCCTTCTGTCCAGAAGTCGAGCCGATCGATCATTTGGAACGCCACCGAGTCACTTTCACGGCCCGGCGCCATAGTATACAAGTGAAAATCGAAGTAATCGGGCAAAACGCCAAGCTCTCTCATCGTTGTGAGAAGAACCGCGGACCAACCATTTGCTTCTTCACCCGTCCGCGGGTTTATCACCGTTATCCGCTGTGGGAAGCTCCGCTCATTGTAAGTAGCAACTACGCCGATTTTAATTGTTGGGTCCACAGCCTTCATTAGCTGAATCGCCTCAACGCAAAAGATTGCGTACGTCTCGGCATCATGGTGGAACGGTGCTGGGCGGATATCATATTCCCCTGGGTGATAACACTCATTGCCGATCGACCAGTACTTGATGTTTGCCCCGCGCCCTATGTTCGCGTACTCCACCCAGTCTGCCGAGTCTTGCGGCGTCGCAGACCCGTAGTTGGTGGTGATCATCATTTCCGAGTTGATAAAGCCCGCTGTTCGGATGTAATCGTCCGTATTTACACGATAGAGCGAGCCATCAAAAGTGCTTAGGCTCGTGCGCCAGTCATACATGTCGGCATTAATGCCGCCAGGAAAATTCATAAAGGTCAGACCGGCATCGCGCATCAACGCCCACGTTCCCGGCTCCTCCTCGAAAGCCCGGTCGCGGGCATTTATTCCCACTCCGAAGCTCTTCGCGCTCAACGTAAATTTAATAATCGTCGGATCGACGACAATGGTAGTCAACGACAAGGGCGGGCGTGTGAGCAGTTTAATGTCATCCAGCCAAAACGTTAGATTGTTCGGCGATCTGAAGTATGTGTAATGAAGAATTTCGCCAGGGTTAACGAAAAATGCCTGCAACGGCAGTTCAACGTAGGACCAATTGCCCACGCTAATAGTTGCGAAATCTCCAAGGCGAATTTCCGGTCGCGGCGCCTCCCCGCGTATCCGCGCCGAGAATCGGATATCTCTCACGTTGGCGGAATCTGAATAAATCCAAAAGCCCAGCGAAAGCACATCCTGTGTGTACTCGCCGGACCACGTATGATACATGGTTGCATGCTGGCCTGCATTGAGGTCATGCCGAACCGAGTGTTCGTAGGAATGCACGCGATCAGTATTGAGTGTATCCACGGTGCCATCGGAGACGAAGTCCCAGAGCCCCACAGGATAGTCTACATAGACTTCCATGTCGGCCATATCGATAGCCGTGCACACTCCGCAGAGAAGCGTGCCTGTCAGTAGCGAAATCACTTTTTGCAATGCCGGTGCCTCCATCGTGGGATAGTTGTCAACCGCATGGCGAGGTTCCCTACCCTTGTACCAGTTAACTATGCCACTAACGCAACCCGTGATGCCGGTTGATTCTGCGATTTCGCTCCATATCGTGATCTACAAGTCAAGATTTTGGCGGGCGAAAGGGTCACCTCGACCGAAGAATGGACGGATCCATAGTCTATGTCCCTGTCAAAGCAGAACCGCAGCCAGAAAGAAGTGAGGGAGAGCTCAGATCCAGGGGGGCACCTGGACGCAAAGATGGGAACGCAAGGTGCCTTGGCGATTCGTTAGGCTTTATACTGTTGCGGAGTTACCTTTCCCGACGATCGCTCTCAACCACAATATACGACTTACGGGCTCGGTTCGACCGCAGACGACCGAGCCCAGACCGCTTGCAACGATTCGGCATGGCAAAGACCGACAAGCTTCACGCCGTGCAAAAGGCTCTAGGACATTCGCAGGTTTCGCTTACCGCTAACCTCTACTCCCACGCTTCGCTCGAAGGTTCTAAGCAAATCTCGGACGCTATGGGCGACGTGATAAAGAAGCGCGAATATCACTCCAACTAACTTTCAATTAGCGGGTTCGGTCGACTTTCACATACAAAACGACCAGCCCCGCTTTCGCTGGTGTAATAGCCGGTGTAGTACCTGCGGGAATTCGACCTTGACAACAGGTTTAACAAAACTGCCAGTCTGCAACGTCTGAGGCTCCAATACGCGCGGAGTACACAGAAGTACGCCTAAATCGCATCCTGGGCGATTCAACGGGCAATTCTGCCCCCAGTTCCAACCTCCTGCTTTCCTTTTAGGGTGTGCGATTTTGTACGGTTTTCCTCGATTACTCCCTTCGGTGCAGCAGAAACAGCTTGGAATGTTCTTCACCCGCGTGATTTGAGCTTGCGGATACTAACTTTTACGAGTAGGACTCCATCCGTGCCACCGGCCCGACAAACCTTCACTATCCTCAGTAGGTCCTGTCGCCCAACAACCTAGCAAACCTTTGCAATTCGCCCGTGTCGTTTAGCCTCGGCAACCTTGACATTGCTCAACAAGTTGGAGGCTCTCCGCCGCAATGCCACCCAGTACAAGCCTTCCAATACAGGCGCGCCATCTTATCAACCCCGAGGAATGGCCACGCTTTCATTTTGGAAACCGAGGAAAAACCGCTGTAGTGACGCCAAAAAAAACCGGCTCCCCTATTCTGAGTGCGAAAAGCCGGCTCGGATCTACGCCGGAAGCGAGACAGTAATCCCATATTCTGGGCGGACCCACGTCTCTATAGTACTCCGCCGATGCGCTCGTCTTCATAGACCGATTTGATCTAACCGCATTCTTACTAGATTATTTCCTTAGATTGACCATCGCTGTTTAATCTTGCAACTGATTACCGATAGCGTAGAGTCCTGAGAAACTGGGCTCTTTGCGTCCAGGTGCCTCGACTCTGGACCTGAGCCCTCTCTTCTTTTCTCGGAGCGTTCCTGATTTGACCGAGTCGAGGGGCTGCGCTCGATTAGGGAATATGACCTGCCCCGAATTACAATCTGGGCTCATGGGGAAGCTGGGCCGAACTGAGAAATGTTGTCCCGACGTTCGCTGCTCATTCTCTTCAATCTCCCTGTCACTTTTTGAGCGATGATCGGTCGGCATTCCTGAGTATGTACCTCGTTACTTAGAGGAGAAGAAGCCGGACCGGGGAGTGGTTCGGGCTCCCTTCTCTCTAACGCAGGAGATTCGCGAGCTGTCTCGCGTTCCCGGGAAGCGCGTGGTTAGTGCTTCCTCTTTCAGCTCGGAAAGGCTCCAAGGTGGTCAAGCTGACGAATTGTCAAGTCATTTCCGCGCAGCGCTTCGGCTTTCAGAACGATCTTGGAGAAAGTCGTATTTCTTTGAAGCCCTACGCCCTGTGCGAGCGGCACTCAAACGTAGAAACGGTGTGAGGGCGGCTATCGATCTGGTTCGACGGGGACTTGCGGGTTGGAAAGAGGATAACGGCACTCGTATGGCGGCGGCGCTCGCCTATACGTCTCTGTTCGCGGTGGCGCCCATGCTGCTGCTTTCGGCTTCCGCCGCTGCGCAGGTGTACGGCGAGCCTGAGGCCCGTGTAGAATTATTCAACGCTTCAAGCCGAATTTTGGGCACCAGCTCAGCCAAAGCTTTGGCTGACATCCTCGCTGCCTCCCAGGCAGGGTCCGGTGCAACGAATGTTCTATTTGGGACGATTCTGCTGGTGGTGGCGGCATTGAATGAGATTCTCCGTAGCGGTACCCGGTCGCCGACCGGCCTCCTCGATGCTGTTCGTGGCAGGCTGATAGGTGTGATTATTGTCTTGGCCCTGGGCTTGCTAACGGTCGTTCTCACCGTTCTAACGGCTTGGCTAGCGTTTGCTGCAAGGTCGGCGGCCGATTATTTGCCCTCGAACGTGCCATTGTTGCTGCTTGCTGATGTCTTGCTAACGTTGTCGCGGTGGGCTTTGCATTCGCCATGCTCTACCGCGTGATACCTCACCAGAAAACGGTTCAGTGGCCGAGTGCGATCGGCGGGGCGATGATTGGGTCGGCTTTATTCGCCTTGGCGAAAATCTTTCTCTCCTACTATTTGAGGACGTTCAATCCGACTTCCGTCTTCGGTGCAGCCGGATCCCTCGTTGCTTTGCTGCTATTTGTATACATTTCGTCGCTGATATTGATATTTGGCGCCGAGATGGCTAAAGC
>JALYSG010000013.1:0-51252 GCA_030854945.1 Armatimonadota bacterium
TCTCAAGTTGTCGTCGACGACTCACGATTTGGACTCGACGCAGAGGTTTATCAAGCTCTCCGAATCGGCCCCGAGCACGACCAAGCAGATGTTCGTGCACACGCCGAAAGATGGTGGCATCGCCCCTCCTGGCAAGTATATGCTGTTCGGCGTCAGCTACCAGGGCATCCCTTCAGTCGCCAAGTATGTGACCATCCCATGACCACTATATGTGCGAGGAGCGCGGCGGCAGCCGCGCTCCTGCTGCCCGCAATCGTCGCTGCTCAGTACAACGTCGAGGTGCTTCATTCACCGGCGGTCCCCTCGGTCAGGTCGTATGGGTGGGGCGCAGGCGGCGGACAGCAGGTGGGTCATACCAACATCTTCCTCGGCGGTCCGAGCAATGCCTTGCTTTGGAACGGTACAGCCGGGAGTTTTGTAAACTTGCACCCGGTAGGCTTCGACGCTTCGTATGGGATGGCTGCGGACGGCGGCAGGCAGGTCGGTTGGCGCGAGGTGCATTCTCCCATCGCCCATGCCTACGCGACCATGTGGTCCGGCACCGCAAAATCCTGGACCAACTTGCACAACGATGCCTATCTGAATACCGCTGCAACCGGGATCGGAGGCGGCCAGCAGGTGGGCGTAGGCAACACGACCGGATCGATATACGAAGCCCTCCTTTGGCAAGGGACTCCGGAAAGCGTCGTAAACTTGCATCCGGCTGGAGACTACCGGGTGAGTAGGGCAGACGATACAGACGGCTCGCAGCAGGTGGGCACCGTCGAAACCGGACCTAAGGGAATCCTCCACGCGGCACTGTGGTCGGGCACTGCGGGAAGTTTCGTCGACCTGCATCCTGAGGGCTACACGCACAGCGAAGCGTACGGTGTAGCGATTGACCAACAAGTGGGATGGGCCGCCACCGGTGGGACCACACACGCTATTTTATGGGGCGGTTCAAGCAAGAGTTTTGTCGATTTGAACCCGAACATACAGCCGAATTGGGGGTCGCAAGCGCTGGGTACGAACGGGACGCAGCAAGCAGGCTTTGCTGCATTGTCCGTGAACGGGCTCCCGCAGCTACGCGCAACGGTGTGGAGCGGGTCACGAGAATCAATTTTCGACCTGCATAACATGCTCCCCTCGCAATTCATCGGCGTGGGCGCGGAATCCCGCGCGATGGGAATCGACGAATTCGGCAACATCGTCGGCTGGGCGGCAGACCTCAGCGACGGTGGCCGTGCCAAGGCCGTCCTCTGGCGCCCCGTCCCCGAACCCGGCACCGGCATCGCAATCGCAACTCTAATGGCGCTGTTTGCGATTCGCAAATGCGAAATGACGCACCGACTAAGGTTTGGCAGCAGGCGCAGAAAATAGTCCCCATTATCTCCTTCACGTACGGACATAACATTTCCATAACGTCTTTAGCGTAGGATAGTGAGCCATGTCGACTGCAGCACGCAGGCATTTCACACAAAACCTCGACGACCTTCGTGAGAGGGTCATGCAAATGGGCATCCTCACCGAGAGAATGGTTGCGGACGCCGTCGAAGCGGTCGCAAAGCGGGATGTGGGCTTCGGAACCGAAGTCGCCTCTCGAGACGCCGAAATCGACAACATGGAGTTGGAGATTCAATCCACCTGCATTGTTCTGATCGCGCGTGAGCAGCCGGTCGCGCACGACTTGAGATTCATCGCAAGCGCGATGGCCATCGCCACAGAGCTTGAGCGCATCGGCGACGACGCAGTCAGTATCGCCAAAAAGGCCATCACCATCGACACCGACATACCCGCTGAATATGCCGGAGAATTAGCCGACCTCTCCGGCAAGGTGCGCACCATGCTTCTGAACGCGCTGCGAGCGTACGCCACCGACGACGCTTCGCTTCTCGATGAAGTCATCGCTGCCGATGCCGAAGTGGACTCGATCTGGAAGTCTGTCCGCCGACGGCTGAAAGAGACAATGCGAGCCGACCCCGACCAGTTGGATGCGGGCTATAAGCTCATGCAAGCGTTTCACCACCTGGAGTACGTCGGCGATCATGCCGTGTCCATCGCTGAGCGCCTTGAGTTCGTTCGGACCGGCAACATGGTGCGGTTCAACCGGGCTCGTATCTAAATAGCGGTTGACCTTCGCCTTACTAGACGCCTTATTGATATGCGCGCGTTGTTGCACGTAGTCCGCTGCTCATAACATTAAGCCTGCAAAAAGTGAGCATCTTTTAGAAAGCGATGAGTGAGTGAGCCCGAAATAGAAATGGATCGCAAAGGTGCGATCCATCTCAAGCGAAGTTTTCGCTTCCGACCGGAAGCGTTCTTAGATGCTTCATCCTGCGTTCAAGCTCGCAGGCGCTCCCGCGAAATCGAGCTTAGTAACAGGCTTCTTGATCGCTTTCGCGGCCAGTTCGTTGGTATCGACCAACACCTGCTTCGAGTAGCCCGTCGAGGACTTGATGACGCTGCCGTTCCTGGCAACCAGCACTCCACTGGGAGCTTTAGTGATGCCGTAGGCTTTGATGATCTTCTTATCGGGATCGAGCACGACTTGGTACGGCACCTTGTGGGTAGCGTTCCAACGGTCGAAGCCGGCTTTGTCGTCATTGACGACGCCGACCACCGTCAGGCCCTGGTTTGCGTAGGCTTTTGCGATCGCCGTGTAATGCGGCGTTGCGGCCCTTGAAACCGGGCAACTCGTGCTGATGAAGTAGATGAATACAGGCTTGCCCTTGAGGGCTCCCTCGATCGAGAAGACCTTTCCGTCAGCCGTTTGACCCGAGAATTTCGGGGCAACTGCGCCGGCCTTGAGATCTTCCGAATTGAGAGCAAAGCAAGCCACTGTAACAGCCGCAATAGCGGCGAGTCCAATGAAGCGTGTAGCTTTCATACCTAAAGAATACGCGATTTCTCGATACGAGTTCCCGATCATTCGAACGTCGACCCGTATAATGAACGGTCTATGCGCGCCAGCAGGTTCTTTCTACCCACATTGAGGCAAGCTCCTTCAGAAGCGGAGTTGCGAAGCCATTCGCTGCTGCTTCGAGGCGGGTTTATCAAGCGGCAGGCGGCAGGCGTTTACACGTACCTGCCTCTTGGTTTGCGCGTGCTGAACAAGGTTGCGAACATCGTCCGCGAAGAAGCGAACGCCGCCGGGGCGATCGAAATGCTGATGCCGACGCTGGTGCCGTTCGAACTGCTTCAGGAGACCGGACGCGACCAGGTTGAGGTGCTTTACAAGACCACTGACCGAACGGGCCGGGACTTCGCACTCGGATTCACGCACGAAGAGGTTGTGACGGATGTCGTCCGCGCGTTTGTTTCCAGCTACAGGCAAATGCCGCTTTGCCTGTATCAAATCCAGACGAAGTTTCGCGACGAACAGCGGCCCCGCGCCGGCTTGATTCGGGCTAAGGAGTTCTCGATGTTCGACGCCTATAGCTTCGACACGAACGGGGTCGACGTCGATGCGGTTTACGATCGCATGGCGAACGCCTACAAAGCGATGTTTCGGAGGATGGGCCTCGACGTGCTTATGTGCGAGGCCGAGGCCGGCGATATCGGCGGCTCGCACAATCATGAATTCATGGTGATCGCACCCCTCGGAGAAGACAGTGTGCTCCTCGACGACGTGAGCGGCGTAGCCGCAAACGCAGAACGCTGCGATATCGGCGGCGAGTATGCGCTCGCCGATCCGAGCGACGAAATGGCGATGGTGGAAACCCCGGGCAAGCGAACAGTCGAGGAAGTCACCGTCTTTCTCAAAGTTGGCCCTGAGAATCTGGTGAAGACCCTTCTGCTCAGAACTGGCGAGCGCCGCATAGCCGCCTTGATCCGGGGCGACAGAGAGCTGAACACCGCCAAGCTTGCTCGGCGGATCGGTGGCGGCAAACCGGAAATGTTGACCGCAGACGAGGCTCGCTCACTGACCGGTGCAGACGTCGGGTTTGTTGGTCCTGTCGGCTTGGAAGGCTGCGAAGTTATCGCCGATAAGGAAATTGCTGCCATGAGCGGTTTTATCGTGGGCGCGAACAGAAACGACGCGCACCTGCGCGGGGTTTCTCACGGACGTGATTTTGCGATTTCCTCTTTTGAGGACATCCGCGTTGCAGTCGACGGCGACGTATCGACAAGCGGCGGCGTCCTGCGAGAGGTTCGCGGTATCGAGGTTGGGCATATTTTCCAACTGGGCACGAAATACAGCGAAGCAATGAAAGCGCTTTTCGACGATGGCTCCGGTGGCGAGCAGCCTATTATCATGGGGTGCTACGGGTTAGGCATCGGCCGTTCGATGCAATCGGTCGCTGAGATTTCCAATGACGACAACGGGATTATCTGGCCCATTACGGTAGCGCCGTTCGAGGTTGTCGTTGTTCCCGTAAATTCCGAGGACGAGGCACAAAAGCGCGCAGCCGAAGGGTTGTACGAAGCGCTGCAAGAAAAAGGCGTGGACGCCCTTCTCGACGACCGCGACGAACGCGCGGGCTCAAAGTTCAAGGACGCCGACTTGCTGGGACTACCGCTCCGAGCGGTGTGCGGCCGCGGCCTCGCAAGCGGTGTGATTGAAGTGAAGTGGCGCAATCAAGGCGAATCCATCGAGGTTCCGTTAGGCGAAGCAGCCGAGCGAATCGCGCAGATGGTTCGCGAAGAACGCGCGAAGTTCAAGTAATGGCTTTGTTCGCCCGGAAATTCCGATCACTTGCAGGCGTTTACTGGCAGGAGATGATCGCGTATCCGATCGCCTCAATGATCTGGATTCTCACGGACGCGATGCTTGCCCTCGTAATGCCGGCGGTATGGCTTTCTGCGTCCGCTGGCACGGGCATGTTCGGCATGACAAGCCCGGAGATGGTCACCTACTACTTGATCACGCTCGTGCTCAGCCAGTTTATTGTTTGCCACCTCCTTTGGGACATCGCATTTTCAATCAAGGAAGGGATGTTCTCTATTCAACTAGCGCGACCATTCCCCATTTATTGGAATTTCATGGCACAGAATATCGCCTGGCGAGTTGGCAAAATGATGCTGTTTGCGCCATTTCTCTTTGTTTATGTGATTGCCTATTACGGCTACCTCGGCACGGTGCCGCTTCATTTCAACGCCGAGTTCTTTTGCAGCCTCTTTTTGGCGCATCTGCTCAGTTACAACATCGCGTTCGCAATCGCTATGGTCACACTTTGGACAACCGAGTTCCACAGCGTATTCGCACTTTACTATTTCCCCGAAAATTTTCTCAGTGGGCGTGTCGTGCCATTGGCGGCATTGCCTTGGTGGGCGGCCGCCGTGGGTGACTTTCTTCCCTTCAGGTTTACAGTTGCGCTTCCCACGGAGATTCTTATGGGACGCATTGCAAGCGCAGAAAGCTGGCGCCTCATAGGGCTGCAATCCTTGTGGATTATCGGCTTTTACTTCATCGGACGCATGCTCTTCGCTAAGGGGATCAAGCAGTACACGGGATTCGGCAACTGATCGCCTTAACACTTCGATAACCAAACGCTAACATTGCCTTTACGATGGGGTTCCCATAGTGATGGCACGCAGGGTTGCGACCATGCGATCACACGGAGGTATCGGAAAACGTGCGTACACGAACAATCTGGCTTGCCATGGCAGGCCTCGGAATCATGGCTGCAGCGGGAACCGCGGCTGCAGCGATCTATCCCACAACTTTCGGCAAGGGCGTCGAAGTTTCTCAGAACCCGGATCAGGTCAAAGCTAAGCTCGATGAGATTCAGGCCTTGAAAGACAGAGCATCTAGCGTGACCAAGAAGATCGGTGAACTTGCAGCCGCCGGAAATCTTCCGACGAACAGGGAAGGCATCGACACCTTGAAAGCACTTGTCGATGAACTGAAAGCAACCAACGAAGTGCTCGAAAAGGTGCAGCAAGACGTTGAAGCTATGCGCAAGTTCATGCAAGACCAGCAGAAAACGAACGACGGTATGAAGAAAGACCTCGGCGAATTGAAGAAAATCAAGGCGAGTTTTTACACGCAGTTCCAATGGACGGACACTCAGTCCGAACCGGGTGCCAGCATTCGCGGCGACGGGTTCAACATTCGTCGATCGCGAGTGGGCCTTACTTACTCTCCCACCGAATCTACGAGCGCTAAAATCTCGTTCGACATGTCGACGGGGGGCAACCGCGTAGCTGCCGAATTGAAGGACCTAATCATTACGCACATGCTGAGCCAAGCGACGTCGGCACTTGCCGGACAAATGACGATCCCTCTAGGCTACGAACTCGAACGCTCGTCCAGCAACCGCGAGATGCCGGAGCGTTCGCTCTACAACAGGAGGCTTTTCGCCGGGGAACGAGACCGGGGAGTGCAACTGCGTCACAAGTTGTCAGGGGGCTGGGTCGCTCATGCCGGCATTTGGAGCGGGTTGACCCTAAGCGATCCACAGCAATCTGGATTCCAGGATCAAGATATGAAAGTGGGAGTTACCGTAGGCGCCCGAACCGACATGCCGAACTATGGCTACGGAATTTCGGCCTTCTTCGGAAGTCGACCGAGCTTTACGAGCGGTGGCGGCGGTGTCATTCCCGAATCCGATAGGACACTGGTTTACTTAGACGGCATGTACGCAGTGACAAAGGCCCTGACGGCTCGCGGTGAAGTGATGTTCGGCAAGGACCGTGACCCGCTGGGAGGCGCCACACCGACGTTCGCCGATGAGACGAACGTGCTTGGATATCACGTGCAGCTAAGCTACTTCGCTTCGCCGACGAGCCAGCTTACGTTCAAGTACGAAAACTACGACCCGGATGTCGACGACGAGGTTTCAACGAACCGAGCCATCTCACAAATCGGGCTCGCCTACACGTACCACTTCAACAAGGCGCTGAAAGTAACTTTGTCTTGGGAGCACCCGGACGAGCAAGGAACCGAACAGAAGAACGACATTATAACGATTCGAACCCAGTTCAAGATTTAGAACCGAGCCGTTACCAACCGGGACATCCCGACCCCTCGCGCAAGCGAGGGGTTTCTTTTTTGTATGGAGGGTAAATTCTGGCAAGTGAAGCGTGTTCTCAGCGTCAGCCTCGGGTCGTCCAAGCGTAACAAATCGGAGGAGGTCGAAATCCTCGGTGAGACTTTCTCGATCGGCCGCGTTGGCGTGGATGGGGACCTAAAGACATTTTCCAAATTGTTTCGTGATTTGGACGGAAAAGTGGATGCTCTTGGCGTCGGCGGCGCGGACCTGTACCTTTGGATCAGGGACCGCCGATACACTTTTCGGCAAATTCGAGATCTCGTCTCCGGCGCGAAGTCCACGCCGGTCGTGGACGGAAGCGGGCTAAAGAACACGTTGGAATCGAAGTTGATTCATACCCTGCAAGATTCGGGCGAGGTCGACTTTTCGAACCTTAGCTGTCTCCTGATGTCAGCTGTGGACCGATTTGGTATGGCGCTTGCTTTGTCAGAAGTTGCGCGGAACGTCGTTTACGGCGATCTGATGTTTGGAATCGGTTTGCCGATTCCTTTAAAATCGTACCGGGCCGTCGAACGTCTTGGTCGCATCGCGTTGCCCGTCATTACGCAATTGCCATTTAAATGGTTTTATCCGACCGGTGAAAAGCAGGAACAGCGGACGCCAAAGTACGAATCCGCGTTTGTTGAAGCTGACGTTGTTTGCGGGGATTGGCACTTTATTCGCCGATATGCCCCTGAACGACTCGATGGGAAAATCGTAATTACAAACACCCTTCGCAAAGCCGACATCGAAATGCTGCGGGATTCGGGGGTATCCCGAGCCTACACGAGCACTCCCAACATTGGCGGCGAGTCGTTCGGCACGAACGTTATGGAGGGGGTTCTCGTTGCGATGCTTGGAAGGCGACCCGAGGAACTGACGCCAAGCGACTATGAGGATGCGCTGTCGAGGCTTGGTTGGAAGCCGAACGCTATCGCGTTGCGATAGCTACGGGAGCGGCTTCGTTTCCGGCTCGGGGTCGGGCTCGTTCATGCTCTTATTCATGAGCGTCTTGCCTTCGTCGATGCCCTTCTGAAGCTCGCCCGCGCCACGTCCGATCGACCTCATCAACGCCGGGATCTTCGATCCGCCGAAGAGGACCAGGATGATCAAGGCTATCCACATGATCTCGGTCATCTGTAAAAAGGCAATGGGTAGGTACATGCTTATCTCATGATTATAGACGTTTCGGCTTCGAGGAAAAGCGCCTCACTGGATAGAATGTGCACGTGGGCGAACCAGAACGACGGCAGTTGCCGAGCATATCCAAGCTTCTCTCCGAGCCTCGCCTGGGCGGATTTAGCCGGAGAGCGGCGCGAATTGGCGCGCGCATGGCTGTCGACGAAGCAAGGAAAGGCATGAGCCCGGATGGAATCCTGGATCGCGCCGAAGAGATTGCGGCGGGTGCAGAACTGTCGTCCCATAGGCCCGCGATTAACTGCAGCGGAACGATTTTGAACACGGGCTTAGGTCGCGCGCGGTTGCCGAAGGCTGCGGTCCAGGCTATGCGCGCTGTTGCCGAATCCCACTCGTCCTTGGAGATCGACCTCGTTACCGGAAAACGAGGAGACCGGCAGGGTCCTCTGTCGGAATTGCTAATCGAGCTTACCGGGGCAGAGGATTCCTACGTCGTGAACAACAACGCCGGGGCGGTGCTGCTCGCGATCTCGACGTTTGCCTCGGGGCGAAGCGTCTTGCTGTCGCGGGGGCAAAGCGTGGAGATCGGCGGCGCGTTTAGGATGCCCGATGTTGTTAGGGCGGCAGGCGCCCGCCTGATCGATGTCGGCTGCACCAACAAGACCAAGATTTCGGATTATTCAGATGCGATTGAGGACGACACGAACGTTCTGCTTCGGTGCCACCCGAGCAACTTTAGGGTGACAGGATTTGTTGAAGAGCCCATTCCTTCCGACCTTGCCGCGATATCGCAGAAGCTCCGCCTCACAATGATCGACGACATCGGCAGTGGATGCCTTTATGATACGGCTGCGTTCGGCCTGCCACATGAGCCAACTTTGTCGGAGGCCGTAAAAACGGGCGCAGATGTAATAACCGCGAGTGGAGATAAATTGCTGGGGGGTCCGCAAGCAGGAATCATTCTCGGGAAAAAGAAGGCAATCGCAAGAATAAGAAAAAATCCTTTGGCACGAGCGCTGCGCGTGGACAAGATAACTGCTGCCGGTTTGGAAGCCACTTTACGCCTTTATGCCAACGGAGAATTTGAAAGAGTTCCCACCTATTGGGCGTTGTCGCGCCCCCTTGAGTCGGTTGAGGAAATGGCAAAGCGGCTTTTGTCGGAAGTAGGTGCCGCCGGCGAAGTAGCAGATGGCAAATGCGAGGTTGGCGGAGGCTCACTGCCCGGAGTTTCCCTGCCTTCAAAACGAGTTTCTTTCAAGTCGGACGACGTGGAGAAATTGGCCCGGCGCATGCTCAGCGCCGCAGTTCCGGTCATTGGATACGTGGCGAAGGGAAAGTTTTGGTTGGACATCAGAACCGTCGACGAACAGGACTTTCCGGCTCTCGTCCACGAGCTTAGGCGTGCGCTGAAGTGACGAATTCCTTACGAGCCCTGGCTGCCGAGGCCGACCTTCGGTTTCCGCAACTAAAGGGGCATGGCGAGCGAACCGCCAGCTACGCAGTCGGTACCGGATACGAGTTGGGGCTGCCTGCCACGCGCCTGGCGCAACTGCGACTCGCCGCTGCTCTCCATTACTCTTGGAGTGCGCAGGCAGATACTTGCCCGTGCTGCGTACTCGACTCCCGCGAGCTTGTTCGTTTCGAACTTCCCGAGGCGACTCAAGCGGCCGATGTTATTCGGGGAATGATGGCGGAGTGGCGGATGGTGCCCATCGACGCGTCGATCCTCTTCGCGGCGTGTCGGTTCGACCTCGTTCGAATTGGGATAGAGTGCGAGACGTTCGAAGTTCGGCCGGGTGTTAGCGAAGCCCTGACCAGGGTCTCAGAACTCATTTCACCCGTGTCTATCGAATAAGCAAGAAGCATCATGAAATTGACCATCCTATCTGTCGGCGCCTTCTGCGCTCTTTTCGCCAGCAGCTGCGGCCCGAGCGAGGAACAGAAGCAGAGAATCGCGGATACAGCGGCTGCAAAAGCGGAGGAGCAAGCGAAGGTTTTGAGCGGCAAGCTACGAAGCTCGTATGACGACGCCTACGAACGTGGGCGCAAGATTGCCGGTGAAATCGGCGCCAAGGCGAGTGACGAAGTCCTGAAAGCTAAGGCGCTGGCGGCGTTCAAGCTGATGAAGCCGCTGGACAGCAGCGCGGTGAAGGTGCGTGCGCAAGACGGCGTGATCCATTTGGATGGCAGCGTGAGAACCGAGCAGGAGCGGATGATGGCCGAAGGGCTCGCTTATGGCGTGACGGGTGACGGGAAGAAAGTTCGAAGCACATTGACAGTTCCGAAGCCGCAATAGGGTAGTAAAATCGCGGCATGAGTTCGCTTGCCGCCCTTAAGGAAATTCTCAACAAAGTCGCCCGCCTGAACCAGGCCGGCGCGGTTCTGGATTGGGACCAGCAATGTTACATGCCGCCTGGGGGCGCCGAGGCCCGCGCCGAGCAGCAGGCCGTCATAGGCAGATTGCACCACGAGCTTTTCACCAGTGATGAGGTTGGTACGCTGCTGGAGAAATCGCGCGCCGAATTAAATGGCGCCGGGCCGGACAGCGATGATGCCGCACTGATTCGCGTGACGCAGCGTGAGTTCGACCGAGAGACGAAAGTGCCCGCCGACCTTGTCGCGGAATTCGCGAAGACGACTTCGCTTGCGCACGAGACATGGGTGAGGGCGCGAAAGGCAAACGACTTCGAATCGTTTAGACCTACGCTGGAGAAAGTGGTCGATCTGTGCAGGCAAATTGCCGAGCATCGCGGATACGAGGACAACATCTACGACGCACTTCTCGATCAGTTCGAGCCGGGAATGAAGTCCGCAGAAGTCGACAAGATTTTCGGCGAGTTACGACCTACATTGGTCGAAATGGTGAAGCGCATTCAGGATTCGCCCGTGAAAGCCGACGGGACGATCATGACGCGCAGTTATCCCATCGACAAGCAGCGCGAGATTTGCAACGACGTGGTGAAGTTGGTCGGTTACGAATTCGAGAACGGCCGTCAGGATGAAGCACCGCATCCTTTTTGCACAAATTTCTCGAACAAAGACGTGCGCATTACGACGCGGTTCGACGAGCATTACTTGCCGGGGAGCATTTTCGCTTCCTTGCACGAAGCCGGCCACGCGATGTATGAGCAGGGATCGCCGGACAAGTTCGAGGGAACTCCGCTTGCGGGTGGCGTTTCACTGGGCTTTCACGAAAGCCAGAGCCGCATGTGGGAAAACCAGGTGGGGCGCAGCAAAGAATTCATCGGATATTACTTCCCTCGATTGCAGCAGGCATTTCCGGATGCGCTGGGCGGTGTGAGCGCAGACGACTTTCGTCGTGCGGCGAACAGGGTCGAGCCTTCCCTGATACGTGTCGAGGCGGACGAGGTGACCTATGGCCTGCACATCATGCTTCGGTATGAGCTCGAGAAGATGATGCTCGAAGGCAAAGTCGATTTCAAAGACCTACCCGAACTGTGGAATACAAAAATGCAGGAATACCTCGGAGTGACACCGGACAGCGATGCCAACGGCGTACTGCAGGACGTGCACTGGTCGAGCGGCATTTTGGGGTACTTCCCAACCTATCAATTGGGCAACTTAATCAGCGCGCAATTGTGGGAGAAAATGAACGAAGATATTTCAGATATTCCGGGGCAGATGGCTCTAGGAGAATTTGGTCAAATCCTGCAGTGGCTGCGAGCGAACGTACACCAGCACGGAGCAAAGTACATGCCTGCCGACCTGATCGTGAAGGCGACCGGCAAGGCCCTCAGTTCTGACGCATATAACCGCTACATCGAGAGCAAGTATTCGGAAATTTACGATCTGTGAGCGCCGAGGAAGCCGTAGCGAAAATTGAAGCTGTCGCGAAGAAATTGCGCGAGGCGGCAGACGACCTTGCTGCGGCTTCCGGCCCTATCGGCAGCGCACTCGCTGCCGCGACGAAAACGGAGGCTGACCTTAGAGACGCAGCGAAGAAAACCGAAGCGAGCCTCGAAAAGGCAATCGAGAAATCTCAGAGTGAGTTGAAGGACACTGGCCATGCGTTGGCGTCTGCCGAAAAGTCGCTGGCATCCGCGCAAAGTTCACTTTCTAAAATCGAGGGTTCGATCATGGAAATGATCGACGCCGCAACGCACGCTCTCCATGATCCGGAAGTGCCTCTTAAAGGACGTCAGCGGATGCTCGGGCTTGCCAAAGTGGTTTTTGCACAGCTAAAGGGGTCGGGTTTCGAAGTCATTATTCCGGAAATTGGCGTCGGTGTAGATCAGAGCAGACACTCTGTAAAGGGTCGGTCCAAGAGCCATCTCGATGGAACACACGTAGCGGACGTCGTTTCTTGGGGATACAAGTTTCCAAGCGGTGCAGGGAAGAGCGCGGAAGTCTTGGTGGGCGATGCGAGCCTCGCGCCTGTGGCGGAAGAGCCGTTGCCGGAAGAGCCGAGCGAAAAAGCCGGAATAAAGATGATCGTGGAAGAAGACACCGCTCCGCCGAAAGAGAAAAAACAAAAAGCGAAAAAGGCGCCGGAAACGATGTTCGAAATTCTTGCCGAAGCTGCGGAGAAAAATACACCGCCGTGAGGAAGCCTGCACCCTGGGTTGCGGAGGCGCACGCTCATTTGTGTGGGGACAAGCGGTTGGGCAAGATCGCGCAACTGCACGGCCCCGCTGCGATTCATGTGGAGCGGGATCTATTCGAAACGCTCGTGCACTCGATAGCCGGGCAGCAGCTTTCGGGAAAGGCTGCCCAAGCGATTATTCGTAAGCTGAACGAGAGCATCGGCTCGGTAACGCCATATAATTTGAAGAAGCAAACGCCGGAATCGCTTCGAGCCGTTGGTCTATCGGGGGCAAAGGCGGGGACGATCTTGGAACTGTCGCAGGCATTCGGAAACGGCCTCGATGAAAAGTCGTTGCGGAAAATGGACGACGAGGAAGTTATTGAAACGCTGACGAAGTTCAAGGGCATCGGGCCCTGGACGGCAGAAATGTTTCTGATGTTCGCGCTTGGCCGGCAGGACGTCATGTCGCCTGGCGATCTTGGCTTGCGCAAGGGTTTGCAAATTGTTTACAAACGAAAGGAAATGCCGTCGATCAAGGAAGCAGGTCCGTTGTTTGACTGTTGGCGGCCGTATCGCACTGCGGCTTCTTGGTATTTATGGCGCGCCACAGAAGGGGTAAACCCGGACTGGTGAAATCGCCTACTTCCGCTTTACAAATTTAGCGAGTTCTTTGTCGCTCGGGAATGCTTCTATAACGAGGTCTGCTAACTCCACTTTCTTCGAATCGAAGGGAGTCATTTCTACGACAATGTCGCCCTGCTCGTTCTCGATGTGGAGCGTCCAACATTCAAAGCACAACAGCACGTCAGCGAATTCGACCCCGTCTTGAATGCGCACCCGAACGCCCGGATCGGGGGTACAGGCATACTTCTCGTTGCCTCGTGATCGACCGATTTCAAGCAGCGCGTCATCAAATCGTTTCGACCATTCCGCACTCATTTCAACCGGGCCCAGGATTACTTCCGCTAAATCTCGGCGATAATCTTGTGTAGAGTTTTTGATGCGCGAAGCAAAGTGTGGTGCGCCTGCATTTAGCAGCGCGTCCACCTCGGCTGTCCATACCGGCGAGCAGCCGTAAAGGCACAGGCTCAGCACCAACGGTGCCAGCATCCTCATGCGGAGATTATGCATTGCATTGCCTTAGTAGGCGAGATCGACCCAGTTCAAGCCACGCAAACGTTCGTCGGAGGTCGCCAGCTTTGCCCCAAGCGAGTGAGCGGTCGCCGCGATGAAGCGGTCGGCTGGGTCGTCATGGTCGAACTGCAACGTTCGGCTCAGCAGCGCGATTTCTCCGGTGAGCGGGACTTCCTGAAACCTGCTCGCACGGACCCAAATGCGAATGGCCGCTCCTGGGTTTTCCGCGACGATCTCGATTCTGCCCTTCTGAGCCAGCAAGAGGGTTTCCCAAATAGCGATCGTTGGAACGAGGATCGTCTCGGGCTCGTGAACGATCGTCTTGCGGAGGCTGCTGTCCAACTTGCTGTCGTCGAGCAGATGCCAGATGAGCACGTGGGTATCGAGGACGGTCACTTGTTTTCCCAACCGGCGTCGAAGGGTTCGACGATCTCGCCGACGATCTTCAGAGAGCCTTTTGCGAGGCCGGGGCCGACGGATTGACACCCGCCGGCGGGACCTAGCTCGGCGATCACCTTGCCGTGCTTAGTAATGAGCACCTTCTCGCCCGTCGCTCGCACTCGTTCGAGGATCTGGAGACATTTGGCCTTGAAATCAGTTGCGGAAATGATCACAGCAACAGTATATCGGTATGACCAGTTAGAATGACTGGTCAGTTAGTTAACAAGTTTGCCAGGAATGCGTGATCAGGCCATTCCGTCCCCACTCCCACAATCGGCGTCGCTTGGTTGCGTTACAATGAGTGTATGGCTAAGATGGTCGTCACCATCTTCTCGGCGTTGATAGCTTGCATCGCGCAGGCGCAGTACACGGTTGAGATTCTTCACTATGCGCGCTGGCCGCAGTCCGGTTGTTTCGGTGCCGGCGCGGGGCAGCAGGTGGGGTGGGCAGGCAACTACTTTTTCCGCGCGATACTCTGGCGAGGAGGCGGGGAGCCTCACGTTGGGGCGCGATCAACAACGAGTTCCTTAAGAGCGACAATGTGGAGCAGCTCCCGAGAGAGTTGGGTCGACCTCCATCCTCTGGCGTATCCGCTGAGCTGGGCCAACGGAATTTCCGGAAACGTTCAAGTTGGCTATGGGAATCCAAACCCCCAGGGACCTGGGTACACCCATGCGCTGCTATGGCGCGGCACTGCAAGTTCCGTGACCGTGTTGCACCCTCCCGGGGCGGATAGCAGTGAGGCATACGCAACAGACGGAACTCAGCACGTTGGCTACGTCAGTTCTTCCCAGCAACAAGAGCATGCCGCTCTGTGGGAGGGACCTACCCAGCGCTTCGTCGATCTGAACCCGCCGGGTTATCATCTTTCTATTGCAATGGGCGTGGCCAAAGGGCAGCAAGTTGGACTTGCAGCCTTTCATGGAAGCGGTCATGCCGCGCTTTGGCGCGGCACTAGGGAATCGTTTGTGGATTTGAATCCGGCCCCTTCCGAATACAATGGTTCGAGGGCGAACGCAACAAACGGGGCCGTACAAGTCGGGAGGGCGGCGGTGAGCGGGCCGCCATGGGGCCTGCAATACGTCGCTGCAGCTTGGCGTGGGACTCGCCAATCCCACCTAAACCTTCATCAGTTCTTGCCTAAGGACTACCAGGGCTACTTAGTGGGCGCGGAATCTGAGGCCAGAGGTATCGATGCGGATGGCGTCATTGTCGGTTGGGCGCGCCACCTGCCCACAAACACACATCACGCGGTTGTTTGGCGACCAATCCGGCGCTAAAAGAAAACGCCCCCACCCGAGGTGGGTGGAGGCATCTTGGGTAGCGCCGACGTCCACGTCGGCATCTTGTGTCGGAGCCGAACTGGAGTTCGGCGCTACGGGTCAGTTCTTGACGATCTGCTGCTCTTCGAGCGGAGCGCCGCCGGAGCCTTCGCCCTTGCGGAACAGGATCTGGCCGTTCGGGTCGAGCTCCACGCGGACGACGTCGCCCGGCTCGAAGCGGCCGAGGAGCATTTCCTCGCTGAGCGGGTCTTCGATGAACTTCTGCACAGCGCGTCGCAACGGCCTTGCGCCCATATCCGGGGCGTAGCCTTCGCGGGCGAGCATTTCCTTCACTTCTTGCGAGACTTCGATCTGCAGCCGGTTGCGCGTCGCCTGCTGGTTGACGCGGGCGATTTGCAGGTCTACGATCTTCAGGATCTCGTCGCGATCCAAGTGATGGAACACGATGATCTCATCGAGACGGTTGAGGAACTCGGGACGGAACAGCTTGCGCATCTCCGACAGCATCTTGTTCTTCATCGACTCGTACGCCTTCGGGTCGCTCGGATCGACGCGCGTCTGGCGGAAGCCGAGGCCGCTTTCTTCGTCGATCGGCTTCACGCCGACGTTGGACGTCATGATGATCACGGTGTTGCGGAAGTCCACCACTCGGCCCTGCGAGTCGGTCAAACGGCCGTCTTCCAAAACCTGAAGCAGGATGTTGAACACATCCGGGTGGGCTTTCTCGATCTCATCGAGCAGCACCACGCAGTACGGGTTGCGGCGAACGGCCTCCGTCAGTTGGCCGCCGTCCTCGTGGCCCACGTATCCGGGAGGCGCGCCGACCAGTCGGCTCACCGAGAACCGTTCCATGTACTCGGACATGTCGATTCTCACGATGTTGTTCTCGCTTTCGAATAGGTAGGCGGCGAGGGCTTTCGCCATTTCGGTTTTACCGACACCTGTTGGCCCGAGAAACACGAAGCTTCCCATCGGACGCTTCGGGTCTTTTAGGCCGGAGCGGGACCGTCGAACGGCTCGCGAAATTGCAGATACCGCGTCGTGTTGGCCGATGATCCTGTCATGCAGGTCGTCCTCCATGCGGAGCAACTTCTGGCTCTCGCCTTGCACCAAGCGGCTGACCGGAATGCCCGTCCAGCTTTCCACGATGTGGGCGATTTCTGCTTCGCCTACAACGGGCTCACTGGTCTGGGTGTTCTTCCAGGTGTCTTCGCGTGTGTCGATGTCTGTTTCCATCGCGTCGATCTCTTCGCGAAGCGGTGCAACCCGGTCGTCCAAATCCTGCCTTTTTTCGAGGTGCTCCAGTTCGCGTCGCTTCTTTTCAAGCTGCTGCTTATCGAGCCGAACGTCGAGCGGCGGCAGGCTTTGCTGCAGCCGAACGCGGCTGGCGGCTTCGTCGATAAGGTCGATGGCTTTATCGGGCAGTGTCCGGTCGCTGATGTAGCGGTTGGAAAGCTGTACAGCGGCTTCGATGGCGTCGTCGGTGATTTCTACACCGTGATGCGCCTCGTATCGTTCTCGTAGTCCTTTGAGAATGTCGCCGGCTTCGTCTTCCGAAGGCTCACGAACCTGAACTGGCTGGAAGCGTCGCTCAAGAGCCGCATCTCGCTCGATGTACTTTCGAAACTCGTCCTGCGTCGTGGCGCCGATGCACTGCAGTTCCCCGCGTGCAAGCGCCGGCTTCATGATGTTGCTGGCGTCGATGGCGCCCTCTGCGGCGCCCGCGCCGACCAGCGTGTGAAGCTCGTCCACGAACAGGATGACTTCGCCGTCTGCGCGTCGGACTTCTTCCATCACGCGCTTCATGCGCTCTTCGAACTCGCCGCGATACTTGGTGCCCGCGACCAAAGCCGCGAGGTCCAGAGCAACGATGCGCTTATCCCGAATCTGCTCGGGAACGTCGCCGGCGACGATTCTCTGCGCGAGGCCCTCGGCGATGGCGGTCTTGCCGACGCCGGGCTCGCCGATCAGGCACGGGTTGTTCTTCGTGCGTCGGCTGAGAATCTGCATGACGCGCTCAATTTCGTTTTGACGGCCGATGACCGGGTCGAGCTTGCCTTGGCGGGCAAACTCGGTAAGGTCCCTGCCGAATTCGTCGAGGGTTTGGGTTTGCGAGCGGGCGCCCGATCGGCCGGACTTTCCGACCGGAGCATCGCTGTCTTGCAGCGACATGACTTCTTTTCGGGCTTTCTCGAGTTCTACACCCATCTTTGCGAGGACGCGACCTGCCAGCCCGTCGCCTTCACGGATGAGGCCTAGCAAAAGGTGCTCGGTACCTATGTAATTGTTATTGAGGTTGCGAGCCTCGTCGTACGCTAAATCGATGACTCTCTTCGCCCTCGGCGTGAGTGCCATTTCTTGACCAGACTTGTGGTCTCCGCGTGGAAGCTGTTCCTCAACTTCCCGCTTGATCTTCGCCAGGCTGATGCCCAGTTGATCTAAAACGCGCGCGGCGACGCTATCGGATTCTCGTACCAAGCCGAGTAGCAGGTGTTCGGTGCTGACATAGCCCTCGCCGAACTTCTGCGCCTCTTCCTGTGCGTAGAAAACGACTTTTCTTGCTCGCTCGGTAAATCTTTGCCACATATGTTTCTACTTAGACGGTTATCGCCGTCTATATATAAGACGCTTTTAGGGTTCGTTACGGCGTCCAAGTTACCCGTTGAGTCGGGAATCACTATACGTATAGGATTGGTTGGGGGTTCGAAGTGTTCCCCGCCCGATCAGAAGCTGACCTTCCAGGCTTGCTCGTTTTGATCGAAGATGAGCCAGTATTTGTCGTTGGCGCTCTTGGCCAGAACGACGAACTCGCTGCCGAAAGGCTTCCATTTGCGATCGGAATCGCGTACGTAGAGCCGGTCAGTTTGAGCAAAAACCTTGTTGCGCGAGAGGAAGACGGTTTTCTGCGAGTCTGGCCCCGGGGGTAGCTGAGTCTTAATCGAAGAGTAGTTGCTTCGTCGCGCGATCACTGCCACGGTCCCGTATTTCTCGTCCCCCGCGGTGCCGACCATGAGGCCCGTTTTTGGATCGTAGTCATCAAAGGAGTCCCCGCTTACAAATCCGATGTTTCGCCGCTGCATGCGTCCGTCCGAAAGCGTAATGCTTTCAATGGAACCGACGCCGTTGTCATACTTGGGGAACAGGACATGCCAAACGGTCGACTTGCCGCGGCTGGAGGCATGTAATAGCTGAGGCTCCGTGTTCGATACTTTCTCCGCGATGTCGAAGTCTTGATTAGGATATTGTCCACGGGCTTCAACATTAACGACCGTCAGCCTGAGCAAGCCATCCATCGAACTTCCAAGTAAGAATTGGCTTTTGGTCGGAGCCGCGAAAATCTTACGGACGCGATGGAAGACCAGGGTACTTCCTTCCGGCATGTCAACGTGAGCAGCCTGACTGGTCGTTAAGGATCTGGCTTTCTTACCGACATGGTAATTGAAAAGATCCTCCCCGCCCTGATTTACAAACCGGTCAAAGCTGTATCGGACAAATTTGCCCTGGTTAGCAAAGACGACGTTGCCGTCATCTGAGATGATGCTCAGCTGAGCGGTATCGACAATTCTTCCAAAGCGTACGGGTACGTCTGGAATGTGCTTGATGGAAACTGAACCGGGGACTACCGGCTGCAAGGCGAAAAATGCGAGAACAATAATCACGTTTTCTCCCTAATCCTCCTATCGAAGATTATCCAGCGGCGGTTCCATTCCCTATTGCTGCCAGGGCAGAGAGAGTTCTAAGAACCGTCGGATAAGGCTCCGACGCTTTAGCGATGCCGAATGCCCGTTAGCGCTACGAAGGTCGAGAACGGCGAGGAGCGCGTCGTAGTCTCGGGGAGACCTGGGGGCGCTACGGTCGAGAGCCGCACGGAGGCGCAGCTTGGATACTATTTCGACCGCTTTCTCGGTAGTAAATTCTGCGTCGCCGTGTAACTCTTCGAGCGCATCGGCTTCGCTGAACTCCATTGTTTCGCGTGCTTTGCGCTCGTTATCAATTAGAACACGAACGTAGTCCAAAAGTTCCCTTTCAGACCGCTGCGTCGCGCTTACTTGCACAAAGCCTCCCAGCCCGCGCGAGCCTTCTCCCAAGAGACCCCGCAACGCAAACCCATCCGGCACCACCGGACGCTTGCGCGCAACCGCCATCGCGCCCAAGTGCAGCATCACACCAACGCGCATTCCCTTGCCGGCATTACCCGGCCACGCCACCAGGTAGCCCCGGTCGGCAGTCGCCGCCATGGGAAGCTGCGCGCCGATTCCCTCGGCAAGAGTCTCGGTCCGCTTACCGGCTTCTACAGTGTTCAGCCCACCCGCGACGGACTGGATTCGAAGGTGGTCCTCCTCGTTCACCATCACGCTGGCCGACCGGTCCTCCGCAACGAAGAGGCTGCGCGTGACGGAATCGAGCGCGTGGTTGGGCGAGAGGAGTCGGCTGCCGATGAGCAGCGCTCTCTCGGCATCGCCAATCAGCGCGCGCTCTTCGAAGTCGGAAGGAAGCGACTTGCGAACATTTGCGGCCACGATGAGTAGCTGCTTCCTGCTACTCGCGCCCGGAAACGGGAGCCCCGAAAGGTTGCGCGCAACGCGCACCCGAGAGCTGATCACAACATCGCTCTCCGGCGCGTCGCCGCAGAGCCACGAGGGAAGGGTGTGGTTGCGCAGCAGCGCATCCAGCCACGAATCCACCTCCCCGTTCTGCTGCGACATGAAGGTAGGGACGTGAATCGGGGCTTGAAGGATTGCCAGGGCTACAGAACGCCGCCGGCTTTCAGCGTATGCGAGACGTGGCGCAAGTGGTGCTGCAGATCGAAGCACTCGGCGACCTCGGCGGCTGTCAACCGGGAGGAGACGTCGGGGTCCGACTCTACACTTGTGCGGAAATCCTCGCCTTCCCAAGCTTTCGACGCGTTGCGCTGGGCGACCTTGTAGGCGTCTTCCCGAAGCATGCCCTTGCCGATGAGCGCCACCATGACGTGCTCGCTGAAAACGAGGTCACCCATCTTGCGTAGGTTGGCCGCCATTTGGTCGGGGTCGACCTGCAGCCCCTTGAGAATTGCCGTCATTCGCTGGGTCATGAAATCGGCGAGGTGGAAGGAATCGGGGAAGACAATTCTCTCCAGGCTCGAATTCGTGAGGTCGCGCTCGTGCCAGGTGGCGACGCTTTCGACCATCGCATGCGCGTTGCCACGCAGGATGCGAGCCAGGCCGCACACCGTTTCGCTGTTCCAGGGGTTGCGCTTGTGGGGCATTGCGCTGCTGCCGGTTTGGCCGCTGGCGAAGGCCTCCTGAACTTCGAGGATTTCGGTTCGCTGCAAGTTGCGGAGCTCGGTTGCAAAACGCTCAAGTGAAGCACCGTACACGGCGAGCGCGTTGAGTAGCGTAGCGTGCCTGTCTCGCGAGACAATTTGCGTGGAGGCTGGGTCCGCGGTGATGTTCAGCAGCCGGCATACCTCGGCTTCCACCTCCGGCCCACAGACGCCGTGGACCCCAACCGGGCCGCTCACCTTGCCAACGGACACTTCCTCTCGGCACCGGCGCAGGCGATCCTCGTGCCGCAGCATCTCCGCATGCCACCCCGCGAGCTTGAAGCCGAAAGTGATCGGCTCGGCGTGGATGCCGTGGGTGCGCCCGATCATGGGCGTGTTCGCATGCTCCTTCGAGATGCGGGCGATTTCCTTGCGCAATTCCTGCGCGCTACGGATCAACTGGTCGACGCTTTTGCGCAGCATGATGGCAAGGGAAGTGTCGATGACGTCGTAGCTGGTGACGCCGAAGTGGATATATTTGCCCGGTTCGCCGGCAGTTTCTGCCATGTTGCGCACGAACGCCATGAGGTCGTGGCGCGTTTCCTTTTCCAATTCCGCCATGCGTTTCAGGTCGAACGATGCGGTTTTGCCGATGTCGTCGCTCGTGCCTTTGGGGATTTTTCCTAGTTTCTCGTTGGCTCGGCAGATGGCGAGCTCTACATCGAACCACGTTTGTGTTTTGGCGCGGGGGCTCCAGATTTCCGCCATCTCGGCGGTTTGATACCTTTCGATCACCTACGGATTATGAGTTATTCCCAGCCGAAGGTCTCCACGAACATGGCGACCTCGCGCTTCGCTGCGTCGGAGAGTTCGGTGAGCGGCGGCCGCATTCCGCCTCCGGGCAGGCCGCGAGCGGCGAGCACGTGCTTGTGGACGGCGGGCTGTGGGTGCTTCTTTATGGCGGCGTAAGCCTCGTTCGTGACTTGCTGCAACTCTTCGGACGGTGTGTTGGCGAGCCTCGAAACCAGCCGGGGGTAGCTGTTTGCCAAGCCGCTGACCGTGCCGGAGCCACCACCTGCGAGGCAATCGCTTATCAGACGCTCGTCTCCCACGAACACCTGCTTTCCTCGCGGGATCGCAACTTCGAGGTAGGCATTTAGTGACGCGACGTCCCCTGAACTGTCCTTGATGCCGATAACGTGATCCATCTCGAAAAGCCTTGCGACGAGCTCAGGTGACAGCGCAATTCCGGTGTTGGCAGGGAAGTTATAGAGGATGCACGGAATAGTTGCGTCTTGCAGCAGCGCCCTGAACCAAGCCTCGACGCCCTCTTGTGTTGCCGTTCGGAAATAGAACGGAGGCGTCGCAAGCGTAGCGATAGCCCCGGCCTCTTGGGCTCGACGTGAGAGCCAAACGGCTTCGGTGATCGAGCAAGTGGCCAGACCGCAGACCACATCCAGGCCGCCTGCATGCTGAACCGCGAACTCGACCAGCTCGCGCTTCTCCGGCCCGCTTAGGCTGACGCCTTCGCCGTTCGTGCCCGCGAGAACGACGCCGGTCGTCCCACGCTCCTCGTGGTGGGCAAGAAGCCGCAGGACGGCCGGGAGGTCGATGGCTCCGAGAGGGGTGAAGGGAGTCACGAGGGCGACGAACGATCCGGATCGCATGGGTACATTCTGACCTCTGGAGTGCGCGACCCATGGTCGCGCTTTCCCCTCATGCAAAATGCACCTATGTCTCGTTGGCCGCACGCCCCTGCCCATGAGGTATTCGCACCGGGCGCTTACATCATCACAGCCGGGACGCTGCAAAAGCTGCCCATCTTCAATGGCGTGGAACGCCTCGATCTGCTGCAAAATGCACTGTTGGAATCGCTGGAGCTACTGGGATGTAACCGGCACGGAGGATGCAGTTCGTGCGGCGGCTTCCGCGGCTGGACTCGGACATCGTCGGATCGGTAACACCTTTATCGTGGCCTCGGCCGCGAACATGAGAAGAGCCATGGAGCCGTTCGGCCAGCGAGCACTGATAAGTTTGAACGACGTTCCGCCCGCTGAAGCGGCGAGGCGTCTCGAAGAGCAGTATCCTTGGCTCACCGCACGACCCGCTGGAGACCAAGTTCTCTTGATCGGCTCGGCGCAGGACATCGAGGATGCCCAGAAGGCTATGCCTGAAATCGAGCGCATGTGGTTTATGAGCCAGCGGGTCAACGAGGTTGTCTTCTTGAAGTACGCCTCGGTTGCCCAGGTCTCGGCCATGATCAAAGCAATGTATCCGCAACTGTCTGCAGACGCGCTCGGCGCGGAAGGCAGGCCCGGCGGAGGCATCGGCCTATCGGGTGCTCGCGGCGAGGTTATGGCAGCGAAAGACATTATTCGACAGGTCGACGTACCACTCGCTTCAATGCAGCCCGACGTGCTCTACCACGTCTATCAGATTAAGTACAGCAGTGCCCCCGAGCTGAAGACGCTTGTGGAAGCCGCGAATCTAGACGTCGCCGCGATCGTCGGCCCGGTGGCATTCGCGCCCCGGATGCCGAGATTCAATCCGCTTTCTGGCGCATCCCTGAGTGGTGGCGGCATGAGCGGTGGATCAAGTGGCTCGGGCGTGACCTCACAGGGCAGCGCAGGTGGCACCCAGGCGGTTGGCGGAGCCGGCAAGAGTGGCGGAGACGAAGCTTTCGAAAGCGGCGACGAAGCCAAGCAGCTCGTTCTTCGAGGCACGCGCGAAGCGATCGACAAGGCGTTGTCCTTGATCGTTCAGGTCGACGTGGAGCCTTTGCAAGTGATGGTCGAAGTCAAGGTTGTCGACGCGTCACCCGAGAAAATTGAGGAGTACGGCATTAACTGGAGCTGGAGTCCATTCCAATTCTTGGAGGCCGCTCCGGGCACCCCTGTCGGCTCCGCCTTCAATAATACGCGTCGCGCAGGCTTCGGCGAGTTCAGCCGAGTGCCTTGGGATTTCACAGGCATCCTCACCGCAATGGTGACAAACAAGGACGCCAAGATCCTTGCAAAGCCACGCATTCAGGTTATCGACAACCGTGATGCCAATATCTTTATCGGAGATACTGTCCGGGCGCGGATCGCTCAGTCGGGCGGTCTTGGCGGGCAGACGGTCGAAATCGTCGAGTTCCCGATCGGCATTCTGCTCCTGATTCGGCCCCGCGTCAACGGCGACGGTAACATCACGTTGCGGATTCACCCCATCGTGAGCACCATCACCTCTATCGACGCACAGAATATTCCGCAAACGAGTTCTCGTGAGGCGGAAACCACCGTCATGGTAAAAGATGGCGAGACAATGGTCATTGGTGGACTCATTCGTGAGGAAGACATCAATACCATGTCGAAGATTCCGTTGCTCGGCGATCTTCCCCTCATCGGAGAGTTGTTCCGCTTCCGGAACCACACTAACCGAAAGAGCGAGATCCTCGTCGTGATTACTCCCCGCATCGTACGAAGCGGCGCAGCCACACCGGCACCGGCGCAAGCCCCCGCCGAAGTGGCTAAAGGAGGAAAATAATCGTGCTAAAAACTAAACCAGAAGACACACCGAAAATCATTGCCTTAGCGGTGGCGATCATCGCGGTCTTCGCCTACGTCCTCTACTCGTTTATGAGAGGCTCAGGCGAAACTGCGGGGACGCCCTCGACGTCGTCAGTGGCGGCTTCTGCGCCTTCGAGCAACCAGCTCATGGGACAGCCGTTCGCCTCGACCGACCCTACAACCATGTCGCCAGGTGGGCCGACACCCGACGCTGCCGCGCAGGCTGAATCCCTGCTGGCAGACAATTCGACGCCACCTCCGATGACGGTTCGCGACCCCTTCCGTTCACCAGTGGGCGGCCCTCCGGCCAGTGGGCAGCGAGTGGGCGACCAGTACAATCCAAGGAACATTCCGCGGCCAGCCGGCGGGATTCCCACACAGGTCGGGAATATCGATCCCGGTTCGATTCCGATGCCGGTCGCGCCTCCTCCTGCCAGTGAGTTGGAGCTCAAGGGAGTCGTTTCGGGCGGTTCGCGCCCCATGGCTCTGCTTCGCATCGGCAACACGTTGCTCAACGTTTACGAGGGCCAGAAGATCACTAAGGATCTCGTTGTGAAGAAGATCGGAATCGCATCAGTTCAGCTTCGTCACATGAAGGACAGCATCCAGTTGGAAGTCGGCACAATGCTGATGGCCAACGTTGTGCTTCCTGAGTGGCTCGTCCAAAGCAACCCGTCCGTTCAGACCGAGGCTCCCGCCTCGGGCGACGCGATAGAGATGCCCGCGACAGCCGCTGCGGCGCCCGTCTACGCTGCGCCACCGCAAGACCTTCAAGGGTCCACTCCCGTTGCTCCTCAAGAGCGACGCTACGGACCTATCTAAAAGAAAACCAGACTCTCACTCTCCGGGGAACGACGAGGGGCGCGCCTACTGCGGGGCCGCCCCTCCCCTGCTTTAACCGGCCTTTTTGGGGGTGAAGCTGGTGCCGCAGCCGCACGAGCGAGCAGCATTGGGGTTTTCGATCTTAAATCCTCCGGAGAGCAAGTCGCTGCTGTAAGCCAGAGTTGCGCCTCGTAGGAATTCTGCCGACTTGGGGTCGACCAGTACGCGGAGGCCATCGAACTCCTGATCGAAGTCCGTCTCGCGGATGACTTGGTCGAACTTGATTACGTATTCGAAACCGGAGCAGCCGCCTCCTTTGACTCCGACGCGGAGGTGATCCCCTTCCGAACCCTTACGCGAGATCAGCCGCTTGGCGTACTCTATCGCCTCAGGGGTCAGGGAAATGGGGAAGTCCGCCATACGTATCCCAGTATACTTTATCTAGTGCCTATTGGACTTTGAAGAGCGCCTGGTCGATCGGCTTGTCGACCTCTAACGAAACCGTCCATTCGCTCAACACATCTACCTGCTGCTCTTTGGTGCCCACTTTTTCTGCCCAAGCTACGCCGAGGAGGTCGTTGGTTTTTGAAATCGTCATAACTCCCGGAATGCGTCCCTCGGGACGGGCTTGCCAACCCTGTTCCGGCACCGCCGGCAGGGCGTTGCTTACAACGAGTTGGAAGTCGATGCGCCATACGGGCTTCTCGTTGATTGTTACTTCTGAGATTCTGAGGGCACGCAGCCGCCCGATGGTTGCATGAATCTCGGTGGGCGAATACAGGCCGATGGCCACGCCGAGCGACCGATCGAGCAGCATTCCGCTGAAGGCGGAGAAACTTGAATCGAGGTCGGCCTTCGCGGGCTCGAAAAATCGATTGGGATTCGTGACCAAGAAAGTTGCCGAGCCGGCGGGAGCCGGATACCCCATCTTCTTGCCATCGCTCACGGCGACCATCTCATTCGCCCCACCCTGCGAAGCAGGTTGCCTTGTTTGGCGAACGTAGAGCAGGTTGGGCTTTTGTGCGGCGACCTCGGTCTGGATAATTACCTTCGCGGAAGCGGCGGATTGTGTGAACGTAATGCGACCGGAAATGGTCTTGGCTTCGTGATACTTCGTGAGCATCTTGGTGACGGTGGCACCGGCATCGGGCGCTTGGGGAGCTAATACGAGGGCAACTAAGGCGATAATCATGGGTTTCTCTCCGGCATCCAGGCCACATCTTCGACGTTGCAGAGCCTGTTCGCGGTTCGGGCGAGCTGAAACAGCAGGTCGGACAGCCGGTTGAGATATTTTACTGCCACGGGCGGCACTTCTTCCGATTCCGCGAGAGCAACCACGGCGCGTTCGGCCCGCCGGCAGATTGTCCGAGCCATGTGCAGCCGCGCAGCGATCTCGGATCCACCCGGCAGGACGAAGTTCTTAAGCTGGGGCAGGCTTTCCTCGAGCATGTCGATGACCTTTTCTATCTCGTCCACCTGCTCCTCACCCAAGCCCTCGTATCGGCCGGTTGGCGATGCGATTCCACCGCCCAGCTCGAAGAGTCGCGTCTGAACAAACGCCAGTATCTGAACGAATTCATCGTTCCCTTCGCTCTCGGATCGGCAGAGGCCGATGGCGGCGTTCGTCTCATCGATGTCCCCAATCGCAGCGATGCGCAACGAACTCTTTTGGACTCGGCCGGCGCCGTACAGCCCTGTGCTGCCGTCGTCGCCTGCCCTCGTGTAAATCTTCGGCATAGAATGGCAGTTTACGGTAAGATATCGGGTGCGCGCTGCCTCAATGGCGAGGGGGCGTTTTTACTGTGGGCAGGGTCGCTCGCGTCACCTAAAATCGGAGCGTAAGAGTATTGTCCCCACGTCCTGCTGCCAAAACGACTCGTAAAGCCGCAAGCAACGGCAAGCTGATCGAGCCCGCCAAGAACCTGCTGCATTACCATCGCGAAATGCTGCGCATTCGCGTGTTCGAAGACCAAACGCTGCGGGCCTACCGCGCCGGCTTGGCAGGCGGATACCTTCACGTTTACACGGGGATGGAAGCGACCGGGGTTGGTTGGCTCAGTTGCATTCAGAAGGGTGACCCTGTAATCACCGCCTATCGCGACCACGGCCACGCGATGTACCTAGGTTGTGACACGGTCGAAATCATGGCCGAGATCATGGGGCGATCGGACGGTATGAGCCGAGGTAAGGGTGGCTCGATGCACCTCTACAGCAAAGAGCATGCGTTTTTCGGAGGTTGGGGAATCGTAGGAGGGCACGTTCCGCTCGGTGTCGGATTGGCGTTCGGCACGAAGTACAAGGGCGGCAATGAGGTGACGCATTGTTTCTATGGAGATGGAGCCGCAAACGCAGGGGTGGTATATGAGGTGATGAATATGGCGGCATTGTGGGATTTGCCGGTGATTTTCATTATCGAAAACAATGAGTTCGCAATGGGCACGCGGCTCGAATTTCACGCCGCCGACCCCGAACTGCATAAGCGCGCCGAAGGTTTCGGCATGGAGCATGAGCGCATCGATGGCATGGATGTTTTGGCATTGCGAAAAGACGCTAAGCGCATTATCGATACTGTTAGAACAACACAAAAGCCGTACGTCGTCGAAATCATGAATTACCGCTTCGCCGGCCACGGCGCCGCCGATAACGACCAGAGCCTTTATCGAACAGAGAAAGAATTGGAGCGCGCAAAGAAGCGCGATCCGATCGCGCTGATCGAAGGCTATATGCTCGAGCACGGAGTAGTCACTGAGAAAGACCTCGAAAAAGTGAGGCTAGAAATAGAGGCAGAAATGGAACAGGTCTACGAAAAGGCTGCTGCCTCCCCCAAGCCGGACCCCGAAGAAGTTTATTCCGACGTGTACAGCGATATGATCCCGGAGAAGGGACACTAATGGCAGCGACGACGATCACCTATCGTGATGCCCTCAAGCAAGCGATGACGGAAGAAATCGAGCGCGATGAGAACGTATTCCTAATCGGGGAAGACATTGGCAGGTACCAGGGCACGTTCCGAGTTACGCAGGGCCTTTTTGAGCAGTTCAAAGAGAGGCGCGTATTGGATACGCCTATTTCAGAGCCCGGTATTGTCGGCCTTGCAACAGGCGCGGCGATGATGGGCCTGCGGCCGATCGTCGAGATGATGACGATGAGCTTCTCGGTATTAGCGTTGGATCAACTTATTAATCACGCTGCAAAAATTCATTACATGACCGGTGGTCAATTTACGGTTCCGCTCGTCGTGCGTGGCCCTGGTGGCGCAGCGAACCAACTAAGCGCACAGCACAGCCACAGTATGGAAGGTTGGTACGCGCACGTTCCCGGCTTGAAGGTCGTTGCTCCTTCCACTCCTCAAGATGCGTACGGAATGCTGAAGACCGCGGTGCGCGACGACAACCCGGTTATTTTCACCGAGAATCCCGGCCTATATGCGATCAAGGGCGAGTTACCGGATGACAAAGATTTCACTGTTCCATTCGGCAAATGCGCAGTGCGCAACGAAGGCTCTGATGTTTCGCTGATCGGCTACTCCCGCATGGCCCTTGTCGCAATGGAAGTTGCCGAAGAATTGGATAAAGATGGAATTAGCGCTGAAGTCATCGACGTGCGCTCATTGCTGCCGCTGGATACCGAAACAATTTTCGAATCCGTTCGGAAAACGCATCGCGCGGTTGTTATTTATGAGGATTGGCGGTCGGGCGGATTCGGCTCAGAAATCGTCGCGCGAATCCAAGAGGAATGTTTCGATGACTTGGACGCGCCGGTTGGTCGTATCGGCGGTTTGAACGTGCCGATGCCTTACGCGCGGAACTTAGAGCTGCTCTGCATTCCGAATAAAGACGACTTGCTGAAAAAGGTTCGGGAGACGTTAGGTTAGCGCCCAGTCTTTCCTGCCATCGCCTCCTGGAAACAAAACACTGGAGCCCAGAGCCAAAAGAGCACTCTCGCATGATCGAGAGTTGCGTCCATTAGCCCTCTGAACGATGCGAGCGTCAGTTCAGGGTAGTGCATCACCAACGCGTATGTGTGATATACGGCAATGGGGCTCACCACAAAGATTTCCAACCACCAACCCCAACGCCTGCCCTTCAGCAAGGCGATAGCTGCGACGAGAGCGATAATAATCCAGAGGGAAACGCCGATCAATTCTAACTGTTCGACTGGTGACTCTATGGGGCGGGGAGGTTTGCTTATGGCGAGGAAGGCAAACGCTATAATGAGAACCGCTACCGCGATTAACTGAAGCCAAACTAACACGGAAGTGCAACCTTGAGGCCGCGAATCCGTACTGCGCGTAGGTTTCATTTTAGCGACCTCAAATACTCTGCGAGGGCAAGCAAATCCTTTTCCGTAAGATCGTCGAACGCAGGCATCGAACTGCGTTGCTTGGACGCAGGGTCCTTCAACATATCCACGTACCACTGTGGGTCTGCCTGACGCTTGCCGACTCCAGCCAAATTCGGACCCGTGTCGGCTCTACCTTTTGCGCCGACGCGGTGACAATTCATGCAGCCCTCGCGGTTGAATACGAGCAATCCCTTTCCCGCGAGCTCCTTCTGTACAGGGCCGAAGTCGCGCTGAATGGTTGGCTCTTCCGGCGTTAACGGCGGTTCAGCTACCAGGCTCTGAACTGGTGTGCCCGCAAATAGGCAAACAATCGCGACGCCGATCACTCCGATTCCTACCAACCAGCGGCCAATCTTCCCATCCTTCGAAAATAACGGCAGCGCTGCCAGTAGAATTCCACCAAGAAGTGGCATTAATATCGCACCGACCCATTGCGCGCTGGGAGCGATTTTCCCAGCAAGCACGAGCATCGCGTGGTTCGGATACACGTACCACATCGGGTTTGTGCCGGATGCGACGAAATCAGCTTCCACAGCCCGCGGTCCGAGAGGCAGCCCGTAAACACCGGCGGCTATTAACGCGAGTGCCGCAGGCATTAATGCGCCCAAAACGTGGATGCGTAAGCCCGCGTTCTTGCTTGCCCAGAGGCCGCCGAGCGTCGTTAACAGAATAAAGATTGGCAGAACGAAGCGATGCAGCATGTACCAGCGGTCGAGTGTCGCCTGTGCGAATTGGTCGCCGCCCAGAACTCCGGCGCGCAACATAGGGCCAACTTTCGGCGCGCCCCCCGCGATGCCCGCCTCGATGTTCACGGTGCGAACGTCGTGCTGCGACGCGGGAAGCGCGTTGCCGGTTACCTGAATTGCGATCGTGAGCCCCGCGAGCACCAGCGCGGACCACCAGATCCACTTCGTTTCTCGCCGCACGTTGCCTGTTAGAAGCATCACGATGATTGCAGCCGCCAGCGCGATGATCGTCAGCGCGCTCGCCCAGTAGTGGAACGCGGCGACATATCCCCACCCGGCGGTTCTCTCGAGCGTCGCAACAGAGGCATGCGCCGCATCGAGGTTCGGCTTGTAGCGCCCTGAGAGCGCCACGCCCACCAACACCTGAAGCCCGATCAGAAGCCATGCCCCGCCAAGCAGCGCGGCTGCAGGTCCGAGGTTCTTCGCCTTGTCCATATGTTAGTTTAGTACGAAAGAAGGATTCCTGTTGCGGAGTGTCGAAAAGACGAGGATGGATTTGCGGAGCTTCCTGCGCCTCGGATTGTCGTTACTGCTTTGCTACACCTACTGCGTCGCTCTTGGACAATGGAGAGTACATATCCTGCATCCTGGATCCGCAACGGAGTCAGCAGCTTGGGGCGTAAACGCCGGCGAAACGGTGGGTTACGTGCGTGTTAATGGTGTCGATCGCGCTGTCGTCTGGCGAGGATTGACCTCAGAGCCGGACTACTTAGCGAGCGAAGGCTCGTACGCGACCAAGCTGAGGGGAAGCACCGCTATAGGCGGAGGCGTCTACGTGAACGGCGAACCTCACGCGGCACTTTGGCCCACCTCAAAGTCGACGTGGATCGATTTAGCCCCGCCTGGAGCCGGGTTTACACTAGTGGCCGGAGTTGGTGGCCTGTTGCAAGCGGGTCGGTACGGAACACAAGCGGCCGTTTGGCAAGGATCGCCAGCTTCAATGGTAGTGCTCGCGCCGAAAGGTTCGACCGGCTCAGAGGCGCTGGCGCCCGATGGCGTCTATCAAGTGGGTTCCGCGAGATTTGGGGGGCCAGCCGATCGTGCCTATTTGTGGCAGGGATCGGCAGAGTCGGGAATCGACTTAACATCGCCGAACGCCTTGTCCGCGGTTGCAGCAGATGTTGGTGGAGGCATTCAGGTTGGCTGGCAGAATTTCCAGACCGGCAAACACGCAGGGATGTGGCGTGGCTCAGCTAGCAGTTTTGTGAGTCTGCGACCTTACCCACTGGGCCTTTCCGCGGCAAACGCCATTGATTCAAACGTTCAGGTTGGCTACTGGACTGATAGAGACGGGACAAGGAGGGCGTGCCTTTGGCGGGGCATCTCCACAAGCTGGGAAGATTTGTACGCGTACTTGCCGGAGGGAACGTCCATCTCAGAAGCATTCGACATTTGCGTGAGCGGGTCGACAATTCGCATTTGCGGAACAGCTCAAATCAATGGTGTCGACAAAGCGGTGCTGTGGGTTTCTGACAATGTGATAGAAGTATCGCCGGCGACCTTCTCCGTAGTTCAAGGTGCAGTTTTTCAGGGCAACACGGCATCGCTTGCGGCTTCGGATGACGAATGGCTTATAGTAGGTTCAGTTCAAACGGCTGTGGGAAGCGCAGTCACTCTTCAATTTGAGCAGGTCGCGCCGCAGTCCGACTACAGTTACATGGGAATAGCAGTCGACGGGCATGCAAATGAGTCGTTCAATAATATTGGAAATATTTATGCATTCAACTTTTCAAAAAAGACATGGGACCTCATTAAATCGCACCCGACCGGCGTTTTTTATGACACGCCGATACATTGTGAGATCAACAATCCCTCCTCGTATATCGAGCCAGTGACTCGCCGCATGATGGCGCGGGTTAAATACGAGTTGACCTCGACGAGCACATCATGGCAAGGTTGGTTCGATCGGGCGACGTGGAGCTTCCCGTCCAAATGAGAACTGCGCGTGGTATGAAGTTTGTCTGTGGCGCCGCTGCGTCCTTACTTGCGCTTCCGCTGCTGGCTGGATGGGAGGTCACGGTTTTGGAGACGGAGTATTCATCTGCCTTATCAGTTAGGGGCGCCGAGGTAGTGGGTAGCGTTCGGGTAGGCAGCCGTGACCATGCATCTATCTTTGGAAGCTCGCCAGGCTCTTGGATAGACTTGACGCCGCCAGCGTTTATACGCGCGGTGTGCAACGGCACGGATGGAACGCGCCAAGTGGGCTATGTGCTTGCACCTGGAGCAACATCGCCTCGGGCAAGCCTTTGGAGCGGTACCGTGGGGTCATGGGTGGACCTTGGCGAGGGCGCCGCAGCGGCAATCGACGGTGATATCCAGGTCGGGGGAGTTAGCAGTACTGCTTGCCTATGGCGGGGATCAGTTCAGTCACGGGTCATCCTGGAGCCCATTGGCGCAAGCAACTCCGCGGCACTGGGCGTGTCGGGAAACGAACAAGTGGGATACGTTGGCATCCAAGGGGCCGAGCGTGCCTCTCTTTGGCGGGGTACCAGAGAGTCTTGGCGCGACCTGCACCCGCAGTGGGCCCTGAGCTCCTATGCTCACGGGACTCATGGCGGACAACAGGTGGGCTACACGATTTCGGAGGGTCCCATCAACGACCTAGTTCGCGCCTGCGTCTGGACCGGAACCCGCGAATCTTGGCGGTCCTTACATCCCGCTTGGTCTGAACTTTCAGGATGCAATGGGGTCGACGAAGGGCGCCAAGTCGGCTCCTTCATGGAACCGGTGACCGGGAGCAATCACGCATCGATGTGGAGCGGGACAATCGAGTCGATGGAAGACCTGCACCAATACTTACCACCCGAGTACCAAGGATTTGCATCGGGGTCGTCGGCGCATGGTATCGACGTCAATCAAAACGGTTTGGTGAGGATTGTCGGGAGAGCTGACGAGGACGCGGTCATCTGGACCAGACAATTCGACCTGATCTATGCGACAACTATGTCGGTTCAGCCAGGTGTTCTCATATCCGGCAATCTAGTTTCACTTCAGAATTCCGACGACGATAAACTGCGAGCAAGCCCGGGAATAGTTTTCTCGATTTCAGTGCCTCCGGTTCAGGTTACGGTCGAGGGAACGTCGCCTTCATCAGATCCGGCCTCGTTAGATTTCGTCTTCGACGGAGCCGTTTCGTCACCTTCCGTTGAGCATTCAATCCAGTTCTACAACTTCGAATCAGGGCAGTTCGAAACGCTATACCAAAGGTTTGGTTCGACCGTCGACACGTATGCACTTGCATCGGCGACGGGTGACGTTTCAAGGTTCGTCGAACCGGGAACGCGACGAGTTCGAGCAAAAATGACTTATCGCGTACTTGCTCCAGTGTTCGCTTATCCCTGGCGCGTCGAAATCGATCGTGGAATTTGGATGATCTCGCAGGATTAGTACGGAACCCACTGCCCGGAAGGGTTCTGGCCCTGCACGCGGACCGGGAAAGCCTGGGCAGCCGTTTCAAAAATCGCGATGCCTCCGTCTGCCCGAATGCCCAACGTGCCCTTGGGATGAATAGGTGTTGATTCGAGCGGAGAATCGCCGTCGCCGGTGAAGGCGAGCCGCGTTGCAAACTTGGTCCCGGCATTCGGAAATGAATTCGAGTTGTCGTATCCGATAAGAAACCCGTCTTTGCCGCCGAGTGGCATAGGGTTGAAACTGCCGTCGACGCCGCTTCCGATAGTCTCTGCCAGCAAGATCGTTGCATCGCGAATTTCGTAGCGCCGCGCGGTGTCCGCGGCAGCAAGCATCCCGTAGCTCAGCTCCACGTCCGTCGTTTCACCGCCCACACCTAAGTGAGTCAACGTTGTGTTGCCTTCTTCGGGGGCGGTAGCGTTGTTGTAAATCTCAACCCGCGCCGTGTAAGGAAAGAGTTGGTTTGCCCACGTGGATGGACGCTCAAATGTATCCTTCACTCCGGGCAGGTACGCCGGCGGGAGGCCGTCGTTGTTTGCCTCGGCGTAAAGTCCCAGCGCGCGGCTCATCGATTGCAGGTTGGATTGCGAGACTACAAAATCCCTGTTCGCCTTCCACGGTCGAAACAGAAAAACGTATGCAAGCACAACCAAAACAGCCGCAATGCCGCCGAATATCAGAACATCTCTGCGGGTCGCGTAAGATTGCCCACGCCGCTCTATATCTCGGTCGTCATCGTCTGAGACTGTGTGAAAAATCACCGCTGGCTGACAACCGGAGTCGTCTCGCGAATTGGATCCACCAAGCCAGATTCGACGAGCGAGTCGAATAATCTATCCTGCACGAACAGCAGTTCGCTACCCGATCCATCGACCACCGGAAGAACACCATGCTTGATCTTTGCCGGGGGGACGCTCGATGCGAATTTTCCGATCGAAACAAACTCATCGGAATTAAGTCCGCCGTTAACAACTTTCATGGCCAGATTTGCCAACTTGAAAACACTAAGCCGATTGGCAGGATCGGTCACCTTTTCTTTAAAGGCGATCATAAATTCTTGCTGGCGCCTTCCGCGATGGAAGTCACTGTCCTGTCGAAATCGGAGAAAGCCGAGCGCCGTCTCGCCGTCGAGCTTCTGCCGGCCCTTCTCGAGGTCGATATGCAGGCCGCCGCGTGTGTCTTCATACTTCATTCTGCGCGGCACGTATACTTCGACGCCACCAACTTCGTCGATCATTTGCTCAATGGCCCTGTAGTCGAGCAGCACGACTCGCTCCGGCATGATTCCAGTAAGCGCAGCGACTCCGTCGACTGTTGCGTCGACACCGCCCGCGACGTGCAGGCCATTGACTTTCATGCGGTTGTAGCCCGGGATTTCCACCATGGTGTCGCGCGGTATCTGCATCATTCCGACTGCGTTGTGCTCAAAGTCCAAGCGCACAAGCTGCATCGTGTCTGTGCGGGCCCTTTTCTCGATCACTTGGCCCTCTTTCCCTGAACCGGGCCTGGCGTAATACCTGTCCTCGTCGCAGCCCAGAATCAGGATAAAGATGTCTTTGCGGCCTTCGAACGGGTCACGCTTCACAAAGGGTACGTAGCCTTGCTGAACGACCGCCGACCACATGACGGGGTTGCGCTCGAAAAACGCAACAGCGCCGCCTGCGCCGATTGCAAGAATGCAAACAACCAAGTAGGCGAGGATTCCAAAAAATCGCTTTGCCATTGTCTCAGGAAATTTCTCCGCTCATCGAAAGGGACGCATCCGCTTTCACCCGCTCAGACGGAATAAACACTCGGAAGGTCGTTCCGGTTCCTACCTTAGATTCTATCTCCATTCGACCGCCTAGTGCAGTTACTAGCTCGCGAATAATCTTCGTGCCGAGGCCAGTGCCCGAACTGGCGGTCCATTGCGACACGGCGGTGCCCTCCAGAATTCGCCGAACGGCGTTGTCAGACATTCCGGGTCCGGTGTCTTCGACCTCAAGCACGAAGTGACCCTCCACGGGCCTTAACCTCAGCTGCACCTGCCTAACTTCGCTTCCTTCTTTCACTGCCTTGATCGCGTTCGTAACTAAGTTTTCTACGATGCGATGTACCGCGAGCGAGTCGAAAAGGGCTTCCTTGTCGTCGGGCTCCACCTCATAGGTCAGTTCGCAACTTTCGCGACGAGCCATAGGCTCTAAGTACGAAGCCGCCCTTAGGACCGCTGCCGGCAAGTCTCCGGCGGATTTGGAAACCCTTACGGGCCGTCCTGCTGCGAGATCCGAGATGAGGTGGCTGTATCGTTCGATGCGGCTCGTACCTGCGCTCAGGTCGTCCAATGCCTCGCGTAGGAGCTCGAAGGCATCCGAGGAGCCAGACGCTGCCAGAGCGCCCTCAATCTTGCCGAGGAGCGGATCCACCATGTAGAGGTGCGACCGCAAGGCCCCTGCCAGATTTGCGATGTCGTGCGAGACGTTGCCCATGCCCATAAGGCCGGCGGATCGGCCGACGTGCTCAACGAGGATCGCGTTCGCGGTCGCCATCGCGCTCACCGCGCCGACGCTTTCAAAGATCTCGACGTCCTGCTCAGTGAACGGGCCGCCGCGCTTGTTGATCAGTTGAACCACGCCGATCGGCTCGCCATCCGGAACGCAGAGCGGCACGGTGAGCATGGAGCGAACGACGACCTCAGTTTCGCGCTCGATACCCGCTCGGGCGGACTCGTCCACGTTCGTCGTGATCGCGGGCTTTCTTGTTTGAAAAACCTGTCCGGCGATTCCAAAGTCGTCCGGGATGTCGCAAGGCAGCTTGCTCGCCAGACTCTCCGGCAAGACATGTCGAAACTCGAGCTTCCGCTGCGCAGCGCTGTGGATGTAGATGGAGCCGGCCTCGGTATCAGCCGCGGAAACGCAGAGTTCCAACACCTCGCGAAGGGTTTCCTCTACGCTAGAGGTTGCCGACAACTTTCGTACAGCCATGTGTACGGCTGAGATCAAGTGCTGGCTACGATCCGACATTCAAGTCGAGTATATCGGCTCCGGTTGCAGGAACGCTCCGGGCATCGGCGAAAGTAGGTGAACTATGCGCCCAGTTTTATGCCTTGCCGTGCTGCTTGCCGTCACCCCAGCCCTCGCGCAGTACGACTTTCCCGTTTACGAGACCGACAAGCTCCCTGCGGTCGAATACGCGCCTCGAAGAGAAGCGATCCGTCAGAAAATGGTCGCGGGGTCGATCGCCTTTTTCTTTACCAACGAAACGATGGTCCGCAACAACGATGTGGACTTTCAGTTTCGAGGTGACAGCAACTTCCTGTACCTGACCGGTTTCGAAGAGCCCGACGCCGTCCTAGTGATGGCGCCCGCGGCCTTCAAGGTTGGCGACAAGATGGTCAAGGAAGTCCTGTTCACCAACGTGGCGGATCAGGGTTCGATCACGTGGCTCGGGTATCGCATGGGGCCGGAAAACGTTGTGAAAATGCTGGGCATAGAGCACGCCCTGTCTAACCGGGAATTTGCCGGTAGCTTGCCGGGGATGGTAGAGGGAAAGACCGCCGTGTACGTGTCGAACGCACCAGCTGGTGGCCGCGATACCCTCAACACGATGAACAGGGCGGTGAGCGGTTGGCTGGCGAGCGGAAACATCACTCCGTCGCGCGAAGCCTCTGGCTGGCTGAGCACCATGCGGCGCATCAAGTCGCCCGCAGAAATCGTGCTCCTTAAGAGAGCCAGCGATATCTCGGCACGTGCCCACGTGGAGGCTATGAAAACGGTTCGCCCCGGCATGCGTGAGTATGAGATCGGCGCCCTTGTCGAGTACTTCTTCAAGAAGGAAGGCTGTGAGTTTGTTGGCTACCCGCCGATCGTTGGCGCAGGCGAAAACAGTACGATCCTTCACTACCAGTCGCTGCGCAAGCAAATGAAGGCAGGCGAGATCATTTGCATGGATGCGGCGGGTGAGTACCACGGATACAGCTCTGATGTGACGAGAAGTTTTCCTGTGTCGGGCAAGTTCTCTGCCGAGCAAAAGGCGATCTACGAGGTGGTGCTCAAAGCGCAGGAGGCTGGAATCGCCAAATGCCGCAGCGGAGTGAGTGTTGGCGCAGTTGGTGCAGCTTGCAGCGACGAGCTAGCGAAGGGCATGATCGCCCTCGGCATCATTAAGGCGCCGAACGAACTTGGACGCTACTATATGCACGGATTCGGCCACGGTATCGGCCTGGACGTCCACGACCCGATGCCTGGGACGCTTGCCCCCGGAGCGACGCTCACGGTTGAACCTGGAATCTACATCAAGGCCGGAAGCCCCTGTGACCCGAAATGGTGGAACATCGGTATTCGCATCGAAGATGCAATCCTCGTCACCGATGGAGACCCGGTAAACATGTCAATAGCCTGCCCGCGAACAGTGGCTGAGATCGAACGAATCATGGCGAGGTAGCTAAGCTGCGATTGGGCAGCCGACCGGCTGCCCAATCCAAAGTCAAACAAAGTCAAGCAAGTAGTGCAGCCGGTCTTCATCGACGGGCCTCTCCACGAAAGCTTGTAGGAAACCCGGCCAGCCAGCCATGCCGTCCAGCCGATAGCCTTCGGGCACGCCGATTAGTACAAGCGGCGTGCTTGCCGCTGCCGAAGCCATTTTGGCCTCCGCGAATCGGACGTAACCTGAAATGCGATGCGGAATCGTGAGCGTCGCAAGAAGGTCAACGACAAGCAACTCGGCTCGCACGGACTTGCTCAACGCCTGCTCCCACTCGGGCTCGACCCAAAGCTCCAGATCACGCGCTTGGCAAACGTCCTTCGCATCCGCGACCAGTTCCGGATCGCGGCTCACAAGAATAACAGTCTTCACTAAGACACCCCCTGCCGAATTTTACACCGTCCGCACACGTCTAATCTTGCAATGAGGGTTCTATGGAGGATCGGATTGACGTTGCTTGTCGCCACTTTTCTGTACGGATGCGCTGTGGGGGCGCAGTTCGACGTGAGTTTCTCGGCTGATGCGTACGGTGGCGAATTCAGCGGCAAGTGCGTGGTGTACCTTTCGCAGGGCCGCGGGGAACCCCGGTTTGGGCCGAACTGGTTCAATCCGCAGCCGATGTACTCGAAAGACTTCGAGAAGGTTCAACCGGGGCAAGCCATGGTAATCGACAACAGCGCCGTCGGTTATCCGGCATCGCTCGACAAACTCGCGCATGGGACGTACACGGTGCAAGCCGTGGTGGATCTCAACCTTGGAGACCGTGAAATTGGCCGCAGCCCTGGGAACCTCTTTTCGAAGCCCCAGCAGGTGACGATCGGACCCGAGACGGGGAAGATCCGCATCGTCTGTGACCAGGTTCAGCCCGACGAGCTTTTCAAGGACACCGACGCAATCAAGGCGGCTCGGCTTCGCTCGAACTTGCTGAGCAAGTTCTACGAGCGGCCGACGATCATGCGCGCGGCGGTCGTTCTGCCCGAAAGCTGGACGCCGACGGGTTCGCGGATCTATCCGGTTATCTATGAAATCTCCGGTTTCGGCGGGTCTTTCTTAGATTACAGCGGGCGGACGCAGCGTCGCGGAACCGTTCGCGACGGCGAGGAATTTATCCTCGTGCACCTCGACCCAACGGTGCCGACGGGGCACTGCGCGTTTGCGGACAGCGCGAACAACGGCCCGTGGGGCAAGGCGCTGATCGAGGAATTCATTCCGTACATCGAGACGACGTTCCGCGGTCTCGGCAAGCCCGAAGGGCGGTTTGTTACCGGCCATAGCAGCGGCGGCTGGAGCAGCCTTTGGCTGCAGGTGACGTATCCGGAATTTTTCGGCGGCACGTGGTCGACGTCGCCTGATCCCGTGGACTTTCGGGATTTTCAACAGATCGACCTCTACAGGCAGGGTGTGAATATGTTCAAGGACGCCGCCGGTAAGGACCGGCCGATTGCGCGTCAGGGTGACACGCCGATTATTTTTTATAAGCAATTTTCGGACATGGAGCGGCCAATTCGTGGTGAGCAGCTCGGATCGTTCGAGGCCGTTTTCAGCCCCAAGGGCAAGGACGGCAAACCGTTGCAGCTTTGGAACCGGGTTAACGGGGCCGTAGACAACGACGTTGCGCTGGCATGGCGAAAATATGACATCGGCCATATCTTGCGGTCCGACTGGAAAAAGCTGGGACCGACGCTGGCAGGGAAGCTGCATGTGTACATGGGCACCCAGGACACCTTCTATTTGGAAGGAGCCACCGAGCTGCTTCAAAAGGACTTGAAGGCGCTTGGTTCGGATGCAATCGTCGAGTTGCTTCCGGGAGACCACGGCAGCGTTTTGACAGCGGCTCTACGTGCGCGCATCGATAAACAGATGGCGGATGCATGGCGTGCGAAGCGGCCCCGTTAGGGTTATGCTCATTCATTCATCGGTTCTTAAAACATGCTCACTTTTTGCAGTGTCCATGTTATGAACATGGACCGGAGCGGATCATGAATTGCCGATACCTATCGTGAAAAGCATTCACAGAACCATTCACAACGTGGGATTGTGAACGGTTTGCGGGTTCGACTTCGCTGCAGACCACGCATGAACTACATGCGTCACTTTTTCGCTCAGTTTCATTTCGCTAGGCAGCACTCATGGCGCCTCCTACCCATAGGGGCCAGTGCGAGGGCATTTGTCAACCTCGGAGGGCGACGAAGGCGATTGGACGAGACGATTTAGGCAGATATGCCTTCGGCACCGGGACATGCTTGCGGAAATCTCTGCACTTGGACTCCTCTGCACAGCATGTCCCGGCCACCCGGAACCTGCCGCTCACCCTCACCCATCAGTCGGGACCACCCTGGCCCAACCATCCATCGGAGGGTGCTGAAGAGGGTTGTAGCGTTGTCTGCGTTGGTATAATTATCCCATCAGGTGGATGCCGACCAGCAACTACCGCTTGTGCAACACAAATGAAACCGCCCTCTGTCAAGTGTCTCTTCGGAGTCCTGTCCTTTTGGGCAAGCGCACTTCCATGTCTGTCGGTCGAGTACACGGCGACGGCTATGCAAAGTGGGGCGGGAGGCGTAAACAACGTGCCGATAACGGTTCCAGGCGGCTTTGACTTTACTAAATCGGGTCTTGACCTCGTCGAGATTACGAGCATCACGATTACGCTGACCATTACCGGCGCATACACGGCGCCAACCGAGCAGGGCTCAGAAGGACCCGACCGGGATCAAATAGTTCTCATGCTAGATGACATTCCGACAGAGCTCAGGCTGAACGGTTTTCCCGGTCCAACAACTAGACTGTCTTTTGACTTCGTGCTGAGAATGCGGCACTTATTCTAGCTGAACTTGAAAAGGATGGCCGACTCGATGGCAAGGTCGTTGACCTTATTCCGGGGAACAACAACATTGGGTTGCCGGGGAACGTCACTGCCGTTCTGACGGTTCGGGGCACTTCCACCGATGACTCGTTGCCCATAACACATGCGGTCCTAGCGATGGGCGTCATGTTTGCGTTTTTTGGACGACCCCGGATTGGTACAAAAACGACCCCAACCATTCTTTGTCTGTTGATCAGTCTCTCGCTAATTGCAGCTGCGTCTTCCGCATGCGCGCAGGGACCTCCCGACGTCTTTTGGACGGCGAGCGGCAGCGGAGGAAACGTGTATTCAATGTCGCTTTCGCCGGATGGCAAATTCCTAGCTTCCGCAAGTGATGACGGCGCGGCTCGAATCACGCGACTTTCTGATGGGAGTCTAGTTCGGATTTTCCACGGGCATGGCAATCTGGTATTGCGCGGTATCGCATATTCGCCGAACGGCGAGCTTGCAGTGTCGGGTGGCCATGACCAAAAGGGAATGATATGGAGGGTTTCCGACGGCGCGATCGTACACACTCTGGTCGGTCATACCGGAGTGATCTATGCCGTTGCCTTTTCGAAGGATGGGCAGACAGTCATCACCGCAAGTGAAGACAAGACGGCCAAAATGTGGCGCGTCTCCGATGGTGCGCTTATCCGGACCTTGTCTGGGCATGTTGGCGCCGTTCGCGCAGTGGCATATTCGCCCGACGGGCAATACTTCGCAACCGGCAGCGCAGATCGGAACGCGAAAATATGGCGCGCTTCGGACGGCACACTCTTGCGCACTTTGGTCGGCAGCTTCCATTGGGTAAATTCAGTCGAGTTCAGCCCAGACAGTACGATGCTGGCCACTGGAAGTGGTGATTTCAAAACACGCTTGTGGCGCGTTTCAGACGGGGTTCGCATTCGAACGTTTTTGCACGCCGGATCAGTAACCGCCATCAAATTTCTGCCCGACAACCAAAGGATGGCCGCTGGCGGTAGTGATTACCGCGTGAAAATTTGGCACATTTCGGACGGTCAGTTGGAACGGACTATAGAGACAGGTGGACCGGTCTTTTCACTGCTGCCATTGGACAACGGAGCGACGCTCATGGTTGGCGGCGGTAGTGGCATCACGCTATGGAATTTGTCAAATGGAGACCTCCTTCGAACTTTAACGGGACACTTTGGGCCGGCAACAACCGCGGCCATTTCGCCGGACGGGCGGCTATTGGCCACTGGCGGCGAGGACAGGACACTGCGAATCTGGCGTTTATCGGACGGCATGCAGACTCATACATTGGTGGATCCCATCAGCGCTATTTCAAGTGTTGCATGGTCGCCGGACGGTTCTTTGATCGCAACCGGTTCCGGCAACACGTACAATCGTTACGATTACAAAATCAGGATTTGGCGTGTTTCGGACGGTGCATTGGTTCACACTTTGGTGGGGCATACCAACTACGTTCGGTCAGTCGCATTTTCGCCTGACGGGAACCTGCTAGCCTCAGGGTCCAGCGACCTCACATGGCGGCTGTGGAATCCCAACACGGGAGCATTGATTCGCACCATAGAAGGGCACACCGGAGGCGTTTATTCCGTTGCCTTTTCTCCCGACGGGCAAAGCTTGGCGACGGGAAGTTATGACTACAATTCTAAGCTTTGGCGACCGTCGGATGGCGAACTCTTGCGGACATTTTCGGAGCATAACTTTCTTGTTCGCTCAGTGGCCTTCGATCCTTCGGGCTCAATTCTCGCCAGCGGAAGCGCGGATAGTACGATTCATTTTTCGGAGGTAAGCACCGGCAGCTTGTTTGATACGCTTACTGGGCACTCGGGTCCCATCCGTTCGGTGGCATTTACGCCGGATGGGGATACGCTGATTTCCGGCAGTGAGGATGCAACCGTCAAAGTTTGGGATGTCTCAAGCGGGACTCTATTGTTTAATTTCGATGAAGAGACGGAATTTGGAGTTTGGGCCGTGACGTGTTCTGCCCAAGGCGGCCTATTCGCATATGGAAGAACCGACGGGTCGATTCCCGTGGCAGGTACGTTTTTAGACACGCCGTTTGGCGCGAGCGCTTTTACTATAACTCATGGGACGCTGCAGTCCGGCGGTTTGGCTTCGTTGTCAAATAGTGACGACGACCGGCTGACAATCCGGATGGCTCCAAGCTCGAGGACGGAGCCATCGTGCCGGGTAGTCCTCGATGGCGTCGCGGGTTTGGCTGCTCCAGCGGTTCTAAGCTTCGACCTGGAAGCGTCATGCACGGGTACGCCGTCGAGCAAGGTGATGCAAAGAGTCGAGATGTTCGATTTCATCGCCAACGCATGGGTGATCGTGGATGAGCGCCAGCCTACGTTCGTGGACAGTTCCGTTAGCCGGGGCATACTAGTTGATTCTGCCCGGTACGTTCAAGCCGGCACTCGAAACGTCCGATCCAGGATTAGCTGGTTCGACAACGGCGTGGCTGTTGATACCTGGTCCGTACGAATAGATCGATGGGGATGGGTGGAGCGTGAGTAAAAGGGACTCGGGTTCAATGGTTCCTACAGGTACAGAGCTATGATGAAAAACAAACTTTGCATTGCGGCAGCCTTGATATTTTCGGTTTGCACTTCCAGTGCTGAAATCGTGTACAGCAACATGAAGTTTTTCTCGGGCGATCTGTTCTTCTTGAGTTGGGGGCATCCATCGTTCCGTGAAGTTGGTGATGAAATATTTTTGGCGCCAGGGAATCGCATCGTCGACCGGATTTCCTTTTATTGGGCCGCCTACCTACCCGTCACTTTCGACGTTCAACTGACATTCTATAAGAACGACGGGTCAGGCGTGGGCGGCGGCGTATTCCGGCCCCAAACCGTCCTTTGGAGACAAGTTTTCAAGAACGTCACGATTAAAGAGAAGATGGAACTGCAACGGTTTGACTTTGACGTTCCTCGTATCGTGGTTCCCGACAATTTCACGTACTCAACCAAATTGGAGGTGAAGCCCCAGGCGGGACCGAGTTACGCAAAATTTGGCCCGCCGACAACCGGAACTAGCGGCAATTGGATCTGGGCTGCCACCGAAAACCCGACTACATGGACCCGGTACTTCCTTTCAGGCGTTGACGATTTCGCTGCAGAAGTAAACGCGATTTCCGAATACGATACGCAGGTGCCAGCGGAGTCATTTTTTATGGCCCGGGGCTCGGTAGTTTCGGGCGACCTGAATTCGCTCTTCATCAGTGATGATAATCGATTAGTGATGAAGCCAGGTACTGTTTTTTCCTTCAGCGAGCCGCCTGTTCAAGTAATTCTTGATGCGGTTGCGCCGACACCTTCGCCCATTGCCTTCAGCTTCACAATGGAGTCTGCCGCCAGTTTTGGCAATGCCGAGCAGACCATTTCACTATTCAATTTTGACAGCGGACTGTACGAGGTCATGGATAGTCGACTGGCTGCAACAACGGACAATATCATTCGCATTGAGATGGACTCTGATCCGTGGAGGTTCATCGAGCCAGGCACGCAAGTAGTACGGGCGCGAGTCAGTTACCGGGCAGTAGGACCTGCATTTGCCTATCCGTGGTTGGGCACGCTCGACAAAGTTTCCTGGGCATTTCCGAAGTAAGCAGTCGCCGCTGCCTTAGTTTCACCCAGGTTCGCTGCCGTGCGTCTCGCCATCATAAGACCCTTTTTACCGCGTGCTGGCCGGAAGTCGCCGACCTGTGTCGTACACTTTATGAAGATGGCGCGATCATGCGCGTTCTGAGTGCTTGAGGAGGAGAGATGAGTTTTCTGAGAATATCGACTACCGCAGTGGCGGTCTTAGTTTTCGCGGTTGCGTCGCTGGCGCAGTGGAACGTGACCAGGCTCCACCCTGCAGGCGCCGCCGCGTCCCACGGCTCCGGTGTAGGAAGCGGAGGCCAGGCTGGCTCGGTGACGATCGGAGGCAGTTACCGAGCAACCCTTTGGAGCGGGTCAGCAGGATCGGCAATCAGTCTCGCCCCGGCGGGGTCAGCAGCGTCGAGGGCATTCGGCATGCGGGGAAGCCAGCAAGTCGGCTACGCGGAAATCGGCAACGACCATGCTGGGCTCTGGCAGGGAACGGCCGGAAGCTGGATGGACCTTAATCCTGTCTCCTCGACACATTCGTACGCACACGGGACAGACGGAACAACGCAAGTTGGTGAGGCGCTCGTCGGATCAAGCTTTCATGCCAGCAAATGGACGGGTACTGCAGCCTCGTGGGTCGACCTTCACCCGGCCGGTGCGAACGCTTCGTTGGCTTCGGCGGCGGACGGGACAGATCAAATCGGGACGGTGTTCCTGCTCAACAAGCTTGGTGAGCCCACACAGCACGCCAGCCTTTGGAGCGGCACTGCAGGCTCATGGATCGACTTGCATCCTGAGGACTCTGGGTTTTCGCACGGCCTAGGTGGCCAGGGGGGCGAACAAGTCGGATTCGCCAACATATCTTCAACCGGCGCTATCGCGGCCAGCCTGTGGACCGGAACTGCAGCTTCGTGGCTAGATCTTAGCCCAACGGGATCCCTGTTTTCGATGGCTTGGGCGGCATACGACGGTATGCAAGTAGGTGCAGCCGATGTGGACAAGGTCTATCGTGCCAGCCTGTGGACCGGCACCTCGGCCTCGTGGGTCGACTTACATGCGTTCGTTCCGGGCGAGTACACCTCGTCGGAGGCACGAGGCGTTTGGTCTGACGGAGGTATCACCTACGTAGTCGGCTTTGGGTTCAATTCGATTTCCGGTGAAGATGAAGCCCTGCTTTGGACAATGGTTCCTGAGCCGAGTGGCTACGTTGCGCTCGGCATCGGCTTGGCTCTGCTATTGCGCAAGCGGCTCAACCGGTAGCTCTATTTGTCCCCAGCGACCGCTTTGGCGGCTTCGATTGCTTTGTCGAAATCGGGGAGGTCGGTCCACTCGGGGACGTATTCGGCATAGACGATGGCGCCGGATGGGTCGACGACGAAGGCGGAGCGCTGGAGGAGCCGGTGCGAAGGAATGACGACGCCGAAGGCGTTGCCGAAGCTGAGGTCCATGTGATCTGAGGCGAACTCGATGTGGCTCGAACCGGACTCCGCGGCGAAGCGAGCCTGGGCGAAGGGAAGGTCGGCGCTGACGTTGACGACCTGGATGTTCTCGGGCAGGTTCGCGGCTTGGTCGTCGAACTTCTTGGCCTGGATCGAGCAGACTCCGGTGTCGATCGAGGGCGTCACCGAGAAAATCACAGTCTTTCCGGCATAGTCCGTCAGCCGTTTCGGTTTGGCGCCTTCGGGCGTTTGCGCCTGGAACTCGAAGACGGGAACTCGGTCGCCGACTTTGATCTCGTCGGCGGGAATTTCAATGGGGTTGCCGTTTAGGGTGATTGTTCTCATGTCTGTTTTCCTACTCTCCGGTCACTTCAATGAGCGCCGAGACCGGGACGTCGCCCAGTATCGCACGTCCCGAGAGGAACGAAAGCTCGACCAGGAACGAGTAGCCGACCGGTGTACCGCCGAGGGCTTCAACGAGCCGGGCCGCGGCAGCGGCCGTGCCACCCGTCGCGAGCAAGTCGTCCACGATGGCCACGCGATCTCCGGCTTGAACGGCGTCGCGGTGCATCTCGACGGTGTTCGTGCCGTACTCGAGCGAGTACTCCTCTTTGAGGGTGTCTGCCGGGAGCTTGCCGAGCTTGCGGACGAGCACGAACGGCAGGTTGAGGGTGAGCGCAATCGGCGCGCCGAAGATGAATCCGCGCGACTCTATGCCGGCGATGACGCTGGGGTTCCACTCACGGCACTCTGCGGTCATGCGGTCCACGGCTTCGTGGAATGCGTTGGGATCCTGGAGAACGGGTGTGATGTCCTTGAAAACGATGCCGGGTTTGGGAAAATCGGGAATGTCTCGAATCAGGGCGGCGGCTTGCAGGTCACTCATAGAACGGGTTCGAATATACCCATCGATTGGCGCGTAAGGGCGTATAATCTATCCTTGGCGGACCGAACGTTAACCACGTGCCGTTCGTCTTAACATTGCAGGCAAAAATGAACTTCGTCAAAGCACAGACCCAACAAAATGTGTTCTCGGACGCTCGAATCGAGGAAGCCAAGCTCGTTCGGCGTGTACGGGAAGGTGACGACGACGCACTCCGGGAGTTGGTCGACAAGCATCGACTCCGGCTTATTCGCACGGCGGCAAACATCCTTCGCGACCCGATGGAAGCAGAAGATGTTGCCCAGGAGGCCTTTTTGAAGGCGTTCCGCGAACTCCATCGTTTGAGAGACGATCGAGCGTTTGCGTCGTTTATCTATCGCATTTGCGTACGTTTGTGTGTCGATCGTTTGAGGCTTAAGCGGGCCGAGCCGACAGATCTGGAGCCGACCGAAAGGACCGCACAAGGTTCGATCGAAACGCGGCTGCTGATCGAACGGCTCCTCGACAAGCTTCCGAACGATCTTCGAGCGACCCTGGTGCTCCGGGAAATGGAGCAGATGAGTTACGAAGAAGTTGCCCGATTGATGGAAGTGCCGATTGGAACCGTGCGCTCCCGACTTCACACGGCTCGCGAAAAGTTTCGCGCGCTTTGGATCGCGGCAAACGAAACAGGATAGTCAATGTTATTCAAATCAGCCTGCCGACGTTTTCGGCGCATAGACGCAAACGCCCGAGAGATGGAGATCTCTCGAGCGGAACAAGATTTTTTGACCAACCACGCTCATGGGTGCGGTAGATGTCGTGTCCACAGTGAGGAACTTGATGTGGTTAGCGCGGCGCTTTCCGCGTCTGCGTTCGATCCTATTGTGATCTCACCGGACTTCACCGAGAACGTGGTTAGAGGCGTTCGCGCGATGCGGCGCGAAGCCTACCGAAACGCGTATCGGCCCGTGCTTGTGGGAGCCGGGGCGGCTTTTGTAGCCCTCGGCGCGATCTTGCAAGTGGTGGGGTCGCAGGCACCTGAGCCCACAACCGACGGAACGGCCGAGGTCGGCATGTACCGCGGATCGCCCTTAAAGTCGACGTCGCCTAGCGAATTGAATTTGTTCGACGCACCGAGTCGGCTTGTTCGCGACCCTCGCCCTCACGACGTTTAATTAGGTCGGTCGTCTGTAGCGGCGGTATCCTCGCGAAGATGGCAAGTGGCGCGGTGCACGGTTGACGTTCGGGCGCAGACTCGCGCTTGGCTTTTTGGTCGGCGGAATCATCTTCCTAGTTGCGCATCCGAAGTCTCGGCTGCTGATGAACTACTCGTTCCGACCGGACAATGTTCGGGCAGTGCTGGGCAGCAACCCGCTGTCGAGGGAGCCTTTCGAGTTTTTTCCGCCTGACGCATCCGAGATGGACGCCAGGGGCCGATACATTGCGGCGTTTCGAATTGTTCGTCGGTTGAATTCCGATTGGGTTAAGCCAGACGCCCACGATCTCGGCATCGTCCTCCGTTTCTTCCGAAAGTCGGCCGAACTTGATCCCGACAATGCTTATTGGCCGCAGCTTATTGCAGCGGTGGCCGGTTACACCGGGGATGCCGACGGTGCCGCTTGGCTGAGCGCAATGCGGCGTACCCGTTGGGAAACTGGAGAAGCCGAGGCTCTGCGCCTGCTGTGGACGCGCATGGCGGAAGCGGACGGCGCGTCACTTTCCTGGCAAGGCGCCGTTGCATTGGATCACGCCTTTCGTGGGCCGAGCGACTTTGTAGTTAAAAATGTCGGGGCGTTCGCTTACGACGACATCGACGCAAGGTTTGCGTCGCTGATGAATTCGTCGGTAATTCTGGATTCCGCGAGGTCTTTCTCGAGTGCAAGCGATGCGATCATGCTGGCGGACAGGGCAGTTTTTGGGCGCATCGACCCTATCGAGGCGTTGGGCCAGCGTCGCTATGAAGAAGTTAAGAGCGCTTTTCCTCAGCTTGTTCTGCAGGCACGGGGGCAGGAGGATTCCGACCTTGCGGTTGCGAAACAGCAGACGGTCGAAAGTTGGCAGGACTTTTATCGCAGCGGGGCGTCGGAGGCGCGTTCGAAAATGGCGCAACTCCGCGTAGAGTCATTGCTATCGGCATCACTGCCGTCATCGCTGCTAATGTCGTCTCTCGTGATGCTGGGAATCGGGCTTATCGGGACGCTTGTGGCAACCTTGCTTGGGCCGGTGCTAAACCCGGATCGTCGTGTGATCTTCGCTCTGGGAATCTTCGTTGCAGTTTTTCTTGCGATGAAGACTGGAGTTTGGTTGCTCGGAATTTGGGCTTTGACCATTGCCGGCGTGCTCAGCATCCCCCAAATGGTTGCCCGCGACGTGCCCGTCGTGTGGAAGCGAGGTGATCGGCTAGCGGTCTTTGGCCTATCGGTCGCAGGATTACTCTTGCTCACGGCATTGTTCTTGCTGGGGTCGACTCCTGCCCCTCACCTGGCAGGCGGCGCCGTAAATCCTGCGCCTTATGGCGTGATAGGTGGGTTGGCACTCAGCCTGTCCTTACCCTGCGCCGCTGTGTGGGCACGCATTCGCAAAGTTTCCGTCATGCGGGGTGTTGGAGAAACGCTGCGACTTCTTGGGTTAACGGCTGCGCTGATCGGGCTATCGGCGACAATCGTGTCCGCTCCCCTAGCCCTGTGGCGCGACGCGGCGAACCGCGACTTGCTCGAGGCGTGGATTAGAAACGAGCCCGCAACGTTTGGGCCGGACGCGCCTCGATGAACAAAGCGATTAGATTACGTTCTGATCTGGTCGATGAGTTCGACGGCACGGGGCTTTCGTGGTGTCTGCGCAACACGGAGATTGCGGACGCTGTTTTGCAAGACGTGTTTTCGTCGACCTGCCCGAACGCTGCCATCGCGGTTGCGGCTGTGGGCGGGTATGGACGTTGCGAACTGGGGCCGTACGGCGATCTCGACATGGTGTTTCTTTCCTTGAATGAAGAAACGTCGCAGGGTGAGGATGACGTTCGGGCTCTGTTCAAGGCGCTGTTGGCGATTTCGGACGAGATCGGTTGGGATATCGATTACGCGCTGCGTTACACATCCGACGTGCAAGGGTTGGACGACAAGTCGCGCACCGCACTTTTGGATGCGCGTTTGGTAGCTGGGCAGGAAGGCGTGTTCGCGCGATTCATGGCGGAGTTTAATGATACGTTTCCGGTGGCGCGCTTCCTGTCGGACAAGCGGCGCGAACGCCTCGATTTTCGGAAAAAGTTTGGATATACGCCCCGAAAAGTTGAGTTCAACCTTCGCGACGGGGCCGGAGGCTTGCGGGACTATCAGGCTGCGACGTGGTTTAGGAAGGTGTTGGCCGCAGAACGGATCTCGGGCCTGGAGGACAGCTACGACTTCATGATTGCCGTGCGGAACGCGCTTCAAATCACAACAGGGAGAAAGGAGGATCGTCTATTGAGGACCAGGCATGCGCACGTGGCTTCAAGATTGGGCAGCGAACCGCAACGCGTCTTCGCAAAGCTGATGCGTTCGGCCGAGCTTTTTCAGGAGGAATGGCGAAAGGCCCTGATGCTTGCTCAGATGGGTGAATTGGCCCTCGCCGCCGGGGTCGTTGCAAAGGACGGCGCGTGCGTGATTGAGCCGGGTGCGACGCTTTCAGCTGCAGCAGCAGGGGTTTGTAGAGCGGTCGATTTAGGAATAAGGGTCGAACCCGGACAGATCCCGAACGACGTTGTCGGCGACGGCCCCGCGGCAGCCGATAAATTGACGACGGGCGCCCATTATCTGCGCGCATTGGACCGGTCCGGCGTCTTGTCGGCCTTGATTCCAGCGTTTCACGATACGAAGTATTTATTGCCCGATGATCCCGTGCACGAATTCACCGTTGGTGAGCATACGCTTTGTGTGGTGGAAAATCTGGACGAGCTTCGTTCGACCGGCGATCATGGCGCCGCATGGAGCGATGCTGATCATCGCGCGCTTTATTTGGCCGCCATTTTGCATGATTTGGGAAAAGCCGACAGTAGCGCTCCGCATTCGGTGGTTGGCGAAGACCTATCAAGGCAAGCGGAATCTCGCTTGGGCCTGCAGCCGAATGAAGGGGATGAAATTGCGTGGCTTGTGCGAGAACATCTGACGTTGGCGCGCATGGCCAGAACCCACGATCTGCAGTCGCCAGGCACCCCTCTGGAACTGGCCCGAATTTGCGGCACTCAGCAAAGGCTTGCAATGCTCTATTTGCTGACGATTGCTGACATTGGCGCGGTATCTTCGGAGACCCTGACGCCCCATGGCCTTCATTCCATATGCGACTTGTATGAGAAGGCTCGGAGCGTTATCGGCGTGGACGAGGTTCAAACGGATCCGGCAGTGTATCGCAGCGCTGCTTTGGAGAAACTTCGCAAGCTCGACGAGGGTGAAGGCGTCCAAGATTTCTTGGAAACGATGCCC
>JALYSG010000013.1:51262-59896 GCA_030854945.1 Armatimonadota bacterium
ATTATTTGATTGGCACCGCTCGCGAAAGCTTTCCACTTCACGCGGAATATGTGAGAAGCGCGAAAGCCGGCGAAATGACCATCGTTTTTCAAAACAGCGCTGCATCCAATACGACAGAAATCACGGTTTGCTGCCCTGACTTACCTAAGCCAGGGTTGCTGAGCCGCATGCTCGGCGTTATCTACGCGCACGATCTGACAGTTCACGGAGTGCGTGCTGCATCTACGGAAGACGAGCACATTACTGCGCTGGATCAAATCACCACTTCGTATCGCAAGGAGCTCGTGCCAAAGAGCTTAACCGGCGCGGTTGCGTCGTCTTTGCGAGTTTGTCTCACGGATGAGAATGCTTTAGAAGAACTCTTGAGGAAGCACAACAAAGACCCCGACCAGAGGCAACAATTCTTAGATTATCGATTTGTTTCGGGTAGTCCGTCTGTCCTCGAAATTGAAACACCGATCGGCAGAGGCATGCCATATCGAGTGACGAAAATGCTCGCGCATTTTGGCTGGAATGTTTACGTAGCGCGGATGGGGCAGTGGGCCGGGCGGGCTGTGGCAAGGTTCTACCTTGCCGACCCGTCCGGCCCCCTGACAGAATCCACCGTCGGGAACGCGATTTCGGCATATCGGGACAGTATTTAGTTAGGGCTGCACCGTCCAGACGCAGCGGTCGACACGTGCGGTCCACGGCAGCGAGAATATTGGCGCGGTTACTTTGTAGGACAGTCGTGCTGCTACATTTCCGGCCGCATCGACAAACCTGCCCGCATTCGAATTAATTAGCAGTTGTACAGAGCCGTCGGTGTTAACTGTAGCGGCGCGTGAGTCCAATTCTTCCCAGACGCCAGTCTCTTGCACGAGCATTTCAATCTTTTGGTTAATGTTGGCTGAGCTTGCCTGACTCTCGACGGTCAGTCGAATAACGCTCGGTGCCAGTACTGGGGAAACTCCCGAAATCTTGGCTCTGATTGGAGCTTCGGAATTAGCGAGCACGATGCCGGGTCGCAGCTGAAGGCGTTGATCGTCGCTCTGTGCAAGTTCCGGAACTCCTCCAGCAAAAATGGAACCGCGTTCCATTGTTACGAGGTTCGGTGCTACTACGGTGCCGGGCACGGAAATCGTCCAACTAAAAATTGATGTGCGCCAATTATTATCTGCCGCCACCCCCATAGCGATACCCCAGAATGTGACGTCATCGACGGGATCTACGTCGACGCCGAAGTAGTCGCCCCAACGGCCGGAGCCGTAGTTGTTACCGGCGCTGCCCTCCAGGTTGACTGGTGTTCCCATTGTTCCAATAGGATCCGCGGCCATCCGGCCGGCGTACATGATGTCTGCTGTGACGGTTGTGCTGCTTCGCGTGAATATTGCTGAAATGTCGCCGAGGCTATTTGTGTTCACTGCGTTCATGTGGTGGTGCGTTGAACCTGCGCCGGAGATATTGCCCGACATGCTCAATGTGGGCGAACCTGAGACGGGCCAAGAGTTGGTGTTGACCTCGTACCACCGCACTTTAAGTAACGAGCCATCCTGAATGGTGTGCGACGCAACAAGCCTCCCCGGACGCCAGACGGCATTGAAGAGTCGCCCGTCTATCGAGTCCAGCGTGTTGCCATTCGTGCTTGGGGCGTCCATTTGTGGCCTGGTGTTTGCGGGCACCGCGACCGATGCTCCCTGGAGGAGGGGGGAGGGCGTCGTTAGATTTGAAATGGCGTAGATGTTCAGCGAGGACGTTCCGCCCCTCGATGCACCGAAGATACGATCCATAGTCGGGTCGACGACCTCTGCGATTTGTACGGACCCTGCGTCCTCGTCGAAGAGGTACCTTACGGTCGCGGTTCCGCCGCTCAGGATCGGGGCGGTTGGGATAACGATATATTGGACGCCGGCGAAACCGCTTCCGAAGCCGAACATGTTTCCGCTGACGACGACTGCATCCTTGTTGTAGCCGAAGCCAGGATAATCCAGCCAGTAGTTTGTGCCGCTAATTGTCATGCGGGCTTCGATTCGGTACTTATGCCAAACGCCCGCCGGATTGTTGTCATCCGAGATTGCAATTAGTACTTTACTAACTTGCGGTGAGGTGTCCCGCTCAGGAAAAACAATGACAAAGCGTTGATGCACGCGGTCGTAAACGCACTTCGGATCGAAAATGAAGCTGCCTGCGCCCAAGCCTGAGAAGAAATTCTCGGCGGTCTGTTGAAAAGTTGGTGTTCCATCCTTGTTGAAGAAAGCAACGCTTGAATTAACGACGGCGATAATCTGATTCGGCCCGACCGCCAAGTCCGGATCTGGCGGTGTCCATCCCGTCGCCGAAATTGCTGGGAACGACGGTCCCAAGACGCCACGGGGGACATTGCGAATCTCTCCGGCGACGAGGCTATTGGGCGGATCTTGACGTTCGGACACCTCCCAAGGGTTCTCCGGCCTGTGTGGTCGTGCCACAAACTTATTATCAATCTGTGGTGAATACTTCGATGTGCTTTCACTCAAAGCATTAAATGTTTGCGTGCGGAACGGCCGCTTGATTTCCTGAGCAGTTCCTGTTGCGTAGCAGACGGTCAGCGCGACCGCGAGCGGCAAGGCATATAAAGTTCTCATCTTATTGGTGTTTCTCCATCCCAAGGAGGCAAGCATGACTGGCCCCTCTCCTAACACGTTTGACCGCAAAGCGACCGGGATCGTTCGGTCAGCTAACTGCAGCCACTGGTTGCGCCGCAGTTATCGCACTTGAGGCATGTACCGTTGCGGACCATCGTGAACTGGAAGCAGCTTGAACATGGGTCGCCTTCGTATCCTTTGATCCTCGCAATACGGATCTGCTCGGACACTTCGCCGTGCGCTCCGGTATGCAGTACGCGCTGCTCCGGGACCTCTGCACGTCCCCCGCGAAAACCTACTCCTTCGTGGGATTCCGAGGTGCTCCCAGGTGCGGCGCCGGTATGGTTTTCGGCCACCACTTCTTCTTCGACAAACTCGGGCGCCTCCTCCGGCTTGCCGATCGAATCGCTGCGCAGGTCTTCTTGTGAGACTTGGACGAAGTCCGCGCGGCCGAGATAGGTTACGGCCAGCTCGCGGAAGATGTAATCGATTACCGACGTGGTCATCTTAATTTGATCGTTGCCTTGCACGATGCCGTTCGGTTCGAAGCGGGTGAACGCGAACGCGTCGACGAATTCTTCGAGCGGGACACCGTACTGCAGACCGAGGGAGATAGAAATAGCGAAGCAGTTCATCAAGCTCCGGAAAGCGGCGCCTTCGCGGTGCATGTCGATGAAAATTTCGCCGAGTTGACCGTCTTCGTACTCGCCGGTTCTGAGGTACACCTTGTGTCCGCCGACCCGCGCTTTTTGCGTGTAGCCTCTTCTTCGTCCGGGCAGAATGTGGCGCTTTGCAATGTAGCGGTAAACCAGCTTTTGCGCGGCTGCTTCGATTCGATCCGCGGGCTCCGCTTGGATGTCCGCGATCGCAGCGGCGGCTTCGTCGGCCGCGGTGTTGAGCGGTTGGCTCAGTTTACTGCCGTCTCGATAGAGCGCGTTAGCTTTTAGGCCGAGCTTCCAGCTAAGCATGTAGGCTTCGTCCATCTCGTCGATCCTTGCCTCGTTAGGAAGGTTGATCGTCTTGCTGATCGCCCCGCTGATGAAGGGCTGGGCTGCTGCCATGGCCCGGATGTGACCCTCGGTGGAAATAAACCGTTTGCCGGCTTTTCCGCATTTGTTTGCGCAGTCGAAAACGGCGTAGTGCTCGAGTTTCAAGTGCGGCGCGCCTTCCATCGTCATCGTACCGCAGCAATAAAGATTTGCCAGCTCGACCTCTTGTTGAGTGAAGCCGAGCGCGTCCAGCATATTGAATTTCCAATCATCGAGCTGCGCTTCGGTGAAGCCGAGATTATCCTTACAGAATTCTCGGCCAAGTGAAAACGCGTTGAACGCGAATTGAATTTCAAATGCGCTGGCGAGATTCTTCTCGACATTCTCGATAGCCTCGGGTGTGAAGCCGCGATCTTTCAGCGCCTCGTGAGATATGGGCGAATCCTTCAGCGTTCCGTGGCCGAGTGCGTATCGAATTATATCTTCCGATTGCTCGACGTTATAACCGAGTTTTTCGAGGGCGGGCGGTATGGATTGATTGATGATTTTGAAGTAACCGCCACCTGCGAGCTTCTTGAATTTCACAAGTGCGAAATCGGGTTCGATTCCCGTCGTGTCGCAATCCATCACCAGACCAATCGTGCCAGTGGGAGCTAGAACGGTAACTTGCGCATTGCGATAGCCGTGTGCCTCGCCGAGTTTGATGGCATTGTCCCAACATTCTCGCGCAGCAGCGAGCAAATCGGTGGGGCAATCGTCGGGGTCGATGCCGACCGCGGGAATGGAAAGCCCTTCGTAATCGCTTGCGTTGTAGGCTGCTCGTCGGTGGTTGCGGATTACCCGCAGCACATTATCTTTATTCTCGGCGTAACCGTCGAAGGCACCAAGCTCACGCGCCATTTCGGCGGAGACGGCGTACGACTCGCCGCCGAGAATTGCTGTAAGTGCGCCGGTAATTGCGCGTCCCTCGGGGCTATCGTAAGGAATCGCCATGCGCATTAGAAGCGCGCCGAGGTTTGCGTACCCGAGGCCAAGCGTTCGGTATTTGTACGAAAGCTCCGCGATTTCTTTGCTGGGGAATTGCGCCATAAGCACGCTGATTTCCAAGACGATCGTCCACAGTCGCAACGCGTGGCGATAGCCTTTCACGTCGAACGAGCCGGTTGCGTCGTCATAGAACTTCACTAGATTGAGGCTGGCGAGGTTACACGCGGTGTCGTCCAGGAACATGTATTCGCTGCACGGGTTGCTGGCGTTGATCGGTCCGCCCGCAGGACAAGTGTGCCACTCGTTGATCGTGGTGTTGTATTGCAGGCCGGGATCCGCACACGACCATGCGGAATAACAAATGTCATCCCACAATTGCCGCGCTGGAATTGTCTTCGCAACCTTGTTCGATGTGCGGTATCGAAGGTCGTAGTCGTCGCCTTTTTCGACCGCTTCCAAGAATTTGTTGTCGACGCGGACGGAGTTGTTAGAATTCTGTCCGCTTACTGTGAGGTAGGCCTCGCTGTCCCAGCCGGTATCGTACGTTCGAAAATCGATTGCCGTGTGGCCATCTTCAGCGAGTTGTATGGCGCGCTGAATGTAACTCAGCGGGATCATCGCGATCTTAGCCGCTGCGATGGTGTCCTTCAGTTTTCCGTTGACGCGCGGGTCGAACTTCTCGTCTTCGTTCGGCCACGCGTGGCACGCCTTTATGATCGCGTTAAGGTGGAAGCTGTTGAGTTGAGATCCCGTCACCAAAGCCGCGACCTTCTGTTCCTCGATAACCTTCCATCTCACGAAGGTTTCGATGTCAGGGTGATCAACGTCGAGGCAAACCATTTTTGCCGCGCGTCTTGTCGTGCCACCGGATTTAATCGCGCCTGCGCTGCGGTCGCCAACTCGCAAGAACGACATTAACCCTGACGACCTTCCGCCGCCGCTAAGCGATTCGCCGTCTGCGCGCAGTTTGGAGAAATTCGTGCCGACGCCGCTGCCGTATTTGAAAATGCGTGCTTCGCGGGTCCATAAGTCCATAATTCCGCCCTCATTCACAAGGTCGTCGCTTACGGAAAGAATAAAACAGGCGTGCGGTTGTGGCCGCTCGTAGGCGTTTGTGCTGCGTTGAACTTCGCCTGATTTCGGGTCTACGTACCAGTGGCCCTGTGCGGGGCCCTCAATTCCATACGCGTAATTCAATCCCGTGTTAAACCATTGCGGCGAATTCGGCGCCGCCACTTGGCGCGCGAGCATATTGCAGAGTTCGTCGTAAAAAGCCTGCGCGTCTTCTTCCGTGTCGAAATAATTGTGCGTCTCGCCCCAATACCGCCAGCAGCCGGCAAGGCGATTGAATACTTGACGCGAATCCGTTTCTCCGCCGAGCGAATCGTCTTCCTGCGGGACTCCTGCTTTCCGAAAATATTTTTGCGCGAGGATATCGACTGCCACTTGGCTCCATCCTTGCGGGATCATGACGTCGTCCATGCGGAAGACGGTCGAGCCATCCGGGTTGCGAATTTCCGATTTTCTTGCGGCAAACTCGATTCCTTCGTATGCGCCTTGGCCGGCGCGTGTGAAATAGCGTTCGATTTTCATCCTTGTGTTTTCCCTCCAACTGGTTTGCGTTTCCGCCGATCGACAAAGGAGACGATCTCTCGGAACTCGCGCGTATCTTCGAATTCTTTATAAACGCTGGCGAAGCGGACGAACGCAACCGGGTCTATATGGTGCAAGGCGTCCAGCACCATGTCGCCTATTTCTTGCGACGAGACCTCGGCTTCGCCGCCGTCCATGAGCGCCCGCTCCATGTCTTCGGCGGTGGTTCGCAGGAGCGCGGTGGGCACCGGCCGCTTTCGGCAGGCGATCTCCATGCTCGAGACAATCTTCGCACGGTCGAACGCCTCTCGCCTGCTGTCCTTCTTGACGACTGCAGGCAGCCGGTTCTCCAGCTGCTCGAAGGTGGTGTAGCGCCGGTTGCAGCGCAGGCACTCTCGCCTACGCCGAATCGCCGCGCCATCGCGAGCCGGCCGGCTCTCGACGACCTTGTCCTCGGCAAATCCGCAGAAGGGGCAATTCAAAGCGTTTTCTCTCCGTAAACCATAGATATAGCGTTAAACAATATTCTACACCGCTACATCTCCAGCGTACGGGAAAAAGACGGGAGAAAGTCGGGGAAAGGATGAGAGTTATATAAAAACCCGTATTAATGCCTCGGGCCTACATCGCCGCCGCCATTTCCCCTCACGTTTCTGGCATGCTGGGCGGTCGTGACCCTCGCACCCTTCGGCGTACGCCGTGCAGGCGGTGCCGCAATCGGCGCGGTTTCGGAGACCCCGCCTTCGTTACTTCGACCGCCCGCTGGTAAGCACTCTCGGCATAGCAGAACGCACTGTTTCCATTCCTTCGCCCGGGGGAAAGCGGAGACGGATAGCGCGCCCTCGCAAACGAGTGCTACTTCACATACCGAAACATTTTTCGAGATGACGAGCAAGGCCGCGAGCTTCCCGACGAATATGCCGAGAGCGCTGAGCAGGACCGCGCCCAACTCCCCCTCTCGATTCCCAAGCGGAGATGAACGCGTTCGAGGACATCGCCTCCGATTATTGCCGACGCCGAATGTCGGCCCCGACCCGTTTGCCTGTGGCACCCGGAGGTCATCCAAGTTTTCGGGACACGCGGCGGGATCGTTGTCGCCATGCAAACAGGCCAAGCCCAGCGCCGAGCGTAAGCAGCGAAGCTGGCTCAGGCACGATCCTTAGTGACGCCGCATCAAAATATCCCGGATTGCCTTGCAGGAGTTGGTTGTCATAAGCAATATCCGAAACCACCCAGCGCGTGCCAACCGGAACCGAGGTTTGTGCCAGGTTCGTTTCCCAGGTATTAACGTCGGCGTCGAGATCCATGAGGGACCAAAAGGTACCGATTTCAAACGCCACCCCTGGGCCTGAGTAGAACGAGATGTGAACTACGGTTCGCGCTTGGGGAACGTTGTTGGTGTTGAAGAGCGCGCCAAGCAGGCCGACGGCCTTACCGCTGTCGATCAGTGAGCTGAAGGCGGACACGTCGGTGACTTGGAAGGCCTGAGTCACGATGAGGCCGTCATCCCACATCTGCAACATCTTTTCGCCGTGCGGCGGTATTACGCTGCCCGTGGCTCCGACAATAACCGCATTCTCAACGCCCCAGTTTCCCTGGTACTGTTCAAAGTAGTTCAATACCTCGTAATAACCGATGAGCGGATTGTCTTCGAAGCTGGGGTCGATCAGCAGCTGATCGCCAGCCGCCGCAGTCGCCACCAAGGAGGCTGTGGCCAGTGCGACGAGAATGACCTTAGTATGAGCTCTGCTGCCGTTGTCGCTAAGAAGCTCTTTCATTTTTCTCTCCTTCAGCAGATGTTACTGCCGACTTCTGATAGCAAGTACCTTGAAATTGTGACATAGTGGCAAGAGCAGCAGGCATTCCGAGGACAAGGGCCGAGGCGATTTTAGCTCCCGGTAGTTTGAGCCGAGGAGCGTGCCCGCTCGCGAAAACGGTCTGGCCCGTCGGCTGGAGGAAGAATGAAACCTATTCTGAATACAAAGCGCATCTTCTTCGCTTGCGCTCTCTTGTGCATTTGTGCCGGATTCGGTGTGACGGCGTCTGCTCAGACGGAGGCGTGGGTGGCCCGATACAACGGGCCGGGCTCCGATTTCGACAAAGCGTGGGATATCGCGACAGATGCCTCGGGCAACGTTTACGTCACGGGCTCCTCGTACGGCTCGGGCAGCGGTTATGACTACGCTACGGTCAAGTACGATAGCGTGGGCAACGAGCTATGGGTTTCACGCTACAACGGCCCGGCGAATAGCACCGATGAAGCCGCTGCCGTGGCGCTGGATGCCTCGGGCAACGTGTACGTGACGGGCACTTCCGCGGGCTCAGTCAGCGGTTATGACTACGCCACGGTCAAATACGATTCGGCGGGCAACGAGCTATGGGTTTCACGCTACAACGGCCCGGCGAATAGCACCGATGAAGCCGCTGCCGTGGCGCTGGATGCCTCGGGCAACGTCTACGTC
>JALYSG010000062.1 GCA_030854945.1 Armatimonadota bacterium
GGTTAGTATGGGAGAGGAGGAGGAATCCGAGGCTCGTGTACGAGCTTTCCGGCCCTTTCAGGTCGATGCCAAGCTCGTGAGCAAGGCAGCCTCCAACTGCATTTTCATGCACTGTCTTCCCGCTAAACGCGGCATGGAAGTGACGGATGACGTGATCGACTCGTCGGCGTCGGTCGTATTCAGGCAAGCGGAAAATCGCCTCCACGCGCAAAAATCGCTCATGAAGTTGATCATGCAGGGCATCCTCAAGTGAACAAGAACAGGGCGCTCGTAATCTACAGCGGCGGGTTGGATACGACCGTCATTCTGGCGCTGCTGAAAGAAGAAGGGTGGCGCGATATTCATGCGGTGACGATCGACGTCGGCCAGCCTTCTGAGGATTTGCGTCAGGCGGAAATCCGCGCGGCGCATTTGGGCGTGACGCAGCTGACGATCGACGCAAAATCTGAATTTGCCGATAAGTACTGTTCCGTTGCAATGGCTTTTAATGCGGACTATTTTGGATATCCGCTGTCAACCGCAATCGCACGTCCGCTAATTGCGGAGAAAGCCGCCGAGTATGCGAGGGTACACGGGCCGTTCGATGCGGTTGTGCATGGTTGCACGGGCAAAGGAAACGATCAATTTAGACTTGAATTTGGGTTGCGACGGCATTTGCCTGGGGTGCCGATTCTTGCGCCGGTTCGAGAGAAGAATTGGACGCGAAGCGAAGAAATCGAATACGCTCACGAAGTGGGAGCACCCATCGGGCAAAGCAAGGAGAGAGTCTGGAGCATCGACGAGAACGTGTGGGGGCGGTCCATCGAGGGCGGCAAACTAGAGGATCCTAATCACGAGCCGCCGGAGGAGGTTTTTCAGTGGACTGCATCAAATGCACTTTCGCCTGACCGCGCCGAAACTGTAGAGGTCGAGTTTTATGATGGAATTCCTGTATCCCTAAATGGCCGCGCCGGTGCCTTGATCGACCTAATTGTCGAGGCGAATTCCGTCGCCGGGAAGCATGGCGTGGGACGGGTCGACATCATGGAAGACCGCCTCATCGGCTTGAAGGTGCGGGAGAATTACGAATGCCCGGGGGCGGTTTTCTTGATTGCGGCGCACAAGGCGTTGGAGGCGCTTGTCTGCGGGCCGCAAGAGCGGAAATTCAAGGCTATCGTCGACCAGCAATGGGCGGAGTTGGCATACGCCGGGCTTTGGGGCGACCCTCTCTTCGACGGCCTCGTGGCGTTTTCCGAAAGCATCCAAAAGCGTGTCTCAGGCAAGGTTCGCTTGAAACTGTTTAAAGGTTCGCTTTCGGTCGTCGGGCGCAAAAGCCCATGGGCGCTGTATTCCGAAGCCGACGCAAGCTTCGACGACACGACCTTTGACCAAAACGCAATGACCGGTATGGTGCAGACTCATGGTATGTCGTCGCTGCTGTATGCGAGACTAAAGGACAATGAGCGAAAAGCCTAAGCTATGGGGCGGCGCGTTCGCCGAGCCGCCGAACGACTTGGGCTGGCGATTCGGCAGGTCGATTTCTGACGACCGCAATCTTTGGCTAGAAGAAATAGAGGTCTCGATTGCGCATGCAGAGATGCTCGTCAAAACGCAGATCATTCCGCACCAGGCTGGCCAAAAAATCCTCAAGGTGCTCACGAGCCTTAGCGAGGGCGATGAGTGGCTTGACAATTATGCCGACGCTGAGGATATACACGCGGCGGTCGAGACCCACTTATGCACAATGATCGGCGAGGCGGCGAAATACCTAACAGTCGCTCGCAGCCGGAACGACCAAATCGCGACAGTTTCTCGCTTGTGGCTCGCTCGCCGCGTCGACGAGGCGGTCGGTGAAGTAATCTCGTTACAAAGCACCATTCTCGAGCTGGGTAAAAAACATGCGGGCGACCTGTTGCTCGGCACCACGCACATGCAGGCGGCGCAGCCTGTTACACTTGGCTATCACTTGATGGCGTATTTGTGGATGCTGCAACGCGACAAGGAATCTCTAAATAGCGTTAAGGCGCAAACGATGCGGCATTGCCCTCTGGGTTCGTGCGCGATCGCGGGAACGTCGCTCCCTGTCGATCGCGATTACACTGCGACGAAGTTGGGCTTTGATGCGCCATCGCCAAGCGCCATCGACTCGGTTTCAGATCGAGATTTTATCGGCGATACATTTCATGCTTTTGCGAAAGTGATGCAGCATTTATCTCGCTTGTGCCATGAGCTTATTTTGTGGTCGACGCCGCAATTCGGATATGTGAGAATTGCCGATGCCTACTCAACGGGAAGCAGCTTAATGCCCCAGAAACGAAACCCTGATATGGCCGAATTGATTCGTGGCCGAGCAAGCCAAGCAATTGGCGCGTGGACTTCGTTTATGTCAATGATGCAGGGCCAGCCCCTGGCCTATAACCGAGATATGCAAGACGATAAACCCGGACTTTTTGAAGTCGCGCAGTTGGTAATGGATTCCCTTCGGATTTCTCAGGGAATGCTGAAGACGGCTACCTTCGATCTTGGTCGGATGAAATCCGATGCCGGCAGCGCAGGCGCAACAGCCACGGGCCTAGCCGAGCACTTTGCTTTGAGGGGCATGCCATTTCGTGAGGCGCACGAGGCGACGGGCCGAATCGTGCGGGCCTCGCTCGAGCGTGGATGGGACATCATCTGTCTAACGCCTAACCAAATGCAGGAACTCGGCTTTAAAGCCGACGAAGTTGTCGCGCGGGTTCTCAGCCCAGAAGGCAGCATCGCCGCCCGCATCTCGAGTGGCGGGTCCGCCCCCGCGGCCCTAGCTGAGCAATTTCTGGCAGCAGAACACGCTATTCGCGTCTAAACTCAGAAGCGGGATCGGCAAGTACACTGTCTTTACTCGTAGGAGAATGTTATGCAGTCAGCCTGGAAAGTCGGACTCTTTGTGTTGGTATTCGCCGCTCTGCTGATCGGGGGCTACACGATCGTGGGGCAGAGCCTGTTTAGAAAGCCAACCGATACTTACTACGCGATCATGGAAGACGTGGGAAGCATCGACCCCGGCTCCAAGGTCACGTTGGCGGGTGTCGGTATTGGCACCGTTCGCAGCATCGACCTGCTCGGGCCTAAGGAGGTGCGCCTTACGTTCGCGATCCAGAAGGGCATGTACATTCCGAAGGACATTCGGTTCAGTTCTTCGACGAGCCTTCTAAGCCTCAGCGAAGAGAAGGTCAAACTCGTCAGCGACCTAGGCGAAGAAGCCGGACGCTTGCCTCCGGGGAGCACCATTTACCTTAAGAAAGGCTCGCTGCTCTCGTCGGTTTTGCCTGAAGGCGATGCACTTATCAAAGAACTGACGGCTACCGTTCAAGCGACGCGTGAACTGCTGAGCGATCCTGCACTCAAGGCCGGAGTCACGGACTTGATGAAAGGCACGAAGACAACGCTTGCCGCACTCGACAAGGTGCTGGGCCAAACCCAGGTGCTGATCGCAGAAAATCGAGGCACGCTAAAGCAGGTTGTTGTTGGGGCGGCTGCGGCTGTAGATGAAATGCGTTCGGGGATCCGCAGCGTGATGGCGCAAGTCAAGGATGCGGATTTGCCCGCCAACGTCAAGAACATCCTGGCATCTCTGGAAAGAACAGCCGCAAGGGCTGAAACGCTCGTTACGGACATGAATGCGTTCGCCAACGACCCCGCCATGAGGACCGCGATGATGAATACCGTCGCTAACATGGAAGAGGTTTCGAGGAGAGGCGTAGACATCGCCGAGAACACTCGCCTCATGTCTGAGGACGGCAAAGTGATCACGTCGAAGGCCATCGGACTTGCCGACCAAGCACAGGACATTGCCGCAGAAGCGAAGGTCTTGCTCGAAAAGCTGAGCAGTTTCTTAGGGGTTTTACCGAGTGGAGGCACCAAGCTGGCGAGGCCCGAACTTACTTTGGAGACGGGGCGCAACCTAGACGACGCCAGATTTTCCACGAATGCTTTTCTGGACTACCCGCTGAGCCCAACGACGAGCATTTTTGGCGGCATCTACGACGTCACCGAGACCAATCTGCTCACCATGCAGTACGGTCAAAAGTTCAGCAGTAGCAACCGACTCCGCTACGGCGTTTACGCCTCGAAGCCGGGCATTGGGGTAGACTACACGCCGACGTCGCGTATGAGCTTTTCGGGCGACCTGTTCGACCCGAACGACCTGAAGTTCAATGTCCGAGCGCGATACATCATCAGCAACGGCGTATATGGCTGGCTGGGCGTGGATCGACTGTTCGACGGGAATCATGCACTCATTGGGATCGGCGTCAAGAGATAAGCTATGAAGGTCATCCTCGAACAGACAGTTCAGAAGCTGGGCAAAGCCGGGCAAGTAGTTACGGTTGCCGATGGTTTTGCGCGCAATTTCCTTTTTCCGAAGAAGCTTGCGCGGGTCGCCGACAAAGCGGGCCTTGCGCGGCTCGACCGCGCCGAGGACAAAGTGAAGGCCGAGGTTGAAAAGGGCCGCGACGCTGCCGTAAAAACAGCAGAGAAGTTGCACGGAACTATCCTGCGCCTCGTCGGACAGACCGCAAAGGGTAACACAAAGCTGTTCGGAGC
>JALYSG010000014.1:0-40924 GCA_030854945.1 Armatimonadota bacterium
CACTTAGACATGGACACGGTACGCGAGAAATACATTGAAGCGCACCCGCGCGCCAAAAAGCGATAAAAAAGGGTGCCGGACAAAAATGCTCGGCACCCCAAAACAAATGTGAGACTACTTGATGTCGACTTTGCCGCCGGCTTCTTCGATCGCGGCCTTGATCTTGTCGGCTTCGTCGCGATTGACGCCTTGCTTGATGGGTCCAGGGGCGCCATCGACGAGGTCCTTCGCTTCTTTCAGGCCGAGGCCCGTGATTTCGCGAACGGCTTTGATGACCTGCAGCTTTGCGCCGCCGATCTCCGAGAGGACGGCGTCGAAGCTGGTCTTTTCCTCAGCTACCGCCTCTCCTGCTGGGGCGGCCATGGCCATCCCCATCATCGGGGCGGCAGCGGTCACGTCGAACTTGTCTTCCAGCGCCTTCTTCAAGTCGCTGAGTTCGAGCACGGTCATGCCGGCAATTTTCTCTACAATATCTTCAACAACGGTTGCCATTGTGATTTTTCTCCTTAGATTAGAAAGTGGTTAGGGTGCGGGATCGGGATCAGAATCGGGCGCGGGCTCGTCGTCCACTGATTGAGGACCGGCAGCTTCGCTGTCGTCGTCTTTGGCGGGTTGGTCGTCAACAGACTGGGGTCCTGCCGCGTCCGCGTCGCCGTCGTCAGTCGCTGGCTCGTCGTCCACAGATTGCGGACCTCCGTCGGTGGTCTTCTCTTCTTCGGGGTCGGGAGCTGTCGAGGCCGCCGGAGCTTCCTCGGTCGCAGCTGCCGCTTCCGGCTCGGCTGCGGGCGCAGGCGCGCCGCCTTGCTTCTCGATGATCGCATCGATGCACCGTATCGGCCCGACGATGATCTCGTTCAGCGCTCCAACAACGTTCGACATTGGCGCAGCAACAAGGCCGACGATCATCGAAAGCAACTCGTCTCTCGACGGCAGCTTGCTCAACGAATCGATCTGTTCGGCCGTCATCGGCTTGCCGTCGATTAAGCCTCCCTTAATTTCAAGGCCCTTGTTGGTTTTCGCGAACTTGACAAGCACTTTCGCGCATGCCGCTTCATCTTTGAAGATGAATAGGGTGGCCGTAGGGCCGTTGTGGAACTCGTCCGGGAATTGTGCGATGTTGTCTCCGACTGCTTGACGAAGAAGGGTGTTCTTTACGACGTGGAACTCGCCGCCCGTTTCCCTGAGACTCGATCGAAGGGTCTGCAAAGAAGGTACGTCCAGGCCCCGGTAATCCGTGAAGATCAGCCCGGTGGAATCGGCATACCATTTCTTCGCTTTATCGATGATCGCAGCTTTTTGTGCTGTAGGCATTTGGTTCTCCTTTGCTCCTTAAAGCGTTCAGGGACTCCGCACAGGTACGTGCGGAGTCCCTGAATCGAAATCTTCGGGCTATCCGTTTTGCGCACCCCTCGACCGGCTCGTGAGATTTAGGGCTTTCGCCACCGGTTGTCTGCGGAGACGTGATAAGTATACCACCCAGGCCGGGGGGACGCCTACGCACCTCCCTGAGGAACAGATGACTGGCATTTTGCCGAACTACGAGTGTCCGGAAACTGGTGCGACGCAACCTCGGGTAAAGCTTGTCCGAATCTGACCAACCCGCCGTATACTAACTTTGTAGGAGGAAAGAAATGCAACTTCATTATGTGAGGACATTCATGATGCTACTGGTTGCATCAGCATGGACAATCGGGTCGCCTAATGGCGGCCACCACCAAACCGAACGACACCCGCCGGGGCAGCATTGGCAGGGAGTCACAAGGTGGGACGCGGGCAAAGGAGGTGGATACGGAACCGACGGGAGCACCCTTTGGTATGGTGGGGACTTCGACGGTAGAGCCGCCCTGCACGACGAGCGCAGCAATTATCAGGGCACGGTCGCCGTCTATGATAACTTCCTTGTAACCGGCGGCGGATGGCAGGTGCAGGCGGTCTTCGCAAACCTACTATTCAATTACGACTCCGAAGGTGCTGACTTTGAAATCCGCTCGGGTGTAAGCGAAGGCAATGGTGGGACGGTCGTGTTCAGTGGGAGTGGGTTGGCAGAAACGCAAACTGCCACCGGGCGAAGTTGGCAAGGCTGGACGGAGTACACCGTCGAAATCGATAGCCTGAACCTATTCCTCACGCCGGGTGAGTATTGGCTGGTCGTACGATCGGTCACGTCTGGCTGTGGAGGCGGCTGGTATCTGTCTCAGGCTGGCACCACCCTTGGCGCCAACTCGATCGGCAAGCCGATCGGCGACGGAAATTCGTACTTCAAGAGCGGCTCATATAACTTCGTACAAACGGGTCAGTTTCTTGGTGCGGGCACTTGGGACTTCTCGTTCGGCGTGAACGGAACCGTCGTGCCGGAGCCAGGAACCCTTGTCGCACTCGCATCAGGAATTGCTCTGTTGCTGTTATTGCGTCGGCGCAACACCTAGGGCAACCACAAGGCGGTATCTCCGGGGCGATTCTTAATCGCCCCGGAGATACCGCTCAGATGTCGTAATACAAGAAGAACTCATGCGGATGAGGGCGGAGGGCGATCGCCTCCACCTCGTGCTTCAACTTGTAGTCGATGTAGTTTTGGATGATGTCTTCCGTGAAGACGTCGCCCTTAAGCAGCCAGCTATGGTCGCTTTGCAGTGCTTCGAGTACCAGTTGCAGGGTGCCGGGGGTCTGGGCAATGCCTGCCTTCTCCTCGGGTGGGAGTTCGTAGAGGTCCTTGTCCATCGGCGCCGGCGGCTCGATCCGGTTTTCGATCCCGTCGAGGCCGGCCATCAGAATGGCAGAGAAGCACAGGTACGGGTTGCACGAGGGGTCGGGCGCCCGGAATTCCACGCGCTTGGCTTTCGGGCTCTTCGAGTACATGGGAATCCGAACGCACGCCGATCGATTTCGCTGCGAATACACCAGGTTGATGGGCGCCTCATACCCCGGAACCAGCCGCCGATAGCTGTTCGTCGTCGGGTTCGTGAATGCGAGCAGCGAAGCAGCGTGCTTGAGGATGCCACCCACGTAGTAGCGGGCAATGTCGCTTAGGCCCGCGTAGCCGGATTCATCGTACATCAGGTTTTCGCCGTTCTTCCATAGCGACGAGTGAACGTGCATCCCACTGCCGTTATCTCCGTAGACAGGCTTGGGCATAAAGGTGGCCGTGAGGCCGTACTCGAACGCCGTGTTCTTGATGATGTATTTGTACTTCTGCAGCTTGTCTGCAACTCGCACAAGCTCATCGAAACGGATGTCGATTTCGCATTGTCCGGCGGCACCGACCTCGTGGTGGTGTATCTCGCTGTGAACGCCTGCCTCGATGAGCTTCAGCATCATATCGGTGCGGACATTTTGGAGGCGGTCGTTCGGCGGACAAGGGAAGTATCCGCCCTTCGGGCGCATTTTGTAGCCGAGATTTTGGCTAGTGCCCTTGTCGGTATTCCACGGGCCTTCTTCGCTGTCGATCACGTATCCGGCGCGGTGCTGCTCACTGAAATACTTGATATCGTCAAACAGGAAAAACTCGGCTTCCGGGCCGAAGTACGCGATGTCTGCGATGCCGGTTTGCCGAAGATACATTTCGGCTTTTTTGGCGATGTAGCGCGGATCGCGGCTGTAGGGCTCGCGGGTTAACGGGTCTTCTATATCACAGAAGACTACTGCCGTGGGCACCTCCATGAAAGGGTCCATGAAGATGGTCGCGGGGTCGGGCGCCAGAAGCATGTCCGATTCGTTGATGGTTTGAAAGCCCCGGATGCTCGATCCGTCGAAGCCGAGGCCGTTTTCGAACATTTCCTCTGTGAACTCGGATACAGGCATGCTGAAGTGCTGCCAAGTTCCGGGGAGGTCGGTGAATCGAAAATCGATGATTTGAGCGTTATGCTCTTGGGCAAAAGAAATCGCCTTTTTTGGGTCCATGTTTTTTGACTTTCTCCTATCCTTGTTGTTGCCTTGCATGGGCGGCTACGCGCGGAGGCGTAGTCGCAAATGTATCGACTAGTCCGATTACCCCTCCGCGGATAATCGGCTCGACGTCGGCCACAGGGCGCCCTTGCCCGCTCGGTTGAGACCGGCCTACCAATCCCGATGTGCGAGAGGAAGGCAACAAAAAAGAGACGCCGATGTGGCGTCTCTCTTGAGAAACTTTCCCATGCTCCTCTCCGAAGAAAAAGGTCTTCAGCACGGGAATGTAGTATACCCGCGTTGCCCGGGACATAAACTCGCCGAGTAGGTTAGGCCATCGCCGGGGCGATTGCCTTTCCGGATTTCGCGCTTTCGATGGCGGCTTCGGCGATTGCTACGGCTCTAAGCCCGTCCACCGCAGTGACGGGTGGGTCGGTGCCGTTGTCCACGGACTCGATGAAAGCGGACAGCTGCCGGAAGTATGGGTCGTCTGCCGGCGCCATCGGAGACTCGGCGAACGTGCCCTTGTCGTTCACCGTTCGTAGTGGCGGCGACCAACGGTTGTCGTGCTCGATGAATCCCCCACTCCCGGCGATCTCGAACGCCGCGCGGAAACCACCCGGATCTGCCCAGCTGGCTTCCGTGTGCGCTAGGGCGCCGGATTCCAGCGTGATAGTCACCAGGGCGTAATCGAGGCCCTCGGGCCATTGGTTGTCGATGCCGTTTGCGTAAACTCGAACCGCCTCACCGAATGTCCAGCGAATCCAATCGAAGTCATGGACCGCGAGGTCCATAAGCACCCCGCCGGACAGCTCGTAATTGGAGAACCAGCCGCCCGCGCCCTGTGGATGCCGGCCACACCGGCGCGTTCGTATTGCGGAGGCGTTTCCGACAGCGCCACTCTTAACCATCTCGTGAGCTTTTCGGAACTCTGGAAACCACCGCACAACCTGCGCCGGCATAAAGTGTGCGCCGCTTCTTGCAGCAGCTTCGGCGATGCGGGCGCATTCGACGACAGTACGCGCCATCGGCTTTTCGCAGAGTGTGGCTTTTCCGGCATTGAGGCTCTGGACAGCGATGTCGGCGTGCAGATGCGTCGGCAAACAGATGTCTACGATGTCGGCTTTTTCGATGACGTCGTCGGCGCTTATTGTCGGTGTAGCCCCGGTTTCGGCGCAGTAGGCTTGCAGGCGTTCAGGGTCAACGTCATATGCGAGGAGCTCGAGGTTTCCGATGTTTTTGTAGTGACGGGCGTGAGTTCTTCCCATGCCCCCCGCCCCCAAGATGCCGACTTTTCGCATTGGCGGCAGTTTAGCCTAAAGGATGCCCTTCTTCGGCATGAAGACGACCTCATCGTAGACGGCAGAGGAGTCCGCCAAGATGATGTCCGAGATAGCTTTGCCGACATCTTGCGGCGCGATCATGTCCGCTTTAGTGGGGGACCAATCTTGCCGATGCCAAAGCTCGGTAGCCGTGCTGCCCGGGATGAATGCGGTGATTGCTATGTCTTGCTCGCGGAACTCGGCTTGCAACGAACGGACAAGCCCCAGCGCCCCGGCTTTGGATGCCACGTATGCCGCGGACTGTGGGAACGGGTGCTTGGCCGCAATGCTCAACACGGCGATTATTTTGCCTCCTCCTCGAGGCAGCATAACTTTTATGGCTGACCTGCAGCAATTGAAGATCCCGGTTAGGTTAGCGTCGATGGCAGCCTTCCATTTTTCGGCTGGAAATTCTAAAGTCGGCCCGAAATCGGCGGTTCCTGCGGCAAACACAGCGTTTACCCGCCCATCGCTAATATTCTCAAAAAGCGAAGCGCAGACTTCCGGATCGCAAATGTCACCCGCAACAACTGGTGAATTTCCGGTGGACTTTGAGATTTGCTCTAACCTTTCTCGATTCCTACCAGACAGGACGAGCTCGATTCCACGCGAGTGTAGTTCGAGCGCGGTTGCCTTGCCGATTCCGCTCGTTGCGCCGGTCACGACAGTGGTCATGCGTAGTTTCGGCTGTTGTCGATGAGGTCGTAGAACTCTTTTCTAGTCATTTGCGAATCTCGAAATACTCCGGTGACATGACTGGTGGAAACGTTACTGGCTTGTTTTTCGACCCCCCGCGCCATCATGCACAAGTGTTTGGCCTCGATTACGCACGCCACGCCGGCCGGCTCCAAACATTCCTGGAGAGCAAGGGCAACCTGCTGCGTAAGCCGTTCTTGTACCTGAAGTCGGCGCGCAAACATATCAATGATCCGAGCGATCTTGCTGATGCCGATAATTTTTCCGTTCGGTATATACGCCACATGTGCAAAGCCAAAGAAGGGCAGTAGGTGGTGCTCGCAAAGGCTAAAGAACTCCACGTTTCGAACAGCAACAATATCGTCCGCGTCCTCGTTGAAGACGGCGCCATTTACAATTTCCTTTAGGTCTTGCGAATATCCTTGCGTCATGAAGCGCATCGCGTCTGCCGCGCGCTTGGGTGTTTTTAGGAGGCCTTCGCGCTTCGTGTCTTCGCCGATGGCTTCGAGAATCGCAGTGTATGCTTCTTCCATAGTTACTCGTCTTCCCCGGAGTATTCGAAAATGTTTCTGGCCGTTTCTCGCACGGTTACTTTATCAAGTTTTGCTGGCAGCTTGCCGTTCAGCCTCGACCAGATCATTCGTGTGAGAACTTCGGTTGTGGGATTGAGCCCCGCGAATTCCGGGATATCGACGTTAAGGTGCTTGTGATCGTATCTGTCGACCACTTCCGCTTCAACCACCTCGTCGATCGCTTCCAAGTCGGCGATCATTCCGGTGCGCGAATCGGGATTACCGGATACGGTGACCTCCAAAATGTAATTGTGCCCGTGTCCGGCCATGTTATTGCATTTGCCGAAAAGCTCGATATTCTCAATTTCGGAAAGCGCCGGCACGTCCAAACGGTGCGAGGCGGAAAACTCGTAGACGCGGGTTAGTTGCACAGTGTCGGTTTCTCCCAAGTCGACAAAAAGGAGGGGATTTTCATAGAGTCTGATATTGGTTAAAGCCACATGATTTGGCAGTTCATCACTTACTATTCTACGCACTTCCGTCGCAATGACCTCGCACGAAGTCGAACGTTCCGAAAATTCCGCGACCTCGTCGTTTAGGCTCTTCTGGTCATACCGCGAAACAATGCGATCCTGAAGGATGTCGTCGATTGCCTTGATATTCACGACCATCCCGTTCCTCGGGTCGATTTTGCCGGAGACAGTAACTTCCAAAACGTAATTATGGCCGTGATTGTAGGGTGATGCCCAACGTCCAAAAACTGCCCGGTTCTCTTCGGGCGACAATTCGGAAAACCAATACCGGTGCCCGCTGCTAAATGCGACGCGTCGAGTGAGTTTCATGAACGTGGTTTGTAGGGAAGTGCTAGGGCGGCGGGTGCGGAGGCGCTGCGTCCGGCCCCGAATAATACTGCCAGCGCGAGTAAGTATGGCAGGGCGTCGAACAGCTGCGGCGGAACGGGCAGCCGCAGGGCGTTGATCGCGTACTTCAATCCATAGGCGAAGGCTATCAGCAGCGACGCTAGGGCCGCTCCTCGGCTAGTCCACCTGCCAAATGTCACGGCGGCTATAACAACGAAGCCGCGGCCTTCCGTCATGTTCTCGGCGAACGATCCGGTTTGCGCAACGCTTAGGTATGCCCCGGCGACTCCTGCCGTGAGCGCTCCGAAGACCATAGCCTGAAAGCGAAGGCGAAGGGGGTTGTAGCCCGCCGCTTCGGCAGCCTGAGGCGCTTCGCCGCACGCGCGAACCGCGAGTCCCCACTGCGTTCTCATGAGCAAGAACCAAGCGAGCCATGCGATGCCCACCCCCGCGAACATCAGCGCATCGAGGCCAAGCGTCCCGCCGAACTTTGGGATGGGTTCTACCGCAACTAACTTGCCGGTTTTTCCAAACATTTCGACGAACAAGACGCCGGTCACTCCGAGCGCCAGGAGGTTGATTCCGGTGCCAACCACCACTTGGTCCGCCTGCCTGCGGAGAACGAGTTCAGCCGTGAGGAGGGCAACGACTAGGGCCACCCCGACGCCCGCCAGGATGCCGATCCAAGGCGACCCTGTGACTGACGCCGTTGCGAACCCAGCGAAAGCCGCGGAGAGCATCATTCCCTCGAGGCCGATGTTGAGAACGCCTGCGCGCTCGGAGACCGTTTCGCCCGCCGCTGCGATCACTAACGGGGTGCCCAAGGAGAGCATCGCCGCGACCAGGCCGATGAACACGCTCATGCTTGCGCCTCTCTATGTTTTACGGCAAAGCGGCTGAGAGCCGCGAACGCAAGGACGGCCGCGCCTTGCATTGCAAAGACCAACGCGGAGCCGGTCGAGCCGAAGGCCTCAAGGTTTTTCGAGCCGGCGAACAGCGCGCCGAAGTAGAGGCCGGAGGCGATCGCACCGATCGGGTGTAGGCCGGCCAACAACGCTACTGGAATTCCCATGAAGCCCCAACCCGGCGAGAAGTCGTCGAACAGTATTCCGTTGCTGCCCAAGTACTCGATTCCGCCTGCCAGACCGCATAGCGCACCGCTGACCATCAAGCTGACAACTTGAATGCGGCCGACGGGCAGCCGTGCAGCTCGCGCCGCGTTCGGGTTCTGGCCGACGAGCCGTATCTTGAACCCGTAGGTTGATCGCATGAGCCATATCCACGTCAGAACGGCGGCGATCGGGACAAGAATGACGCCTGCGTGCAAGGCAGTTTGGCCATCGATAACGGCGAACCGCACGGATTTCTCTAGTGGCTCACTTTGCGGAATTGTTCCGCTCGCCGTTTGCAACGGGCCCCGCACAAGATAACTGAGAAAGTGCACCGCGACGAAATTCAAGAGAATCGTGCTGATCACCACGTTAACCCCCCGCGCGGCATAGAGCCAGCCGGCGATTCCGGCGTAGCCCGCGCCCCCGACTCCGCAAGCGACCAGAATCAGCGGCGTCTGGACTGAGGCGGGCAAAGAGGCGCAGAGCGCAGCGATTGACCCTCCGGTGCAAACACCGAAAATGAGCTGGCCCTCGCCACCGATATTGAACATTCCTGCCCGCCACGCAATGATCGTGCCCAGCGCGACCATGATGAGCGGCGCTGACTTAAGAATCGTGCGGTGGATTCCGAATTTGTCGGCGAGCGCGCCTTCAAATAGTAAGGTCATCGACTCGCCGAGAGGCAGTCCGAATGCGACGATGGTGAGCGCGAGAATCGCAAGCAGCGCCGCGGGCAAAAGCAGCCAGAAGCCTTTCACTCACGCCCTCCTATCATTTCGGCAACATTGCCACCAGAAAGCAGTTTTCCCGAGTTCATAAAATAGGTGCGGTCTGCCAATTTGGCAAGCTCCTCCAAGTCGTTCGAGAAAAGCGCGATTGCCGCTCCTTTCGCCTTCGCATCTATCAGTTGCGTGTGTACGTAATGCTCCGCACGCACGTCCAAGCCCCGCGTTGGATTCACCGACACAATAAAGTCCGGGTCGAACTCCAGCGAGCGTCCGACGATCACTTTCTGCTGATTGCCCCCGCTCAGTGATGAAGCCGGATCGTCAATTGACTGGACACTGATCGAGAATTTTGCAACGATCGTCTCGCACCAGGCCCGAACGCGCCGCGGAATAAACAATGCCCAAGGTGCCAAAGCTTTCTTTCGGTGGCCCTCAATTAAGAGGTTCTCTAGAATCGACATCGTCAGCGCTAGGCCGTCGCGCTGTCTGTCTTCCGGAATGTACGCAATGTGCTTTGCATTTACCTCCAATTTTCCGGAAAACGGACGGATGCCCACCAATGACTCTGCTAGCTCGACCTGGCCGTTGCCGGCGACCCCACCGAATCCGACGATTTCGCCCGCACCGATTGTAAAGGAACCGCCGTCAACCTGAAGTTCGCCGCGCACTCGGACGTCACCGGCAGCGGTCTTAGGCTTGTTCAAGGCAGCAGGAACTTCGCCGACCATCCATCTCGCGAGTTGTTCGGCCGCAACACCCTTTGCAGGTACCGAAACCACGGTTCTTCCTCGCCGCAATACGGTCACGCGATCGGCGACCGATAGCGCTTCATCCAACTTGTGGGTAATGAGGACGATTGCACGGCCCTCGTCGCGCAGTTTTCTCATGACGTCGAACAAATCGGCCGTCTCGTCGGGCGACAGCGCCGCCGTAGGTTCGTCGAACAAAACAACTCGGCTGCCGGATGCTAGGGCTTTAATGATCTCGACCCGTTGCAACGCCCCGACTGAAAGACTTGCAGTTACGGCTTTCGGATCGATTTTCCATCCGAGACTATCGGCGAATTCCAGAGCAGGGGCAGCGGAACGGCGTCGGTCCATGGATGTCAACCGCAAGTTCTCCTCTACCATAAACGCTGGGACCAACATGAAATGCTGTTGAACGATATCGATACCATGTCGCCTTGCCGCGCGCGCGTTCCCGAATACAACGGGCTGGTTGTTTTCGAGAATGTCGCCCGAATCGGGTGCCAAGTTGCCTGAGAAAATCGCGACTAGTGTGGACTTTCCCGCGCCATTTTCTCCAAGAATCGCGTGAATCTCGCCCGGATAGAGAGCAATATCCACGCCGTCGAGGGCCGCGTTTGCGCCAAATCGCTTTGACAGGCGATTGCCGAAGAGGACGGGCTCGACGACGGTGTTCAGAAGTCGAGTTTCGGCACGGTCAGTTCGCCGGAAATAATTTTCTGTGTGGTTTCTTCGATCAGATCTTTGAGCGCTTGCGGAACCCCAACAGAAAGCTTTTCATTCCACACCAAACCTACTGCGCCCTCCTTCATTCCCTGCAGATTAACGCCGCCCACGTACTTGCCATCGCGCACTTGCGTTGCAAGGTCTACAAATGCAAGCTCAGCAATGATGACGGCTCTCACGAGTACCGTCATCGGCGAGTCGCCAGATTGATCGCTGTTGGTGCCGAACGCGATCACTCCTCGTTCCTGGCAAGCCTCGAAAACGCCACCGGCGGCAGCATTGGCTTGGTGAATGATCATGTCCGCTTTCTGATCCAGAAAGGCCATCGTTTGGCGTTTTGCCGCGCCGATATCGTCGTTGCTTTGTGTGTATGCCTTTAACACTTTGACGGTTGGATCGACTGCCTTTACACCCGCCTCGAACGCCTGGAAGGTGCTCTCGATGCTCGGAACGTTGGGCCCGCCGACCATGCCAACCACGCGCGTTTTGCTCATTGTGGCGGCGATCATTCCGCAGAGATAGGTGGCTTGTTCCAAGTTGAACCGGAACGTGCCTACGTTCTCAGCGAATTTGTCGCCGCTTGTGCTTACAAATACGGTCTTAGGAAAACCCTTGCCGACCTCCAAGCCCACCGCATTGTATTCGTAGCCGTGCCCGATGATGAGGTCGAAGTCCTTTTGCGCGTAGGATCGCATGGCGTCCTGAATGTCAGCGGGCGATGATGCCACCACATTCTGAACCTCAGCCTTCAAATCGGTCTCGATTTGCTGAAGGCCCCGGTAAGCGAGAGCGCTCCAGCCGGAATCATTCACCGAGTTGGGCGTTATCAATGCCACCTTGAATGGCTTCATCTCGATGTCGGCACCATTCGCCTTATGTTCGACCGGCGTGCAACCGCACAAAACGGCGAGCGCAAGCGCCGCAACAAACCAAAAACTCATTACTCTCTTGCTCATACTGTCATCCTTATCGTAAATCTTCAATCGAAAATCGTTTCTCGCTATTCAACGCTCTGAGCCAACAAAATCGCCTCTGCGACCTCGCGCATCGACTTCCGCGCGTTCATGCTGGATTGTTGGATGCGTCGATACGCCTCGACTTCCGAGAGGCTGTGCCGCTCGATCAAAACCCCTTTCGCCCGCTCGACAAGCTTTCGCGTGTCCAGTCTTTCCTGAAGGTCGGCAACCTGCTCGACGAGCGCCCTGTTCTGCTCAAACCTGCTCACCGCGAGTTCGATAGCAGGCGGCAAGTCGTTCGGTTTGAAAGGCTTGACCAAGTACGCGAAGGCGCCGGCTTCCTTGGCGCGGTCGATCAGCTCTCTGTCGCTGTAGGCGGTGAGCAGGATCGCAGGCGCGATTTCTTCACCAACGATTTCGGCGACTGCCGCAATCCCGTCCTTGATCGGCATTTTGATGTCGAGGACGCAAATGTCCGGTCGAAACGACTTTGCCATCTCCACCGCCTCTTGACCGTCGCCGGCCTCGGCGACCACGTCGTAGCCCAGATTGGTGAGCATCTGCCTCAGGTCAAGGCGGATGATGGGGTCATCGTCGGCGACCAGGACTCGGAGGTTCGGCATAAGCGAATTGTGGCAGAAGTGCCGACATGCGCCGCTCATGCGTGCATCAGGAATGCGTCCAGTGCCGACTTCGTTGTGCGTACGCCGAAATGAGGCTGACCTCGACTCCGTTGTACAATTCAAGAGTCATGCCTACCCGCTCTTCCCGACTCGACAAGATTCCGCCTTACCTCTTCACCGAGATGAGCCGCATCAAGGCCGAGATGCGGGGGCAGGGGATCGATGTTATCGACTTGGGCATCGGCGATCCGGACCAGCCGACCCCGACCGCGATCATAGACGAGGTGTACGCACAGGCGAAAAACCCCGCGACGCATACCTACGACGAGTCACCGCGCGGCTGGCGCGAATTCTTAAACGCCGGTGCTCGGTGGTACGAGCGCACTTACGGCGTGCAAATGGATCCGGCCACCGAAATGATCGAGGTGATCGGCAGCAAGGAAGGGCTGGCGCACCTGGTTTGGGCGTACGTGGACGCCGGCGACGCCGTGATCGTGCCGGACCCGGCTTATCCTGTGTACCGAATGCACGCCGCGATGACCGGGGCGGAAATTCACGACGTGCAACTTCGCAAGACCAATGGTTTCTTGCCGAACTTAGAGGAAATTCCGAGCGGCGTTGCCAAAAAGGCGAAGCTGTTCTTTGTGTGCTACCCAAATAACCCAACCGGCGCGGTGGCAACGGCCGAGTTTTATGCGGACGCCGTGCGTTTTTGCCGTGAGTATGACATTTTGTTGGTGAACGATATGGCGTACGGTACAGTGACATACGACGGATTTGTGAGTCCCACAGTGCTGCAGCAGCCGGGTGGAAAAGACGTTTGCATCGAATTCCACTCCCTTAGCAAAATGTTCAACATGACCGGTTGGCGCATTGCGTTTGCGTTGGGTAACCCGGACGCCGTGGCGAATTTAGGAAAATTGAAGGATAACATCGACAGCAAGCAATTTCCGGCGATCGCCGGGGCGGGAGCGAAAGCGTTGGATACTGTGGACAACGGAGGGACATTCGCGCTCTATCAGAAGCGGCGCGATATTCTATGCGATGGCTTGAACGCCTTGGGCTGGAAAGTGCAAAAGCCGAAAGCGACCTTTTACATTTGGGCGCCGGTGCCGACAGGGTTTACCTCAGCGGCGTTTGCGAGTCATTTATTGCAGCAGGCGCATGTGCTCGTAATTCCTGGCAACGGATACGGCTCGAACGGCGAGGGTTTCGTACGTATGAGCCTAACCGTTAAGGGTGATCAGGACGGCGAGCGCGTGCAAGAAGCCGTGCGGCGGATCTCCAATGCAGGCATCGAGTTCTGAGGTTGCTGACGGGGCACGCCCCGTCCCTACAAGGATATGAGTTATGCGGAGGCGCAGCGCTACATCGAATCACTGCAGGCACGAGGGTGGCGTCTCGGGCTGGATCGGATGGAGGTTTTCCTTGATCGGCTTGGGAACCCGCACGTAGGTCTAAGAGCATTTCATATCGCCGGTACGAATGGGAAGGGAAGCGTGACGGGGATGATCGCGAAGTGCCTAACCGCATCGGGTAAGAGAACGGGAGCTTTTCTTTCGCCGTACGTTTATGATTTTCGCGAACGGATACAGATCGGCGGCGAAATGATTTCTAAGCAAGATGTCGCGCGGTTGACGACGTTAATGAAACCGGTCGCAGATGAGATGGTGTTTGAGGAAGTCGGTGGGCCGACGGAGTTTGAGTTTAAAACCGCCATGGCGTTTTTGTTTTGGAAGGAGCAGAAGTGTGATGTTGTGTCGGTCGAAGTTGGGCTCGGTGGCAGACTGGACGCAACAAACGTAATCGAATCCCCGCTTTGTGCGGTGATTACCGAAATCGGGCTCGACCATCAAGTCCACCTCGGGGATACGATCGAGAAGATCGCGTTCGAGAAAGCGGGGATTATCAAGCCAGGGAGGCCGGTGGTTACAGGCGTGACGGATGACCGGGCTTTTGAAGTGATACGAATCGTGGCCGAAGAGCGGGGCTGTGAGTGCATCCGCGTTTTGTCTCCCACCCCGAAGCCCTCCCGCATCGGACATAGCGAGAGGGGGGAGCCGGATTACCAACGGCGAAACCGCGAGGTTGCCATTGCGGCGCTGTGTGCGGGGATGCCCGATGCGGCACAAGGTGCAGATGAGGTTCTCAAATCGTTTTCTATGCCCGGGCGTATGGAAGCTATCTCAGAGAATCCGCGTCTGATTCTCGATGGAGCGCACAACGAGCAGGCGATAAGAGCAGTCTTGGAATCAATAGATGGACAAATCGTGTGCGTTTATTCCTGCGCCACTGGGCACGCACCGCTGACGGATTTGCTCAAGGCGCGGTGCCGGAAGGTATTGTCCGCGCCCATGGCCCATGCCCGAGCGCTGCCCGCAGACGAGTGGGAGACGACGCACGCAAGCGTTCGGGATGCGATCGCTGCAGCATTCCAAGCCGTCCGAGAGGGTGAAACCATTCTTGTGACGGGCAGTTTCTTTCTGCTTGCCGAGGCGAAGCGGGCTCTGCGGAACTTGACCTCAGAACGATAATAGTCCATGATGAAGCCCATGCGACTCATAGGCTATCTGGCAGCGGCGGCGGCGCTCGCCGCCACGCTGGGATGCGGCAGCGGCAAGTTCAGCGGCGGCGCTTCGAACAATCCGGACCACGTCCTTTCCTATCCGATCCCGAACAACCCGACCAAACTCGACCCTGCAGCGGTCGAAGATGGCGACACGATCGAAGTTTTGCACCAGATGTTTGAGGGCCTCGTGATGTATGACGAGAACAACGAATTGGTGCCAAACCTCGCCGAAAGCTGGACGGTATCGAACGACGGGCTAACCTACGTTTTCAAGATAAAGCCCGGCGTGAAATTCCACAACGGACGCGAAATGACCGCGGAGGACGTGAAGTACAGCTGGGACCGCGCAGCGCACAAGACTGTTCAGAGCCCGACCGTCGAAGGATATATGCGGGACATGGTCGGCTTTGAGGAAGTTTGGGGCGGAGGCGCTGAGGGCTTGAGCGGAGTAACGGTTATCGACCCCAACACGCTCGAAGTCAAGATAAAGTCACCAAAGGCATATTGGCCCATGTACCTCCAGTACGCCTGCTATTTCATCGTCGCAAAAGAAAATGCAGGCCTGGAACCGATTACTTCTGTCGAAGATATGGTTGGAACCGGTCCATTTAAAATGACTTCCTACGAACAGGATCAGTTTGTGGAGATGACTCGGTTCGATGATTACCACGGCGGCAAGCCGAAGCTTGAGAAAATTAGACGATTAATCGCCTCCGACCCGCAAACGCGTCGCCAAATGTACGAAAGCGGAAAGGTCGATTGGGTCGCGCTCGAACGCCAAGACAAGGGAATTATCGATCAGCACCCCGAATTCAAGGATGAACTTGAAATTGTCGATCGAGCGGCGATGTGGTACGTCGGCTTCGGTCAGAATGCCGAGCCTGCGTTTGCGAACTCGAAGCTGCGCCAGGCCTTTGCCCTGGCAATCGATAAACAAAGAATTATCGACGAGGGATTCGACGGGGTAAACCGCCGCGCTGAAGGCATTCTGCCACCTGCTCTTCCCGGATTTGACGAAAATTTCAAGGGCTACCAACTTGATCCCGCCCGCGCCAAGCAATTGCTTGCGGAGGCCGGCCACCCCGAAGGAAAGGGCTTGCCCGCGATCAAAATGTACTTCCGGTCCGACCGTCAGGACGCGAAAATCCTTAGCACCATGGTGCAACAGGATTTGCGAGAAAACCTGGGCGTTAAAGTTGACCTAGCCCCGACAGAGTGGAAAGCTCTATTGGAAATGCGATCTCGCGGAGAACTTGGATTCTTCCATTTGCGGTGGGGCGCGGATTATCTCGATCCACAGAACTTCCTTTCGTTTATGCTGCATACGAACGCGCGCGAGAACACGCTCGGCTATTCCAACAAGGAGTTCGACCGGTTATGTGACACTGCCGATCGGTTGCCCATGTCGAAGCAGGATCAAAGAATTCAGATGTATCGGCAAGCTGAGCGCATCGCCGTGGACGACGCGATTTGGATACCTATTTATTTTCAGAGAGATATCGAACTCGTTCGGCCCTCGGTAAGCGATCTCAGCCGGTCGGCGATGGGGCCGCTTCCGCACACGAAGACTGACGTTGTCTGGTCTCGCTGATCTTGAAATAGGGCCCCCGCCCGAGACACAGCCGGATCGGCGTGACTCACGCGTTCGCTCGGTCGTAAGGGCTGTCGGGATTCGCCTCTTGTGGGCAATCCCGACGCTGATATTCATAACACTGCTCACATTTGTTATTGGTGAGATGGCGCCGGGCGATGCCGCGACGGTTCGCGCAGGCGAGAAGGCATCCGCGGAATTTATCCATGAGCTTCGTGAACAGATGGGGCTCAATAGGCCGCTAGCCGTGCGCTACGTCGAATTTGTGAAGAACGCAGCGGTGTTGGATTTCGGTGAGTCGTGGTATCCGCCGTACCATGCCGTGAGACAAACCCTAATCGAAGGGATGAAGCAAACCGGATTGTTGGCGCTGCTTGCGATCATTTTGGCAACAATGATGGGCGTGACCCTTGGGTGCATTGCGGCAATTGGGCATAACAAGCTGTCGGATAGAGTTGCCGTGACTTTCTCGACGCTTGGAATTTGCATCCCGAATTTCGTGCTTGCGCCGGTGCTTGCCTACCTGTTCGCAATCAAGCTGGAACTGCTTCCGCTAACGTGGGAAGTTAATCGAACCGAGAGTATCGTTTACTATCTTGCTTTACCCGTACTGATATTGGCGCTGCGGCCAGCGGCGATTATCACCAGGCTGACGCGCGCAGCAATGATCGACACCCTCTCGCAGGAGTTCATTCGGACCGCGTTTGCCAAAGGGGTGCCTTATTGGCGCGTGATCACGAAGCACGCTTTTCGCAATTCGCTGGTGCCCATCGTGACGGCGATCGGCTCATCCTTTGGATACTTGCTAACCGGCTCCTTTATCGTTGAGAGTTTTTTCCGAATCCCAGGGCTTGGTCTTAGGTCGATCGGGTCGATTTATCAAGGTGACTACCCGGTGGTACAAGGCACCGTGCTGCTGTTTGCGGTGCTGTTTATTTTCGTCAACCTGGTTGTGGATATCTTCCTTCCCTTGCTTGACCCCCGGGTGCGAGAGGTGTCCGGATGAAAGGGAGGAGCATTCTCATCGGCGCAAGCACTCTGTTTCTGATTTTGCTCGTGCTTTTCGCCATTTTCGGGCCACTGCGACACGGTGTGATCGACCCCGTGGGAACGAAATTCGAGCCTCCCAGCGCCAAATTTTGGCTCGGCACCGATGAATATGGTCGAGATATTTTCGGCAGACTTGCCTACGGCGCGCGCATGAGCCTGTCCCTCGGTATCGCTGTGCAAGTGGTGGCAATCGGCGTTGGCCTCATGATAGGGACCGCAGCCGGCTATGGTGCTCGCTGGCTCAATACGCTTTTAATGCGGTTCACCGATGCGATGTTTGCATTCCCCGATATCTTGCTCGCGATTTTGATCATGAGCATTTTGCGTGGCAGCAGGCTCTCGTTCTTTACTGGAATGCCGGAAATCATGTCGGCGACGCTGCCCGTATTCGCGGCCCTCGCCGTCGTTGGATGGCCGACCATGGCGCGTCTGGTGCGCAACCAAGTGCTAAGTCTGAAAGAGCAGGAATACGTGACTGCCAGCCGTGCACTTGGTGCAGGGCACTGGCACGTCGTAATGAAGCACATCTTGCCGCACCTCATCGGCCTGATCTCGGCAGTGGCGATGGTCGGCATGGCGATGGTGATCCTCGCCGAGGGCGCCCTGAGTTTCTTGGGAATCGGCGTGCCGCCACCCTGGCCGAGTTGGGGGTCCATGATCAACGACGCCCGGGCATACATGGCCTCCAACCCCGAGATGCTCTTTTGGCCATGCTTGATTCTGAGCCTGACGATTTTGGCGTTGAACTTCGTCGGAGATGCGTTGCGGGATCGGTTTGATCCGAAACGGGCAAGTCGGTAGAACCCTGGGAACTATCCCGGCAGTTCCTGCGATTAATCGAATAACGGGCAAACTGCCCGCCTCAAGGAGGAACTAATGGGACTTGCAACAGGTTCGCTTATGGGCTTGGCTACGCTAACACTTGGCTGGCTGGGCTTTACGGCGACTCAACAACCCACGGCGTCCACGCAGGCGCCCTCACTGGACAAGCGCGTTACCGCCAGCATGACGAATGCCTCGATGGACGAGGTGCTTCAATGGCTCCGCCGAACGGGTGTCAACTTTGTAATCGACAAAAACAACTCGTCTACACACGCGAAGCTCAATCTCAACATTGTAGATAAGCCTTTGAAGGACGTCATGGAGGCTATCGCCTCGGCTGTCGGCGGTAGCTGGCAAAAGCACGGCGATATCTACTCCCTGCGTCGTGGAGGTGCGTTTGGCTTAGGCGCTGCGCCGCCGGAAGAGGACATCATCCGAGTGTTTCCCCCCAACATGGACGAAATGCGGATACTGGAGAAAGGGATCGCGCCCAAGACCGGCGAACCGGGCGAATGGCGAGGGGAGTTCGATCCCAAGGCTTCGCGAGCACCTGAAGGGCTTAGAGGCCGAATTGGCCCCGATGATCGAAGGACAACTCCTGCCGCCGCCCACGCCAATGGAGCTGCCCGGGAAACTGGATGGACACCGATTCCATATGCTGGATGAGGCCCAGGTCAAAGAACTCATCAAGAGCACGACTCCGAAGCAAAAGGAACTCATGAAGTCTCGCGGGCACCTGGTACCTGAAGACTTGAACGCCAAGCAAAGGGAATTACTCAGGTCGATGGGTGACATTCACGGCACCATGCGTCTGAAGGTCGATGATGCGGAAATCATCATCAAGGGCCCGAAGGGCGAGATGCTCCACGATGAAGTGATCATCGCTCCGCGAACGGGCGTTCCTGCGCCCTCTGTCATTCCTCACGTCGGCGAGTTGATGCCGCCGCCTTTGGCTCCTTCAGCAGAACACGGTACGCCTGCTCCCCCACCGCTCGGACGTTGGAATGAACTCTCGGCGAGCCTGACGGGTTCGCAGAAAGCTCAAATGAAGAAGCAGGGCTTCCTGTATGAAGATCAGCTAACGGCCGCTCAACGAAGAATGGTCAGCTTGCCCCAAGATGCGAGCTACACGCTGACGATCAGCAACGGCAGGGAATCGATCACGATTAAGAGCCGAAAGCAGTAAACCCCCTTAGAATCAAGTGGCAGGGCGAAGTCAGGAGCGCCCTGCTTTTTTGTCTGCCAAAATAGGGCCGTGAAGCACGCGCTTGCCGTCGTCGGCACTCGGCCGGACGCCATCAAGATGGCTCCGGTCGTTTTGGAGCTACAAAAGCATGCCGACCTGCGAACGACAGTAGTCGCCAGCGGTCAACACCGCGAAATGCTGGATCAGGTTTTTTCAGCCTTCGGGATTTCGGCAGAGCGAAATTTCGATGTTATGAAAGCAGAGCAGTCGCTGGCGTATCTGACTGCCTCCATCTTGGAGGGCATGCAGGAGGCGATTACTCATTTGGACCCAGATATCGTAATTGCGCAAGGTGATACGACTACAACTTTCGTTGCCGGGCTCTCGGCATTCTACGCGCGAAAGCCGTTTGCGCACGTGGAAGCCGGATTGCGGACGCCAAATATCAGTAGCCCATTTCCTGAAGAATTTAATCGGCGCGCGGTTGCGGTGCTCGCGACGCTCCATTTTCCTCCAACATCGTTGTCGGCGGAGAACCTCTATCGAGAGGGAGTGACTATCGAAAACGTTTTTGTGACCGGAAACACGTCGATCGACGCGATCCAGTTATTGGCCAAACATCGAAACACTGATTCCAACTCCAAAATGATTCTGGTGACAACGCACCGCCGAGAAAACTGGGGCGAGCCACAGCGGGACATTTGTCATGCAGTGGGGCGAATTCTGGAAGCCAACCCCGAGTATCGTGTCGTATTGCCGATGCACCGGAATCCCGTCGTTAGGGAAGTGCTGCAAGACGAACTGGGCGCCCATCCTCGCGTTTCGCTGATAGAGCCGCCTGAATATCCCGCGTTTGTCGAGTTGATGGCGCAGTCGCATCTAATCCTAACCGACTCCGGCGGGGTGCAGGAAGAAGCCCCTGCTCTCGGAAAGCCCGTGCTGGTGCTTCGCACGGAAACTGAACGGCCGGAGGGCATAGCAGCAGGCAACGCTAAACTCGTTGGAACAGACCCCGCTAAGATCTTCGAAGCCGCCCAGGCCCTGCTTTCTGACGACGAGGCGTACGCTTCGGTCGCACAGGCGCGCAACCCCTACGGCGATGGCCTTGCTTCACGGCGCATTGTTTCCAGGGTTCGGGCCTTTCTGGGCTTGCAAGGCGAGGAAATTGAATCCTTCGAAAGCGGCCCATGAGCTCCAATAATGAGGGCGCGACGCTCGACTTCACCAAGGCTATGGCGCCGGTGTTCGCCGTTTATCTGCTATTGGCGATGGCGTACATTTCGGTGACGCCTTTTCGAACGTCCGGGTGCTTGCTCTCACGTATGACGGACATCGTGCAGCAGGATATAGGCGCGCCCGATGAAAGGCAGCATACGAATTACGTGCGGCACTTGGTGAGAGAAAAGTCGTTCCCGGTGTTCGAGCCAGGTTCACCGGACTTGTATGAGACGTATCAGTCGCACCAGCCACCGCTTTATTATTTGTTAGCAGCGCCGGCGGAGATGGCATTCGATAATTCCGAATCCTCCGAAATGTGGGGACTGCGATTTGTCAACGTAATTCTGGGCGGGTTGGTTGTTTGGGGAATTTTTGTGGGAATGCGAAGGCTCACGGGGAGCGGCGCCGTTGGATTTGCATCGGCTGCCATTACTGCCTTCCTACCGATGTTCCTCTCCTTGTCGGCGGCTGTTTCCAATGACATGGCGCTTTTCCTGGTGGCCGTATGCGTCATGAATGTAGTTGCGCTCGGGTGGGAAAAAGGCTGGCATCTTAAAAACTGCCTGCTGCTTGGCGCTCTTCTGGGCCTCGGCGTGCTCACGAAAACCACCGCGGTGGTTCTCATTCCGATCGCTATTTACGGGCTCTGGGCAAGGAAAGACGTGCGCCCAAAATTGCCTCACGTTCTGGCGATGGTTGCCTTGGCTGCGCTAATCGCCCTGCCCTGGCTGCTTCGGAACCAGTCACTTTACGGTGACCCGCTGGCTATCGGCGCGTTCCAAAAAGCCAGTGTCGGCAACTTAGAAACGGCCGTGGCGATGTCCCGTGCCGGCGGCGCGTTCCCCTATTGGTTCTCATTCGTGATCCCGGTCGCCATAGAAAGCTTCTGGGGAGTGTTCGGGTATTTCGACGTGTTTCTAATGCCGGCGATGTACTGGATTTGCAACATCATGGGATTGATCATGCTCGCCGGATTCGGTTGGAGCATGACAAAGCCAGAGCCGGGCTCACGCCGCACCTACGGCCTGCTGTGGCTGCTGTTCCTGATGGTAGTTTTGGCGTTCGTCTCCTATAACGCGAATTACTTTCAAGCGCAAGGGCGGTATTTGTATCCAGCGATATTCGCCATTGCAGGAGCTTTCGGAATCGGGCTCCGAAAAATTGCGGGAACCGAAGTGCGAACGATGCAGATGACCGTCGCAATTGCCGCAATATTGATCGCGATCAATATCTATGCGACCTTCTACCTGCTGCCTGCGGCTTTCGAACTGATGCAGAGGTGCGCCTAACTGGAACCCGTACTAAACTCGACCCTTTCGACATGTTGCCCTGCAACACCGGTAAGGTCGCTGCCATGCTCGTCGAGCCAGGACAACAAGCGGTTTACGCTGCCGCGAGCTAATGCAATGCATGTATCGGCCGCGCCGTAATACATGTTGATTGTGTCGCCGTCGTCGTCAATGGTCCAGCCGCAAGGGAAAACAACGTTGGGCACGTCGCCCTCTCGTTCGTAGTGCTCTTCCGGGCCGAACAGCCAACGGTCACCGCGGAGCAGGCAAACATCCGGGTTCTCCTTGTCGAAGAGCGCGAGGCCAAGGCGATACAAGCAACCGGAGCATGCGACCCGTACGCCGTGGTAAAGCATTAGCCAGCCCTGCTCAGTTTCGAGAGGTGGAGGCGATAGCCCGATCTTGTTCGCATCCCACCACGCACCGCGCCTTGCGGGAAGCAGTTGCTTGTGGCCTCCCCAGTTCGTTAAGTCCGGCGAATACGATATCCACATGCTTGCGCTGGCCTCGGAAACGGGCCGGTGGATCAGTGCGTAGTTACCGTCGAATCGACGCGGCATTAGGGCTGCGTCTTTATCGTCGGGATGCATCGTGAGCCCCATCCTCTCGAACGTCTTGAAGTCTTCCGTCAACGCCAGCGACACGCCGGGACCATTCTTCGTGAAAGCGGTGTAGGCGATCGCATACTTTCCGAGCTCTTCGACATACGTGATGCGAGGGTCCTCGATTCCCCAAAGCTCTTCAGGGTAATTCTCCGGGTCAGGCTCCATAACCGGATGCGGGTCGATTTGCCAACCATCGATGCCGTTCTTTGACCTTGCCACGGAGAAGTGGGAAAAGCCTCGCCTGTCTTCGGCGCGAACCAGAAGGAGGGTCGTGCCGTCCTTCAATCGAGTTGCGCCCGGATTGAAAACAGAGTGAACTTGGTACGGCCAATCGTCCGCCGTTAAGATCGGATTCTGCTCGTATCGTTTGAATAAAACCTCGTGATTCTTCGCGCTCACATCGAATGGACGATTCGAGGGCTCTGAGTTACTATCTTTTTCGTTAATTGCTTCCATTCGCATAGGCTCATCAAAAATGCGAGCGTCGATTCGGCGCCCTGGTTCTGGTTCAAACGGTCTCGGTGCAGGCCGTCGCGGCAACCGCCGGTGGTCGCGTCATAGAGGGGCATGCCGATGTGGTTTTCGCCAAGAAACCACTCGAACGCGCCCTGAGTGCGTTCGAGCCAAATGGGGTCCCTGGTCACGCGGAACGCTTCCGCATACGCGGAAGCCGAGGCCCAAGCCTCCACTGGTTGCTGGTCATACAAAGCCCTTCCTCCGCCTCGCATCTTGAATCCATTGCTCCCAATCGGCAGGAATCTGCCCTGAGCGTCCGTCTGCACAGTCGCAAGCCATTCCAGCGATTCGATCGCTCGACGCTGTGTGCGGGCATCCTCTAAGAGATGGGCAGCCGCAAGCATTGCATGAGGCAGAATCGCGTTGTTGTACGTTACGCTGTCCTCGAACCATGGCCAATCGTCCGAAGCAACATCCTGCAAGGACTGGACCAGACGATTCGAAAGTTCCTTCAAAATCTCGGCGGCCGGCTCGGGAGCGGAAGAGCACTCAAGCCTCGCGACCAAACCCAGTACCACGAATGCAATGGCGCGGGGGCTTGTGATGTGACGAATTGGCGGAAGCGCCTGGTCGAATAACTGCATTGCAACCGTTCGAACGTTGGCGTCGCAGCCTGATCTGGCGGTGATTCCCAATGCCCGCATCGTCCGTCCCTGTGAATCGTCCGAGCCGCGGTCTTCGAGCCACAGTCGCTCGTAAGACATGAAATTGCGAAATGCCTGAGCTTCATGATTAAATGCGTGCGCGACGAAACCCAGGTAAACGTGAGAGAGGCGTCGCGCCTCCTCTAAATCCAATTCTCCTGCGGCAGCCGCCATTGTCACAAATTGCAGCGCCCGCGCGTTGTCGTCGACGCAATAGCCCTCGCTGCGGTTCGGGATTGTGTACTTGGCGTGTTGCAGCATGCCCACGCCGTCGGTCATCGTCTGTAGGTGACCGAGGTTGAAACGGGGTATTCCAAGCGCCTTATGTGTCGGCAGCTTTGCAGGAGAGCGTCGAGGTTCTGTCGAAGCGAAGACTCTGCCGTACGCCTTTGCGACATTGACCCACAGCATTTGTTCGCCAAATTCGAGGGCACGCGCGGCCATACTCGCGCGCTCCGCTTCGTCGGAAAGAAGGGTATCCAACGCGGTGGCGATAGCCGCCGGGCTTTTCGGCGGCACGAGAATGCCGCGCCCTTCCGCGAGCAATTCCTCAGCGTACCAATACGGCGTGGAAACCACTGCACGGCCGGTTCCAACCGCGTAGGCAAGCGTCCCGGAAGTTATTTGTTGAAGTTTGTTATAGGGAGTCACATAAACGCACGCCGACCGCATGTATTCGGCAAGCTCCGGCTTCGTTACGAACTTGTCCACGAAGCGCACTCTATCGAGTACACCGACCTCCCGAGCGAGGTTTATCAAACTTTCGCGGTAGCTTTCTCCGTGCTGTGCAACAAGATTAGGGTGCGTCGCCCCGACGACAACGTACTCCACATCGGTGTGCTTCCGGAATAGCTCCGGAAGGGCAGAAATGACGTTCTCAATTCCCTTGTCCGGGCCGAGCAATCCGAACGTGAGAATGGAGCGCTTACCGTTTATGGTCGCTACTGGGTGCTGTCGAGGCAATGGGTGAATGCCGTGATGAATCACGTCTACCTTCTCACCCGCAATGCCGTAGATATCGCAGAGGTAATCCTTGCCGCGTTCGCTCATCACGATAAAGTGCGCCGCCAGGCTATCCAGCTCTTTCATTACGTGCATCTGGTGGGCATCCGGGTCCCTCAGAATTGTATGAAGGGTAACGACGATCGGAATGTCCAATTGCTCCAGCAGCTCCAGCAAGTGTGAGCCCGCCGAGCCACCGAAGATTCCAAATTCGTGCTGCACGCATAGGACGTCGGCTGATAGCCTTGATATGTAAAGCGCGGCCTTTCGATAGTCCTCGATCTCGCCTTGCAGAATCCTGAAACCGACAACGTCCGGGTAGCTGTAGCTTTCCGGTCGGTCGTCCATGGCGATTACGGTAACTTCTGAACCCTGAGCCTGCAGGGCCTCAGTGAGATCCTCGGTAAAAGTCGCGATTCCGCATCTGCGCGGAGTGTAATTTCCGAGCATCGCAACTCGGGCGTTCGCTAATGAGTGACGTCCGTTTGAACTAATGATCTTCATGGGCTATCCGTAAATCCCCGTGGCGATCAATCGGCTTTGAATGAGACCTGAGGAGCCTCTAAGGGCAGCTTTTTCTACGCCGCCTTGCCTGTCTGAATTACAGTATGACATGATTTCGGCCCGAACAATAACAGAGCCCCTATGTTAAGGCAGTAATATCACTCGGTGCCCAATACTTTCGGCAACGTTTTTCGTGTTACCACATGGGGCGAGTCGCACGGCGGAGGCGTCGGTGCTGTCGTCGACGGCTGCCCTCCGAAGCTTGACCTCACGGAAGATGACATCCAGCCGGACCTCGATCGACGCAGGCCCGGCCAAAGCAAAATTGTCACTCAGCGAAAGGAAACGGACACCGTGAAAATTCTTAGCGGCACTTTCGAAGGGAAGACTCTAGGCACGCCGATCAGCCTATTAATCCCCAACGAAGACACGCGGCCTGACGATTATCGGGACATAGAAACCGCCTATCGCCCGAGCCACGCCGACTACACCTACGAAGCCAAGTACGGCATTCGCAATTGGCAAGGCGGCGGTCGAAGCAGCGCCCGCGAAACCGCCGGGAGGGTTGCGGCGGGCGCCGTCGCAAAGAAGCTTCTGCGTACCGTCTGGGGCGTCGAGGTTATCGGTTGGGTATCGAGTGTCGGTCTCATCACGTTCGATGCCGACGTCGATGCGGTGTCGCTCGCCAAGGTCGAGGCAACTCCCGTACGCTGCCCCGACGCCGATACCGCAGCCAAAATGATCGGAGCCATCGAGGCCGCCAGGAAACTAGGCAACTCCCTCGGGGGGATCGTGACCTGCGCCATTCGCGGGTGTCCCCCCGGTTGGGGCGATCCGGTCTTCGACAAGTTCGAAGCCGAACTTGCAAAAGCGATGCTGAGCCTTCCCGCGTCGAAGGGGTTCGAAATAGGCTCAGGGTTTGCAGGAACTCTCATGACCGGCCAGGAGCACAACGACGAGTTCTATATGGAAGACGGCAAGGTGAGAACGCGGACGAATCGAAGCGGTGGTGTACAAGGAGGAATCACGAACGGCGAAACCGTGTACTTTACGGTTGCATTCAAGCCAACTGCTACCGTAATGCGGGATCAGCAGACCGTTTCAACCGCCGGCGAAGCGGTGACGTTGGGCGGACGGGGAAGGCACGATCCGTGTGTCTTGCCCAGGGCGGTGCCGATGGTCGAGGCGATGGCGGCTCTGGTGGCCGCGGACCGCGCGCTACTGCAGCGCGCGGTCCGCGTCGTCGATTAGCGTATTAGCTGATGAATGCTGGGATGCCTTCGAAGTTTTTCGAGGACCCTTGAAATCTGTTTTCTGACGGGGGTCGGGACTGCTTTCGAGTCTACACGCGATCTCGGGGCTCGTCAATCTGTCGACGAAACGCAGCCGTATGAGCCTTTTGTCGTCGTCACTCAAGCAAGAAAGAGCGAGGGTCAATGGGGCGCTCACCCGTGCTTTGGCGGCAAAGTGGTCGTTTTGGTGGTGCCGACTCGGCTGCGTAAATCGCGCCTGCCGACGGTATTGTCTCACGGTATTGAAGGCAAACCCGCCGACCCAAGCATCCAATCGACCCCGGCTCGGGTCAAACTCTCCGGCATGGCGCAACACTTCCAGCGCGCATGCCTGTGCAAGATCGTCGACGTCGCTCGCAGGTACTCCGTAGCCCTGGATCCGCCGCCTCACGGTGGCAAGAACGTGGCCGGCGAGTAACTCGCCGGCCCGAGCGTCTCCCTCCATATAACCGCGAAGCCAGGCTCTGATATCGGCATCGCGACTATGATTGTCCATCCATTCCTCCTAAGCGTTCGGATCGTTCCCCGGACCCGAGTCGAAGTTCCAGTCGGCGGGGGCTACCCCCCTCGCAGAGCTGCGAAGAGCCCCCGCCTTGGAACGCGCATCTTTGCGTGTCTCTGACTCCACCCGACGGCTTTACATTGGCGGGCTTTGCCTGTGAAATAATTGTATCGCCACCCGCTTTTGGTACTCATCACCCGCAGGGTGATTCTCGTCGAACGTGCTGCAGAGACTGGTTTCTGACCCCACTCCCGCCGTGCGAAGAGGTGTAAGCGTTCGTCCTAGGTCAATCTCAAATCGACGGCAATTTCACGAACGGGCGTACAAAATCGTGGGCTCGTGGATTTCGAAACCAGCCGTCTAGCGCGTCGCCCATGCGATGCGATCGATACTGACAGTCCACGGGTAGGAGAAAACGGGTCGCATAGACCTATATCGCAATCGAGCGCACATCTTTCTCGTTCCAGGCTCGACATAGTGCGACTGATTTTCCACGTCGAGCCATACCATCTCGTCGCCCCGCCACATCAGCCGTTCGTCCGCGACTGTCCAGCTCGCGGTCACGACCTTGCAATCAGACCCGGAATTACTTTCTCAACTGGGCAGCGTCCTGTAGAGATTGAACTCGTGACGACAATTCCTGGAACTACGCTGACCGGCATGCAGTTCGTTCTTGAATCGCGGGGATCGAGCAGTAGCCTTCGGCAATGGGTTCAGCTTTACAATTTCACGTCTCAGTCCTGGGTTCAAATCGACACCAGATTGGTTTCGCTGAGCGACCTCCGAGTCGTTATCCCCGTGCCAAACCCAACTCAATACCTGGAGCCAAGTACGCGGCAGGCCCTAGCGCGCATAAGTTACAAGGCGGATGGCCCTACGTTCTCGTTTCCGTGGACAGCAAGAATCGACCAAGCCGTCTGGAACGTGCGCTGAAAAAGAAAAGAGCCGCCTGTTTTGGGGGGTTGGCGGCTCTATTTCAGGGGATCAAAATTGGAACATAACCGATACTAAGTGTCGGAGAATCGCATATTTGCGATGTGTCCCTCGTGCTGTTCCTCCCACTTGGCAAGCTTCTGGCGAAGCGCCTTGTGCGTTCTGTGGAGGCGGCTGCGGATCGTTCCCACAGGGGCGTCCAGCATCTCCGCGATGTCCTTGTAAGGAACACCGTCGATGTCGGCAAGCATCACAACGAGGCGCTGCTCGGCCGGCAGGGAACGAAGGGCGTCCTCCAGTTCCTCTCCAAGGTTCGCGTCCATGAGAACCGCGTCCGGATTGGCTGTGTCATCTGCCTGTTCGAAAAACAGGTCGTCTTCGCCGCTGTCCTTATGAAGGGGGTTGTCGTAGCTGACCGTCTGCACGCGTCGGCGACGATGGCGAAGGAGATCCAGGTAGAGCCTGGTGACGATCCGTAAGATCCAGTTTTCGAAAGGCTTGTCGCCCTCGTAAGAGTCGAAGCTCCGATAAGCCCGGAAGAACGCTTCTTGTGTTAGGTCTTCTGCGTCGGCCGCGTTACCGGAGAGCCGGTAGGCCATGTTGTAGACCTTCTTCTGGGTCCTCTTCATTAGGTCTTCAAAGCGCGGCGTGGCGCTGTTTGCCTGTTGTTGCATTGTTCACTCCTCTCGTGCGTCGTGGCATCCGAGTTTGTGGGGGCCCGATTGCCCCGTGCTTACAATCAACATTATAACGCATTTAAGTCAAGAGATGATTCCCGCAAAGCCTAAAAAGTTTGATACCGTGGCAGCAGAGTACTCAAATGTCTGGACACGGCTCGTCCGGTTCCCTTCGATCGTCACGATTCTCGAGCGGCTCGCGGACACCACGATGCCACAGTGCCCCTTCCAAGAGAAGATTCCGCCGCGCGAGAAGAACATGAGGTGGCCCGGCATCGGCGCTTCGCGAAGCATCCTGCCCGCTTTTGCCCAGTTGAACATCTCGCGCGCCGATAGGAAGTAGGGAAGGTCCGGCAGCTCGTGCTTCCGCGTCGACCGCAGCAGGCACCAACTCGCGAAAGCGGCACACCAGGGCTGCGGAGGCCTGAGGCCCGAAGGCGCAAGGTATTTCGCAACGAACGGTCCCCGGTTGTTGCCGCCAATTTCGCGTGCGCCGGCGCGAATCTCTGCTTTGGCGGCTGATAAGATCGATCTCGACAAGTCCACGCACTTAGGGCCGCTTCGCCCGCGGTTGTCAACCTTTTACAGAGCAGATTCTCCGCGCTCCCCAGTACGTATGCGAATGGCGTCGAGTACCTCACTGACGAAAATCTTGCCGTCGCCGATCTCGCCCGTGTGCGCCGCCTGCGCGATAATTGCGAGCGCGTCCTCCAAACGCTCGTCCGCCACGACCACCTCGATGCGCACCTTCGGCAGTAGGTTTATGGCGTAAGTACTGCCACGATACAGTTCGGTGCGGCCCTGCTGGCGACCGTGCCCGCGCACTGGCTCGGTGGACATGCCCACGATGCCCGCCTCTTCTAAGGCGGCTTTCACTTCTTCCAGCTTGCCGGTTCGAACAATTGCGTCGATTTTTTTCAACAAACCGATTGTGCCACGGCGTCCATAATATAAATAGCTATGCCGCAGGAGAAACCCGATTTACGGTCGATTCTTCCCATAGAGATCGAACCGAAAAAGAAAAAGCCACAGGTGCCCCGCGAAGACGGGAAGACCGCCGAGGAAAGCCGTCGCCTTGGCGACGAGCGCCTCGCCGAAGGCGAAGTCTCCGATGCCATCCACCACTACAGGCGAGCGCTGCGGATGGACGACAACGATGTCGAGAACCGGCTACGGCTCGCGGATTCGTACGATTTGGCGGAGTTGGGCCCGCAGGCAGCCAAGCAGTACGAAAAACTGCTAAAGAGCAAGAAGCCGCGCCCCGAGGCGCATGTGGGCCTTGCCGATGTTTACAGGCGCTACGGCAAGCACAGGGCCGGCATCGAAAGGCTCCGAAAGGCATGCGAGCTAAACCCGAGCAATGGCTTCTATTGGTTCCGACTTGCCGAGGCCATCGTAGCCGCTGGCGAACCGAAGGAAGCCGTTAACCCCGCGCTGCGAGCATACGACCTCGAGACGACCGATCCCTTCTACGGCGTCTGGCTCGGAAGGCTGCTTCTCAAGCTTGGCGACGGCTCCGCTGCCGTCGGCCCGCTCGAACGCGCGGCTCGGCTTGAGCCGAGCGACCACGAGGCGTGGTTCATGCTCTCAGCCGCTTTTTCAGCCGCGGGCCGGCCGGAACTAGCCATGCATACCATGAGTAAGGCAAGCGATTTAGACCCGGATAATTTGCTGTACAAAGCCTGCAGAATCGCATTGGAAGGTGGTGCAGAAACCGTCCCTCTCAGCCCATATGATCAGCCCTATTTCGAGAAGTGGCTGCACTGGGCAGAAATCTAATGCCCGCAAACGGCTCGATCACGAGCGCCTTGTCCTCAGCGGCTGGAACCATCACGCGTCGCGCGTAAGCGCGGGCGCCTCAAAACAGTAACGCTAACCAGCTAGCATTTTCCGAACCGCCGGCAAGATCGCTTTCGCCCAAATCGCGTAGCCGTTTTCATTGAGGTGCAAAGCATCGGGCATCAGTAGCGTGCGCAGAGAGCCGTCGCTGCGGATGAAATAGCTGCTGATATCCAACTTGATAACGCGCGGGTTTTCGATGCGATTAAAGAAGAGGTCGGTCGTTTCGCCGGCCTCGACGCGCAACGGGTGATCCGCTGCCTCCGCCCTCGGGAAAATGCCGAGGAGCAGAATCTTCGCCCGCGTCTTGGCCAGCAGCCGGTCGACGATGGCAGTAACTCCGTCTGAGATTTCCGCCGGAGAGTCGACTCCAATGTTATTGGTGCCGATCATGAGCACAACGACTTTCGGGTTTGCGCCGATGACCTCGCCGTTGTCGAGCCGCCACAAAACGTGCTGCGTGCGATCCCCGGAGAAGCCGAAGTTGGCAGCCTTCATAGGGCCAAAGCTTTCGTCCCACGCCGCTTTCTCGGATGAGTCCCACGCTTGCGTGATGGAGTCGCCGATAAACGCGACGTCGAATCCGCGGATCTTCGTGCCCACTACGCACGCCGCGTGCCGGTCCTGCCACCAGTTGTCCGGCCGCGAAACCGGGATAACGGCAGCGTGCTGCAAGACGGCGAGCGCAAGCAAAGAGACCATCCGGCGAGTTTACCGGTGCTTCCCGCCTCCGTCCGCTGAAAATAGCACTGCGCCCATTCGAAGCCGAGTGCGGCCCCCCCGCCGTTTACTCCCCAACGTTCGCGGGGACAGCGAGAGGACATTCATTCATCGTCACTCTCTAAATTGCCACACTATTTTCTAGGATTCATTTGGCTCAAGGTGGTGCTGTGCAACTGCGACGACCCGTACGAGAGCAACTTCTTCCAGTACTTCGCGCTGAACTATGGGATTCTTGGAGCGAGAGACGGGCCGCGCTCACGCCTTCGTTGCCAAGAACACCAAAGCAGTCACCCTTCACGGTCAAGTGACTGACAACGTAGAGCCGGGTTCGACGATCTACAGCGATCAACTGGCAAGCTACAGGAACCTTCGCTATGAGTACGTGCACGAGGTTGTAGATCATATCAACGAATACGTGCGTGGTGACGTCCATACCAACGGGCTAGACGCCCTTAGATCGAGGGGGCTTGGTTTGTTTCTACTCGGACTTCGCCGTCGTATTTCAGCTTTCCGAATAGCTTCTCTGGAGAAGGGTTCCGCATGTGTATATCGTCATTGAACGCGTAGTAGCGTTCAAGCGTGCCTGGCGGGCACAGAACGTAGTGCAGACAGTGCTTGAGGCTGGCGGCTTTGCCGTCCCGACGCGTTTTCTCAGGAGCATAAGTCACCAACAGCTCTGAATTTTCCAGAATCTCATCGCAGTTCGGTTCATCGAACACAAACGTCGCCAAGAGGAAGTCGTCGCGATGGATGATGGGTAGACGTGCGGGCTGGTTGAAGATAGGGGACGAGACGAGGAGGTATCCATACGGGTCGGTCCACCCCGTGCTCTTGGGCATCCCATCTGGCCCAATCATCGTGTTGCCGCGGGTGAACTCCAGAACACTGAAAACTTGCCGCACAACAAAGCTCCACTCGAAATCTCGGCCAATCTCGGGCGTGAATGCTTCGAGATCGACCCCTTGAGCCTTGAGCTCCTCTCGGCGGGCCTCATTAATCTCTTCGATTCGCGCTATACCCTCCTCCTTATCACCCGAGGTCACCAGCGATTCGATTTCTGCCCTCTCTTCAGGGGTGTAATCCCGTACTGCACCCAAAGCTTGGTGCCTTGTAACCTCTCGGTGCAAGATGTCGGCAAGTGGCTCGCCCGTCCTTCGGCTCTCTGCCTCCATCCGTCCCCAGGCTCGTTCTAGATTTCCTTGCATGAGCATCAGTGTAAGCATCATTGAGCCCTTGTAAAGGGCGGGGCAAGCCCAGAGAAGATGGAGCTTGCTGATGGGTGTGAGAGCGGTCACGAGAAGCGCCACGGTGAAGAGCAAGGCACATCGTCCCGCAAGTATACGAACTCCTCCATCTCTACTCTTGAACTTAAATTCCCATTGTCTGAGTGTAAACAGAGCTACAAAGCCCCACACAACCCAGCCGAGAATGATCCAAAGCTCCACGACCCATTATGCCCTGACCGCCATCCCGACAGCTGCTCCCGCGACCCTCACAACTGCTCCTGCAACCCCGACAATGGCTCCCGTCACCCCGGCGGGAGCTTCCGTAAGGGCGGGAATCAGGGCCTCCAGAGACTAAAGGAGATAAAGCTGGGGTTACAATAGGTAATCATTGCAAGAATCAAGCGAGACGGGCCCGGACTCCGGGACCAAATGACGCAGGCGATGGCCGGGATCACGGGCGCAGCGACTTCGGCCTCGGCCTTGGACTACCTGTTCTCGGGCTTGGTTCCGGGGACGCAGTATTGGGCCCGCGTGCGGCCCGTGCGGGGCGGGGTTACGGAGCAATGGTCCGACCCGGCGACTCGGGTAGCCCCGGTTTAGAAGGGACGATGACAAGAACCCAATTTATCGAAACCCAAGGCGCTACCTGCCGCAACTGGAACTGGAGTTGGTCATTTGTAAACCAAGCGCAAAGGTTCGTGATCTTCGGCGCATGGGACAGGATGACCGATGGCTCACGTGCGATGATCCTGGCCGAAGGATGGGAAAGAAACCCGAAAGGGCGCCGCAATCCTGGCTATACGCAAGCGCGGGAACACATCCGATTGATCGAGGACGAGGGCTACGAACTCCGAACCTTCCCAATGTTTTATTCCGATGAGAGGCAGGATCGAAATGGAGAAGGACCAGCCACCATCGCGGGGTTCAGGCCGGAGCTAACCCGGAAGCGCCTTGTACGCGATGGCGATGCATGGTTCGCCGAGCCCTTTTGAGGAAGATCGACCTCCACAACATCAAAGTCTCCGAGCTCGTCGAGGGCTATATTGGCAACCACGAAGAAGGCGTGCGCGGGTATGGAGGCAGGCTGCCACATGCTTTGCATGTTAGACAATCGCACGAAGTCGGGCAATTAGGAAATCTCGGGACCTTCGTTAAGAAGTCGCCCCCCGGACATCATGGCTTTGAGACCGGAGGGCTGGGCGGCTTTGAGTTCTGCTTGGCGCAAGTCTACTGCGATTGCGAACCGGCGTCTCGAGGTTCGGTGTAGATGATGGCTTCGGGCATTCCATTTTTCATCAAGGCGATCTCCTTTACGCAAAGCTCCTCAGACTCGCACGCGACGATGCCTTTTGCAATGAATTGCTTCATTGCCGAGGAATGGAGGCGCCAACTCCACTCGCCGATGTCGCTTTCTTTTATCCAAAAGACCATGTTAGCCCTCCTGGGGTCGCACGCGGCCGAACGTGCCACCCATGGTAATTCTATATCAGACGGCGCGACGAATTGTCGATTTTCCGGTATGCACCGTGGCGGGCTTGCCACCTCCCCGCCACGCGACACGGTCAGCCCCAGCCCTTGCGCTTGACACCAGGCCCCTCCATCGTTCACAATAGCCCGTTGCCGGAGTGTCCGGCATTTTTCAAGTTATGCCCACAGTGAACCAACTCGTCCGAAAAGGACGCAAGTCGCCCAAGGTCAAAAGCAAGTCGCCTGCGCTTAAATCCAACCCGCAGAAGCGGGGAGTGTGCACGATCGTGCGAACGGTCACGCCCAAGAAGCCGAACTCGGCTCTGCGAAAGGTCGCCCGTGTCCGCCTCGTCAACGGCATCGAGGTCACGGCTTACATCCCTGGCGTCGGCCATAACTTGCAAGAGCACAGCGTCGTCCTCGTTCGAGGCGGCCGCGTGAAAGATTTACCCGGCGTTCGGTACCACATCGTTCGCGGCACCCAGCAGACAGCCGGCACCAACGACAGGAAGCAAAGCCGCAGCAAGTACGGCACGAAGCGCCCGAAGGCGGCGAAGTAACAAATGCCACGAAGAGGACACACACCCAAGCGCATCATCCTTCCTGATCCGGTTTACGGATCGGAACTCGCCCAGAGGTTCATCAACCGCCTGATGATGTGCGGCAAGAAGGGCACTGCCGAAACCATTTTCTACAGGGCTCTCGAAATTTGCGAAGAGAAAGAGGGCAAGTCTGGCATCGAAGTCTTCGAGAAGGCTCTCGGAAACTGTATGCCGTTCAGCGAAGTCCGCCCCCGACGTGTCGGCGGCCAGACCTACCAAGTCCCGCAAGAGGTCCGCCCCTCGCGCCGACGAACCCTCGCCATCCGATGGATGGTAACGAACGCCCGAAAGCGCAGCGGACGCGGCATGATCGAGAAGCTCAGCGGCGAAATCTTGGACGCCTACGGCGGCCAAGGCTCTACCTTCAAGAAGAAGGAAGACACGCACCGCATGGCAGACGCCAACAAGGCATTCGCCCACTTCCGGTTCTAAGCTAACGGACGTATTGAACGGAGCTGACTAGTCGGCTCCGTTTTTTCTATGGCTGGGTTCGGCACAATGGCGGCATGATGGCAACGCTCGCGACCGCGGCGGTCCTCCAGTCGGCTCTGCAGCCGGTCTGGACGTACGAAGCCCTACCTCAGCGCGGCACAGAATCGATAGCCTACGTTTGCTTCACGTCTGAAAAGACCGTCATGTTCGTCACTGACTTCGGTCTAGTCGGCTGGCTCCATGCATCTAGCGGCAAACTTGCTGGATCCGCGAGGATTGGTCAGGCCGTCTATTCCGGAACAGCGCATGGAGATCGGCTCTGGTTGCGGGGACCGACGAATGCCCTGATCGAGATAAATGCCACCACCGGGTCCATTTACCAAATTCACTCGATCAAAGACAATATGGACTTACAAGTCAGCGATGGGTCGCCCTACGCGCTTCGGTCACGTTACGACAAACCAATCGAAGTGCTGAAACTTGCATCAATGCAAGTTGTTCTGACGATACCAAAGGAGCTGCCAAGCGGCCGCTGGACGGGCGCAGGCGCGCACAATTTGGAGCAGTTCGCCGCAGTCATTGGCCGCAATCTCTCCATCTGGAATCTCGCCACCGGAAAGCAGATCCGCGCACAGCGGCTCCCGCTCGGCGACGTGATGGACATCCAGTACACGCCCGATGACAAACAGCTGGCCATTACCTATGCAGAATGGGCGGGAACGATCCTCTACGACGCAAAGACGCTTAAGCGCGTCGCGGGAATCAGGGGAACATTCTTCCGGCCGGTATTCGCCCATAGCCTGAACCTCGTGGCTAATGAGGGAGCGAGCATGTCAAACCGTCGCCGCCCTGCGCGTCTTTGGATTCCCGGGACGGACCGCGTCTGGGACCTCTCACCTGAGGAAGCGCCGCGCGCCGTCGCCTTCTCCCCGTCGGATCGCCAACTGGCCCTTGGTCGGAAGGGAACGATTTCCAAATACCACGTGCCCCCGGGCGTCGCCCGACGCTGACCAGATTCGCCTTTCAGCCTTGTTTCAGGTTGACACGCGCACCAGCCCATGAGGGTATACTCACCCCTTGCGCCGGGAGGGATTCTCGCGGCGTGTTTAAGCGGCTGTCTTCCAGCCGTGGAGATTATCACCGATGAAGGTTCGACCAAGCGTAAAGAAGATGTGCGACAAGTGCAAGATCGTGCGGCGTGAAGGCGTCGTGAGGGTTCTCTGCGTTAACCCCAAGCACAAGCAGAGGCAAGGCTAAATGGCGCGTATCGCCGGCGTAGACCTCCCCCGCACCAAGAAAGTGGAGTATGCCCTCCCTTATATTTACGGCATCGGCATCGAAACGTCTCGCAGGATTTGCGACCAAGCGGGCGTCGATCGAACCAGAAAGATTTCAGAACTTAGCGATCAAGAGGTGGCTCACCTCCGCGAGGTCATTGAAAGAGACTATCAAGTGGAGGGAGACCTCAAGCGAGAAGTCCAGCAAAATATCCGCCGCTTGATGGAGATCCGATGCTACCGCGGCCTTCGGCATCGTCATGGCCTCCCCACTCGTGGCCAAAACACCCGAGGCAACGCTCGCACCCGGAAGGGTCCGAAGAAGACGGTTGCCGGCAAGAAGAAGGTAACGAAGTAATCCATGGCTCGGAAAACAACACCCACCAAGGGCAAGCAGAAGACTCTAAAGAACATCGTTCACGCGGTTGCCCACGTGAAGTCTTCGTTTAACAACACGATCGTGACGTTCACCGACAAGCAGGGCAATGTGATCTGCTGGTCCAGCGCAGGCAACGTGAACTTCAAGGGGAGCCGAAAGGGAACTCCGTATGCCGCACAGGTCGCAGCGGAAGCGGCAGCCAAGCGAGCGGCAGAGCACGGCGTGAAGCGAATCGATATTTGGGTTCGCGGCCCCGGTGGTGGCAGAGAAACCGCGATCCGCACTCTTGCGGCGAGCGGCCTCGATATTGTCTCCGTCCGCGATGTAACTCCGCTGCCCCACAACGGCTGCCGGCCGCCGAAACGACGCCGGGTCTAACGAAAAACCAACTATGTCAGTTATCTGGGAAGCAAAATGCAAACTGTGCCGGCGCGCCGGGCAAAAGCTCTTTCTTAAGGGAGAGCGATGCTACACGCGCAAGTGCCAGATCGAACGAGACGGCCGCAACAAGCCGCCGGGCCAGCACGGCGATGACGCCCTGCGAGGCAGGAGACTCACCGAATTTGCCGAGCAGCTTTTGGAAAAACAGAAACTCAAGCGCATGTACCAGCTCCGCGAAAAGCAGTTCTCGGCCTACATGGATGAAGCCGATCGACGCCGCGGAATCACGTACGACAACCTTCTCCAGCTGCTGGAAACACGGCTCGATAACGTTGTCTACCGTCTCGGCTGGGCGACAAGCCGCGGCCAAGCCCGCCAGTTGGTTTCGCACCGGTTCTTCACGGTCAACGGCCGCCGCGTGAACATTCCAAGCTATCAGGTTCGCCCGGGCGAAGTGGTTGGGCTGCACGAGAGCAAGCGCGAAGGCCGCTTCATTCAAGAAGCCGTTCAGCAAGTTGCCGCGAAGCGCATTCCAGAGTGGCTGATCCTCGACGACAAAAGTTTCGAGGGCAAGATTTCCAGGATGCCCGAAAAGGGCGAGGTTAATCTCGACATCAAGGATCAGTTGATCGTCGAGTTCTATACCAGGTAATTATGACGAGCGAGATCCAACAACTACAGAGTACCGACACCTACGGCAAATTCATTCTCACGCCACTCGAGCGCGGGTTCGGCCAAACCATCGGCAACTCGCTTCGACGCGTGCTGCTCGGCAGCATTCCCGGAGCGGCGATTACTGCCCTTCGTGTTGACAAGGTTCTTCACGAGTTCGCGGCGATCCCAGGCGTGAAGGAAGACATGACGGAGTTCATCCTGAACCTTCGCGAAGTCGCCATACGCGTCAATACACCCACCCCTCCCACCGAAGACGTCGAACTGACGATCAACGTCAAAGGCAAAGGGCGAGTAACCGGCGCGGACATCGAGTGTCCCGAGTACATGGAGATCATCAACCCCGAGGTCTACCTGTGCACAATTAGCGAAGCGCGAACGACGTTCAGCGTCGAGCTTTTCGTGAGCTGGGGCAAGGGATACGTTCTGCCTAACAAGCAGGATCGCTACGTCGGCACGATCGGCCTCATCCCCCTCGGTTCGCAATTCACCCCGGTTAAGAAGGTGAACCACACGGTCGAGGCAACCCGTGTTGGGCAGCGTACAGATTTTGAACGGCTCACCCTGGATGTATGGACGTCGGGCGCCGTAACCCCCGCTGCAGCAGTCAGCCAAGCCGCGCAAATACTGATGAATGAGCTGAAGCCGTTCATAGAGCTTGGTGCAGGCGGCATGGAAATCTCCTTCGAGGACGAAGCGGAAGCCGAAGGCGATAGCAGCGGCCTTCCCGATACGCCACTCGAAGAGCTGGACCTGAGCCTCCGAACGCTGAACGCTCTGCGTCGCTCGCAAGTCGGCTCCCTCCGCGAAATCCTGAAATACACCGAGTCGGAGCTCAGCTCGCTCAAAGGCTTCGGCGCGGTAGCGATGGATGAGGTTCGCGAGAAGTTGCTCGAGCGCGGCCTTTCATTGAAGCCAGGCAAGGGCGGCCGAACCATCAACCTCGACAACGACGATTTGGATGACGAACTCCTATGAGACATCGAGTAGACCGACGAAAACTTGGCCTTCCGAGCGATCAACGACGCGCGCTGCTGAATAACCTCGCACGCCAATTGATTCGCCACGGCTACGTGCAAACCACCGAGGGTAGAGCCAAAGAGCTTCGCCGAATTGTGGAGCCGCTCGTTACCCTGGCAAAAAGAGACACGGTCGACGCTCGCCGAAGAGCCCGCCGCGTTTTGGTCGGCCACGGCGCGTCATCCCCCGGGTACCGCAAAGTGGGTTTAACCGCCGAGCAGCTGGCAGAAAGATGTCTGATCAACGGCGAAGACCTCGTGAAGCATCTTTTCGACGTCGTTGGCCCGCGTCATAAAGACCGGCCCGGCGGCTATACGAGGATTACGAAACTGGGACAGCGTCGAGGAGACGGCGCGCCGACGGCCGTAATCGAGCTCGTCGACTAACGAACTGAATAACCGACGGATCAAACTGCTGATCCAATTTGACGGAACCGAGTTCTGTGGCTGGGCTGAGCAGGCCCACCAAAGATCGGTTCTGGGAACCTTGAAATGCTGCATACGTGAGATCTCGGGAGAAGCCCCCGACCTAAGAGGCTGCAGCCGGACTGACTCCGGCGCGCACGCTCTGGGCATGGTGGCCGATTTTGAGACCGTAAATCCGATGCCCTCCGCTAATTGGGCTTTCGTGATCAACCGGCTGCTTCCTGACGATGTTCGGGTCGCTGCGTCGAGCGAAGCTCCAATGGAGTTTCACTCGCGGTTTTTTGCGAGATCGCGAGAGTACGTCTACCGAATAGCCCTCAGCGATAAGGTCGATCCCTTTCGATCGCGATTCGTGTACGAAACCTGGAAGGACCTAAACGTCAGCCGAATGAAAGAGGCTGCGAGCGCGCTGAAAGGGAATCACGATTTCCGAGCCTTCGGCGAAGAATTGGGAGACCTAAAAAACGCGGTTCGGGAAATCAAGCGAATCGAAGTGGAGCAATCCGGAGACGAGATAAGGCTGAAAGTAGAAGCCACTGCCTTCATCCGCGGCATGATGCGGAGAATCGCAGGCGGCCTCATGGAAGTAGGATGCGGCAAAAGAACAATTGAAGATTTCAGGGTTCTAACAGACCCTGCGAGACGAGACGAAGTGAAGTGGCCGGTGGTATTGCCGGCGAAAGGCCTCACTCTCGTGAAAGCAAAATATGGGCGGAAACTTCGCGATTATCGCGATTTGGTCGCAGAAACGGACGAATAAAGTATCTTCGCCCTCTGGGCGATAAAGAGAATAAAAATGAGCGCCCCAACGGCAGAGAATAAAATTGAACAAAAGTGGTTCCTGGTAGACGCGACCGGTATTTCGGTCGGACGTCTGGCAGGCGCTGTCGCGCAGATTTTGCGCGGCAAGCATAAGCCCACGTTTGCATATAACATGGATGTCGGCGATCACGTGATCGTGATTAACGCATCCAAGATTAAGCTGTCGGGCAACTCCAAGCGAGACGAACTGGTGTATCACCACACCGGTTACCCGGGCGGCATCAAGAGCATTTCGCGAGGCAAGCTGCTCGAAACCAAACCCGAGAAGTTGGTCGAGCGAGCCGTGTGGGGAATGCTTCCCAAGCACCGCCTCGGACGCAAAACGTTCGACAAGCTGAAAGTTTACGCAGGCGCCGAGCACCCGCACGCACCGCAAAATCCCGAGCCCCTTAAGGTCACCCGAGAGAAGTAATGGCAAAAGCAGACACGTATTACGCAACCGGCCGCCGCAAAAGCGCGATCGCCCGAGTTTGGGTCATACCGGGCACCGGCCTGGTGACCGTCAACCGAAAGCCCATGGCCGATTACCTCGGCCGCAAGGTGCTTGAAATGGTCGTCGAAAGCCCCATGAAGGCTGTCGGCCTCGATGGCAAGCTGGATGTCGTCGCCGATTGCGAAGGCGGCGGTATCGCGGGCCAAGCCGGCGCCGTCAAGCTCGGCATCGCCCGAGCCATCATCGAGATGGACCCGAACCTGCGAACGCCCCTGCGCCGAACCGGCTACCTCACACGCGACCCGCGCGTGAAAGAGCGAAAGAAGTACGGCCGGAAGCGAGCCCGCAGAGGCTTCCAGTTCGTCAAGCGCTAAACGCTCTGGAGCGCGAGACCCGTGGTCGCGCTTTCGATTGCAATGGTTGATGCGCCCGGGTGCCCCTGAGACCGAAGCTCAAGGGCATCCGTTCTACGGGCAGCTTCGCCCGGTCTCAGAGACCTTGCGCTGCGCATTCGGGTCCGAGTTTGTATGCGCGATCCGCGCTCGCCCATTTCGTTTTCTTGAAGCAGTACAATCTTGTTTGTGATTGAACTCGAGCGAGAAGAGTTGGCCCGCCTGTGCCGCAAGTTCCGAGTTCGGCAGCTTTGGGCGTTTGGTTCAGTGC
>JALYSG010000014.1:40934-57823 GCA_030854945.1 Armatimonadota bacterium
GACTTGGACCTGGTCGTGGAGTTTGATCCGCCGGTGGGCATGAGCCTCGCGGATCAGTACTTCGATCTTCTTGAAGAGTTGCAGCAAGTCTTTGGCCGCCGAGTCGATTTAGTGGAACGCTCAGCTATCAAGAACTCTCGATTTGCCGCTGCGCTGGAAAAGTCGCAGCAACTGCTTTATGCAGCGTGATTCGGAAACACTGCTTTGCGATGCCATTGAGGCAGGTCGACTCATAGCCGAGTTCGCCGACAAGCTGAGCGAAGAAAGCTACCTTGCAAGTTCTCTCCATCGTTCGGCCATCGAACGCCAGCTGTTTATCATTGGTGAGGCGCTCGCTCAAGTATCGAGAATCGATAGGGAGCTGTTCGACTCGATTCCCTATGCACCGAGAATCGTCAGCTTCCGGAATCTGTTGGCACACGGCTACGCGGAAGTAGACGACTCTCGCGTCTGGGTTATCGTTGAACACGATCTGCCCGAGACACTGAAGAACATCGAGACGCACCCGCACACTCGCGGATAGGCATACAGGCGACTCAGACATACCGCAAGCGAGCGCGCCGAGGCTTCCAGTTCGTCAAGCGCTAAACGCTCTGGAGCGCGAGACCCGTGGTCGCGCTTTCGATTGCAAAGATGATGCCCAAGATGAGTCCTCGAGTTCGGCTGGGTGGCCGGGATATGCGTCAAGCGTCCTCCAGCCAAAACCAACTTGCGAAAAGCATGTCCCGGTGCCGAAGGCATTCCCACGTTCTCTGGTCCCAAAGTTCCCGGCCCTCCGTGAACCGAACCGAGGGTGAACTATCGGCGTGTGGCCCGGAGGAAGAGTCTCACCTGGCCACCCCGCCGCCTTCCGAAAACGAGCAACGCGCCGAGTACGGAAGCCCAAAATCCTACGATGGGGGCAGACGACATGGCCACTTCATGAGGAGTCGCCTCGCTGAGCATTAGCATACTATTGTCAAAGCCAAGGAAGGCTGCAGCGACGTACATCCACGCGTAACCAACCACTGCCGAAACGGACCCCGCCAAGAGGCCGGCGACGATAACCACTTTTGCACTCGGCTTCCGCGTCATGTCGCCCGAGGGTACCTTCGAACTCTTGGCCATGTCACCTGCCACGCTTTGTACACTTGCAATGTATCGAGCGAGGACCGAGGTATGACCGACAGCGAGACGCCCCGACGCCGCAAACTCAGTAAGTTAGCCAAACGCCTACTCTGGGCGGCAGTACCTATTCCAGTCCTATTGGGCTTTGCGATATGAGGACATGGCAGGACGGCGTTCACGCCCGACTTCCTGGAGAAACACGGATTCAAATTACTCTATGGTGTCGACGACGATGATGGTTATGAAGAATACTACGAGGCGGAAGTGGCGGCGTCCAGAATGCTCCCTAGAAAGACTTGGCTCACGCTCTTCTCGTATAGCTTCCCATTTATAAATGTGATCTCAACTGCTGTATCACCGTTGAACCACCGCATCCTTCTAAGGATTATCGTCCCGCTGAACTTTGAACTGTCTAATGAACCTGCCTTCACGTGGTCCCTCAGATCATGCAAGGAATAGACTTCGATGTCAGGACCGCCTTCGAAATTACCGTACTCAGTTTCAAACGGATACTGGCTGTTTTTGGACGGCACCCATTGCCAAACGTGATAAACGTAATATTCTCGATCCAAGCGCGTATGGTCTCGCAGAAACTCTCGGAATGTCACTCCTGCACGTATACTCTCTAAAACATCTTTCTCAGCTGGCCCAATATTGTTAATTCCAACCGCCGATGCAATCAGCGTGAGACCGGTAAGAACTTTGACGGTTCGATAGCGACGCGCCATACTCTTGTTGCGATCGCGGTACTCGACGATTGCGTCTCGGCAAAGGTTGATCATCGGTGGCACGAGCCAAACCAAAAGCCAGACAGATGCAAGCATCCTCAGCACGTCTCCGGAGTTGTTCGGCTGAAACAGGAAGGTAATGACGGCAAAAGCCACCAGCATCCTGAGCAAGTCTCTTCGTACGAGTTGACCCGTCGTCAATGGCGCAGGCTCGCCATTGGGTCTTTCGTAGAACGCGTGAAGTAGCAGAGTAATCCCCGCCAAGAATGCTGCCGGAATCGCAAGATTAATTATCATCGCCCTTTGAACTTCGAACTCGCGCGGTCACTCTTGTAAAGATTGTGCCTTGATCACAATGCTACTGGCCCTAAGCACGCCGCTGTAAGTCAGAGAAATGGGAAGGTCTTATCGTGCCACGCCGGGTGCAACTGATGAAGGGTACCTCTCCTTGCATTTTTCGGCGGCGTGACCGCTATCGTGCCACAGTCCTATGTACGATGACAGGACATGGGACGGTGGCACGAACGAACTAACGCGATCACTGTCATTCGCGCCATACTCACCGTCACCCGTCCGATCACTCAAAGTCACGCAGGGTGGTAGAAAACGACGCCAGCTAATGAGCACCCGTACCGCACCCCGAATCTTTGGCATTGTCGCCCAAGAAGCATCAGTAGCTGTAGTTTTTCGGCGGGGTCCTTCAAGGCACACGCAGTTGCTGCGGTGGGACTTAGACACGCTTAAGTTGGAGCCTGGACAATGGATAAAAGGGCAGATCCACGAGCGATCTTGTGAGCTTAGCTCCGATGGTTCATTTCTCCTCTCGCTGATTAGTAACTACCAGGAAAGCGCTCGCAATCGCACCTCGCGCCGACTTGGAATTCCACCTTGGTCTACTGACACATGGGCATCGGTCTCAAGGCCGCCCTACTTTTCGGCGCTAGCGCTAAGATTTTTGACACGCGTTTACGAAGAGGGAGTTTGGATTAGAAGACATGGAGGTGAACTCGAACTAGTTTCTGAGACCGAATTCTCTAGTCTCGACTTCGCCAGTAGCTATCCAGAACTGGCACAGAGGCTAAAGCTGCCGTTTCCAAGCTACGACGAACTGCTCGTAAAACGAGGTTGGACACGGACGTCCAGTAATGATGATTCGTTAGATGAATGGCACTTCCAACTAAAGAGGGGGGAAATCATCAGATTGGAAAGAGATGGGCGCGACAAAATTGCCTCGCAGCGCCTCGAGAAGTGGTTGATTGTAGATGGCAGCAATAACGTGATCCGGACCTGGGAATGGTTCCAGAGGGGGCGCAATTGGCTCGATGCCGATCATCACGGGCGCGTGTTGATTGGAGATGCCGGGTGCCTGTACGTGTGGAACGACGTTACAATCGAGCAACCTGTCCTAGTCGCTGACTTGAATGACAATAGCTTTGAAGAGATGGTTGCTCCGCAGTCTGCTCTACTTTGGTAGAACGCTCCCCGCTGGCGGCTATCGCGCCACTCCCTGGGTGCCACTCGCCGCATAGCCAAGCAAACCTGTCAACCCCTCTGTAGTTGCAGAAACCTGGCTTGCCCACGTCATGCCTCCGATCTGTGCTTTCCTCTCAGATCGAGGAAACGGTAGGCACAATAAATGGCGATAGGCAAAGCGTATACGTCATGCCAATTGACCAGCGATCTCTCGCTCTTTCCGGTAATGTGGTCCACGATCGGAAATATGAATAGGCTGCCGATCATTCCGAAGAAATAGAGGCCCGATGTTAGGCCAAATCCCCAGCGTTTGTGCAACCAAACGCCGACCACTTGAATGGTCTCAATCACAGCCGATACGGACAGGGTCGTGACGATAAAGGCGGTCGGAACATCAGCTCGCTCTGGGCTTGGATTCAATAAAAAGTAGGCCAACGAAAGTATGAGCGCAGCCCCTTTGATCGTTGCTACAATCCGGTCAACTATCTGTAACTTGGCTTCTGTAATCATAGTTTCTGGAAGATCCGGCGCTGTGTGAGCAGATATGAGATCATTCTATGTTAGGAGGATTGCTCTCCCAATGGACCTCACGGGCATATGATAGCTTAGGATGTTCTAGCCCAATATCGTTGATGCATTCTGAAGCCATAGCTTTTTCCGCGGCAACAGCCGCTATCGTGCCACCGTCCCATCGGTGGCAATTCCGACGCTCCACGCCTCTTCGATCCTTCAGCAAGTACAAACATTGCCGAACGCCACGCCTTGCTGTGCTCAGACGTTGCCCTCCTCCGAGGACCACGGAAGTTCGGATCATTCATGTCTCTCCAAAACTCCGCGTCATCTGCGACGAGACCCAGAAAACGGCCGGTGTGGCCGGACTTAGATGGATCGGGCAAGCGGCGCGGCGGTGCGCAGCCAGAGGCATAAACACGGTCGTTATGAACTCGGGCGGGTGTCCAGAGTGAATGCAACTCCGGGGTGCCACGGTCGAGCGCGTGAACTGACTTTCGGATGCCGACCGCTACCAAAGCGCTCGGCCGTGCGGCAGCCTGCCGGTCCGCCACGATAATTTCAGCCCTAATCCTGCGGACGGGCGGCCCGATTGAGGATGCCACAACCTTTTAAGCGAAGTCTGGGTGGCGCGAACTTGAGTGCTGGCGTGGCCTCAATACATGCTGTGAAGTTAAATTGGGATTTTGAAACCGTGCTTGTCGCCTCCTAGTCGTTCGGGTAGGCTGCCAGAATTGATATCGAGAAGCGAATCTTTACCGCAGTCCTCGTTCTTTCTGCGTTGAACTTAGCATGCGCCATTTATTGGAGGCTTGCCGTTGGAGAATTTGCTTATGGTTACTCGTATGAAGTTAACGAGCTGACAATCCCGCCAGACCCGAACCGAAATTTCAGCGGGTACGTCCTCCTCGGCGCTAGTGGTTTCCTCGAGCTGTCTTCAATTTTCGGTTGGGCAGTTGTCAGGAAACGTCGGTGGGCGTTTCCTTTGCTGATTGCGTTCGCGGCAGCTCTGGCGATCCTGACTGCAACCCGATACACGGTGTAGTCGGCGGGGTGGTCCCGAGTGAAGGCAAGCTCCGGAGTGCCACGGTCGAGCGCCGGACCGAGGTGGCCTAAATGAGCAAGCAAGAGTTCGTAACTGCAGAATCATTTCGTTCGCGTATGTTTCCGAATACTTCGTCGGGTCTATGCTTCTGGATTTCTTGCTCATAACACAAGTTACTTGATGTCTCGCTCGACTCTTTCGAACCAATACTTCGAGCCCTGCGCCATTGTTCCACCGATGGGAATAACGACTAGTTCCTTCCCCTCGACCCTAACCTTGAACACTACTCGCGGCGTTTCAACGTCAGAATAAGGGTGCGGGGTCCGAGACGTGAAGGTAACGATCTTGTCCATGCGATCCCAGGTTCCAGAAGTCTTGTATCCGGCTAAGTCCCATTCGTACGTGTGGTCTGAGCGTAAGGTGACTCGCGATTCTCGAACCATCTCATTTGCCCCCAGACTAGCATCCGCTTTATTGATACCCACCGCGTGATATTGCCATTCACCAACAATATCTTCTTCAGATTCCGCCTTTGCACACCCCACAGATAAGAGGGAAAGTGCAGTTGCCGCAGCCAGGTTCGCGATCAGAAACTTTAGCTCCACAGGTAAATCGTACTCGACCTTGCGGCAGGGTTGGCTGCTAACCTTGCCAAGAAGTGAAATAGTCAAGTCGATTCTCGTCATCAAAGATGATCGTAAAAAAGTCGCCGTCGATTCGAAACCCACTCCAGCTGCCTAAGTCATAAGTCCATTGGTTAGCCGGTAAGCCGTCGTGGCCAAAGCCGGGGCCCTTTCCCTGATTCTCTGGCGTGCCGAGCAGCCGACGAATATCCTCCTTATGCATGCCCTTGCGAAGATGGTTGCTACAGAGGTCTTGTAGCATCATTCCACGCTTCAGCGAAGACATTTGGCCCTTGTCCTCCACTCCGCGCCCCATGTCGTACACCTCCCGCGCACGCCAGACCTTGGCGTCAAACTCTAGTTCGTTCCAAGGTCCATCGAACATTGTTTGCGCCCTTATATGATAGGGGAGCATCCTGAAACCGAGGAGGCACACCAGCATGATCGCACCCGTGACCATGAACGGCTTTATCCACTTCCACACGATTAGATTATGGCCCCCTTCGGACCTCAAGCGGACCTGTCGCGCCACCGTCCCATCGGGCGGGGTGGCCCGAGTGAAGGCAACTCCGGTGTGGCATGGTTGAGCGCGTGAATTGACTTTCGGATGCCGACCGCTACCAAAGCGCTCGGCCCTGCGGCAGCCTGCGGTCAGCCACGACATTGCAGCTGTAATCATGCGTCTCAACTCCGTCGGCCAAACACTCAGCAAAACTACCAGTTCTTACAAAAACTTGTTTGACTTTTCACCCTCCCATGGGTGGTTGGGCGGGCTCGCATGAGCCACAGACAATTTCCGCCGAAACCTGGTTGACGTTCGACCTCCCAAATGCCGTATAAGTGTGCCCAGCGGGTTCCCTCTCCCTTTGGGAGAGGACCGTCCCGACGAAAGTCGTGGACGGAGGTGAGGGAGATCGATATCCCTCTCCTGCCGCTCGACCCCCCGTCGCGACAAGCCGAGCCGGAGGGGGCCAGGAGGGGCAAAGAACATAAGCCACGAGAACTCACGAAATATGAGAAACGCAGAAATGAGCACGTCGATTCCGTCCTACGAAAACTTGCAAAAAAACCCGGTAACCCGTACTCGTAAAATCGAGTTTCTTAACACAATAGAATAGAAACGAAAAGGACCGAATCGGGCCCCAACCGTTCACAATCCCAGATTGTGAACGGTTCTGTGAACGGTTTCCGCGCGGGCGGCGACCCTGGCAGAAATCCGTGTGAACAAGCGAATCGACCTTGCGGCCGACGGGCGGCACGGTCAGACGCCTCGACAACATGACGGCAGGGCGCTCCGCCAAGTAACATAACGCCCGGCATGGAGCGTAACAGCGTGGCGGTCTGGAGGCGCCCGGAAGTCTTCCGGTTGCTTTTGGTCGCGCTCGCTGCCGAGCTCGGGTTCGCGGTGCTTAACGTTTCCGTCATGCCCGTGTTCCTGGATGACCGCGGCCTGAGCGGCAAGGTCATCGCCACGGTCTTCGCTACGTTCCTCCTCGCCGAGGCGCTGCTCAAAGGCTTCGCCGGGCATATGGCCGACAAGTACGGCCGCAGGCTCTTCATGATCCTCGCGCCGGCGATGATGGTCTGCACGCCGCTGCTGACGATGCTGGTGCCTGTCGGCTCGCCGTTCCAGGTCGCCGCGTTCATCGGCCTCCGGGTTATCGACGGCCTCGCGGCTGCTATGCTTTGGCCCGCGCTTTATGCGGCCGTTGGAGACGTCGTTGCCGTCGGCGAAAAAGCGCAGGGCATGTCGCTCCTGAACGTGTGCTTCATGATCGGCCTCGCAACCGGCCCGCTGGTTGGCGGCCTGCTGAACGATTCCTTCGGCTCGCTGAGCCCAAGTTTTTACCTGGCTTCGGCGCTGTTCGGCGGCACCGCTTTGGTCGCAGTGGTCTTCGCTAAAAGAGACAGCCGTCGGCATCGAATGGAACGAGGCGAGCACGTCGAAGAGCACGGCCTTCGAGACCTCTGGGCATGCGCCCGCTCGATCCCCATGGTGCTCGGCCTTGCCGTTCTGGTGTTTTTCGGCGCGGGAATCCTCGCTCCGGTCATCAAACTTCTGGCGAGCCAACTGTACGGGTTGTCAGAAACGCAGTTCGGCCTTCTGCTCCTGCCGGCGGCGGCGGCCATGGCGGTTCTGGGAATTCCGCTCGGCAGGTGGGCCGAGAAAATCGGTAGCAGCCGAGCTGTAAAATTTGGCCTGATCCTGGCCGCCGTCGGCATGTGGTGTGTTGCCGTGGGCGCATGGGCGCCCTTCGCGCGCGGCTTGCTCGTCCTCGGCGTGTCCGCTGCCCTCGTCGGCGTCGGTTTTCTCGTCGCCGTCCCGGCCTGGCAGGCAGCCGTCAGCCACATCGATCCTAAAAAGTCGGGCTCCTACCTCGGAGCCGTAATGACAGCGCAGGGAATTGGTGCGATTTTAGGCGCCTCGGTCGGCGGCGCATTTTTTGATGTCGATAAGTACCTGCCGATCATCGCTTGCGCAGTAATGCTCTCCATCAGCGCAATCGTGTCGCCGTTTGCGATTCCGAAACCTAAATCCGAAAGCTCACCGGAGCAACCAGCTTAATAATCAATCGCTCACGAAACTCGTCCGCATTCGGATCGCCGAGAATCACGAAATACTCGATCCCTTTGTTTCCGGAGTGTCGATACGACAAATACCAGTTCGCAGAATCGTCGGTAATCACCGCCCGTCCGACTATCGAACGAAACTTATCTAGTTCGTAAGACAGACCGACAACGTGCTGTACAAAATTCTCGTTGCCGAAAGTCACGATTTGCGAGCTACCTGAAAGCGTTAGCCGGTTCGGAAATCGCCATCTGCCGTTGAGGCCATATTCCAAGTAATCCTCATCTTCCGCAGTGCCTACGCTGAAGCCGGCGCCAATTTGGTGATACGGATCCTGGTGCGGATAAGCCAACCAAACTCCGCCGAACGAGTCGGAGGAATCGAAAAAATCAAAGTCCACATAAAACACTTCGAACTCGAGCCCGTTGCGATGCTGTCCTTCGATAACCGCATCCCAACCGCGCATAAAAACACCTTTGCCATCCAGCCGGTCCTTGTCTACGACTTCAACAATCGCGAACATAGAATTGAGTGGGCCAGTTCGATACTCAGCCTCATAACCGAAGTGTCCGCTAATACCTTTCTGCCCAGTTCTCGGAGCGAACCCAAACCTCGGAAAAAAGTTCTCGTCGATCGTTTGCCAACCGGTCCCGCCGAAATATTTCCCATCGCCGTAATTCACGTCGAAGTCAACGCGGTTGGCGTCACCGAACTGCGTATCCTTCGTTCCATTGTAAAGAGCAAACGCGCCCCACCTTGGCCCTTGCCAATTGCCTTGAACGCCGAACGCATGGTTCTCCAATCCGTGCGATTGGGACCAAACATAGCCCGCCACAACACTGGATCGACCAAAGCCCTTGCGTAGACGAACAACACCGACGTTCTCGTCGCCCGCCCGCGTCGTGATCATTGTGCCGAAACTTAACTCGTTCGGCAAAACACCGAATGCTTTCACGCCTGCATCGATTGGCCCAATTCTCTGCGGGCTAAACAATTGCGCACTCATGCCTCCGAGTCCGAAATACTGGGATCCCTCCACAAAAAACGGACGGCGCTCTTCCGCGAGTCTCTCGAATCGCGAGAACTCCACTCCCAATAAGGCTCCTTCGATGTTCTCAAAGTCGGGATTGATCGTGCCTAGCGTGGTTATCTGGCTTGTCGGCAAATAGCGAAAATCCACACCGGTTTTGAACTTGAAGCCCTCATCTTCGAGCCCTGTAATCACAAAAGGCAATGCCTGGATAACGTTCTGCGTTTTCACTTGCGGAATCTCCACATCGATCCAAACAGCGTTCTTCTCCATCTGCTCTTGCGGGCCAATATTGGAGAAGACGGAAGACTCGCTGTCTCGCGCCACGTATCGGCCGAAGTTAATGATTACCCTTCTCTTACCGCTCGGAGGATAGAGAATCTTCCACGGAATCCTAACTTCGATTTCATAGCCGGTTGGTGTCATTCGGCCGACGGTTTCCCACTCGCCTTGCCACTCCACCTTGTCAGCGCGTCCGCCCGCTAACTCGGCGTTGTTGCCTCCACGCGCATTGAATTCGAACTCGCTGTACTCGTTGCCGTGAACATTTCCATACGGGTTCACCAGCATGACTATGCGGTCATCCGCTTCCACATTCCCTTGACGCCGGTACTCCGTCATCTTTATCTCCGACGGGTTCGGGTCGGTGCAAATAAAGGCGAAGTAGAGGTTCTTGTCGTCGTACCCCGCGTAAAACTTCGTCGGATACTTCGAAACCGTCCCAGTGTTTTGCTCCACGAACCCTTCACCGGCAAACGCGGTTTCCCACTCAGCCGCATTTACAGTGCCGTCGATTGTCGGCGGTGCAGCCATTTTGCCGCCGGTGATAATCTTCGGTTCGTCCGCTCCCATAGACATGCCGATCGCCATCGTGGCGACCGGCAAGAGAAAATTCATAGAAAGCGTTACGAAATCATCAGGTGTTTTGGTTGCCGGAATCTTCGACAATCGGGCTTCGCAAGTGGACCGGCTCGGACTTTGCGCGTATCCGTTGGTTTAACATCTCTACGCCGATCGCGAAAGCCATCGCAAAGTAGGTGTATCCCTTCGGTATGGTCTGACCAGCTCCTTCGGCAATCAGGTTCACGCCGATCAGAACCAAAAACGCTAGCGCCAGCATCTTCAGAGTCGGGTGCCTTTCGACAAAGTGGCCAACCCGTTGTCCGAAAATCAGCATGAGGATCGTCGAGGCAACCACCGCGATGATCATCAATGCGACTTCATCCACCATGCCGATCGCCGTGATTACCGAGTCAAGAGAAAAAACGATATTAATGATCGAAATCTGAACGACGACCGCTCCGAGAGAGGCCGCTACCTTGCCTGAAATATGACCTTCGTCGCCCTCTAGCTTTTCGTGAATTTCCTTTACCGCCTTCCAAATCAAGAACAGCCCTCCGATGAACAGGATCAGTTCCTTACCGGTGACGGGGTGCCCAAGCGGTGAGAACAACACTTGGTCGAGCCGCATAACCCAGCCCAGCGCCAGCAGCAGCAGGACCCTGAGGCCGAGTGCCAAGCCCAAGCCGAGTTTCCAGGCTTTTGCTTGCTCCTCTTTCCTCAGCTTGCCGGCGAGGATCGAGATAAAAACAACGTTGTCGACTCCGAGAACGATCTCCAAAGCGGTCAGCGCGAGAACGGCGGCCCACGCCGCAGGGTCGGTCATCCATTCCATAAGGCGCAAGTTTGTTCTAAATTGGCCATTTCGTGCGTAGTACTGAAATAACGAGCCCGCAATTGGGTGGGCCGAGCCAAGCTATGTCCTACGGAGGAAAACATGCATAAGCGAATTTTGGCAATGGCGGTTCTGGCAACCGCGGCCGCTTCGGCGATGTCCGCAACGGTCGACGTCAAAGGTGCGGTCAAGACGCCCGGAGCCGTCGAATGGACGCAGGGGCTAAGGGTGCGTCAAGCCATCGACGCTGCGGGTGGCTTTGCCGCGAGCGCGGACCCGATGGCTGTTCAGGTCATCGAGGCAGACGGCGACAAGGTCGCCGTGAATCTGACGAAACTGGGGCCTACGCCGGTCCTCCACGCGGGCGACCGAGTGGAAGTGCCCCTACTTGATTCCAGCCGCTACGTTACCATCGCGGGTGCCGTAGCCAAGCCGGGCGCAGTGCCATTCCGCGAGGGCCTCACCGTTGGCGAAGCGCTAAAATCAGCGCAGCCGTTCGACCAGGTTACTTCCGGCACCGTCAAGATCGTCGGTAAGGATGGCGTCCGCGAACTGCCGAAAGGCGTCACCGAAGCAGACCTGTTCGCCATGACAGTGGCTCCGGGCGAAGTGATCAACGTCAAGTATCCGGCGGAGTCATTCAGTAACCGTGAGTTGCTGATCGGCATCGCCATCGTTGTCATCCTGCTGCTGCTCCTCAAGTAGGAAAGTTGCAGCATGAGGAGCCGGATGGTTTCAGCCATCCGGCTCCTTTTCTTAATTGTTGCTGCGACCCAGAACGCGTGCTTCAAGGTCTCCGATCGCAAGGCGACCTGGCCCTGCGATCAACATCGCGACCGAAGCAAGCAGCAGCACGAAGGTGTACTCGAAGCCACCACCCTCATTGCTGAGCAGGAAGCCGTTGGCAAGGTGGACCTTGAACATGGCGACGCCCATCGTCACCGCAAGCCCTGCCGCAGCGAGGCGACTGAACAGCCCGACAATGAGGGCGGCGCCTCCAAAAAACTCGGTAAACACGGCGAGATACGCGAGCGGGGCAGGTACGCCCATCGAACCCATACCCGTCACGAAGCCGTCGAGGCCCGGTCCCCCCCACCAGCCGAAAAGCTTCTGACCGCCGTGGACCAGAAACACGACTCCGAGGGCTATTCTGAGCAGAAGAAGGGCGAAGTCGTTGGCCTTGATCACCGAGGCCGGCCATGCTGATTCGAAAGTCTTAGATGAGATCAATTTACTAACTATATATTATATAGCAGTATAAAGTCAATAGTGCGTTGAGAACTTGGCGAAGCACAGGAGAGGAAAATGAAAACTTACATCTATTCAGCCGCAGCGATTGCGACGTTCGTGTTCGCAGCGAGCGTTGCCCAGGCACAGGCCGTCTGGGGCAGCTTCGACATTTCCAGAGTCAACTATCCCGGCGGCACACTGAACGGCACCGAACACAGCAGCCTTCGGACGGTCGTCACAGGTACCGGAGGCATCATTGCCGCAGGAACTCCCTTGCTCACCGCCGCCTACCTCGGTGGTGTCGACGTGTTCTACACTTCGTTACTAAGCATCGGCACCGGCACGCTTTCAGCGCCGGAACAAAATGACCTGCAGGCGTGGATTGCGAGCGGGGGCACCCTGATTGTCACGGCTGACATCTTTCCGATAGCCGCTTACGATTCGTTCACGTCGGTCTATGGGCTGACCTACTTCGCCTTGGGCAACGGCGGCACCGGATCGGTGACGGCGGCGCATCAGATCATTACGGGCGTCGTTAACTATGACTACACCACCAACGCCGGATTCGTCCACGGCGCCAACGCAATGCCGTTAGGCGACGACGGGTTTGGTAACGAGTTTATTCTCGTCATGGAGCCCGCTACTGGGTTCATGGTCGGCGGCAGAATCGCCGTCTTCGGTGACCACAATATGTTCACCAATTCCTTTATCGGCGGGAGCGACAACATCCAACTCGCCACGAACCTGGCCAACTGGGCAGCCGTCCCGGAGCCGGGAACCTTCATTGTAATCAGCGCCGGCATCCTGTGCCTGGCCATTCGCAGGCGTCGATAGGGATGGTGCGGGCCAGTGGAACCTTTGCGCCACTGGCCCACGCCCATCGCCCCCTAACCCCTCCCTGGCCCGGGCAAACCATTCATCCCGGTCCCCTCCGTCCCGGAGTGACCCAATAGGTCACCCCGAGAAGCGGCTACACACCCGCTTCGCCAACGTGCACCGCGATTGCGCGATTGGGAGCGGCGAGGGCCGCCTCCAGCACCTGCAACCTACGCAACGCCGCGAGGTTCGGGTTCTCATCGATCATGTGGGCAGCGTTCGCCAGCGCACGCAAAGTGGCGATTTCGCCACGAGCGCGCTCCAACGCAACCTGTCCGACGCGGCGCTCGAGCTCAATGCCTGCAGCTGCCTTGCGCAAGTCGTTCGGCAACTGCACGTCCAGCAAGCGTACCGCCACGACTTCGACACCGACCCTTTCGGCATCGGCGCGAAGCGGCTCGGAAATGCGGTTCTCCACCGCCTTTGCATCGGCGAGAATCGCTTCAACCCGGTCGGCGCGAACCGCGGCGCGCAACGCGGTCTGCATCGCCCTGTAAAGAGATTCGTAGACGCTCTGCGTTTCGAGCACATACTTGCGCGCGTCGGCGACACGGAAATCCGCGTACATCCAGTACCGGGCGGCGATGCCGTCGGTGGTCGGAATTTCCTGGCCGGCGAGGTTTTGCGTGTACGGGCGCGTGTCAACAGTGGTGATGCGCGCGTCCGAACGGATGCGGTGCTTTCCCGGTTCGAGCACTCGAACCTCGCGCCCACGCGCCGCCACTACCTGCTCCCACGGCTGGACGGTGATCCAGCGGAAAACGATGTGAACAACGACGTAGGCAAGCAACGCCAGGGCGCCCAGGACAATGCCGAGGGTGCCGACGTCATATACCATTCCAATGAGTAAGTTCATTTTAGTCGTCTCCTTAGTTTTAGTTGCTATTCACGCACGCCCAATCGCATATCGGATATCGCGCATCGAATAAGGCGCCACGCCCCATGCGCGGCGAGCAGGCGGGACTTGTTCAGCCGCAAAGCCGACCAGCCGTCTATGCACAGGGCGCAACACCCATCCGCTTTCGCGGGTCATCGTTTAACTGACGAGTGCTGACAGGCCCATGATGATAAGAGCGGACACAAACAACGGCGGCCGCCCCTGACACTTGCCAACCAGCGGGACTTAGACGCGCGTTCTCGCAGAAAGGTTTCGCGGACTTTTCGCCCCTTTGTGTAGCGAGGAACAAAAAGCTGGGGCGGGTAGCGACAAGTCATCAGATCCCTCCTCGTTTTCTAAAATGATGAGGGTGGAGGGGTGGAGAAACTGAGCGCACGAAAGCTTTCAATGCCATTTCAAATAAGCCAAAACTGCGCCGCTAAAAGAACATGAACAAGCTACGTGAGCGCCCCCATGTCCTTTACGTCGGAAGGGAGAGAGCGAATTCTTAACATTCCCAGCCACCTGAACCAGTCCCTGGAGTTCACAATCGAGAGGTTCAAACGACTCGCGATCCAGCAACGACCATCGGAGTCAAAATAGAGAAATAGGAGGCTTAAAAATGAGCACAAACGAAACACAAGAAGCAATGGAAATGGGTACGAAGCCGGTTAAAGAGCACGAGTGGCTGAAGAATCTCGTAGGCAACTGGCGCACCGAGACGGAAATGAGCATGGCTCCCGACCAGCCCAAAATGAAGTCGACCGGCACCGAAACGGTGCAAGACCTGGGTGGCCTTTGGTCATTCGGCGAGGGCAAGTCAAACATGCCCGACGGCTCAGGTATGGAATACAAGGTCGCGCTCGGCTATGACGTGTCCTTCAAGGAGTACCGCGGCTGCTGGTTCGCATCCATGTCCTCTCACTTATGGAAGTACACCGGAACACTGAGTGCGGACGGCAAGGTGATGACGCTGAACTGCGTCGGCCCGAGCATGGAAAAAGACGGCGAGACGGCAAACTACCGTGACGTCATCACCATCATCGACGAGAATCGCCGAAGCTTGTCCTCATCGGGCCAACAAGAAAACGGCGATTGGATGGAGTTCATGACGGTCCAGTACTACCGCGTCTAACTGATTAGCTGCGCTGACCGAAGCGCTTCAGCGAAGCATTCGGCGTCCAGTTCGACCTCGCGACGGCCGCTCGCGAGGTCGACTGCGACCGTCTCCGGCATGATGCGAAAAGCCAGCGGCTCAGCTTCACCGACCACGCGAAGCGTAACGACGTCGCCTTCGACTTCGACCGAACGCACCACGTCCAGCGGCGCCTTCCATCCGTTTCGCTTGGCTTGGAAATCGATTCCGGTCGCGGTGAGGATCAACGTCCCCCGCGTTCCCAGCCGCTCGGATTGCGACTGCCATAGAATCTCGGGCCGCTTCTTGTTCGCCCACTGAATGCCTCCACCCAGCATTGACCTTTGAAGCAAGGCTTCGAACGCGCTCATCCAGGCGTCTTCCTCGTCGATCGCCGGCAGCCCTCTCGCCAATCGGTGCCAGTCCTCCAGCGGCCTCGCCTCGCCGATATGTGATCTCAGCGCCCGGTTCCCGGTAGCTCGCAGCCGTAAATAGTCGCCCTCGACATCGAATTCGGTGCGGCAATCTCCGCAAACCGGTCCCGCCTTGCCGCTGGCTTTGTCCACGCCGATAAACCGCACAGCTTCGGTTTCCAACCGCCTCGCCTGATACGCGGCGGCAAAGCCGAATGCGTCGTGATCAGCATCGAGCAGAGTTAGCGTCCCGGACTCGGCGAAATAGTCCGCCGAGCAGCCCGAGCAGACGACATTGCCCGCATCCGGGCTGAGCCTAAGCGCAACGCGAGCCCACTCGCCTCGCGAAAGGCATTTATACCGCCGCGCGACACCGAACGGGTCGTCTCGCCAGCTGAACAGCCGAAGGTCGCCATTGGCAAGTTCGTCCCACTCGGAAGCGCAGCCTTCGCAGCGGACAACGCGGCCGGATCGCCCGCTCAGCGGCAGCCAGTAAGCATCTGAGTCACCCGTTGAGCCAACCTCGGCGAGGTCACTTCGCGACGAGCCGCCGTCTTCCAGGGTCAGTTCGTTGCCGCTGCGCGCAAACAACGCTGAGCAGGTCTGGCACGATAGCGTCTTGCCGAGAATGCCCCGCTTCCGGAGCCTGCCGGACTTGCAGAGCGGGCACAGCTTGATCGGGTTGGAATTCTTAAGTTCTTTCAAGAATCCTGATCTGCAGACTGGGCATCGCCGCTCGTCGATGTCGCGGTTCACCAGGCGCCCGCGCCGACAAACCGGGCAGACGTTCGGTTTGAGCGGGGTCGGTGTGTCCAGTACACCCTGACAGGACGGGCACTCTTTTTTGCCGAACTTCAGCCTTTGAAGTGCCACGAGCTTGGCGTCGTAGGCGTCGATCGTGTCGGATCCGGGAGCCAGGTCGGATTCGTCGCCGGAATCAAGCTCCCGTGCCCACTCGGCCGCCGTGCCGGGCCGGCGGTGGCTCTCTATCGCCAAGGCGTGCTCGATCGCATGCGCAAAGCCTTCCGGGACGTCGGGTCGCAATCTTCGGATGGGGACCAACTCTAGGCCGCCAACGCGGTCGGCGGCGGAAGCCGGCCGGTTGCCTGTCAGCGCTTCGTAGGCCGTGGCGGCCAGGGAATAGAGGTCGCTTTCCGGTCCTCTTCTGCCGATTGTGCCCAACTGCTCAATCGGGGCGTATCCCGGTGTGAACATGACCGTGTGCTGGACGGTTTTATCGGCGTGCCACTCGCGCGCCGATCCGAAATCGATAAGAACCGGCCTATCATCCGGCAGCAGCAAAATGTTCGATGGCTTGATGTCTCGGTGCAGAAAACCCTGCTTGTGCACTTGCTCCAGCACTTCGCAGAGGGTTAGCAGCATGGCACGGACTCGACTCGGCTCCATGACGCGTTCGGCCTGAAGCACTTCATCGAGGTCCCTGGCATTGGCGAGATACTCCATGATCGAGTACACAGTGCCATTCCATCGGATTGCGTCGAAGATCTGGACGACCCCCGGCAGCCTGAGTCGAGCGAGCGTCTTGGCTTCCTTCAGGAACTGGTGCGGAAGGTGCTCCCCCTCCGGGAGCCTCAACA
>JALYSG010000063.1:0-1648 GCA_030854945.1 Armatimonadota bacterium
CGCGATCGTCACCAGACGCCTTACGCTTTCCTGCAACGGAATGAGGTTGGCAAGGCTCCCCTTAGGGGAACCCGCCAGAGACGATTGTGATGTCGTCTCCAGAAGATTCCCCGGGCTCCTTTCTCGGAACTGGCTTGTTCCGCTTGTGCCATTCGTGGTGGTGTCGCTGGCAGAGCCATCGAACAGCGAGAGGCTTGTTGTAGTCGTCATGGTGGGCTTGGACTTCGCGCCGTCCATCTACGAACGTCCCATTCGTCCCGCAGACCTCGCAGGGTTTGGGCTTGAGGGCGCCGCGCTGGATCGCCTTCTCGACAATGTTCTGCGCGTTGTCGTCGGCGCTCGTTCCTCTGAAAAAATGGTTGTCCTCACCGAACCGCACGTTCGGGCGCATGACAACTTCGCGCCGCTTGAAAATCTTCCACATACCCTGCCGACTGATGCCGAAGTAATCAGCAATCTCGCCGACCGAGAACCCGCGCTCGTACATATCGACCGCCACCGAATAATCCTTGAGTCTTCGCGCCATATCGCCCCCGTTGTTGGAGTCGATATGTTGACAGATCGTGTCAACCTTAAGTTCCCGCACGTCTCCGATGATCGGCACTCCAGGCCATCGCTTTGCGAGGACTCGCTGGCAGTAGGGATCGCGCTCGACAAAAGCGACAGTTGTGAATCCCGCCCATTCCGCTGCGAGGTCAAGGCCGCCGATTCCGCTGAAAAGTGACAGGTGATTCATGGATCAAAATGGGATATCGTCGGCCATATCATCGAAGTGCGAGGGTTTCGCCGTCGATCCCTTGACGGGTCCGGTCCCTTTCAAATCCGCCCACTCGGGAGATTTCTTAATCTCGGTCTGCCAGTATTCCGAGAGGCCGTCGAACGTTGCTTGTTTGAACTCGTCCTTTTCGAGCGAGAAATACACGCTCGGATTGATCTGCGTCGGGGCTTCCGAGCCTTTGGGAAGTTTCATCACTCCCGTAACCCTGACCTTCCCTTTATCGTTCGGGGTGAGGGACAGCATGCAGGTCGTCCCGAGGATTTTCCTGGACTCGAACCCCCGCAACTCATCGTCCGTAAACTCCCGCCCGCGCCAGTTCACCAAGTCTTTTCGGAGATTGGCTTTCTCTCCAAGGGATGCCGTGTACCACTTGTTCACGAGGAACGGTTTGCCGGCAAAGTCTCCCTCGGTCATCAACTCGTTTGGCAGCTCCCACGTCACCACGACTTTCCTGAGAGCGTTGGGTTTGCCCTGGTACTCGCCGAACTGCGTACCTATGTCGATCAGGCGAATACAACGCGCTACGTGTGTACCAGCAGGAGCCTGTTCGAAATCCCCCCCACCACTGTCAGCCCATTTCATTTGTGCATTTCCTTGTAAAAAGTGTTTGCCAACCCCGCGCTATACGCCAGCGCCATCAGTTCATTCTCGGACAGGGGGCGCGTTCTGGCGGCTTGTAGAGCCTCTAGAGCCTGTCGCTGTAGCTCTAGCTCGTCCCGGTGTTGCTCTGCTTGCCACGATTCATCGTTCATTTCAGCGCCTCTATGCTGTTGTCGATACAGGCGAGGACTTCGGCTTTCGTGCGGTTGGGGGTGTCGTTCCAGGTACCCGGCCATAGGTGATGACCTCCGGGGGAAACTAAGTCGAAGT
>JALYSG010000063.1:1658-4397 GCA_030854945.1 Armatimonadota bacterium
CGCGCTACGTGTGTACCAGCAGGAGCCTGTTCAAAATCCCCTCCACCACTGTCAGCCCATTTCATTGCTTTACCTCCTCTAAAGGGGCGAGAATCTTCGCCTTGAACGCGGCGAATCCGTCGTCCATGCTGTAGCCGTTTTCGGTTAGAACCTTGCGGGCCTCGGTAGCCCATTCTTGCGGGGTGGGATTGTGGAGAAAATCGACTTGGGCGCCCTGCACTCGGAGACTCGCGCCGAACAATCGCCCCCACCCGATACTGGCATCGTCGCCAAGCCCGAAGAACCTAACGGCCTCCTCGCTAAGTTCCCCATTCAAACCGCGCTCGCGCAATGCCACTACCGTTAGTGCGTGACCCATTGCACAGGCGGGAGCGCCGCACTTGTTGATGGAGGACATATCCAGCCGCTCTACGGGGCGCGTATCCATGTGCCGGATCAGGATGCGTAGGTTTTCAGCTTGCCAAGCGTTCATTTGTGCATTTCCTTGTAAAAAGTGTTTGCCAACCCCGCGCTATACGCCAGCGCCATCAGTTCGTTCTCGGACAGGGGGCGTGTTCTGGCGGCTTGGAGAGCCTCTAGAGCCTGTCGCTGTAGATCCAACTCGTCCCGGTGTTGCTCCTGCTGCCAACTGGCGTCAATTACGCCCATGTGTTGATCGCTCATTTCGGCGGCTCCGGTAGTGGCATCCAGTGGGTGACGGGCCATTGAATCGGCTTGCCGGGGTAGTTGAAGCCCGTGATCGTGTACCAGACATTGCAGTCGTCCCAGTAGTAGGCGATGCCTCCCGGCACAAGGACGCTTTCCCGGCAGTAGTAGGCGATGCCTCCCGGCACAAGGACGTTTTCCATGCTCCCCGGCATCCGCTCACTTACCGGAATCCAGCGATTCGAGAGGCGTGCATTCGCCTCGGTAAGTTCGCGCTCCAACTGATCGCACAGTTCACAGTTGCCGTGGTCGTGCGCGGATAGCGCTGGCGTATCGCTCATTTCAGCGCCTCTATGCTGTTGTCGATACAGGCGAGGACTTCGGCTTTCGTGCGGTTGGGGGTGTCGTTCCAGGTACCCGGCCATAGGTGATGACCTCCGGGGGAAACGAAGTCGAAGTTTTCAATCCCCGAGACATGAAGGGCGCCAATGAGGCAATAACTTCCGTTGCGGTAATTGGCACCCTGAAGCCATCCGTCCTCGATAAGCTTCCGGGCTCTCCTCAGACGTCTGATAAATTCGGTGTTGGTCATGATTTCCTCACCAGAGCGCGGATTTCCTTGGCCTTCTCTTTGGGGTCGTTGGAACCCTCCGCAAACAAACGGCCCGCGTCATCGCTGTCAATATCGAAGAACGCCTCGGCGGCATAGAATCTATTGAGGTCGCCGAAATAAACCACGCCCTCAGTGGAGTCGAATGCATCGACCATCAACCTAAGCCCGGCCCGATTAAACTCGGGGATTGCAGTAGCCCAGCCGAGCGCACAAGCCCTAGTGGCGCATTGCGGAGTTTTGCTGGCCGATCTCCTGGACACGGCCCAAAGACACATATCAAATTTCTCGATGGGCACGGTATCCAGGAATGCGGCGAGTTTTAGTAAGCGTCGTTTTTTCACGTTGATTTCCTCGAATTTGGTGAGCGTGGCCGATCGCTACTCGGCGGACTTATGGCCGGGACCGTGCGCACGGCGATCCCGATGGCATACTTCGCGTTCCTTGCAGGGGCTTCCCTCACGCTCGTATTCACAATGATTTCCTCCGCGCCCGGCAAACCCTGGCGTGTTCCTCAAATTCCCGCCGATCACATTTCCACTGGGTGAGCGGCCTAACCTCTTTCACGATCACCGCCGGGAAAGGCTGTGAGGTTGTCGGCAGATGGATGGACACTCCAAAGGCAATGGCACAACCGAGGAAGACAATGCGGTCAGCGTTCACAGTTTGTCGGCCAGCCATTTGTAAGGCGCGCGTGTGTCGGGGTGGTGGTAGTCGAGATGCACGAGGACCACGCTCGCATCCTCCGTGTTGAACCCCAAGGCCTTTAGTGCGCGGCTGGCGCGCTTGTAGTCGGTCAGCGAACCATGATCCCTCCGAGCTACCAGGATGATGGCTGTAATGGCTTCTATCTGGTTCATCTGGACTCTCCTTCAATAAAGACAATGCGGTCAGCGTTCATGGGTGTTTCGCGGTCTTGAGGAAAACGCTGGCGAGCATCATGCGCGGCATATTCAGCAACAAACCGCCCCCGCGCCGGTACGGAAGGCGCGCCCTAAACGCGCCCCTGACGGGCTTTGGCATAGTCGGCGTGGGTAGGGGCGCACGCCCGAAGCGCATTGACCTACGCTCGCGCTTGGCCTGATTGCGGCCATCGTTGAACGTGCCCCGGTCTCCTATGCGGCTCATGGCCTTGATTCCGGCAAGAGCGAGCGCAGGAAGTCCAACTCGGCCTGCGCCAGCGCGACAAGCTTGGGCGTCGAGGCGATGCGCTTGCCGCCCCCACGATTGACTACAGCCGCCGAATAGTCCCGCCTGACTCCAGCCGCCCAAGCGTCATAGGGCGAATCGCTGCAATATCTTGATCCGGTACGTTCGCGCACCGGGCACCCTCCACAAGTGTCTGGGGAGAGGAAGGGGTCTATAAACACTCGACAGAGCGGGCAATTGTCCGCGCCCTTATCTTCGCCCGTCCCGGCGACAATGGCCTCCCATTTTTTGATAGAACCCTCAAGAGCTTTCAACGTCTTCGCGTTCATGGCCAC
>JALYSG010000015.1:0-21634 GCA_030854945.1 Armatimonadota bacterium
TCTCGATGCCGCCACCCTTTGGGTCGTCGATTCCCCAGTCTTCGGTTTGAAACCAGTTCGCGGGGCAGCTTGCCGCATCCACTCCGCAGCCCATCGTAATGACAATATCCGCCGCTTCGACCATCTCCGAAGTCAACTTCTTAGGGTGACCGGTGATCGGAGCCCCCGCCTCTTCCATCACCAGCGCCGCAAGCGGGTCAATCTCCCCGGCACCTTCGCTGCCGGCGGACGCCGCCGTAGCCGCGCCGGCGGAGAGTTGCCGAAGCAACGTCTCCGCCATTTGCGATCGCGCTGCGTTGTGCACGCAGACGAAGAGAACGTTCACGCGGGCTTGGTCGCCCGCACGAAAGCGCTCACCACGTTGCCGTCGTTGCTGCCGCAGCCTGAGGCGCCGCAACATGCGCCTTCGAACGAGTACTCGCGAGTGACCTCGAACGAGATCTCGGCGAACCCGGCATCCCGCAGCAGCGCCTCGTACTCATCACGCTCCAGCGCCCCGGCGACGCAGCCGACATAAGCCTCTATATCCTTTCGCGTTTCCTCAGGCAGTTTGCCCAGAACGACGACATCGGACACGGCAAATCGGCCGCCCGGCTTCAGCACTCGGAAAGCCTCGCGAAGCGTCTTGGCCTTATCCGTGCTCAGGTTGATCACGCAGTTGCTGATCACGACGTCTACCGTGTTCTCCGGCAGCGGGATGTCCTCGATGGCGCCTTTTAGGAACTTCACGTTCTCCGCGCCCGCCTTCGCCTTGTTCTGTTCGGCGAGCTGCAGCATTTCGTCGGTCATGTCCAGGCCGTAGGCGAAGCCGGTCGGACCGACTCGCTTTGCGGAAAGCAGCACGTCGACGCCGCCGCCGCTGCCCAGGTCCAGCACGGTCTCTCCCGGATTGAGCGTCGCCAGCGCAGTCGGGTTGCCGCAGCCGAGCGATGCGTTGATCGCGTCCTCAGGCACTTCGCCGGTTTCAGCTTCGCTGTAGAGGTTAGACGTGATCTCGTCCGGCCCGCAACAAGAGTCTTTATTGCCTTTCAGCACTCCCGCGGCGATCTCTCCATACTTTTGTCGAACCGTTTCTTGTATCGAATCCATGTGATTTTTCTCCTATTGGACGGGATCTGCCACCGCTTGTAGCAGCGAAATGAGGTCTTGCAACGCCTCGCGATCGACGGAGCACACGACATTCTTGCCGTCTTTCTCGGTCTTCACGAGGCCCGCCTGGCGCAGCTTGTCTATGTGAAAGCTGATTTTGGACAGCATCTCCGGCCCACCGGCCACCCAGCAGCAAACGTCCGTAACGCTCGCTCCAGGCTTGCAAACGCTGCCGTCTGCGGTCACCTCACAAGCATCGCAAGCGGCAAGACACTCGAAGATGGCGAGCCTTGTCGGCTCACCCAGCGCCTTGCACATCGCGGCGTAGTCCCTTGTCATGCGAAGATTATATCACAACATTCCAACAATCGTTTGAATGTACTACTAATTAGGTACACCTAGTGAAGACCGAGGATCTTCCCCAAGTCGTTCTTTGCCTTCAGAATATCCTTCCACGGGTCGCCGGTGTCTTTCAAAATACCGGGGACGGTTTTGATGTCGAAGTCCGCGGGCCAGATATCCGGCAGATGCTCCCAGGAGACCGGCATCGACACCGGCGCGCCCTCGACAGCGCGCGGCGAATAGATGGATGCCAGCGTTTTGCCTCGGGCGTTTTGGCCGAAGTCCATAAAAATCTTACCAGTGCGCTTGTCTACCGACCATTCCACCGTCACCTCGGTCGGATGCGCCGCCAACACCGCGTGCGAGAGCGTTTGCGCCGCCGAGCGCGTTTCGGTGTAAGTGAAATCGCGCACGATCGGCACGTAAATATGCAGGCCGGTCTTGCCGGACGTCTTAATAAAAGACTTGACCTTGAGGGTATCGAGCAGCTCTTTCACTTTGAAAGCGATTTCTCGGCCCTTGTCGAAAGCCTGTTTGTTGTATTCCGGCTCGGCGCCCTTGCTCTCCTTTCCGGAATAAATATACGGATCGATATCGAACAGCACGTAATCCGGATAATTAAGAATGCTCGATTCAATCTGCCCCTCCGATCCGGTGTATACGGTGGGCTTTCCGATGGCATCGGGGTTCGGCTCTGTCCGCGATGTCCACGGGTGCAGTTCCAAATCCGCAAGCTGCCCCAGCCACAGCAGCGTTTCCATGTTGTCGCAAACCAAATACTCCTGGTCTTCGTTATTGCTGAATAAGTCGACCTTGGTGACGAACGACGGCAGCCCATGCTCCCAATGTTTTTGGTAGAACATTCCCTTGTCGATGCCGTTTGGATATCGAGATAGCGTCAACGGCCTGTTCTCCAGATGCGGAACCAAATACGGCGAAACAAGCGCGAAGTAGCGCAACAGATCTCGCTTCGTGTACTTCGCCTGCGGCCAAAGCACTTTGTCGGGATTCGTGACCTTGAACTCCCCACGATCCAGCTTGATCACGGTCTCGTGCTTAGCCTTCTCGATCTGCTCCAATGCGGCTTCGACGTTGTTCGTTTTTGTTGCTGCCATATCTACAAACTCCGTCGTTTCTACGTCTTCGGCTTCGATGTCGAACCGAATCGTTTTGAACGTGGGCGCACGCAGATGCCCCTCCGGAGTGAACTGGTGATAGTTCACCTCCGCGACAACTTCCGGGCGCGTCCATTTCGCCGGAGCCTTCAGTGGCGGCACCACAATAAACGGATTCTTATCGGTTTCGAGCTCTTTAAGCCGAGGCAGTAATTCCTTAAGCTGCTTCTCGTTAAAGCCCGAACCGACGCCGCCGACGAAACGCAGCTTGCCGTCTTCTGGTACCCCCAGCAAAAGCGCACCGAACGTCGACGAACGCCCACCCATTCCAGTGGTATATCCGCCAACCACAAATTCCGCGCTGTTGCTGTCCTTTACCTTGATCCAGTTCTTGCTGCGATTTCCAGGCTCGTACTTGCTTAACCGCTTTTTAGCGACAATGCCCTCAAAACCGCTTCTAATCGAGGCATCGTACGCCGCCCTGCCATGCGTTTCAAAATAATCCAGAACCAACACGCGATGATCCGGCAAGAGAGATTGCTTCACCAAGCGCTTTCGTTCCATGAGTGGCGCGGCGACGTAACTCAAACCGTTCTTGTGCAAAATGTCGAACGCAAAAAACACCGCAGGAACCTGACTCTCGGCGACAACTATGTCCTTTTCATTCGTTAGGTGCATCCGCTGCTGCAGAACATGGAACGATGGCTTTCCCTGCTCATCGAAAGCCACAATCTCGCCATCGATAATCGCGTCGATCATCGGCTGCTTCCCCAGGGAGGTAACGATCGACGGGTACTGCTTCGTAAGGTCGTTGCCGTTACGGGAAAACAGCTGCGCCTCGCCCTTCTCGATGAATGCCAGAACCCTAATCCCATCCATTTTCGGCTCAAAGATCCAATCCTCGCCGTCGAACGACTCGGTAGCCGACGACGCTGCCATCGGTCGCATTTTCCGGTCCATCTCCGCGGGCGCCCCGTATTCATAATGTGTCGGGGGCATCATGCCCGCTTGCAAATCCCCGATCGTCAGGCCGGAAAACACGCTGCGATCTTCCTGGAGAATATCGCGAGTTTCGGCCGCGTAGAGATCCTTATGCTTAAAGAAGAGCCATTCTTTTTCTTTGCCCTTCATCTGAACAAGGGCGTACGAGCCTTTTAGCTTGGACCCCATCAGAAAAATGCCCAGCTTGCCCTTTTCAAAACCTCGACGCATTTCAGCTTCCGCTTCCTCCCGGTCAAAAAAACGTGGATCGGTTTCCTCATCCGGTGCATAAGTGCCGGAATCCCAAACGATGACTTCCCCTGCGCCGTAGCCCTCCGGAATAATTCCCTCGAAATCCCCGTAATCTATCGGGTGGTCTTCCACCATCATCGCGAGGCGTTTGTCCGCAGGATTCAAAGACGGCCCCTTAGGAACTGCCCACGATTTCAGCGCGCCATCGAGCTCTAAGCGCAAATCGTAATGCAATTGGGTTGCGCGATGCTTCTGAATAACGAAACGCAACTGCGCGCCGCCGGCTTTCCGCTCCATCGGCGGTTCCGGCGTCTTGGTAAAGTCGCGTTTTAAATCGTATTCTTCAGCCATGTCAGCGGGCGTCGAAAACTACCCCGCCTTCCTTGCGGCCTCGACGCTCTGCTTCAGCGCCTCCATGAGGTCGATGACTTTTGCCTCCGTCGGAATCGGCGCCTCGACGATTTCTTGCCCCTGAAGCTTCGCTTCGATCATCGACATCATCGCCGTTCGGTAGTCGTCGCCGAACTCTTCAGGCTTGAAGTCGCCCTTTAGCATGTCGACGAGCGTGTTCGCCATCTGCATTTCTTGGTCGCTGATCGTCACGTCCGGCAAATCTTTAGAAATATCGACCTTCACTTCATCCGAATAAAAAAGCGTCTCCAGGATTAGCACGCCATTGACGGGCCGCAATGCACACAAATGCTCGCGTTGCCGTAACGCGATTTCGCCGATGCCCACCATATTCTTCTCTTCCAGCGCCTTCATGAAAAGCGTGTACGGCTTAATCCCAGCATCGTCCGGCTCTAAAAAATAACTCTTATCGAAATAAACCGGGTCGATGTCCTTTAACTCGACAAATCGCTGGATGTCGATGGTGTGCTTGGAGGCCACCGGCAGCTTCTCAAAATCATCATCCTCCAAGATCACATAACGGCCCTTTGCGTATTCGTAGCCTTTCACCAGCTCGTCGCCGTCCACGACCTTCTCATGTACCGGGCAATACTTCTGGTACTTGATCCGGCTATTGCATTCTTTATGCAGTTGATTGAACGAAACGTCGTTGCTCGACGTGGCGCTAAACAGCTTCACCGGAATGGCAACCATTCCGAAACTCACGACTCCACTCCAAATTGGCCTTGGCATAAGATTTACCTCGCTAAGATTCTACGTCATTCATCGGCATTAGGAGCCCTCGTGCAGTCGCGGTCTCCAACGCCAAATCATATCCGGCATCCGCGTGCCGCAGCACGCCCATGGCCGGGTCCGAGTGCAGCACGCGTGCCAGCCGCGCATCAGCGTCGGGCGTGCCATCCGCGACGATCACCATTCCCGCGTGTTGACTGTAGCCCATGCCCACGCCGCCGCCGTGGTGAACAGACACCCACGACGCGCCGTTCACTGCATTGATCAGCGCGTTCAAAAACACCCAATCGCTGACCGCGTCGCTGCCGTCCTTCATTGCCTCCGTCTCGCGGTTCGGCGACGCCACCGAGCCGGTGTCCAGGTGGTCTCGCCCGATTACGATCGGCGCGCTCACGCGGCCGCTTGCCACCAGATCATTGATGATCTTGCCTAGCTTCGCCCTATCCCCCAGCCCGAGCCAACAGATTCGCGCCGGCAGTCCCTGGAACGCAACTCTCTCGCTCGCCATCCTAATCCAGCGCGTGAGAGCCTCATCATGCGGAAACGCCTCGATGATCGCCTCGTCGATCGCATTGATATCGGCCGGATCACCGCTCAGCGCCACCCATCGGAACGGCCCCTTACCTTCGCAAAACAACGGCCTGATATAAGCAGGCACAAAACCAGGAAAATCGAACGCCGCCGCAACGCCGTTGTCGAAAGCCACTTGCCGGATGTTGTTGCCATAGTCGAACGTCTCCGCCCCCATCGCCTGCAGGCGAAGCATCGCCAAAACATGCTCGCAAATCGACTTCTCCGCCTCGGCAACGTATCGCCGGGGATCGTCCCGCCGAAACGCAGCCGCATCCCCCAGGGAATACCCCGCCGGAACGTAGCCGTTCAAAGTGTCGTGCGCGCTGGTCTGGTCGGTCAGACAGTCCGGCACGAATTCCCGGCGCACCATTTCGGGCAGCACCTCAGCCGCGTTGGCGCAAAGCCCAACGCTCAGCGGCCGCTTCGCTCCCGCTGCCTCGCGGCACTTTGCAATCGCTTCGTCTAAATCTCTCGCCTCCACATCCAGATACCGCGTCTCCAGACGCCGTGCAATCCGCGTTGGGTCGACCTCGATACAAAGCGCCACGCCGCCGTTCATCGTCACCGCTAAAGGCTGTGCCCCCCCCATGCCGCCCAGCCCGGCGGTTACCGTAATCGTTCCCGCGAGCGAGCCGCCGAACCGCTTCCGCCCGATCTCCGCGAACGTCTCGTACGTCCCCTGCAAAATCCCCTGCGTGCCGATGTAGATCCACGACCCGGCGGTCATCTGACCGTACATCATCAACCCCTTCTTGTCGAGCTCGCGAAATACGTCCCAGTTCGCCCACTTCGGCACCAGGTTCGAGTTGGCGATCAGCACGCGCGGTGCGTTCGCATGGCTGGGCAAAACCCCGACCGGCTTCCCGCTCTGAACGAGCAGCGTTTGGTCGCCCTCCAGCGCCAGCAACGCCCGCACGATCCCACGAAACGCCGGCCAATTGCGGGCCGCTTTGCCGATCCCGCCGTAAACGACCAAGTCCTCCGGCCGCTCGGCGACCTCTGGATCGAGGTTGTTCATCAGCATCCGCAGCGCGGCCTCCTGCACCCAGCCCTTCGCGTTCAGCTGCGTGCCGCGCGGCGCACGTAACGGCGTCGACCCATTAGCGCAAAGCGCGTCCTGTATCGAGTCGGCGATGATAGCCATGGCTTAATTATGACAACCGATTATCTCGGCTGGAGATTAATCCTAAAACTCGGGTCGGGCACTGTGTAGCCCAGCTTCATTCCGCTCAAGAACCGCTTCGTCGCATCGTCAGGCGCAATCCGCACGATCAGCTTCACCGGCTTGCGCCCTCCGCCGTCGTCGTCGTAATACCGAAGGCTCGTGTTGATCGACGAGCCCTGGCCCACCGGGCGAACGAAGTCGGTGATGTTATACGGCTGCGGCAAGATGTTAGCGTCATCCATCACAAGCTGAACGCTCTGGAAGCCCGTGCCGTCCAGCGCGAGGCTGTCGGCGGTTGTCCCGTTGCGAAGCTCCACGTCGACCAGCCACCCTGGCCGCCCGTCATCGTTTGGCCGAACCGCCGTAACCCGCAGCCGCCAAATGCCGTTGAACAGCCACTCGTTCAAGCTGCCTTCAAGCGCAGAAACCTGGCCCGCGCCGCCGGCAGCCCCCATCGTCAGGGTAAGAGTGCCATCTGCAACCACCGCCGTCGCTCCCGCGGCTTTCAGAGATTTCAAGGGAATGTAAGTTTCGCCCTTGATCACCACAGGCTCCCCGGCAACCGCCTTCCCATTGATCACCAGCTTCTTAGCAGCTTGAAAACCGACGGCGCCACAAACAACGAGGCAACACAAAAACACGACGAGAGTTCGCTTCATGCCCTTAGTATGCGATTAACCGCCCTCCGCGTTACTCTACGCCGCCGAGTTCCTGAAGGGCATCGACGATATCCACGAAGAAATTTCCTCGCTGCGCGCGAAATACTTCGAACTGCATATCCGGCACTCCGAAATACGGCCGAGTAACCCACGCCAACTGACTGCCCACAAATGCGTAAAGCAGTATCCACAGGGTCAGCACAGAATTACGGTTCGGAGCCTGCCGTTGGTCGAGCCCGTCGTGCAGCGTCCTCATTCCGTTCGCGAGAAATCGCACGCCATAAAATGCCGCGATTGCGAGAATAGCTACGTTCAGCAGCTTGAAAAACGAATAACTGTCATTCGTCATCAAAAAGAAAAGCGAAACCGGCAAAAAGCCAACGAGAATCGTTCCTGTTGCAGCAAGCGATGCGACAAGAAGAACCGCGAGTTGGCCCGTCGAATGCTTCGCTCCGAACAGCAAATTAAGGATATGCAGCGTCGGGAAACAAATCACCATGGTCAACAGAAAAAGCAGAGGCAGTTTTACTGCCGATACAAGCGCTTGCACGACGCCGCTCGATGCGCCGAGCACTGCGCCGAACGCGCCAAAGAAAACAAGGCAAAACGCGACGAGCGCGACAGCTTTGTCGCCAAGGCCCTGTCCCGCCTTCAGCTCATCCAAAAATCGCTGCGGCTCCCGCAGCAGAGTCGACGGAACGGACGCAATCGTCATCTGAGCAGCCATTCGATTCTCCTCGGGCAGATGCCCCTTCGGCATTCCCAATCCGTTTAAGCGTACTTTCGCACCAATCAGTTCCTGCGGCTTCCCCGATAGTACGAGTGGTCAGGTTTGCTTCGTGGCACCTCTTGGAGCGAACAGGAAAATCCACCGTGCCACCGAAGGTCACTTCACTCGGCGGAATTCAGCAATAAGTAACAGGGAGAGAGTGTCGTCTTTGGCATTGTAAAGGAAATTTCGGCTGGGGTTGAATTCATTCGGATTGGCAGGGTCGTAAACCGTGACCATAAACAAGGTTCTCTCGTCCCCCGGCATGTCGATATCCTCGGGATCCGCGTTGATCTCCTTAGAGCGACGTTGACTCCAAGCTTTGAATACCTCCACCCGGTACTTGCCATGCTCGTCCGTTGTCCCGGCAATTGAGATAACGGCTCGCCCATCAGCGAGAAACTTGAGCCGGGCCTCGACTCCGAGCCCGTCACCCACGCTGACCCATTCACCCAGAAAGCCTCGTTCGAGCTCAACCGTCGGACGATCCGGAACGTCGCCACAACCAAATGCCAGTAGAAGAACCAACCCAGCGAGTTTCAGCGTCACCCTCACTCCTTCCTAAGAACGTCGATTAACTCCGAAACAAACGCGTCGGCTTCAGGGCGAAGTTCGCGCTCCTCGATCTCACCGAAGATGCGGGAGTCGTACACCTTGACCGTCACACCCGAATCGCGGCACGTGCCTTGAATCGCGACGGACATCGAACTCACGGTCGAGTTGCTCGTCGGGTAGGTGATGGACAAGCGGCCTTCTGAGGGGCCCTCGGTCCCGTAGTTGAACCAAATCTCATCGGTGTCTTTCGTGCTTCCGGCGGTCGCTTTGACCCGGTATCGGCCACGCGCGAGCCGGAGACTGGTGGTCCAACGTCCGTTGTTCACCGCGAGGCTCTGGTTCGAGACGACCTTGCCGCTCGAATCGTAGACCATGAGCGAAATGTCCGACTCGGTGCTCGTTCCTTGTAGGTCGGCATGGAGCGTGTTCAGGGTCGAGCCGTTCTTCGGATGGGTAATCGTGACGCGCGCCTCGTTAGTCGAGCCGCAGGTGAACGTAACTTGGTCCATGCCTTGCCCGCCGACGTTAGTCGCAACCGCGCGGTAGCTGCCGGGCGCCAACTTTAGGCTGGCGCTCCACTTATCTCTTGAAACAGGAACCTTGCGGCGAGTGACATCCGCGCCGCTCGATTTCGTAACGATCAGCGTGACGTAATGCGCCGAACTCGTTCCCGAAATCTGAGTCATCGGTGTCAAAACCGTTGAGCCGCTCTTCGGATGCGTGATGTCGACACCGCGTACTCCCCAGCCTGGCGTTATTACCCAATCGTCGGAGTTGCTCTTCACCGAGAACCTGACTTCGTCGGAATCGGCCATGCGCCCGAGCCCGAGAACCGCTCGGTATACCCCAGGTTGAAGCGTCTCCGTGGCAGACCACTTGCCATTCTTCGCGGACACGCGCCTTTGCTCTACCTGGTTGCCCTTGCGGTCGTAGATGCGAAGGTCGATCGCCGCCACATGGGCGACGCCTTCGAAAGTGACGCGGCTAGTGGGAAAGTTCGTGAACCGCGACGGCTTCGTGAAATAGCCGACATACTCTTCGCCGCCCGGCGGCCTTGACCATGCGTCGTCGTCCTTCAGCTCTTGCCCGTTGTCGAATCTGACGGTTATGTCGCGAGTCTCGTAGTTCGATCGCTTCACTTTCACGCTGTAGGTGAATTCATTCGCGTCCCAATTGTTCGCCGCAACGTAACCTTTGCCGGTCACCCTGGCTTCGCTAACCGACAGAAACGAGGACTTGGTTTCCGTGAAGAAGACGCGGGCACCCGACCCCATGTGTGCTCGAACCAGTTGCCTCGTCGCAAGATGGGCAGCTCGCTGCTCGCCGGCCGCATCGGCATGCGAGGAAGGTGCCAACACCACGCCGAGCAAAGTCAAGAAAGCAAAACGCGAAAGAGTGTCCCGTATAGTTATCATTGCGGCTAAAATTGTACCATGACGCTAGCAAGTATCACAAAGACGAACGGCACTCCACGAGTGGCCTCTGCGGCCCGAGGAGAGCAACCCCCAGGCGCTCTGCGTTCTCCAGGAACTCGTCCATCTGCGCGCGCTCACCCCTGAAAGCGAAGTGCACGGCACCGAATCTCGCTCCCGGCGGCTATAACAGCATGTTTCATGGTCCCGATAACCGACTGTTGCCGTGAGTCCAACCCCGCCAAGACGACGGGTAGCGCGCGATTGCGTGCCTCAAGACCACACGATAAACACGGTACACTTAGAGCATGAACCGCCTGTGTGCCCTCATCGGCGTCGCACTCTTTGCTTCGGCTGCCGGCTTCGCGCAAACGTGGGACTCGAAGCGCGTCGCCACATTCTCGCCCGAGGACGCGACGGCGCGATATGCCAAGGTTTTTCCCGGCCCGACGACTCTGGAGATAAAGAGCGGCGTTGACCTTTACAAGCTCCGCTACCGGGCGCACGACGGTAACACCAAAGTGCATGTGAGCGGTCTTCTTGCGCTGCCGCATAATGGCGCGCCGAAGGGCCTGGTGATTTTCTTCATGGGGTTTACCACCGACCGAAGGAATTCTCCATCCCTTTACGCAACGAACAAGAACCCGGCGCTCGAGGCCGTGGTTCTGGCTTTCTGCATTGGGGGATATGCGGTGGCGATTCCGGATACGTTTGGCCTGGGCGATGACAAGCGCGCGCACCCGTATACCTTGGGGTCGGTGAATTGCCAAGCTGGGATCGACATGATCGACCCCGCTCGCGAAGCCGCACGAAAAGCGAAAGTAAACACGGGGCCGAAGCTGTTCGTTACCGGTTACTCGGAAGGTGGCGGAATGGCCATGTGGATGGTGAGGAAGCTGGAACGGCTGCGAATGGCGGGCCTCGCGCCCGATATGGCCGCGCCGATGGCTGGTCCTTACGATATGAGCGGCACGATGGCGAAGTGGCTTGTTGCCAAGACTCCCGATGCTGCCGTGCGGGGATTCAAATTTGTAGCTAGTGCGTACATCGCGCTTGGCATTCAGTCGCGAACACCGGGGCTCAAGTTGAATGACTACTTCATTCCCTCGTTCGCCTCGTATATCCCCTTCGTCTACAAGCAGACTCTGACCGAAGAAGAGCTGGGAAAGAAAATGCTGCTCAAAGGGACTCAACTCGGCGCCCTTCTCTCGACCGAGCGCGTGCTTACCCCTCGTTTTCGCAATGCCCTTAAGAATGGCGACTCGCTAGACCCCGTTATGCGCGCAATGAAGGATAACGACAGCTACAACTGGCAACCGCGCACCAAGATGCTGCTTCCGTACGTTCCCGGCGACCAGATTATCCCGGACGAAAACACAAAGAAGGCTGCCAAGATAATGGAGCCGACGGGCAACGTGCGTGCGATTTCCCTTGCCCCAGGTTTAAACCACGTCACGGGTTTTGTTCCAGGGCTGGTTATCACACGACGGTTCTTCGATGGAGGCTTTGCCGGAGTCGAACTAAGCCAGTCCGCCGTCACGGGAACGGCCACCTATCGCGAGCGAATCGCCATGCCCCCCAACGCCGAGCTGACCGTGCGCCTGGAGGACGTCCCCCGCGCCGGCGCGCCGGCCGAGCTCATCGCCGAATCCAAAACGAGATTCGGCGACAAGCAGGTTCCGATTCCGTTCACCTTGCCGTACGATGCAGCTCGCATCTTGCCCGGCCGCCGCTACGCCATCCGCGCGACGATCGATGTCGACGGGCAAATGAAGTTCACGTCCACGAGGTCGTACCCGGTCCTCACGAACGGCGCGCCGAACCGGGTCGAAATGCTTATGGAGATGGTCCGCCCCGGCGGAGAGGCAGGTTTCGTCGACAAGGTGTGGAGGGTGAGCGAATCGTTGGGCGTCGCGCCGGGCCAGCTCTATGTCTTCTTGTCCGAAGGCACGCTGGTTATCGCCTCGCCTAATGGCACACCTTCGCTCGGAACGTGGAAGTACGAAGGCGGCGCGCTCACGATGACCGAAGAGGGCATCTCCCGCAAGGTGGACATCCTGACGCTCACGAACGACGTTTTCAAGATTCGAATCCATAGCCCTGGCGAGCCCCTGAGCATCACCTTGGTTCCTGCTAAGGTGTAGGCGCAGTATCTCGGTCGTCCGCTTCGAGCAGCTTCCAGCAATACCACAGCGCGCGGGGGGACATGGACGCCTGAATCTCTGTTTGTTTTAAAATCCGAGCTCTCTCATCAATCGCAAATTCGCCGCGGCGGCAGCAGCCCTGTTGTCTTGCATTCGGTATTTCTACGTCGAATAAGAGGTCGGCTGGAAGCTATCGAAGACTGCGAGCTTCCGGCTTTTTTGGCTCTGCGATAGCCGAACAATCCCGAGCGTAGCAGTCCAAGAGGGATGGACAACCGCAGTGTCGAGACAGGAAGTGACACCGCCGTAGACGCGCGCGCCGACAAGGCGACCGTGAGCGGGGACGCTTCGTTGCGTCCAGTAGATGCCGCGGCCTTCGAAGAGGCCTTTCAGAGAATGGCCTTCATGGCGGCGATCGTCATGTCGTCCGACGACGCGATCATCAGCAAAGACCTTAATGGCGTGATTCTGAGCTGGAACCGCGCGGCGGAACGACTGTATGGCTACACCGAGGAAGAGGCTGTCGGGAACCCGGTCGCAATGCTTATCCCTCCCGACCACCACGACGAGGAGCCTGAGATATTGGCCCGCATCCGCCGCGGCGAGGTTGTAGACCATTACGAAACCGTTCGTATTCATAAGGACGGACGAATGATCGACGTATCATTGACCGTGTCGCCGGTTAAGGACGCCTCCGGTCGAATTGTCGGCGCAGCGAAGATTGCTCGCGATATCACGGAGCGAAAGGAAGCCGAAGCGGCATTGAGAGAATCTGAGCAACGCTTCCGTACGATCGCCGACCACGCTCCGGTTTTGATCTGGATTAACAATCGCGATGAATGCGAATTCGTGAACCAAACCTATCTTGATTTCTTGGGAGTTGGAATGGAGGAGATTCAGGGGAGCGGATGGACTGCGTTCGTCCATAGCGATGACCTCGAAGGCTATCTTGATGCCTACCGCATCGCCACGGAGGCGCAAGCTAAATTCGAAGGCGACTTCCGCTTCCGGCGAAAAGATGGTGAGTATCGATGGATGAAAGCGGTAGGAGTACCGTGGATCGTGGGTGATGGTGAGTTTCTCGGCTATATAGGGAGCACAGTCGATATTACGGACCGCAAGCGAGACGAGTCTCGGCTGCTTCAAGCGCAGAAACTCGAGAGCATGGGCGTACTTGCCGGAGGCATCGCTCACGATTTCAACAACTTGCTGACCGGAATTCTCGGCGCGAGCAATTTGCTGGCCGAAACCAAAGATATGCCTGAGGGCGCGACGTCACTGCTCAATGGAATATCCAGTGCATGCATGCGTGCCGCGGACCTGACGCGTCAGATTCTTGCCTATTCCGGCAAAGGCAGATTTATTATCGAGCCGATCGACGTATCTGACTTGACGCATGAAATCACAGAGCTGCTGCGCGCAAGCGTTCCAAAGAATGTCTTTATAAACGAGAGCTTCACCGACGAGCCTTATCACGTGCTAGGCGATAAGGGACAGCTGCAACAGATAATTATGAACCTGGTTCTGAATGCGACGGAATCCCTGGATGGAGAAGCGGGATCGGTATGGATATCGACCTCGATCGACGTCGTCGACGCACGTGTTAAGTCCGCATACATGCCTGTGGAAGCCGAGCCTGGGACCTATCTGGCATTTCGCGTTAAAGACGAGGGCATCGGCATGGACGAAGAAACGATCTCGCGCATTTTCGACCCGTTCTTTTCAACTAAGTCAAAGGGTCGCGGACTCGGCCTTTCGGCTGTCTTAGGCATTGTTCGCGGACACAAGGGGGGCCTGAGAGTAAAGAGTTCGCCGGGTCGCGGCACCACGTTCGAAGTGCTTCTTCCCGTTCAAAAAGACTATGTTGAGCCGGCGCCGAAGGAGGCATCGCCCAAGCATGCGAACCTTGGTGACCGACGTGTAACCGTACTGGTAGTGGACGACGAGCAGATAATCCGCACCGTGGTCAAAGGCGCCCTAGAACGCGAAGGCTATGCGGTCTTGACCGCTGAGAACGGCCTTCAAGCAGTTCAAACTTTTAAGGAGAACTCAAGCGAAATTGATTGCGTGCTGCTGGATCTGACGATGCCCGTCTTGAACGGCGACGAAGCTTTAAAGCGGATTAGGGAAATCCGTGGGAACACCCCTGTGATCGTAATGTCTGGATACTCGGAATCGGAAGCGAGCAGCCGGTTTGGAGACGACAGTCAGTTGGTATTTCTTCAAAAGCCTTTTTCCGTGGCGGAGCTGAAGCGGCAATTCGACCTGATTTTGTCTTGGTTAGGTTAAGTCTGCTGCTCGAGACCGAAACGATAAGGCAATCGCGACACCGCCAAGCGTAAGGGCAGCCGATATGACGAGCCTTGCCGTGACCGATTCCGAGAGGAACGCCGCTCCGGCCGCGGCTGCAAGTACCGGAACCGTGAGCTGCGATATTGCGGCTGATACGGATGTGATGTGACGCAGGACCGCGTACCACAGTACGTAGCCCAGTCCGGACGTCAGCGCCCCGGATATGAACGCCAGGGTGATGCCCACTGCGCTCGCGTCCGCGGGCGCTCTTTGGGTCGCCATTAATAGCCCGATCGCCATCGGAGTGGCGAGCGAAAAATTCCTGGCAGTGGCGGCAATGGGGTCTACCTCTCGTTTACCCAGTAGCGAGTAGATTCCCCAAGCCACTCCCGCGCAAAGCATGAGAGCCGCTCCTTTTATCGGCGGACCTTCCACCCCGGGCATCACCAGGTAAACCATTCCCGCACAAGCCGTCATCCACCCGAGCCATGCCCGAGCGCTCGGCCGCTCACCCGCAACCAGCCCGCCGCCGATCATTGTCACCTGAACGGCACCGAACAGCAACAGCGCACCGGTGCCCGCGCTCAAATCCAAATACGCGAACGAAAAGCACGCGGCGTATGCGAACAGCATCAGCGCTGGCAGCCAGCCACGTACCTCGATCGCAAGATTTCTTCTGCGCACAATCAACAGCAGCGCCAGCGCCCCAGAGCAAATCCTGACAGCTGTAAACGCCCCGGCATCGATGAGCCCACTGCCCAACGCCAGTCGACACAAAACCGAGTTCGCCGCAAACGCGATAAGCGCGAGGCACAGAACGAGCACATACTGCGGGCCGGACACCTACGTTAGGACGTGATCGCCCGCTAGATTGGCGACAGGTCCCTTTATCCAACGGCTCCGCTTGCTACAATCAGCCATGAACCCCAATGCAAAGTCCGCAACCGAAACCCTTTCGGAAGTCATCGGGGCAGCTCGGCAAGTACCCCTGGCCGCGCCAAGGCTTTCGTAACTTGCGCGTCTGGACCCTCCATCCGAAATACTTGGATCCCCAGGGACTCGTCGCTTTGTGGCGAGAAACTCTGCTCGCTCAAAAAGTGCTTCGAGGCGAAACCAAAGGTTATCGAAACCACCCGCAACTCTTACGCTTTCGTGAGCAGGAAAGGCCCCGATCCGCCATTGCGAGTTACCTAACGGAAGTTTTGGCAGAGGCGTCGAAGCGAGGCTATTCGTTCGACGAGTCCAATATCCTCCAACACGATCCGTGCACAAAGATCGAAGAAACACGGGGTCAATTGCTCTACGAATGGGAGCACTTGAAAGCGAAACTCGCCACGAGGTGTCGCGAAAAATATGACGAAGCCAAAGATCTCGAAGTACCCGAAGCCCACCCGCTTTTCCACATCGTTCCCGGAAACGTGCGCGATTGGGAGAAGCGTCAATCGATAATATAAGTACCGGTCGGCGTGCCCACCCACATCGAGCCATCGATTTCCGAGAGGAACGTCGTCTCCTGAGAGTTAGTGGCCAACTTCTCCCACTTCTTGCCAGACAATTTCCACGCGCCATCGAGCGCGCCGATGACAATTTGGTTGTTGAAGAGCATAGTCTGCCTTATCTTTTCCGAAGGCGTCCCAACCTTGAGGGCCCGTCCTTGGCGAATTTCATAAAGGCCGGCGGTTGCCGTGGCGGCATATAGCCGACCTCGCGCGGAGCACAACGCAGTTACCCAAGTATCGGCGAGCCCGGTGCCGGGATTGATCCACCGAATTCTGTTACCGTCCACTTGCGCAAGCCCCTTCTCTTGAGTTCCGACAAAAAGCTGCTTGCCGTTCGATACGATCGCGGTTACGACCTGGCCACTTAACTCCTGCGGATACTTTTCGATAAACGTGGCTCCCTTGAATACCCATCCGCCCAGCCCACCGAGCAGGAGTCCGTTCTTGGAAGCGGTGGCGGACGAGGTCCACGGACGCTTGGCCGCTCCGTGAAGCACGTCGCTATGAAGCCGCCCATCAGAGGAAAGTTTATCAAGTGCTCCACTGCCGTAAACAATCCACACGTCCTTATCGACCTGCAGCACTTGTCGCACCGGCTCGCGACTGATGGTATTCCAGTTACCGGGCTCGCCAAGCGCTGCGCCACTGATGCCGCCGACTACATATTCACGTCCGATTTTTCCGACGCCATGAACACGCGAAAAAGGCAGCTCGCCGCCTAAGTCAACCCGAGTCCAATCGCCACCAGACCACACAAAGAGCCCGCGATTGGTGCCCGCAAATAACACGCTCCCCAGTGCCAGCATCGAATAGTCACCCTCGGCCGGCGGCCGCTCGAAAAGCGGCTCCAGACTGTTTTCTAGAACTTCGAAAACCTTCTCCCCACCCCAAAAAGTGGCAACCCGCTTTCCGGAATACCGCGCAGTCGCGGCAAGAAAGGCGCCGTCGCCACTGCCGCTCACCACGGGCTCCGGCGCCCGCGCGGGCATCTCTCGAACGGCCCGAACCTCTCCGTTTCGTAGGCACACGATGCCTCCGGAAGTCCGCGCATAAAGCATGCCGTCTTGCGTCGAAAGCTCGTAAACCTCGGCTCGGCAAGTCCAGTGTTGCGTCTCCACCCTTGTTGGAACGGAGACGCAACCGCCGATCAGGATAACGCCGACAATCAGCGCAGGAAGCATTTGAGCTCTCCGCGATTATGCGCCGCGTCGAACATGACGATCAGCAATTCACCACGCGCATTCTTCGGCAAGGTAGCCGTGTAAATGCCGGGCTCGACTTCCTTAAGTCGGCTTTCCTCGCCGTCGGCGAGATACGCGACTACGCGCTCAAGTCCAGCCTCCGTTGTGACCTTGACTACGCGAATTCCACGTACTGTATTTATTTCGAGTTTGCCCTGCGGAGCCGTCCGATCGACGTCGTATTTCAACTCCTTTTCGACGACCTCGCCGCTTCGCTTTATGGCAAACACTTTGACGATGTACTCGCCTTCAGCTGCTTCGGCTGGGATTTCGAAATTTCCGCCCCAAACGCCATTGGAAGTCTGCTTCAAGTTGATGACGCGGCCGTCGGGAAGCTTCGCGTGTGCGCTAATGCAATTATCGAATGCGATTCGAATTTCCGGGTCGCCGCCCTGGCTGCTCTTCCAATTGAGGTTGCGATCGTTCTCCCAGTTACGAGCCCGACGCGCTTCTTCTTTCTTCTTCTTCTCAAATTCCGACGCTTTTTCGCGGAACAGCTTCATTTCTTCTTCAGGCACGGCGAGTAGTGCCGTAAATTTGCTCGGCACCTGATACCTCATGCTAAAGTCCATCACTTCTTTTCTGGTTTTCCATTCGTGATTAATCAGCATTTGGTGCGCCCACAGTTTCGATGCTTCGTCGCCTTCGGTGACAATGCTAACAGGAACGCTCACTCGACCTGAGTCTTTGACGTTTACCGAAAATGGGCGGGTACTGCGCGTCCATCCGACGAACGACGCCTCGCCCGCCTTCTTGGCGACAATATGGGCATCCCTCAGACTGAGATCGACATCCAGCACGTTATCGTCGGCGGAATGCACAACCCCCGCAACATAAATACGGCCGCCAGGGCCGCGCTGGGCCGTCGTGAACACCTGCACGTTTCCAACGCGCGGCTTATGAACTTCGTAGTGTCCTTCATCGAACGCCATTTGGATATAAGGGTTGGCGGTATTCACGAATCGCTGGGTGCGAATATTGTTGTACGTCGGAATTTCGGGTAGGCGCCAGCCATCCGGCGTCGGCTGCAAAAATTCGACCGCAGTAAGCTCTACGCGCAAGTCGTAACCCACCGCCAACGGATAAATCTGCGCGTGGAAGGAATCCGGCGTAACCTGCTCCATGATTCCCGGGTCTCGATGGCGGCTGGTAATTGCCGTGTAGATGAACCAAGCTTTTGCCTTGTCCATCAGCACGCCTTTTACATATTCGTTTTTGTACCAATAAGCGAATCCGTCGAGAACGGAGCCCTGGCCCAAACTAAAATTGACCGACGCTTCGGTCAGCGACTTGTAGGGATTTGCGAAAGTAAAGACGGTCTTGTTTTTTACGATCGCGCCGTAAACGGTGCTTGTGGTCGTGGCGGACTTAAGTTCGAAAGCCTCGCCGGTATCGCGATTGTACACGCTGCCCAAGTGCTGGGCCGAAGCGAGCGCCGCCAACGACAGCACTCCGATGCTAAACACACTTCTCAATTCTCTGCCTCCTGTGTCCTGGCTTACCCGCTTAGACAAGTGGCTCTGTCAATCGTGTCGCTACTTCTTGGCGGGCGCCTGTTTACGTAATTCGTTGCCGACACGCTCGATTGTAAGCCCGGACTCATTTTCTCTGCGCGCCTGCAGATTGTGGGCGCCCGAATCGTACTCAGCCATCCACTTTTTCGCAAATGTGCCACTGCGGATCTCTTCTAACACTTCCCTCATTGCGGCGCGCGACGGTTCTCCAACGATCCTTGGTCCGGACTCGTAGCCTCCCCACTCTGCGGTGCTCGAAATCGACTCTCGCATGAACGTTAGCCCACCTTCGTACATCAAGTCCGTAATTAACTTCACCTGGTGAAGGCACTCAAAGTACGCAACTTCGGGTTGATAGCCGGCGTCGACGAGCGTTTGAAATCCCGCCTTAACAAGCTCGGGCAAGCCACCGCAAAGCACGGCTTGCTCCCCAAACAAATCGGTTTCGGTTTCTTCTTGAAACGTCGTGTCGATCACTCCGGCCTTTGCGCAGCCGACGGCGCGAGCATAGGATAAAGCGACCTGCTTTGCATGTCCGGTGAAATCTTGCGCAACGGCGCAGAGCGACGCAAGTCCGCCTCCCGCAAGGAAAAGGGCTCTAAGCCCGGGCCCGGGCCCGGCAGGGGAAACGAGGACAACGTCGACGCAAGCCGGCGGAACGATGGTTTTGTAGTGAATTGCAAAGCCGTGGAGGAACAACAGCATTTGGCCCTCTCGCACGCTGGCAGCAGCATACGCCTCGGTCATTGAAACGTCGGCGACGGCGAACACCAGCACGTCCGCCCACTGCGAGACGCTTTCGGTTGACTCGGGCTTGTAGCCGAGCGCTTGGGCCAGCTCCGCCGAACGGCTGCCTTCTCGCAGGGCGACGCGGACATCGACCCCGCTATCACGCAAATTTTGGGCGTGAGCGTGGCCTTGTGAGCCGAACCCTATGACGCCTACTTTTCGCGAAAGGATGGGCGCGGGATCGATACTTTGTTCTTCTGTGATCGTTGCCATGCAATCGCGAGCATACCGAGTGCGGTATCTTTTGGGCGGGCAAGCCGCCCAAGGGTTGAAATACGATGGAGGACAAGAAAATGTCAGTAGCAAAAGTAATCGAGATCACGGCCGGGTCTCCCACGAGTTTCGACGATGCCGTCCGCACAGGTATCGAGCGAGCCGCAAAGACGGTAACCAATATCCAAGGCGCCTGGATCAAAGATCAGACGGTGTTTGTGGAAAACGGCGTGATCGTCGAGTATCGAGTGACTCTGAAAATTACGTTTATCCTTGCGGATTAGCGGTTTCTGATTGACCCCGACGTTGGTGCGTTTGGGGTCACCTTTTGTCTCAAGGCGTGAGGCTGTCGAGAATGCGCGTCAGATCGTCGTCGTCGAAGAATTCGATCTCGATTTTTCCACCGCGACCCCTGCGAACGACTCTCGACGGGGCGCCCAGGCGTTCGCTTAGCTGAGTTGCAATCTGATCCGGCTCGACGCGCTTTATTTCGCGCACACGTGGCGTTGCAACGCCAGTGCGGGCGAGGCGTTCGACGTCGCGCACGCTCAGCTTTCTTTCCAAGATTCTCTCAAAAACTAAAATGCGCTCAGCGTCGGTTTCAAATTGCAGAAGCGCCCGCGCGTGGCCTTCGGTGATCTTTGCGCTGCGCAATGCGTCTCGTATTTCGTCTGGCAGCTTAAGCAATCGAAGCGCATTGGCAACCGAAGATCTTGCTTTGCCGACCCGTACGGATAGGTCCTCTTGGGTGAGCCCGTGTGCTTCGATAAGGCTTTTATAGGCCTCCGCCAATTCAAGGGGAGAAATGTCTTCGCGCTGAATATTTTCGATGAGCGCTAACTGCATCGCGTCGGCGTCACTCGCCTTGCGCACAACGATTGGAATCGTGGACAGCTGTGCCAACTTTGCAGCCCGCCATCGCCTCTCACCTGCGACAATTTCATACTTTCCGGGCGAGGTTTCGCGCACGACTATCGGCTGCATGAGGCCGACTTTGCCGATCGATTCTGCAAGCTCAGCGAGCGCTTCGGCATCGAAATCCTTGCGCGGCTGATTAGGGTTCGGGGAAATTGCGCTAACGGGCGCCTCTTGCAGCGCGCCGTCCGCCTGCTCTCCCAATAATTGCGAAAGGCCCTTGCCCAAGGCTTTACGCATCGGCGAGCACCTCCTCCAATAGATCCGCATACGCCTGCGACCCCTTCGCACTGGGGAATCTAAACGTCGCCGGCTCGCCAAAGCTGGGCGCTTCGCACAATTTCACGTTGCGCGGGATAGTAGTTTTCGCAACGCGATCACCGAAATGCCCGCGAACTTCCTCCTCTACTTGTTGGCTGTGCCGGTTGCGGCTATCAACCATCGTTAGAACAACCTTCCTGATCGTGACACCAGGATGGATATGTCGTTGAATCAACCCAACCGTCTTAATCAACTGGCTTAAACCTTCCAACGCATAAAATTCACACTGCATGGGAATTAATATTCCATCGGATGCAGCAAGCGCATTTATCGTAAGTATTCCCAAAGACGGCGGTGAATCGATCAAGATCCAATCGTATTTCTCACGAACCGAATCGATAACCGACCGCAGAATCGTTTCGCGCCCCACCCGGCTGAGCAGAGCCGGCTCTGCGCCCGCGAGGTCGAGTGTCGAAGGAAGAAGGTCCAGGCCGTCGAAACCCGTCCGCACGATCGCCGTTTCGACCGGAGCGTCATCGACGAGGACCTCGTAGAGTGTGGTCTCCAGCGATGGCTTTTCGATGCCCACGCCGGTGGTTGCGTTGCCCTGAGGGTCGGCGTCTACGAGAAGAGTGCGAAAGCCCTTAGACGCAAGAAGGGCGGCCAAATTGACCGCCGTCGTCGTTTTGCCGACTCCACCCTTTTGATTGA
>JALYSG010000015.1:21644-55929 GCA_030854945.1 Armatimonadota bacterium
GACCGGCACGGCTTCATTTTGCCCTATACGCGGATAGTTCAAAATAGCCTTATGCGTTTTCAAGCCCCGAGAGGCACCGAGGACGTCCTTCCCGGTCAGTCCGAACGGTGGCAATGGCTGGAGGCGACGTTCAAACGCGTTTGTGCGCTCTACGATTACCGTGAGATTCGCACGCCGACATTCGAGGATACGCAGCTTTTTCATCGCTTGGGTGACGGCTCAGACGTGGTCTCGAAAGAGATGTACACATTTCGAGACAAGGGCGACCGAAGCATTACGCTTAAGCCTGAAGGCACGGCGCCCGCAGTGCGCGCCTATGTCGAGAACTCGCTTGGCGCACCTGGGCAGATCACGCGGCTCTATTACGTCACCCCGATTTTTCGATACGATCGTCCCCAGAAGGGCCGATACAGAGAGTCGCACCAGACCGGCGTTGAGCTGATAGGTTCGGCTTCGGCGAGCGCGGATGCAGAGGTCATCACGCTGACGGCGCGGTTTTACGAGGAGCTCGGGCTAACCGGTTTAACGGTGAAGTTGAACAGTCTTGGGGACAAGGGCTGCCGCGAAGCGTACACACGAGCGCTATTGGACTTTGCGCGCCCGGTGCTGGCAGACTTACCTGCCGAATTTCGCGAGCGGTGCGAGAATAACCCCCTGCGCCTACTGGACAGCAAGGACGAGGCGATGCAAGCCGCTCTCACCGGAGCCCCAACGATTGACATGTTCCTGGAGCCGGAGGCGATGTCTCACTTCGACGAACTTCTGGCGCTGCTCGATGCGGTTGGCGTTCGCTATGAAGTGTCGCTGCGGCTAGTGCGCGGCCTCGACTACTACACTCGCACGGTTTTTGAAGTGCTGTCTGATGCCCTCGGCGCGCAAAGCTCTCTTTGCGGGGGCGGGCGGTATGACAACCTCATCGCTGAGTGCGGCGGCCCGGCTACTCCCGCGGTCGGCGTCGCGATGGGAATCGAAAGGGCGCTGATGGTTCTTGCTGGACACGCAGTTTCGCCCATCGGCCCAAAGGCATTTGCTGTATGCCTCACGGAGAACAAGGCTGCGTTCACCAAAATCGTAGAGGACCTACGGACCCAGGGTGTTACCGTGCAGGCGGACCCCGATGCGAGGTCAGCAAAAAGCCAGTTTCGGCAAGCCGATCGGGTGGGGGCAGAGTTTGCAATCGTGATAGGAGACGAAGAACTTGCTTCCGGCCATGCGACTCTTAAGCGCCTCGCCGACGCCGACGAGTCGAAGGTGGAAATCGCAACGTTGGCAAGCCATCTCTTGGATAAACAATGAGCCCTTTTGCTTTAGGGAACTAAGGCGCGAGGCAGCTTGGTAGCACCAACATGACTCGTGTGTCTCCCTTCGTGCGTGCATGCACGCTCACCGCTTTGGCAGCGGTCTCTGCGGCTGCGTTTGCTCAATACCCTGGCGCAATGCCGGTCCCCTCGAACGTTAAAGTCGGTTTCGATGCAATCAAGCCCGCTGACGCTCGCACGTGGCTCAACTACCTCGCCGGCCCGAATTGCATGGGTCGCGGAACGGGACAGCCCGGGTACCAGAAGGCGGCAGAATACGTTGCGGCGAGGTTCAAGGAGTTCGGCTTAAAGCCCATCGGCGACAACGGCACCTACTTCCAGAACGTAATCTTCACGAAGGTGGCCCTGGATGAGAAGAAGAGTTCTCTGACTCTTTCGACGACTGACCAAGCCTTCTTCCCGACCAACGGCTTCGCGGTCGATTCGCTTTCCGGCGATGTGGAGATCGATGGCCCGGTCGTCTTCGTGCGCACGAACTCCAAGGAGGCCACGACCCAAGATCCGGCTGTTTTCGCGGACAAGATTATCGTGCTCACTGCGGTCGATGAAACCGCGTTGGCGACCCAGATTTCGAAGGCCCGGCCCAAAGCGATCCTAACCGTTGTCCCTGGAGACAACGTCGAGAGCGCCGGTAGGATTTCGCGTGGGCAAGGCGGAGGACCCGGCAGGGCGCCGCGAACGGTGCGTGCGCGCATTACACGAGCGCTTGCCGCACAACTCGCAGGTGCTACGAAGGTCGACTCGAAGATGACCTTGACGTCCGGAAACACAGCGGTCGACGTTGTCGAATCTGGAGCCACGGCGCGATTCAGTCTAAGGTCGCTCAGCGAAGAAATCAAGGTTCCCAACGTAGTCGCGGCTTTGGAAGGATCGGACCCCGTGCTGAAAAATGAGGTCGTCGGTTTAGGGTCTCACCTCGACCACATGGGAGAAAGCAACGGGCAGGTTTATTGGGGTGCTGACGACGACGCGTCCGGATCTACGGCCCTGATTCTTACTGCAAAAGCCTTTACTTCGAACCCTGTCAAACCTAAGAGAACCATTGTTTTCATGGCTTTTTGTGGCGAAGAAATGGGGTTGATTGGCTCCGGCCATTACGCCAATAATCCGATTTTCCCGTTGAAGGACATGGTCTGCGAATTGCAGATGGATATGGTCGGAAGGAATGAAGAGAAGGAGGGCGAGACGCCCTTAGAGAATGTCGATACTATCCATTTGGTAGGAAGTCAGCGCTTATCTACCCAGCTGCATGAACTGTGTCTTGCGCAGAATAGATACCTTGGCTTTAAATTCGAATACGACGAGGAAGACGTTTATACACGCAGTGACCATTATCAGTTCGCCTCGAAAGGCGTGCCGATAGCATTTCTGTTCAGCGGTTTTCATCCCGATTATCACCAGCCGACCGACACGGCGGACAAGATCAATTTCGATAAAATCGTTAACGCTGCGAAGTTGTTCTTTTTGGTGGCACATGAGGCGGCCACCAAGCCGCGACTAGTCGTCGATAAAGCCGGCGGCTAAACCAGATCAGGGACGGTTTCGGGGTACGCTTGTGCTCGGTTGCGCGGCTGTAGCTTAATGGTAAAGCCCCTGCCTTCCAAGCAGGATACGCGGGTTCGATTCCCGCCAGCCGCTCCACCAAGGAGCCATGCATTGAGCGGCTTAGAACAACTTGAAACGAGGCGAAACGAGATCGCAGCCCTGTGTCGCAAATACGGGGTCAAAAGGCTGAGAGTCTTCGGAAGCGCTGTCCGAGAGGATTGGGACACACACTCTAGCGACTATGATTTTGTGGCGGACTTCGGATATCCGCCTACCGGCGTTAACCTTTTCACGCAGCAGTTCGGCCTTATTGCCGATCTTCAGGATCTTCTCGGCCGCTCAGTTGATGTCGTTGATCTCCAAGCAACGAGCAAGGCGAACCTGATCAACGCCGTAGAATCCGAGGCAGTCGAGTTGTATGCAGCCTAGGGTAGTAGCAAGTCTCAACGATATTGCCTTTGCCTGCAGAGAGATTCTCGAACATTCGGGAAGTAATCCCGAAAGAGTCGTAAATGACAGGCTATTTGCGCTTGCAGTTGAGCGGTTGTCTCTCATAGTCGGCGAAGCAATGGTTCGAGTTCGCGACGACGCCCCGGAATTGCTCGACTCAATTCGCGATTCTCGGGCGATCATCGGCATGCGCAACGCAATCGTACACGGTTACGACACAGTGGACCCTCTCCGAATTCGCGACGCGATCACTGAGGCAGTCCCTGCGCTGCTGTCCGATGTCGGCGAGCTATTAAAGGCGTGATCATCTCCGATTGGCTTGCGGATGGCCATACCGTCACGAATCCGCACGTTTGGGGGGCCGGGCGCGACCTTCGCTGGGAGGGGCCAGCTGTGTACGAGACGATCTTCACCTCCAACGCACCGGGATGGCTGGTTTTTCAAGGGGTTTCTGCACTCGCTCGGGTTTTCGTTAATGGCCTCCTCGCATGTGAGCATCTAGGGATTTGGGACGCGTTTTCCGTGCGAATCGAGCACGTGGGCGAGGTTAGCCTTCGCGTCGAAGTGACCAAGAACGGCGGCGAAACGATCCCGGTTTCGTCCATTGCGTCGGGATTTCTGCCCTATGTCTTCGGCACGTTCGGAGGGATTTACAAGCAGGTTGAGTGGTTTGAGCAGGATGAGGATCCGCTTACGCCCTCGGAGCCTGCACCTCTGCGCGCGCGTTTCGATGGTCATAAGTTAATAGTTGACGACAAGCCCGTTTATCTTCGCGGGCTTTTGCATTGGGGCTGGTACCCAGGTTTGCGTCATCCCGCGCCGGAACGCGAGATCTGCAGGCAGGAGATTGCAGCGGTCAAAGCGATGGGGTTCAACTGTGTCAAGTTTTGCCTATGGGTGCCGCCTCATCATTATTTAGAGGAACTCGAGAGCGCGGAAATGTTTGCGTGGATGGAACTTCCAATTTGGAACCCGGGAGCAAATACACAGCAGTTTCATTCAGAACTAGAGAGCATCGTAACGCAGTACCGGCATCATCGTTCGATTATTTTGTGGACGGTCGGATGCGAACTGGGGCATCAAATGACGCGAGAGGCACGGCGAGCATTGTTCTATCGCGTTAAGGAGTTGACCGGTGGCGGGTTAGTTAAGGACAGTTCCGGTGGCGCCGAAATGTACGGAGGCGACCCCATTGAGTTTGGCGATTTTGAGGACTTCCATCCATATTGCGACCTCTCACAATTTCCTGCTGTTCTCGACTTGTTGCAGGCCGGTCCCCGACTAGGTAAGGCCGTTCTGTTGGGCGAGTGCAACGACTTCGACAACCATCGAAATCTGCCGCGAATGGTCGACGAGCAGCCGTACTGGGCAACCGACGACTCCTTTCTGAACGCCCAAGGAGTTCGTTGGCAATACGACTTGCCGGGTGTACTGGCTAATTCGCGCTTCGCCACAGATAGCAATGCGCACCGAGCATTAATGTCTACGTCCCTGTCGATGAAGCTATTCGTGCATCGTACTTTTCAGGAGTGGATGCGGGGACGAACATTTGCGGGAAACGTTATTACTGGAATTGCTGATACGCCTATTTCCGGCAGTGGCCTCTTCGATGATTGGGGAGAAGCGAAATTCCCGGTCGATGAAATAAAGCGGTTTATGGGACCAGATACTTTTTTCCTAATTCCTCAACGAAGGTTGCCCTGGGTCGATGGAGGGAATCGCGTTGCGTCGTATGACCCATGGCATGTTTTCGAGGGCCACAACCGGATTCGAATCGGCATGCACTCGGAGGCTGGCTACGAAGGTCTTATCCGATGGAGTATTAGCGGAGGTGGCTTTAAAGCATCGGGCGAGGCAACTGCTTGCGTAATCCCGCTGGAGCCGACCGAGGTAGCGGACATTACTTGGGACGCACCGCCTGACGCGAGGCTCACTTTGCGGGTCGAGGCAAGCGATGCGTGGCAGTGCTGGCCGATCGAGTCTGTCTCGAGGTGGTCTGCCGAGGAAGCGGAATTCGCACTGCCCGATCCCGGATCTGTGGTTAGCGCTCCTGCCTTCCGAGAAGCAGCGTACGAGTTTCGACACCCCGCGCTCTCAACGCTGTTCGACCACCGGCCACACACGCTCCTTCAGGCACTCACGGATCGTTTCCTGGACCCTGCTGCGCTGCCGTCAGACGCCGACATCCTCGGGACCAGGGTGGATACGCGCACCTATCGCGAACTTCCGGTTGTCGCGAAGTTTGCAGACAGTCTGGTGAGTACCTTGAGGAGCGGAAACGACCCGGCGGGCCTTCTTGTGCTCCGAGCGCTTCGAAAGTTGTAACATCGGCGCTGATGTCACCGACTGCGAAACAGGCGTGGGAGCAACTTTTGGAGGGCAACGCGCGGTTCCGCTCCGGCAAACCGGCCCACGCGTCCCACACACCGGAAGATCTCGCCGCGCTCTATGAAGAACAGAACCCGATTGCGGCGGTCATCGCTTGCTCGGACAGCCGCGTCGATCCAGCGGTTGTCTTCGACCAGCCGCTCGGGAGCATTTTTGTTTCCCGCGTGCCGGGCAATGTTGTTTCTGATAGCGTTCGCTGGATGGTCGAGATGGCTGTGGGCACGTTGAACGTGCCCATTGTCGTAGCGATGGCGCACACGGGTTGCCTCGCCGTGCGCGGATCGTTCGACCCGGTTTACGAGGGCCAGGGCGCCCCGTTGCGTTACTTGATTCACAGGGCCGTGCGATCTGCCCGTTCCTCGGATCCCGACGCACGCTGGCGCGAGGGAATCGAGCTTAATTTACGGCAGACGACTCGCACATTGGAAACCGACTGCCCCGCGGTTGTCGCTGCCATTCGCTCGCGGGAATTAGCGGTTATTCCGGCGATATACGAAATGGAATCCGGTCTTGTGCATATGCTTGAAGGCTAACGCTTCCTGCCGCCCAACACGCCCCGCAATACCTGTGTCATTACGGCGCCCCCTACCCGCTTGAGCCCCCAGGTGATCCAGCTCTTTCGTTCGCGCTCAGCAGCCCTTTGTTGTTGAGCATCCGCCTTCTCGCGAGCGGCTTCTTCTCGGTCGAGAATCTTTTGCTGCCGCGCTGCCTCTGCGGCCTGCACCTTTTCCATGGCGCGCATCGCTTTTTCGCGTTCCTCCAAGTCCTTTTGCTGCGCTGCCTGATCCGACTCGGTTTTTGCCATCTGCGCCATTTGCTTGGACTTCTCGGTGAGCAGTTCATACGCCGACTCACGGTCGATGGATTCCTTGTACATGTCGATCAATCGACTCTGGCCGCGAATAGCCGCCACAACTGCATCGTCGGCAATACCAATGCGCGACATAGGCGGACGAACCAACGTGCGCTGTACCGGAGTGGGTGCGCCTTTCGGGTCTAAAACCGACACGAGCGCTTCGCCGACGCCCATTTCCAGAATAGTCGTCTCCACATCGAGCCCTGGGTTGGCACGGAAATTCTCCGCAGCCGACTTCACCGCCTTCTGCTCACGCGGAGTGAAGGCGCGCAAGGCGTGCTGAATCTTGTGGCCAAGCTGGCCGAGAACCGTCTCGGGAATATCGATGGGATTCTGCGTGATAAAATATACGCCCACGCCCTTGGAGCGGATCAATCGAACAACTTGTTCGATTTTATCGGTCAATGCTTTCGGAGCCTCGTCGAACAACAAATGCGCTTCGTCGAAGAAGAACACAAGCTTCGGTTTTTCAGGGTCGCCGACCTCAGGAAGCTCTTCGAATAACTCGGAAAGCAGCCATAATAGAAATACCGCATACAAGCGCGGGCTCTGCATGAGCCGATCTGCTTCCAAAATATTAATAATCCCGAAGCCGTTCGAGTCTGTGCGCATTAAATCCTGAATCGCAAGTGCGCGTTCGCCAAAGAAATGGTCGGCGCCTTGTTCTTCCAACACCAGCAGCGCTCGCTGAATCGTGCCGACGGTCGCCGACGTAACGAAGCCATATTCGCTATTGATTTCGTCGGCATTTTCATCCACCCACTTCAGCATCGCTCGCAGGTCCTTGATGTCCAGAAGCAGCAGGCCCTCTTCATCCGCCATTCGAAAAGCGACATTGAGCACGCCCTCCTGGGTTTCATTCAATCCCATCATGCGCGCCAAAAGCAGCGGCCCCATTTCTGAAATCGTCGCACGTACCTGCAGCCCCTTCTCGCCGAACGGGTCCCAAAACTCAGTCGGAAATGATCGAAATTCGAAACCCGCAGCACCGATTTTTCCGAGTCGCTCATCGACCTTCGGATTCGAGGTCCCAGGCGTCGTCATCCCGGTGAGGTCGCCTTTCACATCCGACATAAATACCGGAACTCCGATTGCAGAAAAGCCTTCGGCGAGAACCTGAAGGCTAACGGTTTTGCCTGTGCCCGTTGCTCCCGCAATTAACCCGTGGCGGTTTGCCATTTTCGGTAAAAGATAAACAAGGTCATCGCCTTTACCGATCAAGAGCCCCTGAGAGAAGTCGAGCATTGTCGCCCCATTTTGCACGCTATCGTTTCGACGATGCCTTCAATGCGGCCACAAATTTTGAGCCGACGGTTTGCCATCCGTAATTACGTTCGGCTTCGGTTCTTGCACGAATGCCCATTTCGGCCAATTCAGCCAGCGGTGTGGCCGCAAGTGACCGCATGCCCTGCGATAGCCCCTCAGCGGAATTCTCCACCACCCACCCTACTTTCAGGTCGCGAATCAACTGGGCTGTATCGTAGGCGTCCCCGCTGATAACCGGCCTGCCCAGCGCCAAGCACTCCGGCCACTTCGTAGGCGCCGCACCGTTCTTGTAGCGCACGGCGTCCGGATGGGCGACGATGACCGTCGCGGCCGCATCGCGCATCGAATCCATGAGCCTATCGTGAGGCATCTGCCCAACGGTTTCGATACCCAACGCACTCGCCTTCGACCGTAGCCCTTCGTCCGCGTCGGTGAAGCCGATCATCCGCAGCCGGAGCCCGGTCTCCCCGGCAGATGCAAACGCCTCGACCAACCTATCCGCACCCTGGTAGGCCCGCATCGTCCCTGCGTAAACCAGAAGCGGTGCGTCAGACGGAACGAACGCACCGATGTCGAATCGCGCGAGGTCGACGCCGTGCCTGACTTCATGCATCCGCGAGTTCGGAAACCCTCGCCGTGCGTAATAGTCCCGCTGGATGAGCGAGCTCCAGAGCAAGTGGTCGGCCTTTCGGATGCAAACGAGCTCTGAAAGGCAGGCCTCGATGTAAACCGCCAACTCTCTCGGCGAGGGCTTCATGCGGAACGCCATCCACCTTTCGCCCACCGGAGGTGTGTGCACATCATAGAGCACCGGAACTTTCGTCTTGCGCATGGCCCAGGCGGCGATTCCGCATGCTTCCGCGGCGCCTCCGTACACTGCGCGGACGTCGCTAAGACGCTCCCGAAGCCAATCGCTCTTGAGCATTCGCCTGATCGCGGACGTCTCGCCGGACGACCTTTTCGAGTAAACCACTCGGCTCTCGAGCCCGGCACTCTCCGCGTAGCCTCGTAGTTTGCCGGCACGATGGTAGTAGGCGATTTTCGACGCAGCCGGCTCGATCCCCTCAACCCCGTAGAGCACGTAGCCGATCATTTCCCCGCCTGGTTGCTCCACGGCGGCGAGTTTACAAGATAACGCGGTGCTGTACAATCACGGTAATGAAACGTTTCAACGCTTTCCTGCCGGCAACGGCGATGTTTGTCATTCTCGCCGGCTGTAGCGGCACATCGACCTCTGGGGGATCGGTTTCGACGAAGGAAGTGCCCGCAGAGGGCGTTGACTTCAAACTGGTCGCCAAGAAAGGAGATGTCTACAAGTATCAGATCGCAATGGCGCTCGACGGCAAAGCGCCCGCCGGCTCGCCGCCGCCGAACGAAATGAAGGTCAAGCTGGATATCAGTCAGGAGGTCAAGGTCACGGATGCTGCCGACGGCAATTTCACCATCGAGGTGAAAGCCCTGGATGTGAAGCACTCCGGAACAGAACCCATGGCAAGTGGTATGGCGGACGGCATGAAGTCCACCGTCGGCAAGATGACGGTCGACCCCAAAGGAAAAGTCATCAAGCAAGAAGGCTCCGTGGACAGCGCAATGGGATCCGGCGGCACCATCTTCTTTCCGGATAAGAAGATCAAGCCGGGCGATACGTGGGAGAAGTCCATGCCCGGGCCCAGCGGCAACATGCTCGCGAAGTACAAGTTTGTCGGCCTTGAGGATGTCGAGGGCAAGAGCCTCGCCAAGATTTCGATGACGCCATCTACTGAGGGCTCAACCATGTCCGGCAACTTCGACTATTGGATCGATATGGACACCGGCCTGATCGTGAAAGGCGCCGGGAAGATGACTTCGGCCTCAAAGGAGACCGGCAGCATGGCCGTCACCATCGACATGAAGCGACAGTAGTATTGGGCCGTTAACTGGAGCAACCTGCACGCTCTCAGGCGTCTAACTACGTGTGTTAGGCGCCTGGGACGTATCTCTTTTCCGCTGGATTAACTCCGGGTGGAATGGGGCGTTCGCCGACGAGCTTTTCAGATTCTTCAGCTTAGCGGCTAAGTTGCCTTTTATGGTTGTGATTTTCGCCGTGGTGCTTGTGATCCACTTGATAGCGGGTGGCGCACTGCGGAGAGGAGCGGCTTTGGCGATGCTGGCTTGGCCGATCGCAAACGCATTGTGCGATGTTTTCAAGGGTCTATTGGCGAGCGCAAGGCCCTGCGTAGAACTGACTGGTGTCAACCTCGTTCATGAGTACGGTGGCAGGGTCATGTATCTCGACAGCAGCGGCACTGCTTCGGCGCATTCGGCCAACATGGCCGCGATCGCAACGGTCCTTACAATAGAGGCTAAGTGGTGGGGCGCGCCCTGGATACTCTTTGCGTTTCTGACCGGCCTCTCGCGCGTTTATACGGGCGTCCACTACCCTTCACAGGTGCTTTTGGGCTGGATGGTTGGAATTCTCTGTGGGTTTGTCGTCAGCCGCACATGGCACGCTTACCGCGCTCATCGGGCAAGGCTAAAGTCTGCGCTCGTTCCTCAACCGCCTATCCAGTCGCGGATTGATTGAGGCCCGGTAATGTCCACCGATCCGAGCGACTCGATGGGCTTCCCAGTAACCGTTTCGAACACCACAGTGTCGGCATCGCTATTCAAATCGACCGCCTTCATAATCCCTGAAATGACATTGCTCTCGTCGTCAGTTCCGTAGGTTTGATCGAAATTCGAGGTGAACTTCAGCGTGAGCGTGCTGCCATTTCTCTCTGTCTCAGACAGCCGAGCCTCGGGTGGAACTGCAGGAATCGATTCCAGCACGCCATTCACGGATTCCACCACAGGATCGGAGCCCGAAGGCGCCGTGCCTTTCTCAACCACTAGCTTGCCGTCGCGGTACACGGTTGCCTGGTAAGTGATCTCCTTGTTTTTCTCGGCTTGAACGTCGGGCGGCGACTGAGGGTTGTAGCGCGGGCCGGGCCCGCGCTGAACGTAGTAGATAAGACCAACGAGCAACGCAAGCGCGATGGCTCCAAGCACAAGCAGAGGGGCTGCGCCCGGGGTTTCTCTTCTGTTGTTCTTACTCACCGATATAAGCCTTTATTCCACGGATGATTGCGTCCGCGATTTTGCGCTGAAATGCCGCGGTCTGCAAGTATTTCCGGTCGGTTGCATTGTTGATGTATGCAACCTCCACAAGAACTCCCGGCATTTTGCTTCCACGCAGCACCGCAAATCCTCTGGTCTTGGCAACCGTAAAATCACTTCGTGAACCATGGCTCTTAAGCTCGCTCACCTTGCCGATCTCTTCGGAGATCAAGTCAGCAAGCAATTTCGCGTCGCCGTCTCCGCCGTGATAATAAACAAATGAGCCCGACTGAGAGTTCGCGACGGTGTTCGAATTGATGTGAACGCTAACAAAAAAGTGCGCGTCGCTATCGTTGGCCACCGTGGGCCGAGCGTTAAGTCCGACGGTTGCATCGCTGCTTCGAGTCATCAACACCGTTGCGCCCAGATCTTTCAAGCCCTCGACAACCATCTTGGAAATGGGTAGTGTCAGGTTCTTTTCGTAGAGGCTTCCGCTTCGGGCGCCGATGTCAGATCCGCCGTGCCCGGGGTCGATGACGATTGTCTTATCGGAGAGCCTTCCGCCCGCGCTGCGAGGCTGCGAAATCGTTACGGTTAACCGATCGTTTGCTGGCTCGACGCTTACGCCCATGGGCCGTTTCAGCTCGAGCGAAAGGATGGTGTCGTTGCCGGATACCGAATAACTAGCTGTCTTGATGGCGGCTCCCTGTATCGGGTCGAACTCGCTTTCCGGACGGGCGCCTGGAATACGAATCAGGTACAGGTTGCCGTCTTGGCGACGCACGGTCACGTTCTTGGGACCTGCCGTCCGCATCGGGATCTGCAGCACGCTCAGATTCGGCGTATCCGTCACAAGGTTGGGCACACCGGCAATGTTTGCCGGCACGGAGAGGCTGACACCTTTTGGCGTCGTGTCCGGAAGGCTCACCGCCTCTGTTCCCAGGGGTTGGAGGGCAACCACACTGGCGCCTGACCATTCGACGGCTGTTACGAGCGTGCTCGGGCGGTCTCCCGCACGGAGTTTCGGAGGGCCGTCCACCTGGATGACCACGCGCACCGTGTCTTTCGAAAACTGAGCGTAGCGGACGTCGCCTTCGATCTCCGGTGGCTTGGTCGGGTCGATGATCGCGCCCTTGATGTCTAAGACAACTCGATCTGGGCCCCTGACCACAAATGGCGTGACCATTACGGGAAGCGTCCCACGAACTTCCAGGCGGTTTCCCTTAGCTTCGATGCGGAACACGCGGCTCATCGCCCGAATACTGGTCGGCCCTGTCCATTCTGTGACCGCCCCAACAGAAGCCATCACGCTCCTGAACGGAAGGTACGGCGTGTCGCCTATCGCACGCACGAACGTCGTAACCTGACGGCCGTCTATTTTCACCGTGGCCTTCTCGCCTACGGTTGTAACGGACCAGCCGAACTTCGATGCCATCTTAATAGGCAGGAAGCACTCGTCCGCTATTTTGAGCGCCGGCGGCTTGAGCGCAGGCGTTGAATATGAATACGTAATGGATGCCTCTACAGGGGTATCAAGTGGCGCTGCGAACGCAGGCATGACCATCCCTGGAAGGGCTGCGACTAAACCGAGCATAACTATTCCCTCCTCCTTGAGGTTACTCGGTTTATTGTATCAAGAATTCCTGAAACGCGCTGTTTCGGGCTATTCCAGCCAAAGTGATCTGAACCGTCTAAGTCTCGGATCCAGGATGGGAAGGATCAAGTCGTACGCCCGCTGAACGCGCTCATGAATCGCCTGCGCCTTTTTCTGCTCTTCGCTCCCCTCGGGGAAATTGGCGGGCAGCGAACGCTCGCTGAGGGTTTTGAAACTCCGCTTTAAGTCGGCCAGGGTCGCGTTGGGCTCCAATTTGAGCACTCTATAGGCCTCTTCGACCTCGGTGCCTCGCTTTGGGGCGGCCTTCGCCCGCGCAGGTTCGGCACGCTCAGATGGCGAGGTGCTCGGTGTGCGCTTCGTCGCATCAAGGTAGTCGTCCAGTTCTCGACGCGCGGAGCCGGGGGAACCCTCGATTCGGTCCCATTCTCGGCCAATATAGGCGCGCAGCAAACTATAAGCTCTGTTCGTTATCCCCAATTCTTGTTGTCACCATCTCGACAGACTCTTCCATCGTCGAGCTAATCCTGTGGAGGCGTTCCGTCATACCCGAAAGCGGGTCCATTTCCTCAGCGGCCTGCTGCTCGGACGACGATGCCACGACCTTTAGCAGCCGCGTGCGCAGCTCCGCTAGCGCGGCTTCTGCCTCGTCCAAGTTGGCGTCCAGTCTGTTCGATTCTGACTCCAACTCTTCGAGAATGCGTAGTTCTTCACGTCGAGTATCGAGGGCCTGGCCGACTGACGCCTTCGCTGCCTCGTCCGAAGTGCGGGCGAACTTGTCTTCCAGGCCCTTCACGGCTGCTCTCGACGGAAAGACGCTGGCTGCCAATTTTTGCAGCCTGCGCTTCGCTTCCAGAATTTCCATCGAGCGCAGAACGATCGAATCCACTTCGTTTTGGGTATCGAACGCCATCGCGCTGACAACCGGGTTAGTTTTATGCGATGCAAGCATCGCGACGACCTCCTCGCGAAGCTTTACGATCGGCTTGACGCGCAGTTTGCTTGGGGTGCTGACGTCGTTCGCGCTCGGCACCATAGGGCCGCTGCGCTGGCCACGCGCGACGACCGCAAGGTAAAACCACATGGCTCCGACCAGTGTGGCGGTTCCGAGGACGATGGGCAGGATTCCCGATACAGTCCCCGCGAGCACGGCGCCCGCACCGGCGAGCGCAAGCGAAACGGCGGCGAGCACGCCTCGACGGGGGCTGTTTGTCATTCGTTACTAATACTACCGCCGGCTCTTCCCAACGGCTGCGCAATGGTGGGCACGAACCTGTCTGCAGCGCATCCGCTCACTCAACTTTAAGTCGCTTCGATTCAGAGATTCTCGCATTGGCGGAAGCAGCCATGCCTCGCATAACAAGAGGCGTAAGTTACGATCAACCAAAGCCGACCGGTGCCACTGGTTAAAGCTAGGGCCATGAAACAAAAGCGATAGCGCTGTTAGCTTCTTCCGCGGAATCGATGCCTATTCGAAGCGGTGGCTCCACCCCCGGATGCCCCGACGCTAGGTTCGACTTCACTCACAATGAACGCCACTGTCGACCCATCCGTCATCACACTCATCAGCGTCCACCACTGCCACTCTCGAGCATCTTCCGTTCGCCCTCTTTCGACATACCCGTGCCATAGATTTGCGCCGTTCGAAATCGCCACGGACCGCAAGTGTACAACCGGACTTTGCGGCTCTGGCAAATTGAACAATTCGGTTGCAACTCGGTTGATGCGCTCAATTGCATCGGCTTCGCTAATTGGCGTTGGCAAACTTTCAATGGGTGACACGACAATAACGACTGCTGAACCCGTTTCAACGATCTGTACTTTTCGCGAGTTGACGTAGCGAAAGCCGAGGCAGTCCGACCCGATAAACCCTTCATGAGCACGCCAGCGAGAGGAAAGATCACCCGGCAACAGGTTGGGCTTGATTATGCGTCTGACCCACAAAGTCCCATGCGAGACGACCTCGGCCGGAACGGCCGAAAGCTGCCACTCCATCTGCGCCCCTTGAGGGACACTTGGCCACATCATTGACTTAAGAAGTTTTCGATATGAACCTTGCAAGCTGTCAATCGCCGCCTGCGTTCTCGAATCATAAATCTGCCCATCACCTGGAATATTACCAAACTGGCCAAATGCCGGAACGGCCACTCCGAGAATCAGAATTTCTAAGATATTTTTCATACACTCCTCTGTAGTTACGGTAGTTTTGGAATTACATTCGGATTGGCGACGGCCTCTACTTCTAGTGCCCCATTACCGGGGACTTTGTTTCCGACCGTGTAGACCCAGAATTGTTCAAAACTCAATTCATGAAACATATCGATGGCGGTTGCTTCCTTCATAGGCGGGAAAACTGCATACCATTTGTTTGCTGTCGTACAACAGCCTTCGAATGCATTCCAAGCAAAGCTATCGGCAGGCTCTGGTGAACCATTCACTTCGAAATCCATGATTAAATAGGCTATTCGTCCGTCGATTAGCATGGACTCTTGGTCGAATACAACTGCAGTATTATGCGACGCTCTGATCAAGTGCACAGTCGCCGTAATTCCAACGATGTTCATTGCGCGGCGCATGAGATTTGCCTGTTCATCACATTCACCCGATACATCACCATCTAAGAGCCGCCAGGTTGCGCCTTCAAGCACCTTCTTCTTCTTGGCAGGATCGGTCTCCGCGTAGGGCGGCTCTAGCGGCGGATCTTCTTTTAGCGCGTCCCAAATTGCGTCAGCTACATTTTCTTCGGTTTGTGGTGGCGCTGTGCTCGTCCACTCGGCCTTGTCGCACGCCCACTCCAAGCGCTTTCTTGTAGGCACTTCAAGTGGAGTCGCCCACGTGATGAATATCACGTTTCCAATTGTCGATGCATTGCCGTTGCCTATATTGAACGACGTCCAACTCATGGGGTTGTAGTCGCGGCGCGCAACGTAGTTTGGAAGCGCCGCGTCGGAAATGTCGTCCGTGGGTATCACCCCCGTCCCCGACAGGTGCCCCGTCGACAAAAAACTGAAGGCCCACTGCGTCTGCGCCCCGATCAGGTCGTAAGGTATTCCGCTTGGCGTTACCTTGTGGCTGTAGGTCACGTTAACGCTCAGGTTGCGCGTATGCGAAACCGGGTTCGCGATCGGATTCAGCCCATTGTTCCAAAGAAAACCTCGCGGGCTATAGGTTTCGAGACCGTTGCTGGCGAAGTTGTCCGGTCCTTGCTTTAGAATGCCGTGGTCGGAAGTGAAGAGAAAGCTATGTATCTCCAGTCCCACTTGCTGGGGCTGCGCGGTAGCGCTACCCTGGATCAGCCCCCCCCAGCAAGGAGCACAAGCGAATCCGTCGTCGTCGTGCGGATGTCCACTTCCACGTGATACACATATGCGGCTCCGATTGCATTTCGAACCATTGGTTCTCCTCTGCTTGTTCGACGTCTCCGCTACGCCATTGGGTACGCCTTCAGTCGGTTGGCATGTAACCGCGCAGGCGCAAGGCATTGCTCACGACCGAAACACTGGACAACGCCATGGCAGCCGAGGCGATGATCGGGCTCAGATATCCGAGCGCGGCCAGTGGAATCCCCAGTGTGTTGTAGGCAAAGGCAAAAAACAGGTTTTGCTTGATGTTCCGCATCGCCGCCCTGCCGAGCGCGATGGCGTCCGGCACCGCGCCCAGGCGCTCGCCCATGGACGTCACATCGGCTGCCTCGATCGCAACGTCGCTACCGGCACCCATCGCGATGCCCACATCTGCTTGCACCAGCGCCGGAGCGTCGTTAATGCCGTCACCCGCCATCGCGGTGGGCGCTGTTTTCTGCAGATCAGCGACCTTCAGGGCTTTGTCCTCGGGCAGGACTTCTGCCATCACGTGGTCGATGCCAACGCTCTTGGCGACTGCATTGCCCGTGGCTTGCGAGTCGCCAGTGATCATCCACACTTCGTCGACCAGCGCCTTCAATCGAGCCACAGACTCGATCGCATCGTCTTTTATCGTGTCCGCCACAGCAAAGATGGCGACGGCTCTGCCCCCCATCTCTAACTGAACGACCGTCTTTCCGTCAGCGGCAAAGGTATCACACGAGCGCGCAAGCGCGCCGCTCAAATCACGCGGTTTCCCGACGCGTATCGCCAATCCTTCGATCGTTGCCTCGATTCCCGCGCCCGGCATCGCCCGAAACGATTCTGTATCGGAAATTGGCATGGTACGGTGCTTCGCCGCGGCAACGATGGCACGCGCGATAGGGTGTTCGCTGTGCCGCTCGGCGGACGCCGCCACTGCCAGCGCTTGGCTCTCGGTCACGCCGTCGACGGCGATATCGGTCAGTGCTGGCTTGCCGCGCGTGATGGTGCCGGTCTTATCCAACACGACCTTGCGAACGCTCGCCAGCCGCTCCAACGCCTCCGCGTCGCGCACGAGCACCCCAAGGTTCGCTGCCCTTCCGGTGGCTACCATCACCGCCGTGGGCGTCGCCAGGCCCAGCGCGCAAGGGCAAGCGATGATCAGCACCGCGACCGCGTGGATCATCCCAGCCTCAAACCCCGCACCTGCAACAAACCAACCAATGAACGTCGCGACGGCGATAATCAGCACGACGGGGACGAAGATTCCGGTGATCTTGTCGGCCAATTTCTGGATCGGCGCCCGCGATCCCTGTGCCTTGCGCACAAGGTCGATGATTCGCGCGAGTGCGCTCTCCGAGCCAACCGCCGTTGCCTCGAAGCGCAGCGCGCCGTGGGCGTTGATTGTGCCGCCAAAGACGCGATCCCCCGGCGCCTTGTCCACCGGCAGGCTCTCCCCCGTGAGCATCGCCTCGTCGACCGAGCTTTCGCCTTCGGTCACCAAGCCATCGACGGGAACTCGACCGCCCGGGCGTACCGCCACGATATCGCCAACGCGAACTTCGCCAATCGGCACTTCTGCCTCGACGCCGTCTCGGATCACAAAAGCCGTCTTGGCTTCAATTTCCAGCAGCTTGCGGATCGCCTCACCGGTTCTGCCCTTCGCGCCTGCCTCTAACCAGCGACCAAGCAGGATCAAGGCGATGATTGCCGCGGCAACTTCGTAATAAACCTCCACATGGTGGCCACCCTGAACCGTACGCCAAAGGCTGTAAAGAAACGCCGCCCCGGTGCCGATGGCGATCAGAACGTTCATGTCGGCGAAGCGGCCCCGCAGCGCCTTGAGCGCGTTCACAAAGAACTTGCCCCCCGCCCAGAACACGACCGGTGCAGCCAACGCAGCTTGCACCCAGGGGTTTAGCATGGGTATTCCCGGGATGTGCATCGACGTGGCAAGCAGCGGCAGCGTAAGCGCCGTCGCCACTTTGAACTTCAAGCCGAGTTCATCCGCCTCTCGGCGTTTGCTCTCGGCTTTGTCTTCGTCGGACTTCAAGCCGGCGGGCGACGCGCCGTAGCCGGTTTTTTCGACCGCCTTGACCAGCGCATCCACGGTCACGCCCGGCTCGGCAGCAACCTGCGCGGTTTCGGACGCCAGGTTGACGTTCGCATCCGCAACGCCCGGCACGCGCCTGAGGCCCTTCTCAACGCGCAACACGCACGCGGCGCACGTCATCCCGCTGATTTCGAGGGCTAATCGCTGCGCGCCAACCGACGACACCTCGCGTTTTTCCGGCTCCTTCTGGCCGAAGAAAAACCAAGCGATCAGCGCGATAAGCGCGAGCCCGAGGACGACGGCGAGGATGTCAGGCTCCCTCTACGATATCGAAGCCCGCATCTTGCATGGTCTCTCGAACCTGGGCCTCGGTTGCCGGCTCCGCAAAGGAAACAGTGACGCTCTGGCCCACGACGTCGACATCTAGGCTCTGTACGCCCACTAACTTGCCGACCGTGTTCCGAATGCTGTTCGCGCATGCATCGCAGTGGATGTCAGCGCTTTTGAGTGTGATTTCTTTCATAGTTGTCCATAGCTCCTTATGCAGCGCCCGTCGACGCGCATTTCCAGCCGCACGCGCAGGCGGCGCCTGTCGCTGGCTAAAGTCTCGTCGCCGCTGAGTTCGTTCCGAAACGCGGCGAACATCGCGGCAAGCTGATCTCGAAGGCCCCCTGCGAGCCCGTAGTAAATCCACGTGCCTTCCTTTCGCGTTTCGACGATGCCCAGGTTGCGCATCTTGCCGAGGTGATTCGAAAGCGTGGGCTGCGAAACCCCGAGCGCATCTGAAAGCTCGCATACGCACGCGTCCGTCTCAGCCAACACGCAGGCAATCCTGAGCCGCGTCTCGTCCGAAAGCGCTTTGCAAACCGCTCCAAGCATCTGTGCCATGCACCGAGTGTACCACTATATCTATATATGCTGATATAAGACGACTTCCGAGGCTCGATGGGGAATACCACCAGGTCCGCGCAGTGTCCCTGCGTCGAATGGTAGACATTTTTTACGCCTCCGATCGCTTCGGATGGAGCTTCGTGCACGGGCATCGTCAATTGGCAATCGCGCAATCGTCACTTGCGCAAGAAGCCTCCCAAAGAGTATCCTTAGAGGGTTCCCCTTCTCCCCGCGAGCGGAGAAACGCGAGTACCTAATGGCAAAGCCAACAAATCCGACCGGCCCCGCACGCCCACCGGTGCCTAAAATGAAGGGCGGAATCGGCAAATACCTAAAAGAGGTAGGTGTCGAGATGCGTCGTGTCATCTGGCCGACGCGCGCGGAAACTCTGCGCCTAACGGTCATGGTTTTGCTCGTTTGCATCTTGTTCGTGGTCTACCTTTACGTCGCGAGCACAGCGGTCGATTACCTGATTACAGCGATGGAAGGCGGCAAGTTCTAAGCCATGCTCAGCAACTGGTACGCGGTTCATACGATTTCAGGGCACGAGAATAAGGTCGCTTCGATCTTGCGGCGGCGCGCGGTGGTGGAAGGTTATTGGGATCGCGAATTGCTCGACATCCTGATCCCCACCGAGCAGGCCGTTCAGAACCGCGACGGCAAGAAGCGTGTCGTGGAGCGAAAGGTGCTCCCCGGATATTTGCTCGTCCGCATGATCCTTACCGAAGATTCCATGCGCTTGGTGAAAACAACCAGCGGCGTCACAGGATTTGTGAGCAGCGGTAGCAAGCCCGTGCCTATCTCCGATTCCGAGGTTCAGGGAATCAAGAAGCGCCTCGAAGAAAGCCGCGAGAAACCCAAAGTGGCATGGACGGCTGGGGACACGATCCGCGTAGCCGAGGGTCCGTTTATGGACTTCACCGGCCGCATCGAAGAGGTTTTTGCTGACCGCGAAAAGGTCAAAGTACTTATTACGATTTTCGGCCGCGATACTCCGGTCGAACTAGATTTCACGCACGTGGAGAAAGCATAACATGGCGAAAAAGGTCACATCCATTATCAAACTCAACATCCCGGCAGGCAAAGCCACGCCCGCGCCGCCCATCGGGCCTGCGCTCGGCCAAGCCGGCATCAACATGATGGAGTTCATCAAGAAATTCAACGAGATGTCGATGAATCAGATGGGCTCGACTCTTCCGGTTTCAATCAGCGTTTTCGAAGATCGATCCTACGATTTTGTGGTGAAGCAGCCGCTCGCCAGCGACCTGCTTCGCAAAGCCGCTGGAGTCGAGAAAGGCAGCGGCAACCCGCTGAAAGAAAAGGTCGGCAAAATAACGCGCGCCCAGCTGAAAACCGTCGCCCAGGCCAAGATGGCGGACTTGAATACAAACGATATCGATCAGGCCATGCTCATCCTCGCCGGCACCGCACGGTCCATGGGCATCGAAGTCTCAGACTAAACAGATTGAAATGCGACGTGTATGGCCTATGCGCCATATACGTCTTATTTGCTCTGTGGGTCTAACAAAACATCGCCACCGGTTCCGAGGGCCAGCTGAGCGACCGTGCCCTGTTCATGATCAATGAGAACGATTGTCTCGCCAAACTGAGCAACCACTTTTCCATCTGGCAACACAATGGGCGATCGCCATTGCAAATCCAGAAAAGGGGTTTCGAGCGCGTACCGATCACCGTTGATAACCAACCCCTCGCGCGGCCAAAACCCAGCGTAGACAACCGGATCATCCCTAAACTTCCGTGTCGAATCAAAGCCTGAAGTTAGGTTTCCAAGGTTAGCAACGTCTTCCGACAGCCAATACTCTACGGGAGCTGCCTGGGCTGCAGATCCGACGTTATCGTCGACCACAGTCGCATCTGTGGATTCCCGAAACAGTAGTCGTGCCCGGTCGCCCTTGCCGGTTGGCTCGATCGTTATCCGCGTCCACGAGGACCCTTCCTCCGAATCGAACGACTTGACAACCTCGACCGTAGACCCATCCAAACGGGCTCGGTACACATCGCCACCTTCGCTCGCGAGGTAATACACCCAGCCGGAAACGGTCTTGATTTCGCCGGGCTCAACTTGACGCAAGCCCGTCAATGCCGAGACCGATCCTAACAAATGCACCATTAGAATTAATCCCAAGTTCGAGACACCCTGAACCCAGATCGTTGTTGTCAGCGACCGCTTTCCAAGTCCTAAACCCGCCGTCTTAGCCACGAACGGCCATTCGATCAAGACGGTTACCAAGTAAGTGGATAACCACAGCCCTCCGATCACGTAAAGCCCGTACCTGAAAGGCTCGTCATAAACCGCGCCGAGGTAAGGCTGGATAATGTATAGCAATCCAATACCCGAGAACATCGAAGTGTAATTCGCCGGGATCATCGGATTCCAAACTGTCAACGATGGGCCGTGCTTTCGTTTGATCAGCCAGTGCTCGAAGTGCGCGAGAATGAAGTTGCCGAACAGCAGCATGAAGCAACTCGCCCACATCAATGGCGTGCCCGCGTTCGCAATCAGACTGCTGGGCCACATAGTCTCTGGACGGATCGGCGGCGAAAAACGTCCGCTGGTAGCGTCTATAATAGTAGACATGCGCTGCGAGGACTGCCCGCGCTTCGATGCCGAGCTTGCGGTTTGTAATGATCGGAAGCTAAACCCCGAGACCTACGCCGACGCCGTCGAGGTCATCCAGATTTTCGGCCCGCGCGCGATCTGCATGCTGAACGACCACCGCGAACGCATGCTCGACGTCTGGAAAGGAAAGTGCTTGCCGGGCAAACCGCCCCGGCTGAGACACCGGCCCAAGGGCTGGTTCTAATGATGCTTTCGAAAGTAAGAGATCGCTTCCCACATTACTTTGCAATCGACCTCGTTATAGTCCCGAATTTCTTTCATTAGGTCCAGCTCGATCATCGGCTGCCCGGTTTTCTCCGCCTCCTCATCGCACCACCATGCCCCCACCATCGCACCCAACCCGTCGATTCGCACTGTCGCCCCAGTTCGTATCCGTAAGTCCGTTCCTGACTAACGCTTTCGCAACGGATTTAAGCCCGAAGGCGAGAGACCCCTTAACCGTGACAGGCTCCGGCTTGACGACCTTGTTCAAAAAGTCGTACCAGTTCGGCTCCGGCCAGTCATTGTCAGGATGCCGCACCCTTGCCGCATTGAAAGCGGTTGTAAGTGAGCTCTTCTCGTGAGGCGACCAGTGGAATACTGTCGGATTTTCAACGCCACGGCGCGCGGACGTCGTTATCATGTGGTCGATCCATGCGTCGATCTGTTTAGCTTCATTCGGCTCGTTAATTCGATCGCAAATAAAGCATTCGAATTTCCACTCGCCATCTTCCTCATGACCGCAGCCGATCATGAAAATAAGGGTTTGCCCACCACGGTCGGGCAATCTGTCGAACTTGTCGTCTACGTCACTCACAGTTTCGAAGTCGACATAAAACTCCATTTCTTTTTTAGAATGCCAGTTCTCGCGGTCCGTTACTATGCGATCTGGCGACACATCGGGTGCTTCGGCTTTCTGAGAATCTAAAATCAGCTGAAGCACCCTCGTCCTTTCGTCAGATAGCTCAAACAGCGACGCGCAGCAACTCGGGTCGTCGTAGCGGTAAACGCCCTGTGAAATTGCGCGCGGACGATTTTTTGGCGTAACCTGCCAGAGAGATGAATGGTCGAAGATTTGCTCGTTTATTTGCTTCTTCGCTTGGTGCCAGGGCGAGTCCTGGTCGTTGCCCATGTTGGGCCGCAGCCATTCGTTGCTTGGCTCGGGAAGGACGTTCCAAGCGGAGCCTTCCTCCCTAGCTTTACGCATCCAATGGACAGCGGAGTCCACGCTGCAGCTAAATCTAAATCCGTCATATCTGCAGGCGCAAGCTGATAAAGGCAGTTCTCCACCCTCTCCTTCCTCTGCGTATAGGTCCTGCCAATAATATATGCCGTGCCCGGCGTAAATCGCTGCTGCGTGGCGAGGGCGCGATTGTAAACATATAGCTGGGCCTTCCGGTCTCGATCCCCGCTCCCGATGTACCCTTTGCCAGTTAATTCTACGGTAGTGAACTTAATGTCAACAATTCGATAGTGCCTTTCGTCCTCGATATCTTCCGGCGCGCACTCGCATAATTTACAAAGGACATCGCTCCGCACGATAAGATCGGGTTTACCGTAGGTCATTGAGTTCGGGTCGATCAGCGTGCCCTGATAGATCGCCTCGACTCCTTCCTTAATAAGCTGCTCCGTTCGCAGCGCCCTTTCTTTTCGCGTTGCCCCGTCGGCTGTCGTGATACTGCAATTCCCGCGCAGCAATTCAATTACGCTGCGTTCGAACTCTCGCCCTTTAACCATAATAAATTGGCCGAAGTCTGTGCGCAGGTCGAAGTTGTGCGCTTTTTCATCGCGGATGAATCCTTTCGCTTCGCCATAAAGGTTGAGCCAATCCAATAATGGGTCTTCCTTAAACCAATTTCGGGTTTCGTATGCAGATACCCAACTCCCGTCGACCATGCCGTAGTTTGGCATGAACCGTTGCCCGAAAAAGAAAACGCCTCGACCGGCGGCCAAGGCGTTTCACCAAATTAACTGCGAACCCTATCTAACTTGTTCGTCGTTCGCAACAGCTACCAGCAGCCAGTTGTCCTTCCACGGCATAAAGACCATGCGCAGCGTGCGCCAATCTAAACCGCCGTTCTGCACCGTTCCCGGCCAGTGATAGTCGATAAATCGGGAGCCCACAAAGAAAGTCGACGAGTTGTTTCCGATACTGCCTGCTCTGGCAACCGTGTTGTAGGTCGCCTCTGGCGCTTGCGAGAAGTCGCGCGAGTAGACGAATCGTTTGTAATACTCGGGGAAAGTCATCTTAATGGTGTTCCCGCTCCCCGCAAGTGTTCCCCACGTGTAAGCCTTGCGGTTGTTGAACAAATTCAACATCTGCTGCGGAGTAAACACCTGGTCGGTCTTGGACAGGTTAGCGTAAGGCGTGAATCGCACTCCATAGGTAGGGTGGACATGCGTGACCATGTGCCTCATGTCGCGATCCATGAAATGCCTGACTACTTCTGCGGATTGTGCGCGGACGATGGTCTCCGCGGCTTCCAGCGGAGGTGCAACCGTGACCGCCATAGCGGCTATCAGGGTGATCATATTTTGCTCCCGAAAGAACGTCTTGGTTCTCTCTATCCTATACATACGCTGAAAACTGCCGTTTTGGGACGTCCTCTTCCAGAAGCGGGTACCTTTTGAGTGCCACGAGGGAGTGGACAAACTTCAATGACGAACATTTTTGAGCAGGCACAGGCGCAGTTCGATGCTGCCGCCGATTTATTGAACCTTTCCGACGATGCCCGCGCGCTGCTGCGCGAGCCCATGGACGAGCACACCGTAAGAATACCTGTGCGCATGGACGACGGAAATACTCGTGTATTCACTGGGTTTCGAGTTCAATTCAACTCCGCACGTGGACCGTGCAAAGGCGGCTTGCGCTTCCATCCTGATGAGACGATCGACACCGTGCGCGCATTGGCGGCGTGGATGACCTGGAAGACGGCCATCGTCGATATCCCGCTCGGAGGCGGAAAGGGCGGGGTGATATGCGACCCAAAACGCCTTAGCGAAGGTGAGCTGGAACGCCTCAGCAGAGGTTACATCCGCAAAGTAGCCCACGTCATCGGCCCGGACGTCGACGTGCCCGCGCCTGATGTCTACACCACTCCTCAGGTCATGGCTTGGATGCTCGACGAGTACGAGTCCATCGTGGGACACAAGGCCGCCGGGGTCATCACCGGCAAGCCTCTGGAACTTGGTGGATCTCCGGGTAGAGACGATGCAACTGCACGCGGCGGCATGTTCACGCTGCGAGAAGCGGCTCGGGAAATCGGGATCGATTTAAGCAGAGCGACGGTCGCAATCCAGGGGTACGGCAACGCCGGCATGCACGCCCACCGGCTGCTTGAAGAGCTCTTCGGTGCAAGGGTCGTTGCAGTAAGCGATTCCAAAGGCGGCATTCATGCCGAGTCAGGTTTAGCTTACGAAGACGTGGCGGAAACCAAGGGGGCCAAAGGAGCCGTCAACGCCTTTTCTGCTGCGCAGATTACGAATGAGCAGCTTCTGGAACTGGACGTCGACATCCTCGTGCCGAGTGCGCTTGAGAACGCTATCACGGTTGAAAACGCCGGCAAGGTGAACGCTAAGATTGTGGCGGAGCTTGCCAACGGGCCGACCACGCTTGAGGCTGATAAAATACTGCACGAAAAGGGCGCCTTCGTAATTCCTGATTTCTTATGCAACGCCGGGGGCGTGACCGTTTCATATTTTGAGCAAGTGCAGAACGCTTCACTCGATCGCTGGAAACTGGCATACGTACACGAGCGCTTGGATGAAACGATGACATCGGCGTTCGGCTCGTTCCTCGAAGCGCGGAAGCGGCATAACGTCGACTCGCGGCTCGCGGCGTATGCCGTCGCAGTCGAGCGCGTCGTGGATGCGGCTAAGTTACGTGGATGGATCAGCGAGACCGAAAAGCCCTCAGCTGCGGGTTCCGAAACCGCAGCGATGTAGTTTTCCCGAGAGTTTTCGGTTCCTCGCACGTCCGTAATTTGATGCGAGCTTTCCTATCCCTCATTATTTGCTTAGGTTCGACGGCGTTTTGTCAGGAGCCGGCGGCACCAGGGTCGGAAGAACAGCGATTGTTGGCACCAACCGAAACATTGGTCGGCGGGCTCCCGGCATCCTGTGAAGAAGCGACGGCCGCCCTTTGGCGGCTCTGCCAAGTAGCGTCACAAACGAAGGACTCAACCGTGCTTTGGCGCGCCAGAGAAATTGCCGATGTGATTTCTCAGGCCGACCCGCTTAACCCTCGCGCGCGGTTTGTGTATGGATACTTTCGCTCGCGCGAAGCAATTCAAACGGCTGACCCGATAACGCTAAAACGGAGGCTTCACGAGGGCCGCCGCCTTGTCGCCGACGCGCTGATGATGGGAGGGCGCGATCCGTACTTTCTTCTCGATGCGGGGCTGCTGGTGATGAGCCTCTCTCCCAAGCTTGACCTAGTACAAAGAGGTCTCGATGCGCTCACGCTGTCCCGCAGGAGCATGGGTGCGGCCTTTGAGGAGATGCCCGCATCCCGCCGCGCTGATTGGCACGCCGGAATGGGCAAGGGGTTCGATGCCCTCGACTTGCCAGAATTGGCGCGAGATCAATTCGCTGAAGCCGTTGCTTTAGGGCCGGGAACGCCTTCAGGCGACCTTGCAAAGGGCTGGCTAAAAGCACGAAATGCCGGTATTTCCGGTATTGAGAAAAGATAATTAACACGCCGTATCGACGCGGGAGGCTGCTGCGGAATCGTGAATTCTTTGTCAAGAATTCGCAGCGTCCCTGATAAATCGAAGAGTGTCGAATAATCGACGTCGATGCCTGTGCTCGAAACAGTTACTGTTGCGCGCAGCAGCCCTCCGGGCATTCCTGAAATCGTGATCCTCTCGGGCGATGAATAAACGTAGTCGACTCTGAACTCGCGGTGCCTCAGGGGCGCAGATCGCGGTGCAAGATCAAAAGCTATTAAATCGGCAAACCTCTTACCGCGTAGGATCGCGCCATACGCGCTGCCGCGTAGTGCAACGATTGAAAACTCGGTGTCCCTAAGCGTGATTAGCGGACCAGACGCAATCGGTAGAATCTTTCTCGCTGCATCGACAACAGCCTCCGCTGGCCCGAGGGTCACCCAGATCGCAGGGGGTTCTATCGGCGCGATTCCCGTCCACTTGTTGCCCAATCGTTTAAGCGGAACATCGTCTGAGGAAACTTCAGCGCCGGAGGGGGCCACGACAACAAACTTCTCACCTGGAAATGCAAAAGCCGGCTCAAATACCAAGTCAACCTGCAGAAACGTACCGATCATCCGATCATCGTACCGTTCACTTCAAGCCTGAACTCGTATCCCAAAATTTCTGCGCTGCGTCTGCACATCACCATACGCGAGAGGAATATCTCGAAATACTCCATCACCGTCGCGCTTTCGTTCAATTCCAACGTCAGCAAAAGATTGCGATTTTCGTTCGACATTTCAATTCTGCTTTTTTGCACCGCGAAATTAACGCGATCGTGAATATCGAATGCCTCAGGAACGGGGTTTTGCACCCTGCTGAAATGCACATCGCTTTTATCCGCAATAATTAACGCTGCCGAAATGCGGCTAATCGGCAAGCCCGCGCCCTCCTCGTGGTTGCCGATTGCGCCTAAAATCGGCACGACCTCGCGGGAGTCCATGCCCATTTCATGCAGGATCGTGTAGCACATGGATGCTCCGATCATCGGGTGATCTACACGATTGACCACGTTGCCGATATCGTGCAAGTACCCTGCAATCGCGCCAAGTTCCTGTTCGCGTTCCGTGTCACCCGAATGCTGCAGGATGTAGCGGGTGATGCTGCTCACCACACCCGAGTGACGATGGCCGTGCTCTGTGTACCCCATCGACATCATTACGTCGTTGGCACCGGCGATAAGGTTCTTCACCTCCGGGTTCGCCTTAACGTCCTTCAGCGTGATCGGCGCAGGCGACTGAGCGGGTTCTGCCATGACGTCCATTATGCCAATCTTATCCGGCAACAACTTTGTAAATGTCCACGCGGCGATCAACCCCGCCCGCAGCCAGAGATTTGCCGTCCGGAGAGAACCGCACGGATTTGACGGCAGCTCGGTGCCCCTTCAGGTTGTGCTTGCGTGAACCGTCCGCCAAGGACCAGATGCCGACCGTGCCGTCCCGCGATGCCGTCGCGACGAAGTCACCGCCTGGATGAAATGCCACGTCCTCGATGGGTCGGTCATGGCCCCAAAGTGTCGTGCGCAGTCCACCGGTGGCAAGCTCATAAACACGAACACCGTGATCTACCAAAGCGACCGCAATCATCGAACCGTCCGCAGAGAACGCCAAGTTGGTAATGGGCGCGCGTTGATCCAGCACCGCTCGCTCTCTGCCCGCCCGAACGTCCCAGAGAATCACTCGCTGGTCGTTACTCCCGCTTGCAAAGACCTTGCCGTCTCTCGCGACAGCCACCGCCGTAACCGCATCCTCATGACGGCGCCGCACGAATATTGTCTTGCCTGTGGCAGCGTCCATAACGAGAACGGTCTTGTGCGCAGAACCAAGCACCGCGATGCTTCCGGTTGGCGATACAGCAACGCGTGAAATCCAGTCGACTTTCTTCCGATGTGCCGCCACCACCTCGCGCGATTTGATCTGCCAAACGGCCGCGAATTTCTCGGAAGCGCCTGCTGCAAACAAACCTGCCTTTCCGCACCATTGAAGGTAAGATGCCGCGCTGCCTTCCAACTTCAACTCACCCGAGAAAATGCCTGTCGCTGAAGAGCAGAAACGCACCGTGTTGTCAAAGCACGCGATTGCAACCTCCGACTTGCCGCCAACAAACTCGACTGCCTCGACAGGCGACGGCAAGTCCACAATCGAGACGTGCCTTCGCACGTAAATCCCGCCCTGCCAGTTCAGGTCTACCGAAGGAGCTCCGGCCAGCCTTCGGTTTCTCCCCGCGTCATAAGTTGCCCGCCTGCCGGTGTCCCCGAGAACGTGATACGCCTCGTTGACCACCGACATGGCCTCGTCTCCGGCCTTGCCGGGGTTCACATCGGGGTGGAGTTTGCGTGCTAGCTTTCGGTACGCACGCTTGATCTCATCGGGGTCAGCCTTGTCAGGCACACCTAAAACTTCGTAAAAGGATTTCGGCAACTCACGAGGTGATACCCGAAGTCGCATCCGAACCGCGCTTCACCACTTTCTTTAGAGTTCGAATGAGCCTCGGAACGAGAATAAGCGAAAGGATTACCAGCGTGACGATAACCGCAATCGCAACAATTGGCACGAACACTGCCATCAGAACACCACCCACGGAAACCACGTCCTCCACGGCGCTGACGGCAACATTGGAGAAAGGCTCCGGGCTCGTGTTGACTGCGGCTCGGGTTGTCGCCTTGGTGCCGTGAGAGCTCAGCGCTACCCCGCCTCCGATCAGCAGCGCTGCAAACTGAACACCCGGCGCGAAGTCCGCGAATGCTGCCGCGGCCATCACCGCGCCGGCGGGGATGCGAATAAACGTATGGATCACATCCCAGATCGAATCGAAAATCGGAATCTTGTCCGCGAGAAACTCGGCGACGAATAGTACACCCGCGACACCGATAACATAAGGATTCTCGAGAACCCCAAGATTCCCAGGCAGCTCGACAAGATTAAATCGCGAGAGCAGCCCAAGCGTGGCCACAGACGCATAGAGGCGGATACCCGCAGCCCACGACGCGCCGAGCGCGAGGGCGATTGCAGAAACCAGGCCCATTCCTTCCACGTTCGTAGATACGAACGAGCCTAGCTCCCGGTGTCGCGCTTAGTCGTCGATATGCCAGCCGATCTGGTCGATCCGATGGGTCCATGGGAATGAAAACATCGGGGCGACGGCGCGGGCACGCACTCTCATCTCGATCTTTCGCGTCCCAGGCTGCACGTAGTCCGAAAGGGTGCCCGGAGGCGCAAGTATGCGAGTCCCGTCGGTGGTAGCGAGATTTGCACTCGAAATCTCGACCCAGCCAGGTGTCGCATAGTTGTAGACCTCTATCGTCTGGAGGATCGCCGGAGACGTCGCCCCCGCCTCGACTCGCGCGAAGAACTGCACCGGGGCGGCCATCGGCGCCGTACCGGTGAAGACGAGTTCGACAGGAGACTGGCCCACGGAGAAAACAATCCCGGGAGTATGCGTCAGGTACTGGTTGTTGCTCGACGTGACGCTCGCAAGCGTTCCACCAGTGTGGGTTCCACGTATCCGGGTATAGCTCGTCGGATTGGTCGTGAACGCAAGAATGGTCACGTCCTCGGAAATGAAGCCGCTAAAGGACTCGCCGTAACAGTCGCTATCTGCATCGATGCGGATCGTCTGCACTCCGGACGATTGATCGACCTGCACCAACCAGTTCACAGGCTTGGTCTGGCCCGGCGTGATGGTGCCTAGCTGCGCGGGGTTGTTTCCACCGACGACTACTGCATTCGTCGATGCTAGCACGTTGTATGCTGGCAATTCGCCGTTGTTCGTTACCGTCCCGCTGACTGCTATCTCGCTTCCCACGACGGCAAAGTCGGCAACGTTGATCGTCACGTCGAGATCAGGAGGCGTCTTGCGCGTGAAAGTAGCCGGTACCGCCAATGCAATGACCTCGGTAGAAATATCGACGTCCCAGGTACCGGTCGTGTGAACCTTCAAAACGCTGGCGCCGTTGGAAAGGCTGCCAACTTGCTCCACGTTATCACGCGTCGAGATGCTCTGGCTTATCCCGGCACCCGTGGTGCCGCTGTACAGGCCGAGGTTGAAGTTCGTCAGAGTGTCGTATTCCGTTGGATAATTAAAGCTGTACGGTCCAACGTGCCGGTTCCAGACGAGCGTCGCCTTAAAGCCGGTCGGCCGAGTGCCGGAATAATATGCGATGCGACGGCCGCCGACAAAGATCGGCCTCGAAAACGAATCGGTGATTACATTCGGCGCCTGTTGGTAGGCCGCCAGCAAATCGAGGTAGCCCCAGCCATATGCCCGGCTCCAGTGGCTGCCCAAGGCCGGCCCATCATCAGCCGGATCAAGCGTGTTGTTGTCCGACCATGCGTCCGCAGAATTGATCAGCACGGCCTTGTCTTCGAGCGCGCTTGTAAGCCCGAAGTCGCGAAGCAGCACAGCAGCGCCCGTTACCTTCGGGGCGGCAGAGCTCGTCCCACCCAGGTTGCCGAACCCGAGCGTACGCGTAGTCGACCAGGTGTCATGGCCGGGAGCCGCGATGTCCGGTTTCTTTCGGCCCAAGGGCGTGGGGCCGCGGCTGCTCGAGTCCCGAATGTCGTCGTCGCTGCGAGTCACAGTGTCGTGGTCGTAAACATTTGCGACCCCTATCGTGTTGTAGGCCTTCCCGGGCCAACCGAGGCTGCCGTATCCGGAGGCGCCCTCGTTGCCCGCCGCCTGTCCGAAAGTTATGTCGAAAATGTCCGCAGCCGAGTCGTACCAAGCCTCGATGGGCCGATAATCTTCTGTATCGGGAGCCGTAGACCCCCAGCTCACGTTAATCGCCTCCGGCCTCTGGTTCGTCTGCGTGAGTAGCCAATCGGTCGCCTCGCGCATACCGAGGTTTGCATCCGCCGCGCACACGGTGTGGAGCCCGAAGGCCATGCCCCGGTAACTCGCATTCGTTGAGACCATCATCCCGGTGACGCCCGTGCCGTGGCCGTCAGGGTCGGTGATGACGCCCTCCCAATTGAATCCGGCGAAAGCCGGGTGATTGCGCTGGACTCCCGTGTCGATAAGACCGACATCGAAAGGTCCACCGTCAATGCCGTTATTCCAAAACCCTCCCGCGTTCTCAAGGCCAAGCGACTGGGTTTGGTTATCCAACAGCGGCGCGCCAACGAAGTGCACATCGATATAGGTGACGTTCGGATGCTTAGCCAACTCGTGAATTCGGCCCGCAGGAACGAGCCCGCGAACCGAAGCAAGCACCGCCGAGGGTCCAGACGCAATGCCCCCGTACGCCTCGATCGCATTGCTAACCGTCGCGATATTCGCAGCCGCGGAGTTCTCCAACGCCTCGGCGATCCGAGCGCCACGCTCGTTCAGCAAAGCATCGATCGTCTCCAAGTTCTGTCGCCGTTGGGCGTCCTCCATAACGGTTAGCGGGCGCACCTGCGCAGTTCGCGCGAGGTTCTTGACCTCGCCTCCGAAGTGCCTCAGGCGCGACGAGTACTCACCCTTCACATCCATCGCGACGGCGAACGCCGGTGGCGACTCAATGAAGCAGACAACGTCGATTGGCAAGTTCGGCGATTGACGGATCAGTGCCTCAACCTCCGGGGAAACGACTCCCGCCAGACAAACGCTGGAGACTCCCAGCGCGACTAAGAAACAAGAAACTTTTGACAAACTCATCTCTAACCCCTTTTGCGAAGTATTCGCTAACGACATTGTATTCGATATTGAGTTGTGGGTATAGTCTCGCTTCCTACGGGGGTGCACGCCCAATGACTATTTTCTTTAGCTAACTTCGCCGACAGCATTCCTCACTTCTTGTGAGGCGTGTGAGGGACAACTCACACGAACGGCGAAACCGTGCCTCCCCATTTCCTGTAGAACTTTTTGCGAGACGCCTTGCGCGTCCGCCCGCCCCATCTTCTCCTTTCTCGCGTAGTCGCGAGGAACAACGACAAGCAGCAAGGAGGCTGACTATGTCTTCGCGTACCTCCTCGGTGCTCCAATACCGAGGGTTCAAAAACTTATTCATCGGCCAGCTGATTTCTCAGTTCGGCGATGTCCTATATTTTCTGGTCTTCCTGTGGTGGGCCGGCAAGATCGGGGGGCCCGCGGGCACCGGTCTCGTCGGCGCATGTTCCGTTGGCACTGCAGTCGTGCTCTCGCTGTATGCCGGCACGGTCGCCGATAAGTACGACCGCAAGAAGATCATGTTCGTCAGCGACATCTTTTGCGGCTCGGCTCTGCTCGGGCTTATGGTGCTCGTCGCCGTGAATCCGATGCCGCCGCTCTGGGCGTTGTGCGTCTTCGCGATCATTTTGAAATGCGGATACGTGTTTCAGATGCCCGCCAGAGGCGCTGCGATTCCACGCTTAGTGCCGGAAGACCGACTGCTTGAGGCGAACTCGCTGAACATGACGTTCCAGACGATGATGCCTCTCATCGGCTATGCGTTGAGCGCGTTCGTGCTCGGCGCTATCTTCCGCCTGAGCGAAACGCTAGCGTACGAGATCACGTTCAGCGTGAACGCGCTTTCGTTCTTCGTTTCGGCGTGGTTCATGGCGAAGCTACCGGCGATTCCACCCGAGCGAACGACCGAAGCGAAGCACCCCTGGACGGAGGCGAAAGCCGGCTTGAAGTTCGTGTTCGGCCACCCGATCATAAGAGCCGCGACGCTTGTCTTTACGGCGTTCCAGTTCTTCGTCGGACCGTTCATGGCGGCCTACGTAGCGAGTGCACAGACGACGTTCGTCGGAGGCGTGTCGGTGTTCGGCTTTGTGTTGAAGGACGCTTCGCTCCTGGCGCTGCTCGAGATCGGCTTCTTCGCAGGCTTCGTGATCGGCTCGGCGGTTTTCTACCGACGGCCGCTCACCCGCGCGGGCATCGTGTTCCCGATCTTCATGAGCATCGCCTCGCTCGCGATCGTCCCGCTCGGCTTCACAAGCAGCGTCTGGGTGTTCTGGGCGCTGAACTTCGCGTGCGGCTTGTTCATGCCGTTCGCGATCATTCCGGTGGAGACCCTGCTCCAGCAGGAGACGCCCGACGAGTTCCGCGGCAGGATGAACGCCGCCGTGGGCACGCTTAGTGCGGCCTCGATGCCGATTGCAATGGTCCTCGGCGGCTACTTCATACGCATGATAGGTTTGGATTGGACGTACGCCGCGATGGGCATAGGGCTGTTGCTCTCGTGCCTGGGCGGCCTGCTTTCGCCGTCGTTCCGCACCTCGCGTGTGAAGTCGTTCGCGCCGGAAGTTCCTCGGGCCGGATCGGAGCCGGTCGAAGACTCAGTCCCGGCAATCGCGTAGCAAATCTCCTCTCCCACTTGGGAGAGGACCGTCCACTTTCGCGCTGCAGCCATCGCCTTTGTACAATCAGTGTATGAGATGGGAAGAATTCGTCAAAGAAACCGAAGGAGGAGCGGTCGACCCGAACGCCCTCGTGCAGGAAGTGCTGCGCGAATCGTACTTGCAGACAACCGAGGACCTTCGATACTACGCCGAGAAAGTTAAGCACTTCAACCAAGCGAAGAAGCTCATTCGCGAGTACCTGCAGAAACTGAGAGACTACGACATCAAGCTCAGAGCCGGCGCGCGAGAAAAGGGAATCGACCTATGCGCGGCCGATAAGAAATCCCGCGCCGAAATCGCAAAGCTTGCATCGGGAATAGCTCATGCAATGCCGGCCGACGAAGTGTCGAAGGCACTCGGCCTGCCGAAACGCATTTCGTCGGCGGACCTCAGCGCGATCGAGGCCGAGATAAAGAAATGGGAGGAGAAGCTCAACAGCTTGGGAGACGATGCCCAGCTTGCCAATGTGGATTTGCAAAACATCCTCCAAAAGCAGCAGCAGACCCTGCAGATGATGAGCAACATTTCGAAGATGCTTCACGATACGGCGATGTCGGTGATTCGAAAGATGGGCGGTTGATGCCCGCCTCGCGCCGAACAGTTTCGCACGCACCCGCTAGGATCCCCATCGCGCCAGGTAGCGCTGACGTCCACATCGGCAATCTGCACCCAACATGCAACGCCCTCAAGTATAGGGTGGCACACGTGGCTCACAGCGTTACTTTGAGCCAGGGGGGCAGAACGGTTTGCCCAACCGATGACGTCTTAACTAGAAACATCGGGAGGTCCGTCGTGGTCAATAAGTCATTCGTTCAAACCCTCGTCGCCTACTGCAGCATCCTCGCGCTGCTCGCAGTCATCCTCGTCTCAGCGG
>JALYSG010000016.1:0-7094 GCA_030854945.1 Armatimonadota bacterium
GTAGACGTACTTGCCTTTCGCAGTGTAAGGGCTCATCAAGCACCCGCACTTGCCACACCTCACCAGCCCGGCAAGGGCATAAGGCTCTCGTGTCTTCTGCGGTTGATCGGCGCTTCGCCCGTCGAGCACGGCCTGAACGCGATGCCACGTCTCGGCGGTGACTATGGGCTCGTGAGACCCAGGCAAGTCGTCCCCATTCCAGAGAATCCGGCCGTAATAAATCGGGTTGCGTAACATTCGATGCAAAGAGCTTCTTGGGATTGCTCGTCCCGACTTGGAACTGAGTCCAACCTCCTGTGCGACTTCGCTGAGAAGGGTGATGCTAACCGCACCTTCCGCAAACTTGGAAAACAACGCAGCTACTTTCGGCGATGTCGCCGGGTCGGGTTCAATCATCTTCACAGCAGCACTACCCGTCGCAGCTCAGCCGGGCGGCGGAGGCCAGGGTGGTGGCGGCGGTGGCACTGGCGGCGGAACGATCTACTTCATCAACGGAACCGGCGGGGGCTACAACTCTAACTACATGTGGAGCATGACCTCCAGCGGGACCAACGTTACCCAGTTGCAAAATTGGGGATATTTCAACGTCCCGAGCAGGGCTCTCCACAACGGCCATCGCTGGTATGTGACCACGCTGAGTATTCCTGGTGAGTTCTACGGCGACGGGGTTACCCAAAGGTTCGAGGTCTTCGCCCTTCGTGGCGACTACGACAACACGTTCAACAACAACACCGAGACGAGGGTCCAGCTTACGAACGACCCAACGCTCCAGCCGTTTTTTGGATGGTACGGAAGCATGCACTGGCTGCCCGGTGATGGGAAGATTTCGTTCAGGGCCACGCGATGGAGTGGCAGTGTGCGTGTCGAAGGAGGCCTCTACACGGCGGACCTGGTCTATCGCGCGGACGGAAACGTCTTGGGGCTGGCGGCTCAGCCGGGCGCGCCAGCACTTGCGTTCGCCCTCGATGCAAATGGGGTGCCCGCGGTCGGTAGGCACAGTTGGGGTCTCTCCACCACCCAGGTGGCGTACATCGACAGCCCTGAGACTGGGCTGTGGATCGCCAATCTTTCCACCGGCACCCGGACGCGGATCTATACGGGGGGAGTCGGTTACGTCGACTGGTCGCAGGATGGCACCAAGATCCTGTTCGGTTCGGGCACGATCCGTACGGTCGAGCCCAATGGAACGACGCTAAAAACGGTCATTGGGCCGAGATATGTCAACAACGTCTGGGTCAGCGGTTTCGGCCATGCCTACTTTTCTCCGACTGCAAGCCATATCACGTGCGTTGGGATCATGAACATCGCCGGCGGGGGGCAGGACAACGACGTGATCCGCGCAACTTCCACAGGCGGGTCGGTAACCAATCTGACGAACACACCGTCGCTCGTCGAGCTTCCGGTGAGCTGGCGCTAGCTAATTGCGATCATTCGAAAAAGGCAATCAATATGAAACTCAAACCAAACTTTTCGTGGATGAGGGCGGGGTGGCTGTTCGGCGCCGGTGCACTAACGCTCACGCTGTCGATTTTGGCCGCGACGGCGCACGCGCAAGTGGCCAGCTCGATCTGGCCGTGGGGTTATGACGAGCACGGTCAAGTTCAGAACACGCCAACGGGAACCGGATACGTGGCCGTCTCCGGCGGCTGGGGGCATAGTCTTGCGCTAAGGGCTGATGGCGTCATCGAAACTTGGGGAAACAATTGGTACGGCCAATGCGTCGTCCCGGGGCAGAACGCCAACTTCGTGGAGATCGCAGCAGGACAGTATCACAGTCTTGGCCTCAAGTCTAACGGCTCGATTGCGACGTGGGGGATGGCTGGCGTACCCGGATTCAACAGCGGCTTCGAGAAAATCGCCGGAGGATACTGGTTCAATTTGGGCTTGAAGGCAGACGGGACGATCGTAGCATGGGGAGATAACGGGTGGGGTCAGTGTAACGTGCCTCTTCCGAACGCGAACTTCGTGGCTGTCGCCGCGGGCTCTAACCATGCCCTTGGCCTCAAGAGCAACGGATCGATAGAAGCGTGGGGCCTCAACGACACAGATCAATGCGAAGTGCCTGAACCGAACACTGGATTCGTAGCCGTCGCAGCGGGCGGAAACGGAGGTTGGGGTGGTGGACATAGTCTCGGTCTGAAAGCCGACGGTTCTATCGTGGCTTGGGGCGACAACAGCTCTGGAGAGTGCGAAGTGCCAGATCCTAATGAGGACTTCGTTGCCATCGCTGCGAACGCGTGGTGGAGCATGGGCCTGAAGTCAGACGGCTCGATCGTTGCTTGGGGACTCGAGGCTCAAGGGCAATGCAATATCCCTAAGCCCAACACGGGATTCACTCGCATCTCGGCTGGCGCGTTTCATGGATAAGCCATAAATGCGGCGCAACGAATCCTCCCAACCAATACGCTTCTCGGTCCGGGTTTCGTTGTTAGCGGCACGCCGGCCGGCTTGAACACCACCAATGACGGTTATTACGTCTTGGGCCCGGGCGTCGTCTTTAGCTCTTCACAAAGCCAGATTGTCTTGACGGCTTGGTACACGCTGCCGTCCGGCAATCCCAGTGCGCTCAGGACCGTAATTGAATCGAGAGCGCAACAAGGCAATACGAGGCAAACAATCGAGTTGTTCAATTTTTCGACAAACGGTTACCATTTGCTGAACCAGCAAGTGTTGCCTGCGACATTCCCTGATACCGTTGTGACATCTCCGTTAGCTCCGGTAGTTAATTACATTGGCGCCGGGAATGTAGTTCGGTTGAGGATTTCGTATAAGGCAATCGGCCCGATGTTTGCGTACCCCTGGCGGGTATTTATCGATGAGGCAACGCTGCGATTCACTCCCTAGCAATGCACAGTACGGATGTCAACTCGGATATCCGACGGACGATGCTGATCGATGCACAACCATTGCCCGGTTATCAGGAGCCCTACGGGCTACTCTGCGCGATTCTGCAAGACGGAACGAACGAGTGGCGATTGGAGCTCGATCCGAACTTGACCGAAGACGCGGTCGTCTGGCAGCCATATCCCGGTATGCACAGCATCGGCGGGATCCTCTTGCATATCGCGTCTGTCGAGGTCTTTTGGTTGGAGCGATTTGCTCTCGATCGGGAATGGGATTTGGAGGAAGTCAAGCTCCTGATGTCGCAGGAAACCGAGGTTGATGAGTGGAGGTGGCCCGCGCCGCCCCGCCGGCCGATATCCTGGTACTTCGAGATGCATGACCGGATTCGCGCAAGGACGTTGGAATCGATTAAGAGTTGGCCGTCGCCCGAAAGCGCGAAGGACTTGCACGGCGATCCCCGCACCATGCGCTGGGTATTGGGTCACGTGATTCAGCATGAGGCTTACCACGGCGGGCAAGCGGTGCTGCTGCAGCGGCTTTGGGAGTTGAGGAACCAGGAAGGTTTGAGGCCGAGCTAAAGCACGAAACCGGACGGTGCCGGCTCCCCGTATACTGTAGGAGTCGAGAGATGAGAAAGAGGGCGTTTACGTTGATCGAGTTGTTGGTGGTCATTGCCATCATCGCCATCATCGCCGCCATTCTCTTCCCTGTTTTTTCGAAAGCTAAGAAAAGCGCGAATCAGAGCAAGTGCATTAGCAACCTTTCGCAAATTGGGAAAGCGATCGGACTCTATATGACGGAGGCGGACGACAAGTGGCCGTTCGGCATAGATCCGGCCGACAAATTTACTCCCCAAATTTGGGGGCAGTTTCCGGCCTTTCAAGCGCTGATTCCCCATACCCCTTTGATGCATGACCTGCTCGATCCGTACGTTCGGGCGCCGGCGGTATGGGAGTGCCCCACCGACAAGGGCCAAGAAGTCGACGACGTCTCCTTCGAAGTGATCGACAGCATGCCGAGCAGCTTCCAGCGGTTCGGCACAAGCTACTATTACCGCACAGAATTGACGGTGCTGCAGTTTACAAGCACAAACTTGCCGGATATTACGGGGATCAACGTTTACTTCGATGGATCGGGGGCTTGGCATGGCTTCGCGGATATTCTTCGTGAAGAAGACAATTTTCAAGAAATGTTCGAAAAGATGGATAAATACCGATATAACGTGCTCTTTGGCGACTTACACGTAAAGAACATTTCGAACGCGCAGTATCGCACTGCATGGGGAACGCCGCTTCAATAAATGATTTTCAGGCCGGACGCGATTGTTTTCTCAGACGGAATTCGAACGGGGTTGGAGGTTTGCTTTTCCGAAGGAGTTATCGCGGAAATCCGACCGTGGACTTCGGAGCTCCGTGAGGAAAGCGGCTATGTACTGAGCCCGAAGTTCGTTAACGCACACTCCCATTTCGAGTATTACGACCTGATAGGAGCCATCGAGGGAAGCGGCTACTGGGAATGGATTGCAGAACTCACCGTCCGCAAAGCCGAGCGTGATCCAGCGGTCGTAAAGAAAGTGATCGACAAGGCAGCACGCTTGAATGTGCAAACAGGCGTATGGGCGGTAGGAGAGTGGAGCGACTGGGAAGGCAGCGACGAATCCTTGACAAATCACGGATTGCAGGGCTGTATCTTCCAAGAGTTGATTACTTTTCGAGAATGGACCTCTCCGGCCGACAAGTTAGCTGCCACGCAAGAGAAGGCCAGACGAAACAAAAACACAACTTTCGTGACACCACATGCCACGTACACGGTCGTGCCGGAGATCATCTCTGCCCTCGCAGCAACGGGCGAGCCGCTTTCGATTCACGTCTCGGAAACGCAAGCGGAGAATGACTTCTATTTGCGAGGCGACGGTCCGATCAAGGCGGGATACGATGCCGCTGGAATCGACGTGCAGGTACCGGGAACAACTGCGATCGGATACCTGGACAAACTCGGAGCGTTGGGGCCAGACACTCAACTCGTTCACGTGTGCGCGTCGGACCGTGACGACCTTGAACTCCTTGCGCAACGCGGCTGCAGCGTGGCCCACTGCCCGCGTTCTAACAGCGCTCTCGGTTGCCCTCCTGCCCCCATTGGCGAGATGCTGGACCAGGGGATTCGCGTGGGTCTCGGCATGGACAGCGCGGCGAGTTCCGGTGTAATCGACATGTTCGCCGAGATGCGTGAAGCCGTTTTGATCTCGCAGGGCACTTCCCGAAGGATTGGTGCCCATGAAGCGTGGGCCATGGCGATTTCGACAGCTTCGTTGCCGAACCTAGCCTCAAACGACATCGCCGTGGGCACGTCGCCAACAGTGATGCTTATACGCTCTAAACCGGACTTTCCCTCCCTCCTGCGCGCCACTCCAAGGGACCTTAGACCCATCGAGCAAGGCACTGAGAACCTTTCGTGAAAAATTTCCCAAAGTGCCGAACTTAACGCAATTTTGCCTCCGTCAAGAGGTTGTTCGCCACGCCAACCGGCGGACAGTTATTGCCTGCCTGCACGTGGGGTCGGCCCCTCTCTACCGGCCCCACTCCTTACTCCTACAAAGCACCCACAATGGGTGCTTGGGTAACGTCCCTTAAACGTGGTTTTTCTTTGGATAGGGCTTGCGCTCGTGATTGTGTTGGCGATCGCGGGCTACAACGGACTGGCGAAGCTTCGCAACCTTGTTGCGAACGCGTGGGCGGACATCGACGTTTACCTCAAGCGGCGTGCCGATCTGATACCGAATCTCGTCGATACGACGAAAGCTTACTCAGGCTTCGAGCGTGACACTTTGGAAAGCGTCACCAGGGCACGCTCCGAGGCCATGGCAGCCGGTGCCCAACCGACTGCGCGCGCGGAGGCCGAGAACAGACTTGCCTCGCGGGTGCACCAGTTGATCGCCGTAGCCGAACAGTATCCGGAACTTAAGGCAAGCTCGCAGTATGTACGCCTGCAGGAGGAACTTTCGGAGGCAGAAGACAAGATTTCCTACGCGAGGCAGTACTACAACGCCGCCGTGCGGGACTTCAACACGTCGATTGATCGATTTCCGCAGAGCCTGATGGCCTCTGTTTTCGGATTTAAACGAGCTGAATTCTTTTCGCTTGATGAGCCCGAAGAACGAGAGGCGCCAAGAGCGCAATTATGAAAAGAGCAGTTTTTGCATTCCTAATGTTTGTGGCGTGCGCGTGCGCGCTTGCGCAAGGCTTCGTTATAGATAGGTTCGACGTAGACGTTCAGCTGCGCAAGGACGGATCGGCCACGTTTACGGAAAAGATCGCGGTTACGTTCTCAGAGGAAAAGCACGGCATTTATCGCGACATACCAATTGACTATTACCTTGAAAACAAACGTGTGACTCGCAGCATAGACATATGGAACATAAACGTTCAGGACGGGTCAGGTCAGGAAATTGAGACAAAGATCAGCCGAAATGGAGGCAATCTCAATATCCGAATCGGCAGCGCGGACATTACGCTTCCCGCCGGCACGCAGATTACCTACGTCATCTCTTATAAGGCTAAGGGGTTCATGAATTGGTTCGGAGACGACAAGTGGGGCGAGTCTGCCGAGTTTTACTGGAACCTCACGGGAGATGAATGGCTGGCGCCGATCAATCAGGCAACGTTTAGGGTGTCTTTTCCGGAGGCCAAGGACGGTAAGGGCTTGCGCGCGCGCGTGTTCGTTGGGCCCTACGGCGCGAGAGACTACATGGGCCTGGAGAAGCCGCAACACGGTTTGTTCGACGAGACGCTGCAAACGTCCCTGTCCTTAACACCGAACTCGGTTTCCGGTGCGAGGCTCACTCCTTTGCCCATGTATCAGGGCGTAACACTTGTCCTCGGCCTTCCTGCAGCGTTGGTCGAGAAACCGGGCTGGTTCGAAACGCTGTGGACGTTTTTGAGGCCGAACCTGGGGTTTGCGATTCCCATCATCGTGTTCCCGCTCTGCTATTTCGCTTGGCTCAAACTGGGACGAGACCCTGACGGCGGGCCGATGGTCGTTCGCTACGATCCACCTGAGAGCTTGTCCGCCTCATCTGCTGGATTTATGACCGACGAATCAGTCGATCCTCACGACCTCTCGGCAGTGATGGTTGCGTTGGCGGTTAAGGGTTATATCAATTTCGAATCTGAGGGCACTGGCGGCCTGCTGTCTCCCAGGAAGGTCACCATCGTCATGAAGACCGACCGCCCCGACGGCAAGGATCTCAGCCC
>JALYSG010000016.1:7104-52967 GCA_030854945.1 Armatimonadota bacterium
GGCCAAGATGCTGTCCCTGCTTGTGTCCACAGGGGAAGATCGAATCGAGGAAGCCGACATGCGAACGGACGTTGCGCCGAAGAAGGGAGAAGTTGTTGGCCTCATCGAACAAGACGTCATCAAACGAGGGTACTACGCCTTTAGCCCGTCTTCAGCAAAGGGTATATCTTGTGCCGCTGGCTGCGTCGCAGTTATCGCGTTGGCAATCCTGGCAACCGTGCTGAGTCCATTTATGAATCCGATTCCTGCGATTATTGGAGCAGTGATCGGCTTAGTGGTGGCAGCCATGTTTTCCAACCACATGCCGAGGCGAACCAAGCAAGGTTCTATCGTCCGTCAACAGGTAAAGGGATTCGAAGAGTTTCTCACGCGCGCTCGCAAGCAGGAGTTTAACTGGATGGCGGAAAAGCACCCTGACCAAGCACTCTTTGAACAGTATCTTCCCTACGCAGTTGCCTTCAACGTGACCGAACAGTGGGCTGACGCCTTCAAAGGAATGCTCACCGAAAACCCAACCTGGTACCACTCCAGCTACCCATTCAGCGCTCATCTGTTCGCAGGCGACTTGGAGCGGACGACCGAGACGATCGGCCGAGCGGCCACTACACCACCTCGCTCATCCGGCGGAAGCGGTGGCAGCTCAGGCTTCTCAGGAGGCGGCGGCTTTTCCGGCGGTGGCTTCGGCGGCGGCGGCGGCGGCAGTTGGTAGCTGACAGAAACCTGTAGGCGCCAAACTGCGGTATTTTAGGGTACGGCCATGCCAATTCCAACCCTATTCTTAGCCACTGCGATCCTCTCCGGACCGGCCGTCGACACGGGTCTAACGCTCGAAGGATTGTTTCCCGATAAAAGCCCGTTCGGCAAGGCTGCCAGGGACATGGCCTGGTCGGATGACGACGACTTTGTCGCCTACCTGTGGAACCCGTACGATGACAAAGGCTCAGATCTTTGGCTTTACGACGTGAAACAGGGGAAAGCACGTCGCGTCTCCGACATCCGGAAAATGTCGACGTTTGACTCCGAACTCAAAGAGGTCGCCATGCGCTACGAACGCGACCTGCGTGAGGAGAAGCGTCGAGAGACCCTCACGGAAGAAGAGCGGAAAAAGCTTAAGGAGAAAGATGAGGAGGATGCCAAGAAACGAACGGAGCCCCTAAAGGAGTATGCGGGAGTTGCCGAAATCGAATGGGCGAACAATAAGCGCGAAATGCTGTTCACGTTCGATGGCGACATTTTTAGGTACGACGTTCAGAAAGATGAGATCGAGAGGCTGACAAAAACACTGGACCGTGAGAGCGGATTGAAGTGGACGAAAGACGACAGCGGGTTTTTCTTTCGGCGAGGGAGCGGCGTTTACCGCATGACATTCGGGAAAGTGTACGTCGAGCAGCTAAATCCGTCGCTGCCGAACGGTCTACCGATGCAGAGCTATTACATATCACCGGATGAAACAAAGCTCGCGATCACCTCGTCGCGCGAAACAAAACCACCTGGCAAGGTGACTTACATCACCTACAGAGGTCGCTTCGCTGAGGCAAAAACTGCCGATCGCAGTACAGCCACTGACCCGTTTACTTCCGACTCGCATTTGTTCCTTTATGACATCGGCGACGAGAAGAACCGCAAGCCGTGGCAGGTGTGGCATTGGCCTGCAGGAGAGGAGTACGGCCAATTGAGCCTGGCGGCAACTCCATGGAGCCCGGACTCCAAGAAAATGGTTTTTTCGACATGGAAACGGACGCAAAAGGACGTGGATATTCTGGTTGCGGATTTAGCAACGCGCAAGGTCGAGCCGGTCTTCAGTGTGAAGCACATGGGCGGCTCAAATTCCCCCGGTATGGCAGACCCGATGTTTACGAAAGACGGCACGCGGATCGTAGCCTTGCTCGAGACGAGTGGCTTCCGACATCTTTGGTCGATCGATCCTCTAACGAAAGGGGGAACGCAGCTTACACGCGGCGATTTCGAAGTCTATCCGGTCGAGTTAACTGAGGATGGCAAGTCGATCGTCGCCCGCTCCTGGAAAGAACACTCGTCTCGCATGGACATTTATCGCGTCAACCTTACCGACGGTGCAATGACGCGATTGTCGCGCGAGACGGGCCAGTACTCGACGCCAGCGATGTCGCACAACAGCAAGCACTACGCTACAAACTTCGAATCTTGGAATGCTTTGCGGGAGCTAATTATATTTAATGGCCACGAAGCAACAGTGACAAGTTCCCACGCGCCGAAAGCTAAAGAGTTCTATGTGCTAAAGCCGCAGGTGATCGAATACAAGAATCGTCACGGGCACATGATTCGGGGGCGAATTTACTATCCACCCGGATTCACAAAGGCAGATAAGCGGCCGCTGCTCGTTTACGTTTATGGAGGTCCCCTCGGTACGTCCAAAGACGTGGTGGACGGGAGCCATGATCGCTTCGGAATGTACGTTGCGCAAAACCTCGGGTACGTTTCGGTAACGATCGACCCTCGCGGCATGTCCGGCTACGGCGCACTATTCGAGAGCGCCAACTATAACAACCCCGGCGTGCCGCAGACTGAAGACCTTGTGGATGGCGTCAAGTATTTGATTGCGCAAGGCGGAATCGACGCGGAAAAGGTAGGAATCCATGGGTGGTCTTTCGGTGGGTTCCAAACGCAGATGTGCCTCTACACTGCGCCGGAGACCTTCAAACTCGGAATTGCAGGAGCGGGACCGACCGAGTGGCAAAACTACAATAATTGGTATTCCGGCGGTGTAATCGGTGACACTCGTGTTGGCAAGCCCGAAGACCTGGACAAGTACTCGCTTACGAAATTAGCAAAGAATTTGAAGGGCAACTTGATGCTGCTACACGGCATGGAAGACACAAACGTGCTGTTCCAAGACACCATCAAGGTTTACCAGGAGTTGCTCAAGTCGGGCAAGGGCCCGCTTGTCGAGTTGGTTATCGATCCAACCGGCGGTCATGGCATGGGTGGCGATATTAAAACTAAAGAACGCTACGCGATTTATGAGGGCTACCTACGGCGCATGTGGGGGCCGTACGTCGCGCCCGGCAAGAACTAACCTTCGAAGAGGCGAACTAATTCGTACCAGTCGCGCTTGCGGGTCGCGATGACAAGCTCGTCGCCCGGGAGGATCCTCGTGGAACCCTGTGGCATGAACGACTCGCCGCGTCGGCGGAGCAGCACAATCAATGCGGTTCTTGGAAGGCCCAGATCCAGCACCGCCTTGCCGGCCGCGGATGCTGTTGCCTGCACGGTTACCTCCAACAAGTCCTTCTCGCCCGGGGCCTTCAAAAGCGGCTCTACGTCGCCTTCCGGAATCATGACCTTTAGCTTGGCAGCGACCCACGGAAGCGACCAGCCTTGAATCAACACAGACGTGAGAACAATGAAGAAAACGTAGTCGAAAATGCGGGCAGCAAACGGCGCACCCGCGCTGATCGGGATGGTAGCAATTACAATCGGAAGCGCTCCGCGGAGACCAACCCATGAGACGAACAGTTTTTCGTTGGTCTTCATCGAACGGAACAACGACATCGAAATGAAGACGGCGAGGGGGCGCGCAACAAACATTAGGAACGCCGATAGCGCCAGTGCCGGCAATGCGAATTGCATGATGCGCACTGGGTTGGCAAGGAGGCCGAGCAGCAGGAACATGGCAATTTGCATGAGCCACGCAAGGGCATTGTGGAATTGCTCGAGCGTCAGGCGATGCAAATAAGCCTGCCGTCCCATCCAAACCGCGCAGACGTAAACCGCGAGGAAACCGTTGCCGCCGATGAGCGCTGTTGCGCCGTACGAGAGCAGCGCCGACGCAATCGTGATGATGGGATAAAGGCCGTCGTACTCAAGCCTCACCCGGTTGATCACACGCACTGTCAGCCATCCCAACGCCGCGCCCATGATTGCGCCAACAGCCATTTCCCAGAAGAACTGTGGGATGAGAGACATCGGGTTAAACGACGGGTCGATCGCCACGCGCGTGAGGCCGAACGTCAGGAAGATCGCCATCGGATCGTTCGTGCCGGATTCCAGCTCAAGGAGCGGTGCAAGCTTTCGGCGCAGGCGAATGTTGCGTGCGCGCAACACGCCGAAAACCGCAGCTGCGTCGGTGGATGACACGATTGCGCCAAGCAACAGAGCAGGCACCAACGCAAAGCCGAGGACGTAATGGCCGAACAGCCCGACCGCGCCGGCCGTGAGCCCGACTCCGAGCGTAGCAAGCACAAGGCCGCGCTTGAGAACCGGCCGCACTGCCTTCCATTCAGTTTCCAGTCCGCCGGCGAACAGGATGAACGCTAACGCGATCGAGCCTACGACCTTGACGAGGTTGTAATCGTCGAACGGGATGCCCCCTGGGCCGTCCACTCCGATCGCCATGCCGATGCCGATAAACAACGCCAGTGCGGGGATCCCTAACTTCGCAGATGCCTTGCTCGCAAAGACCGCGACCAGCAGCAAAGACGCAACGATAACCGCAACTGCTTCGTGTGATGACAACGTAGCTGCAGCCATAGTGCAGTTTACCGGGCGCCTCCCGTGTCACACTTAACATCAGTGGCTAAGGACTCAAGTTTCGATATCGTTTCCCGCGTGGACATGCAGGAAGTTAAGAACGCGATTGACCAAGCGAAGCGCGAACTGGCAAACCGCTATGACTTTAAAGGCAGCGTCGCCGAAATCACGCACACCGACGACAAAATAGAGTTGGTTTCTGACGACGAGTTTAAGCTGAGCCAACTTCGCGACATCATGGAAAGCAAGCTGATTAAGCGCAGCATCGACCTTCGGCACGTCGAATACGGAAAGATCACTCCGGGCGCGAAAATGACCGTCGAGCAGACGCTGACGTTGAAGCAAGGCATCGAACAGGATTTGGGCAAGACCATATCGAAGGCGATTCGCGATTCCAAATTGAAGGTGACCTCGCAGATTCAGGGCGACGAGCTTCGCGTGAGCGGAAAGGATAAAGACGACCTTCAGAAAGTCCAGGCCCTTGTGAAGGGCTTGGACTTGCCGGTGCCGGTCGAGTTCGTGAACTATCGGTAGCGGGGTTCGGACTCATTCATTCATCGTTGTTTAAACATGCTCATTTTTTGCGGAGTTAACGTTATGAGCATAAATGCGATGCCCGATCCCAGGTAACCGAGGGGAGTCGAAGTATCCATGCTCGGGCATAGTTTCCTCCACTTCGCATCGCTCCGGTCGGAATGACGGAGTGTCGTAGCGTCTTCGCCATCACTACTTAGTGCCCTGGCAGCACGGTTTGTCAACCAGTCGTGTGATTCGACATTTCCGTTCCGAGGCACTCCGAACGCGATCTGGCAGTGATCGTGGCACCCCGGGTACACGGACGGTGGTAATTGGGTGCCAGTCGAACCCGAGTTCGCGCCCAGCGGAGCGAACGCAGCACTACTGAGTGCCTTTCGCGATGAAGACGGAACGACCGGCGGTGAGTACGTTGCGGAAAACCCAAATGACCTGCGCCTTCGAGCTCTGTATGTCTACCGGGTTTTACGCAAGTACGACCTGCATTTGCTGGAGCAGACCGATTTCAGAAATGCCGAATTCAAGGATAAGATCATCGCACGGCTCAAGGAAGCGAGGCAAATCTATCCGAAGGTTATAGCAGTTGTCGCCATCGGTGAGGAGCAGGATCCCGACAACGCGTTCTTCCCCATTGCGCAGGCAATTGCCTACGAAGGGCTAGGAAAAAGGGAATTAGCGGCAGCTTCCGCGAAGCGGGCCATGGAGTGCAGGTACTACAACGATTACTCCTTTGAGATTTCCGTGCTTCTCGCTGAATCAAAGCCTTTTGTAAACCCCTACTACCAGTTTTACGATCGACTCGTCTTCGGCTCTGAATTCCTGTGGGAAGTGAGGCAATTAGCGAGAAGGTGGTCCGATAGCAACGACGAAAAACGGGTTGAAATTACGCAAGCACATGATAGACCTGTGCCCACTGCTCGCGCAGTCCGCAGCTACATCTCATGACGTTCATACCGTAAGAACAATCGTCAAAGACTGCGCGATCCCAAATGAAATATTCGTTCGTGAGTACAAAATGGATCGACAACGGAACGACGGCGATCTGTATCGGAATCTGACGAATGTGCAAAGTGCGCTAATTGGCGCTGGTCTCACCCCTCGAATCGACGTACCGGCCTTTTATGCTGTTGAGGCGAGAACGGACTTAAGCCGGTACGGAATCGATAATGGGACGAGTTTTGATTTGATACATCAAGGCTGGGGCGTTCTTTTGGCGCAGGAGACCTTCGTTATCCTGGGCACAAGTGCGATTTATGGCCTGGTGACGTTGGCCTGTTTTGTGCCCTTACTACTGCTAGTGGCAAAAGCGCTCCGCTTTCGCATACCTGAACTGGGCATCGGCGCCCTCGGCGCAGCGATACTCGTAGCCTCTCTCGCGATCGATGAGTGGGGACGCACCTTGGAAACCGGCTTGATTGCTGCAGCATTCGTCCTTTCTTTCGCACTTAGTTACTGGCCAAAGCTTGCGAAGACATCCGTTAGTGTCGGTGTTTTTTCCTGCGTACTGGCAATCGTCTTGGAGGCGACTGACGAATATACGTCCTGGAGCGAGGCCGTCGTGCCCTCGATAATATTTGTCGTTGGAACAATACGTTACTATTGGCTTCGAGGAAAGCCGCGACGTAGAGGTGTTTGGCTGGGCATGCTCGGTGTTTTGTTCGCAACGATTGCTGCGGTTGATATCCGCTTCTCGGAGTTAGGATGGGAGAACTTGATCGGAGGTATTGCGCTCCTACTAGTCGCAGTAGTTGCAGTTGCCGCCTGGTGTCAAGTGCAGCTAACCGATGCTTGCAGAAGTGTCTTCAAATCTATTCCTTACGCCATGTTGGTTGCCGTACTGTTTCTTGCCTATTGCTCCGTTCGCCAGTACTTCTTGGTTAGTGAGATGCATGAACTGATGAGAGACCAGGAGGCGATGGTAGCCGATTGGAAGGATGAGGTGTCGAAAGTAGGTCCACCGGTACATTATCGGTATTGAGGTGGCACCGTCCTAGTTTCTTGTTCGAATGCCCTTGCTCACCGTTATTTGCGGAGAACGTAACTCTTTTCCAAGAAAGTATTGCTTGTAGCGCGCAAATTGCTTCTGCTGCTCGACATCGAAGCTTTGGATCGTTATTCGCGGAGTGACACCTATGACTTGTTCTTCGGATTTGATCTCGCCGCTTAAGTTGGTCCAAAGCGGCAAGGACCGTTCGAACGCGTCGCCGGCCTGGAGCAGTACACAGCCGAAGGGGTCCAACCTCCCCATGTCGGCATTGGACGCGTCCCAAGTTATCGGGACTTGTTCTCCGCCACGTAGCAGGTAGGCGATCAACTCCGGCTGGCGCGTCGGAACGATGACTGGATCTCGGCTGCCGTTGTGGAGAGTGAACCTAATCGCTTTCGCAGCAGGATCGAGGTCGATTTGCAACGTGAGTTCCGCAGGCGTCACCGTTGGCGTCGCTGCGGGGAGCGGTCCCTCGGTACAGCCGAGCATAGTAGCCAAAAGACATGCGACGGCGAAGCGGGCAAGCATATGCATGAGTGCTTTGAGTTAGGTCAATCGTTCACTTGGTGCTTATCGAAACGAACGGTGGGCCAACTTTGGGAGCTACTGCAGGAGCTCATCGACGAGAGGGGATTTCAGCGAGAGATTGTTGCAACCATTTGCACTCTCATCCGTGGCACCTGCTTGCACACGAAAGGTTCTTGGAACAACATTTAGTCCACCCCTCCGTGGCTTATGGCGTACAATTTCCTCGAACTCCTTGAACGAGAATTTTCCACTACTCCACGACCCGCCGCGGCACTACGAACGGGAGCCATGGTTTTACCGCATCCCGATTATCGGATGGGTGTGTGGCTACGCACGTCAACTTGAACTTGAAAGGGCTCTGGTCAATCAGGCGGCTGATCGAGGACCAGTCTCCGAGTCGACCTGGAATCGGTATGCCTACAGCAAAGAAATCCGACAGAAGATTGAATCGATTGTGCTCAATCATGCTTTCCCAAGTGGCAGCACGTTTCATCCCCTTGATCCGGTCGAATTTATGTTTGTTTTAAGATACGGCGACCTAAATGAAGTGGCAATAATAATGGACATCGAAGATCAGCTTGGGTTCGAAATGGGAGCAGACCTGTGCGCTGGCCTAATTGAAGATCAAATTTCATTTATCGATTTCATCAGGATGGTCCAAAGCTCCGGCATGCCGTAACCTCATTGCGTGGCCGCCGCGATCACCGAATTCGGCTGGTTGTTCGAATGAAGGTGAGTTACCTTCGAGTGTTTGGGTGAGGTCATTTCCAGCTTTCCCTGTATTCCCTCCACTCCTCTTTATCGGTCGTGTAGTCGGCAAAAATTGAGATACCTTCAAAATTCTTGGGCACGTTGCCTTCCAGAGCCGACCGCAAAGCGCGTATGCCGATCTGCAAGTTTTCGGCACGAGGATTGTGCGACCGAAAGCCAGGGCCGTACGACGGCAGACCGAAAAGCACTCCGCATTCGGTTCCTGCTGTTGCACGGTCTATTACGTCCACCTGCCTCCCCACGTGTGAAGCGTACATTCGCGGCAATACCATCCCTGTGTCGTAAACCATCATCGCAATCTGGTCGCTGAGTTCCGCGACCCTTCTAAAGTAGCCTTCACTCCAACCGAATCCCGCGAGCGGCCAACCATAGTTGGTGGGCGTGCAAACGCCGATAAATGTGTCCTTCGGCAACCCTTCGCGCGATAGTCGCAATAGCTCCAAAAAATCCTCGTCGCCATCCGGGCAAATCTCGTAATCCCATTGGATTCCTTCGAACTTCCCTTCTGACAGGAGACGACCTGCGGTTTCCACAAGCGCACGTTTGGTTTCGTCGGTAGATAGATCCACGCTTCCCAAGCCCGCCTCGTTGCCTACATATATCCAAGCAATGCGCATAAGGCGCGGCGCAGCCTCTTCGACAACCGCGTTCATTTCCGCCGCGCGATCCATGTAGTCGTGTATCAACCCACCGCTCTTACCTGCGCTGCGTACATGGAAGAATCCGTACTTGAAACCGTTATCTTGCAGCCAACTCGAGTGCTTGCGCATGCGTTCTTTGTCGACTTCACCGAAGTACCAAGTGTATCGTATCCAAATACCATCGGTTCCCTTTGATAACTTCTGTGTCGGTGACAAAGATAAGAACGGATATGTCCAGTAATCGACGATTCCGAATGCGAGGACCGAAGCAACGAAGTATGTGGCAAACCTAATCCACCGTCGTTTCCAGAGTCTTCGCATGACTCACCGCGTACGCAATTTCTTACTCGCCATCGCCGTCTTCGGCGTCGGTCACAACACGGGCGATCGAGACGACCTTGTCATCCTTCTTCAGGTCGATCAGCTTTACGCCTTGCGCGATGCGGCCGACGGTGCGGATGGTGCCCACGCGCAGCCGGATGGCTTTCCCGGACTGGGTCATCGCCACCAACTGGTCGTCTTTCTCCACGATTTCTGCGCCGACGACTTTTCCGGTGCGAGCGGTCACGTTCATCGTGATCAGCCCGCTGCCGCCACGGCCTTGCGACCGGTAGTCTGAGAGCGGCGTGCGCTTCCCTAACCCGTTCTCGCCGACCACCAGCACGTCCAGCGTCTCATCGTCCACGAGCAGCGAGGCGACCATAACGTCGTCGCCTTTCATGCGCATTCCCCGGACTCCCCCGGCTGCTCGGCTGCGCCCCGTAAGGGCGCCTTCGTTGAATCGAATGCTCATGCCGTTGCGGCTGATAAACAAAATATCCTGCTTGCCCGCGCTTCGCATCACCCAGCCAAGCTCGTCGCCTTCCTCGATATCGAAGGCGCGCAGGCCGTTGCTGCGGATATTCGCAAACGCGGCGATGGGCGTGCGCTTCACTTCGCCTTTCTTGGTGGCCATGATCAAATAGCCTTCGCCCTGAATGTCTTTCACCGCGAGAACGGCGGTGATCTGTTCCCCGCTTTCGATTTGGATGTAATTAATAACCGGCGTGCCTTTGGCGTAGCGCCCGCTCTCGGGAATTTCGTATGCCTTTAGGCGATAAACGCGGCCGCGATCGCTGAAGAACAAAATGTAGGCGTGCGTGGTCACTTGGAACAAGTGCGCAACTTGGTCCAGGTCCTTAATGCTTGCGCCCACGACGCCCTTTCCGCCTCGGCCCTGCGCGCGGAACGCGTCGATGCTCATCCGCTTTATGTAGCCGTCTCGCGAAATGGAGATGATCGCGTCTTCATCGGGAATCATGTCCTCTTCGCCGATTTCACCGGCCTCGATCGGCACGATTTTCGTGCGCCGCTCATCGCCGTGCTTTTTGCGAAGCTCGTCTAATTCGTCTCGCAGGATTTGCTCCAACCGCGTGCGGCTGTGCAGGATGTCCATCAGGTCGGAAATGCGCCGAAGAATCTTCTTGTAATCGTCTTCCAGCTTTTGCTGCTCTAATTGCGTAAGGCGTCGCAGCTGCATGTTCAGCACAACGTTCGCCTGGAACATCGTCATCCCGAAGCGCCTTACCATTTCGGAACGCGCAGATTCCGGATCGCGGGCTTGGCGAATAACCTTGATCACATCATCCAGGTTATTTCGCGCAATTTGGTAGCCCTCGCTGATGTGGGCTTCCTCGAGCGCACGATAAACCTCGAACTTCGTCCGCCGCTCGATAACAGTTTTCCGATGCGAAATGTATTCATCCAGCAGCGTCGCAATCGGCGCCGTTCGGGGGACGCCATCGACGAGGCTCAGCAAAATCGCGCCAAAACTCGTGCGGAGAAGCGTGTGCTTATAAAGATAGTTGAGCGCCTTCTGCGGGTTGCCGTCGCGTTTCACCGTGATTTCAAGGCGCATTCCTCGACGGTCGGAATAATCTTCTACGCCCGCAATCGCATCCATTTTCTTGTTGCGAATAATGTTCGCAACTTGCTCGATCAGCGTCCGCTTGTTGACCTGATAAGGAATTTCGCTTACGACAATAACGGTGCGTCCGCCGTCTTGCGGTTCCATCGCAGTTTTCGCTTGCATAACCACGCTGCCACGTCCGGTTTCGTACATTTGACGAATACCCTTCGTGCCCAGAATGTTTGCGTACGTCGGAAAGTCGGGTCCGGGCAGCACCTTCATGATCTCATCGAGGGTGCATTGCGGGCTATCTAGGCGCAGCAAAATTGCGTCGACCACTTCATTAAGATTGTGCGGCGGCATGTTGGTCGCCATTCCAACGGCGATGCCCTGGCCACCGTTACAAATCAGGTTTGGAAACTTGCCAGGGAGAACGAGCGGCTCGTTCATAGTTTGCAGGTAGTTGGGAGTCCAATCGACGGTTTCGCGGTCGATGTCTTCCAGCATTTCCATTGCGACTTTGCTGAGCCGCGCTTCGGTGTATCGGAACGCCGCCGGCGGGTCACCATCGATGCTGCCGAAGTTGCCTTGCGGATCGATCAACGGATAGCGCAGCGAGAAGTCTTGCGCCATGCGGACCATGGTCAGGTAAACCGCGTCGTTGCCGTGTGGGTGGAAGTTGCCCGTGCAGTCGCCGATGATTTTCGCGGACTTCGTGCGCGCCCTATCTGGCGTCCAGTTGCCCTGCAACATGGTATATAGAATGCGCCTCTGGACCGGCTTGAGGCCGTCGCGAACGTCGGGCAGTGCGCGAGCGATGATGACGCTCATCGCGTAGTTCACGTAACAGCGCTTCATCTCGTCTGTTACGGGAATTGTTTCGAATATCTCTGGTGTGTTTTCGGGCACGGCGAGTCCCTCCCGGCAGTCGCACGCCACCTAGGACGCGAACTTGCTCAGGAGGTCTGAATTCTACCCGTTTTGAGGCTAAAACTGCCTGATTTAGCCGCCGCCGAATAGGCCCGGAGGCGGTCCGCCCGAGCCGCCTACGGTCTGCACCGAATTCAGCGCCTTGTTCACCCGGAAATGCAAGTCTTTCAGATGGATTTGCGTCGTGGCGTCGGACGATTTCGCCATCTGAAGTCGTCCGCCGAGCGTTCGCAGGTGATGAAACGCCATCATGCGCGCGTCGTTGTCCACTGCCCCGGCAGGTGCCAGCGACTGGCGGATGAGCGCGTCCGTTAGGAAGCGCTGGAGGTCGCGACGCAAGGGATCGACTGGCTTGCCGGTTCCTACTTCGCTGTACACGTCTCGCGCGAGGGCTCCGTAAAGCTCGGTGAGTGTGAATTTGTCCTTGCGCTCGCCCCACTTGAACGAGTTGTTCGCAACGCGGGAGACCGTGTCCCCCGAAAGCAGCATGCTGAGCACAGCGCGCTGAGCGCCCGAAATGACGTCCTTGATCGCTACCGCGTTGTAGTCCTCAGAGAACGGAGTTCCCGAAAGGTTCATCAGCATCCTCTCCGAGAACTTGAAGGATTCGGGCGCGAACAGGTTGCGGGAAATAAGTGCAAGGGCTGAGCGCTGCGCGGCCGCGGCGACCGGCGCGAGTGTTGCCTTCTGGTGCGGATCACCTTTGAAATTTCGGTTGCCGTGCACCCCGCCGACAAAACGCACAGCGGTGACGCTTTGCTGCACCGTCTGGCGCAGAGCTAGATTGACCACGCGGGTCAGGTCACTAAAGGGTCGGCCAGCCCGCGGATAGTGCGCATCGGCGTTTGCAAGCAGTAACTTAGCTATTGAGATTTCTTTCTCAGCGTCGACGAGCGGCTGAGAGGAATTATCGAATCGTACGACGTAAGGGTCGAAGGAGTCGGCGTTTTCATCTGTCATGAACGCCAGGCCGGGTGAGGCCGCGCGTGAGGCGATCTTTTTCAGGGCGGCAGTTTCCGCAATCGAGTCGCCCGGCAGATCTTTATAGCCATATTCAATGGCGAAGAAATCGTATACGCCAAGCACAGGGCTGTAGTAATCACCGCTGCCTTTCGCTATTGCGAAAATATTTACCGGAGTGTAATCCATGACACTTGCTGTAAGGCCCAGTTTCGCAGTTACGGCAGGGTTGGCAAGTTGCTCAGGCGTCAGGAATTTCGACGCGACAAAGTTGTGACGCAGTCCCAAGATATGACCCATTTCGTGGCTGATCACGTCTTCGATGGCTTGCTCCAAATACTTCTTTTTGTCGACCTTGATCGAAGGGTGAATCAACTCCATCGCCGTGAGGCCGAATGACGCATTCGTCGCCTTGGTCTCGCCGTACCGACACTCAACGGGCAGCGAGAATAAGCCCTTTGCGAGATTTGTCTTGACAGGTTGGTGTAGCACCCGAGCGAGGTCTTGTTCGTACGTTCCGACTGCGGGCGCCGCAATCCACGAGTATTCCTGTGCCATTCCGTAGATCATCGCCGCGTCCATCGATATGCTAGCGTTGATGATCTCACCCGTGTACGGGTCCCATCTTGGCCAGGCAACGGCGTAGCCTGCATTTTCCGAACGAATCATTCGGATCACATTGAATCGCATGTCCGCGTGATCCCAGTCTGCGTCCGCAGGTTTTTGCTTCACGACAATCGCATTTGAAATTCCGACCTTTTCGAACGTTTTGTTCCAGCGCAGAATTCCGTCGGCCGTCGCCTTCCTGAATTCGACCGGAATCGAGTCGTCGATCCAAAAAACGATCGGCTTGACGGGGTCGCTCATTGCGGCGTTTGGGTCATTCTTTCGCATGTCCCAGCGCAGGATCATGCGCGATGTCTTGTCCATCGCCAACGGTTTAGTGGTGTCGATATAGTCTTGCGTGAAATAACCAACGCGCGTATCTGCAAAGCGCGGCTCGTAGCCAGTTTCGCGCTTTGGGAAAATCATATACGTGACGTTGATCGGAAGACTCCGCCCGTCTGCCAAGTGGCTCTTCGGCGCGCCACCCATAAGCTGAGCCAATAAATCGTCCATGCCGCCGGTACTGCCGCTGGAAGTGTAGAAATTCTTTGTTCGGATCACCAAGTTTTCTGGAAACGCCTTAACTTCGCTGACTCCGGAGTTGTCCCGGTCATATTGGTAGCTCTTGCCTGTGACTTTATTGATCCGGTCGCTAAGTTCGATCAAGCCACCGCTAAAGAGGCCGGTTGCCTTGATCACAATCTTCTTGGTTTCGGGATGCTCGGCCTCGATTTTGAGAGTCTCCAGCACTCCTTCCGGAAACGACCGCTTTGCGGAAGCTGCCCAGCTGTTGTCTTCGCTCCAGCGCCAGGACAGGTTGGGCCTAACGAGCCGAATGTCATCGGCATTGCGGTCGAAGCGAAAAGCGTCGATCGCCAAATCCATGCTGGCCGGCTCACCGGCCTGGAGCCCGTCTGCGTTGACACCGGACTGCAGCATCGACTGCATGAAGAAAACTTTGCCGACTTGATCGGGCAACAGCTCGATGAACAGTTCGGTCTTACCCTCTTTGACTTTGGTGTAGAACGTGTACGGCCCTTCGTGCTTTGTCGAGTCCTGCAGAAGGTCTTCGTACTTCTTGATCTTCTCTTTGAGCTCTTTCTGGGGGTCGTCCTGCTTCACCTCACCGGCTGTCTGGCCCTTATCGGGCACGAACTCGTCCTGGGCTAAAGCAGAGCCGGCAAACAAGGCGAGGCTAATGGCAAACGCGAACTTCTTCATTGGGGATAACTACCTTAAGGATACTCGGGGAGCGACAGTTCCCTGGGGGTGGTAACGTCTAACACCACGTGAAGCGTCCAAATGAGCATATGAGCGTCGGTGCAGACGCGTGGACACACGCAGTCGGCGAAGATGAAGCGCTTGCGCGCCGATTCCTCGATGGGGACGCGTCGGCTTTCGACGCGCTTTATCGTAAGTATTACGCGCGCGTCTTCACCGTAGCTCGCGGCATTCTGCTCGATCGAGACGATGCCGGAGACGCCACACAGGAAGCCTTCACGAAAATCTATGAGAACCTGCCCCGTTTTAGGGGCGGCAGTCGGTTGGGCACTTGGATTTTCAGGATCGCCGTTAACTCGGCAATCCAGGTCTCAAGGCGCGGAAAATCAAGAAAAAGACTGACGTCGCTGGACGAGATCGCCGAATCGGCTGTTGAGACCATCGACCTCGACGACTCGGCTCAAGGAGTCCACAAAGCGATGGCAGAGTTGCGGCACGAGGATCGTGCGATCCTGTCGCTCTTCTATTGGGAAGAGCTGTCGCTGGTGGAGATCGGCGAGGCACTCGGATGCGGGTCGAATGCAGCGAAGACAAGGCTCTTCAGAGCCAGAACAAGATTCAAGGAAGTTTACGAAGCAATGGAGGAAGCATGATGGCAGAGAGAATCTCCCAGCAAATCGATGAGTTAGTTTGGAAGGTCGCGGAGGCCGGCGATTCGGCGCTCGAGGCAGATCTCGTTCAGCGCTATCCGCACCTGCGGGCGGAGCTTGCCACGCGGAAAGCAATGGTGGACGTGTTCCGATCCGCCCGGCCCGTGTCGCCGATTGCAACGCGCTTTGTCCCAACACGTGCTGCAGTGCGACCTCGTTACTGGCTTGTGCCTCTCGCAGCTGGGCTGCTCATGGGTCTAGCTTTTGCCTCGTACCAGGTTGTCAAGTTCGGCCAATCGGCGCCGAAGAAATCTGTTAGCAAGGTCATCGTGCCGCCGCAATCACCGACGCCAGTGCCCCCGGACGGACGTGCAATACAGGCCGGGCCACCGCCTAATTCGAATTTAGCGCCGGGAACCGCAGAGCGTCCGGAGGAAGTGAGGTCTACTGACGGACTCGTAGTGATCGCCACGAACGGAGCGACGCTCTTCGGCGCGATCGAATCGATACGCGAAAAGGGGTTGAAAATCGAAATCATGCCCGGGCTTCAGGATGCTCCTATTACACTAGAGCCCAATCAGGACGACGGGACTTTGGCGCTGGAGCCGCAAGCAATGCTGCAAGCGGTAAGGGCAGCTGCCGGCTTCGAACTCGTCGATGGTGGCCCAGATGGCTACATGGCGCTCCCAAGCGACAAAACGAACGTGGTCGACGGCAGTCCGAATCGGATTCGCTACAAAGATGTTGGCGGGAACTAATCGGATTGAACGTACCGTCTTCCCATCGTGATTGAGCGAAGGAAGCGGGCGTTTACGCTCATCGAGTTGCTGGTCGTCATCGCCATTATTGCGATTCTTGCCGCGATCTTGTTTCCGGTTTTTGCACGAGCCAAAGAAGCGGCAAAGCGCACCCAGTGCTTTAGCCAAATGCGTCAACTGGCCGCGGCGGTTACGATGTACACGGAAGACAATAACTCTACTTTCCCAATGGCGACTAACTATGGCGCCCCTACGGATTCACCCGAGCGCCTTTGGGTTGGCCCGGTTTACGGCTATGTAAACGACAAGCCGATTTTCTCCTGCCCCGCTTCTTACGGTGAGTATGCAGACTTATGGGCGAATAGAAACAAGATGAATATCGGCTACTCTGGCGCTACCGCGTATGACCCTCAAGGCTGCGTTGAAGGGGATCCCAATCCGAATGGCTGCGAAGGCTTCACAACCGTCACGTCCCCGTCGCGCATTGGCGAAATTTCTAAAACTGCCTTGTTTGCCGACACCCCCGCCGGCCCCCTCGCAGAGAAATACCGCGGCCATGTTTTTAGCCCATATAATGGTCCGGTAAACGCCGCCGATCCCCAATACAGCATTCCATTGACTAGCGATAGAGACCTCGTCAAGGAACTCAATCACCTTGCGCCCTCCCAGCTGAAGCCAATATGGTGCCGTCACAACAAAACGGGCAAAGACGAAGGATTCAGCAGCATCATTTTTGCCGACCTTCACGCAAAGTCGTATTCAGCTAAGTCCATCCTCGCGATGGACAAGATCATCTGGCGATTCCGGTAGCCTGGCGCGGTATACTTCCGCTTCAACTCGGGGCGTGGCGCAGCCTGGATAGCGCGCTTGCATGGGGTGCAAGAGGTCGCTGGTTCGAATCCAGTCGCCCCGACCATGAACCGTGCGCTCGTAGCTCAGTGGATAGAGCAACAGGTTGCGGACCTGTAGGTCGGAGGTTCGAGTCCTCTCGAGCGCGCCAATTCCCTAATCACCAAAGGATGGCGATTGGTCGTCCGCCGCATGGTTCGTCAATATCTGCCGCGTGGAAGACCCAATCCGCTTCAAAGCAATCTCGGTGTTTCCCGCGACCGACAAGGCGTACGCGACGTGCCTGCCATCCGAAGCGAGGCTAACGTTGAAAACCGAGCCTACATCCTCGTGCAGCACGGTCGTCGCCCGCGTAGCAAGGTTCAATCGAACCAGTTTGTCGGTATCCTTCAGCGGATCGTATTCCGACATTAAAACTGCTTGGCCATCGTGGGTGAAACAGGGCCAAGCATCCCAGGTGTTTTCGTTGACGCTGACCTGCTCTTCTCCGCTGCCGTCCGTGTTTACCAGAAAAACCTCTGTACCAAAGCCGCGCTGAGAGAAGAAAGCTATCTTTGCTCCGCTAGGGCTGAAACGCGGCGCAAAGTTGTCGAACTGCCCTTGTGTCACTTGGCTGCGATTCGATCCGTCTGTGTCCATCCTATACACGTGTACTCTGCCGCCTGCATCCGAACTAAAAGTGATCTGAGATCCATCGTAGCTGAAGGACGGGTTCTGCTCTATGGCAGCATCGTTCGTCAACCTCACTTGTTTGGAACCGTCCGAGGTCATCGTGTAGATATCGTACTGCCCGCCGTTGAGCCCTATGAAGACGATTTTTGCGCCATCGCGACTCGCCGCCGGATAATCGCAGGAAATCGCCGGATCGGTGAGGCGCGTAACGTCGTCGCCGTTGCCATCCATGACGAAAATCGCGAATTGTCCGTCCCGGTCCGAAGAAAAGAAAATCTTAGTCGGCCTCACCTCGCCACCCGTGCACCCGATCAACGACCAGGCTATGAACCCTGCCAACAATAGCTTGTATTGCAACTCTCTCCCCTTGGCGTGTCCTGGCCACGCCGAAGTTATTGTATCCCGGTTTCCCTGAAATCTTCGGCGCAGTACCTAACTTCAGGCACTTGCTTCCGTCAAGCTCGACTCCTGGGCTTCGCCGATACGCGCCTGCCCAGGCACTCGGTACGGAATCACAGTTGAAACTCCCGGCTCCGTCATCGTCACCCCGAACCACGTCGGTGCCGCTTCGATCGTCGTTGGGTTGTGCGTGATCACGATAAACTGTGCTTCCCGAGCACGCAGTTTCAACAGATCCACATACCTCTCAACATTGCGACCATCGAGCGGAGCATCCAGCTCGTCGAGCACGCAGAGCGGACTCGGCTTCACCTTCAACAGGGCAAACAAAAACGCGCACGCAGCAAGCGCCCTTTCACCACCCGAAAGAAGCTCCAGTCTTTGCGTTTTCTTACCGGGTACGCGAATGTTTACATCGACGCCGGTTTCCAGCATATTGTGAGGATCGGTTAATTCCAACGATGCTTCGCCACCGCCCAACAATTCTTCGAACGTCTCTTGGAAGGCGGCGTTGACCTTTTCGAAACAATCCGCAAATGCGCCTCGAGTTAGGCGATCTAGTTCGCCCACGGCCCGATCCAGCTCAGACTTGCTGTCCAACACATCGGCGCGCTCCCGAGTTAGGGTATCCCACCGCTCTGAAAGGCTCTCGAACGCCTCGATCGCCCCGATGTTTACTTCTCCAAGCTCCTTGATCTCTCGCCTGATTCGGCTTGCAACTTTCGCTGCCTCGGGCGGGATTTCGACAAGGGGCGCCTGCCGAATTGCGTCAGATTCGTCTACGCTGTATTCTTCCAATAGCCGGGAAAGCGAGCCGGCACGCTTGGTCTCCGCTCGTGCACGGGAAATGTCGTCTCGGTAGGCAGCGTCTTCGAGTGTGCGGATAGTCTCGCTCCACTTTCTGGTTTCTTCGTGGAGGTTTTGGACGGAAGCTCGCAGTTCGCCGCGCCTAGTTTGCTGCTGATCCACCTCGCCCACAAGCGCCGCAACCCGTTCACGCGCAGCTGCTTCATCGACCTTCGCTTCAGCCAAGGCCGCCTGCTGCTCCGTGCGGTCGTCGGCGACGCTGCCGAGGCGATTTCGTCGGTTCTGATCGGCTTCGACCGCCGATGCGAGCTCAGATTCCGCGAGGCGCAGCCTGGCCTTCGCCGCCGCTTCCCTTTCGGAGGCGTCGCTCACTGCACGCTTCGCCTGTTCGACATCGCTCGACTTTGCAGCGGCAACTCCCAATAGCCGGTTGCGCTCAGCCTCCATCTCGTCGACCTTTGAAGACCCTCCTTCCCCCTCGGGTGTCGCGATAGCTTCGATTGATGCCAGTTCCTGTTCGAGGCGCAGCACCGCGCGCTCAGTGCTCAACTTTTCTTCGCGAATCGCCGTCAGCCAGCGGGTGGCCTCTACTACCGCCTCGGCAGCTGCCTCCGATTCTGCTCTGGCTTCGGTTGCTCGCTGGTCGGCTTCAGCAGCCTTTTCGGTGAGCGCCTTCGATTCCCTGTCTAGCACGGCGACCTCGACGTCCACGGTGGCAAGCTCTTCTTCCGCTTCGCGATGTCGGGTTGCCAAGCGGATAGGCCCGGACCCTTGATGCGCGCTCCGCCCACCAGTGACGGCGCCCCCGGAGAACACGAGTTCGCCTTCGAGCGTCGCGATCTTTCGGAATCCGTGCTCCCTGCCGAGCGCAGTCGCAGCGTCGATTGTTTCGGCAACCAGCACGCCTCCAAGAAGTAGCTCGATCGCTGCGCGGTGCTCTTCTGAGCAGCTAACCAGATCCGCCGCAACCCCGAGAATTCCATTCCTTGCCGCAAGACCTGCCAACTTGGTCGATCGCGGCCGTGGATTTACCAAATCGGCGGCGAGGAACGTCGCCCGCCCAAGTTGCTTACTCTTGAGATGTTCGATTGCCGCCTTTGCGTGCTTCGAATGCGACGTGATCAGATCACCTGCTGCCGCTCCGAGCGCCGCCTCGATCGCGTGGGCGATGTCACCAGGCACCGAAATCACCGACGCAACCGGCACGAAGTCGCCGGACAATTCGCCAGCATCCGACGCCGACAGAACTGCCTTCGGTCCGGAAGCCAACCCCTCGTGCGATTCGATGCTGGCACGCAGCCCCTCGATTCGCCCCTGGAGCGACGCCCTCGCCGCCATTCGCTCGCGCCGATCGGCCTCGAGCGCCCGAATCTCATCCGACAAAGTCTGCCGCTGCTTCGACACATCACCCGCGCCGACTTTAGACTTCTCTAGGTCGGAGCTGGCCACCCCGAGCGCTTGCTCGGCTTCTGCAAACGCTGTCAGTAGGTCGGGCAACGCCTTGCGGGCACCCTCTAATTCCTTCCGCACCGCGTCGCGCCGTTCCTCGCTTTGCTTGCGCTTGGCTTCCGCTTCGATGTAGGCAAGCTCGCCTGCCCGCGCCTTCGCAAGCTGCTCCTCGGCGTCGCGAAGCAGTCGGTTCGTTTCTTTGGCTTCGTCAGCCGAGCCGCCAATGAGCGCCAGCAGCTCCTGGATGGCCCGCGCTTCCTCATCGACCTGCTTTCGCGCGTCGGCGAGCGCTTCTTTCGCGCGCTCGATACGAGCCCTGGCTTCCGTTTCCTCCCTGCCGCCGAACAGTTCCAACTGATCTAGCGATCGCAGACGGTTTTCCGCAACAGCCACACGGGACGCCGCGCGCTCTGCTTCGGTGGAAGCCGCCTGCTGCTTGGCTCGAACCGCTTCCAAAACTGCTTCCACCGAAGCAATTTCCGCCTCGATGGAGTCCGACCTGGTTTCCGCCATGGCAGACTCGCGTCGCAAACCTTCCGAATCCGTCCGCTTCCGCACGATCTCCGCTTCCAGGCGCCCGATGTCAACCGCAAGCGCGGCCGCCTCCTGCAACAGCAGACCGCTCTCAACCTCGCGAAGCGAAGCCAGATGCTGCCGGTACAGCCTCGCCGCCTCCGCCTGCTCGCGCAGGGGCTCGCGCTGCCGTTCGATCTCCGCGAGGACGTCGTTCACCCGGGTGAGGTGGGTGACCGCGCTGTCTAAACGCTTGAGCGCATCGGTCTTGCGGGAGCGGTACCGCTGCACGCCCGCCGCCTCGTCGATCCAAACGCGTCGCTCTTGAGGCGGCGCGTCGAGGGTCGCGGCAATGTCCTTCTGACTGACGATCGCATAGCCCGTCCGCCCGAGGCCGGTGTCCGCGAAAAGCTCGTACACGTCTTTCAAGCGGCACGACTGCCTGTTGATCGCGTACGCGCTCTCGCCTTTGCGGTCGAGCCGGCGCGTCACGATGACCTCGGTGGTGTTCACCGGCAGCGCTTTGTCCTCGTTGTCGAAAACCAGGCTGACCTCTGCGTACCCCAGCGGCTTGCGCTGGCCCGAGCCGTTGAAGATCACGTCGGTGGATTGGCCGGTGCGCAAGTTCTTGCCGCTGGCCTCGCCGAGCGCCCACTGGATGGCGTCCACGATGTTGCTCTTGCCGCAGCCGTTGGGCCCGACGACAGCGACCAAGTTGTCGTCGACGTCTATATCCACCTTGTCGGCGAACGACTTGAAACCAAAAATCCTGATGCTCTTGAGTCTCATCTGCGGCTCTGAAAAACTGCCTCCCGGCTGTCGGAGGGCGCGGCTATTCCTACGGACGGACGGCGGGCTGTGAACGACGCTCTGATCTTACCGTTGAGCGTGGTCCTATCCTCGCTTCAAGTTGTACATAATCACGGCGATGTGAGGGACCCGGCGCTGAGAACAAGACTCATCCTCGCCGGCATCATGATAATTGGAGCTATCGTGGCAAACGTCGGCGCCGCAGTTGGCAACATGTTCTTGCTAATGACCGGCACCGAGGTTGCGCTTCCTATCGGGATTTACATCAAGTTTCTCGCTTCTTACGATCCATCCGATCAGTCTTAATTCCCGCTCACGGAGTCGTCGACACGCTCAACGCCGATCATCCTCACGCCTCCTCCGGCGCACCTCCGAATGTATCCGCTTAAGAAGAGGACTGGTCACGACCGAGACGAGCAGGGCGACCGAAACACCCACGACGGCCAAGGCAAGCCAACGATTTACGAAGACCACGAGCGGCGGTGCAACCAGAAGCAAGAGAAACACCGCCAGCGCAACCCGCATATGCATCCTGCTCAGACCTTTCACATGGCCACCGGCAGCGGCATTTAAACCAGGTTCTTCTTCGGAGCTCTCAAATGAGCCCGCGAAGCGTTTTAGCCAGTTCATGAGTACTTCGACACGCTCACGGTTATATTCCCACGCCTCGATAGGCGTACATCCACCACCTGAACCCGATTCCACACCACAACAAACCCAGCGCCGCGGCCAGTAGGTTGACGGGAAAGTTGTCCTTGCAGAGCACGGCGAGCGAAACTCCTCCAGCCATGTTTGCGAGCCCCACGAAGATCCTCGCGATCCGTTGCGCTGGACTCAAGACTTTATGCCTCACGCTCTCGTCACCAAGCTCATTTTCGGTCATCGATTTCTAAGCGCCTTGCGGCATAAACAAACGCGAATCCAAGGGCGAAAGACGCATACACAATGCCAAAACCCCAGACATGCCAGGGCGACGACCGCTGGGCAGACACTTCGCCGCCGTAAAAGAATCCAACTGTTCCAATTAGAACGCCAACCACGACTAGAAGCAATCGTTTGATTCGCGTTGTCACGGAGTCGTCGAAACGCTGACCGTCGCCGACACATCGCCGCTCCTCGCGTTCCCCTCAATTCCCTGAATCTTCTGCATCTCGAAATGGTACCTACAGGCGGGCGGAGTACGGTGAATGACGCGAGGTTTACTGCTCGACCAAGGCGAAACCTTTTCTCACCCTCAGGAAAGGAGAAGATCGAGTGCGAACATGATCAATGCGACCAACAGAAACAGCACCATCGACCCGATAATCACAAACACAACAAACCGCTGATGCCGCCGCGGGAACCACCGATCCTCACGCATCTTTCTGTTCAGCATCTCAAGCGCATTCGCCTCCGCCGCGGCCAGTCGCTCCCGTTGCTCTGGTGTCAGGTTAGCGCGCTGCTCTTCGGTCATTCAGAGTCCTCACGGAGTCGTCGAAACGCTCACACTCGCCGAGACATCGCCGACCCTCGCGCTGCCCTCAAGGCACCTAATCTTCTGCATCTCGAAATGGTACCTACGGACGGGCGGCGAACGACGCTCACGAATCTTTGTTGGCTACTGTTTGGCGGATGCGGACCGGACGATCATGCCTCGTAGAGTCATACAGCAAATCATTATGAAAAGGCCAAAGCCCGGAAAGCCCCCCTTAAGCATTATCATCGCGCCAAAAAGCGCGCCCCCCACGAACAGTAGCCATCCGCCGAAAACCTTAAGCGCTCGCTGCCGATTTGTGTGGCTCACGGAGTCGTCGACACGCTCACCCGAAGATTACCGGCGGAACGCGGTGAGCGTCGCGAGATTACTTGGCTGCAGGGACCGACGAGCCCAATCCCTGCGGATTTCGAGCTCAAGCAATAAACAAAGTGTGCACTGATTGTCACTGGTCTGCGTATCAAGGAATGGAAGAAGGCTTCCAACGCAACTAGTCGTCGCTTAGCGCCGACAAAGGAGGAATCATGAAGAGTCTGTTTTCCATGTGCGTTACGTTGCTCGTAATTACGGGCCACGCAAGTTTTTGGCAGTTGGGGACGCCGTTACCCGAGACACGCAGTCGCGCCGCGGGCGCCATCATAGGCGATGACTTCTATTTAATGGGAGGCGACCGCGAAACGGGTGGTGTGCGGCCGAGGGAAGCTTACAAGTACCACATCCCTACCGGAACCTGGTCGCCCATAGCTGACCTGCCGGACATAGGCGTGGGATTAGGCGGCGTTAGTAACCTACAAGCCGCTGCCGTCGGAACCAAGATATACCTGCCGGGAGGCTGGGACGGCGCCAATAGCCACGATCGAATGGCGATCTACGATACGGTCACGGACTCTTGGAGTCTCGGCCCAGCCATGCCGAGCACCGCGATGACGCACAGCGTTACGGCGGTGGGAACCGACGTTTACATCTTGGCGGGTGAATCGAGAGTGGGAGGGGTTCCGGAGCCCCGATTCAGTCAGCGGTACGACACGGTAACCGGAGCTTACACCCAGGTGCCGGCGACAGGCTCCAGTTTTACTCACGGTCCAGCGGGGAATTACGGAGGAGCAACGAGTATCGACGGTAAGGTGGTGTACGTTGCCGGCAACGTTCTGGCCGGTGGCTACGAAAATCTCATCTTCGATCCGAGCACAGGCGTATGGGATCGTATTCAAACGCTGGGTTATTACCGTGTCGGCCACGGCCTCTTCAACTGGAACGGCCGGGCGTACCTCGTCGGTGGGCGAACTGCAGACTTTGGCCAAAATCTATTCGGTTACTTTCCGACTACGTTGGTAACGGACGGTTACCCTAACTTTTTTGGCCATTGGGAAGCTGGGCCGAACTTGAATGTCGGTGCAACCATGCTTGCTTACGCGGGAAATGAACGTTGGTTCGTAAAAGTAGGCGGGTTCAATCCCGAATCGACTCGCCCTTCGGCATATCTGGACGTCGTCGAAGTGATGGCCGTCCCCGAGCCAGCTGCGTTCGCGGTCCTCACCATCGGCCTCCTTGGTTTGATACTACGTAGGAATAAAACTCGTTGCACATACAGCAGGTCCGAACCCGACAAACGACACTAGGCTCTTGCCTTAGGCGAAAACACGGGCCTTTGGATTACAAGGAGCTGAGCCACGCGGCGGCCTCCCGAAGCACGATGCCTCGGTGGCTGATCACATTCTTGTGAGCGGGGTCGAGTTCTGCGTATGTCTTCTCAAGCTCGGGCAAGTAGAAGATCGGGTCGTATCCGAAGCCCCGATCGCCGCGAGGAGTCTCGCAGATGACGCCTTCTTTGGCGGCTTCGAAAACCACCGTTCGGTCGGGTTTCGCAATGGCAACCGCGCAGTGGAAGCGCGCCGTGCGCTCGCCCGTTGGCCTGCCTTGCAAATGCGAGAGGATGAGCGAAATCTTCTCGGAGAACGGGCTGTGCTCACCCGCGAAGCGTTTGCTCTTCACCCCGGGGGCGCCACCCATGGCGTCGATCTCGAGACCGGCGTCGTCTGCGACAAAGTACAGATCTCCCTCACCTCCGTCCACGGCGGCGCCGGGACGGTCCTCTCCCAAAGGGAGAGGAGACAGGCTATCCCTGGCGGCCTCGGCCTTGATGATCGCGTTTTCCGCATAGGTCTCGCCGGTCTCCTCGGGCTCGTCGAATTCGGGAAAGTCCGCCAGAGAAAGCACACGCCAATCGGGGAGCAGCTCATGTAGGATCACGGACATTTCGCCGGCTTTGGCGGGGTTGCGCGTGGCAACGACGAGTCGCCTCACGCCGGGGTAAACGCTTCGCCCTGGATGTCGAATAGACGCTTGAGGCCGCGCTTTCCGAGGCCCAGCATCTTGGCGAACTGCTCCTCGGCAAACGGGCTGGCTTCGCCCGTGCCCTGAATCTCGACGTAGCGGCCCTTGTCGGTCATCACGAGGTTCATGTCCACCTGGGCTTCGCTGTCTTCTGCGTAGCAAAGGTCCAGAAGCTCCGTGCCGCGGACTACGCCTACGCTGACAGCTGCGACACTCTCCTGCATGGGCCGCTTGAGGATCATGCGCTTTGCGATCATCCACTCGAAGGCCTGGTCGAGCGCGACTTGAGCCGCGGTGATCGCCGCGGTTCGGGTGCCTCCGTCGGCTTGGATGGCGTCGCAGTCGATTGTGATCGTCCGCTCACCGAGGGCCTCTAAGTCTACGACCGCTCGCAGCGAGCGGCCAATCAGGCGCTGAATTTCTTGGTTGCGGCCGTTGGGGCGCATGATCTCGCGCTGGTTGCGCTGGCGGCCGGAGCGGGGCAGCATCGCATACTCGGCAGTCACCCAGCCACTTCCCTTGCCTTTCATCCATCCCGGAACTCGGTCTTCGACGGTGGCCGTAACCAGCATGATCGTGTCCCCCATCGTGATCTGGCACGAACCTTCGGCGAATTTTGATACGCCGACCTCTAAGCTAACGGGGCGAAGCTCATCAAATTGTCGCCCATCTAATCGTTGATACATTGAGGCGAGTTTACCGGCGGAAGACGATGGAGACCCACCCGCCGTCTTCTCGCCGAGCGGCTTCCTTGAAGCCCTGCGTTTCCGCTGCGGCAATCACATCCGTTAGGTTCGCCGGAATGATGCCGCTGGCAATCCAAGTACCGCCTGCCTTTACATGCGATCCGATGTTCTCGCACAGTCGGATGATGGTTGCGGACACGATGTTGGAGACCACGATGTCGGCTTGCGGAAAACTTTCGGGAATCTGATCCGCCACCGCAATTTCCATGTGCGCTGCATTCCGTTTCGCGTTTTCTGCAGCGACTGCTGCGGCCGGGGCGTCGATTTCGGTCGCATGGACTTTCGCGCCGAGCTTTACGGCAGCAATCGAGAGGATCCCGCTTCCGCAGCCAACGTCGATTACCACATCGCCAGACTCCACCGCTTCCTCCAACATACAAAGACATAGTTGGGTTGTCGCGTGCTCACCGGTGCCAAACGCCTGGCCAGGGTCGAGCTCGATCACCATTCGCTCAGTAGGTTCGATCTCTTCCCAAGTCGGTTTGATGACGAACCGCGTGCCGATTTCGCGGGGCTTGAAAAACTGTTTCCAGCTTTCGGACCAGTCTTCTTCGGGGACGGCCTCGACGTGAATGCGGGTTGCACCAAAAGCAATCAGGGCCTCGCCGAGCGCCGCGATGCGTTCGTTGCAGTCCTCCTCCTCACAGAAGTAAGCACTCATTCCTGGCGGGTCGTCATGCTGGACTGTTGCCTCCAAGCCGTGGCTGGCGAAGACGCCGTGGAGGGGTGAATAGTCGTCAGGCGACGCTTCGAGTTCGGCTCGTACAGAAATCCAGTTCATTTCTTCACCGAGCTAAGGAAATCGCCGAGGAAGCCGTTATCGTCCCCGCCTTGAGGCACTTCGACGCCGTCGAACGTTTTCTCCAGGGTTTCCAGGAGTTGGACTTGGTAGGGGCTTAGCTCGCGAGGTACCGCAACGTTAATGCGAACGCGCAAATCGCCCCGCTCGCCGCCGCCGATGGGCGGGATTCCTTGCCCTCGCACTCGAAATTCGTGGCCGCTCTGAGTGCCGGGAGGCAGAACCAACTGGAAGTCGGCGTCCACACCTTGCAGGGACAACGTCGAGCCCATCGCCGCCTTAGGAAAGCTGACGGCCGCTTGAGTGATGAGGCCGTGCTTATCGCGCATGAAGCGCGCGTCGCTCTTCACCTTGACCGGTATGTAAAGGTCCCCGGGGCGGCCACCGTTGACACCGTCATCCCCTTGCCCTGGCATATGGAGGACCGTTCCATTATCGACACCCGGCGGAATGTTTGCCTCGACCTTGACGCGATTGAGGACGACTTTCACAGCCTTACAGGTTGGGCACGGCGTTTCAATCAGCTGGCCTTCGCCTGCGCATTTCATGCAGGGCGCGCTGCGGCGTATCTGCCCCATGAACGTGTTGGTTAGCTGCACTACAACGCCCGAGCCGCCGCAATCGGGACACTTCGTCGGAGAGGTGCCGGCTTTGGCTCCGGTCCCACGGCAGTCGCCACAGGTTTCGTGACGATCGAAGGAGAGCGTACGCTTCGTCCCGTGTACGACCTCTTTGAGATCGACGGTGACGTCCACTTGAAGGTCGTTGCCGTGCACGACTTGAGGACCCCGGCGCCGGGCTGCGCCTGCGCCGAAGAACATCTCGAAAATTTCGCCGACTCCGCCAAAATCCCCCATGTCGGGCGGCAGATCCGACACGCGGCCGAACTGATCAAACTCTCTGCGTTTGTTTGGGTCGCTTAGAACTGCATAGGCTTCGCCAATAGACTTGAACTTTTCTTCGGCGTTCTCGTCTTCCTGATTGACGTCGGGATGGTATTTGCGCGCGAGCCGCCTAAAGGCGGATTTGATCTCGTCTGGCGATGCATCTCTCGCAACGCCAAGGATTTCGTAGTAGTCGCCGGCCATGCCCGCTTAGCGGCTACTCCTCGTCTTCGCCTTCGTCGTCGTCTTCCAGATCGGCGATCGAGGCGATGATGGCGAGGGTATCTGGTTCGTCGGCTTCGTCTTCCTGGGCGTTCTCTTCTTCCATAAGTTCGTCGAGGCTTATCGCCTCATCGTGGAAGCCGTTGCTGCTCGTGGCGCCGACGTCGGCTTCGTCCATGCCCGTTCCGAAGACTGCGCCGATGTCGGCAAAACCGGCATCAAGCGTTCCCGCCTCTTGGGCGAGGAGGTCCATCGACTGAAGCGTGTCCTGCGGCGAAATCTCGATCTCACCTTCTCGGAAGATGGCTTGAATGGCACCGTCCGCGATTTCTTCCAGTGCGATGGTCAACGGATGCGTCGAAGTAGTAACAACGAGCGGAGGAGCACCGTCCTTAATTTGCTTCGCCCTCTTGGCCGCAAGGTTCGTGAGTACGTAGCGGCTTGCGTATTTGTCGAGTTTGTCGCCTTCGGGATAGAGTGCCATAGTAGAGTATGGAGCGTGTGGGGGGCACAAACTCCGAATCTGCAAGTATACACCATGAGACCCTGCCCGAGTAGGTGTAAACTACAGGATTCTTATGCGGGAGGAACTGAGGGAACTTTGGAGGTACCGAGAGCTGCTGCTCACGGTAGTTTTGCGTGAACTGCGCATTCGCTACAAGAATTCCTACCTTGGGTTCTTTTGGTCGATTCTCAACCCCCTTGTCACCGTGCTGGTGATGACACTTGTTTTCAAGTACGTGATGGGCCAGCAGGTGCAGAACTATAGTGCGTACGTTCTTGCGGCATACATACCGTACATGTTCTTTCAGCTCGCATTGCTCGACTCCGCGCAGTCGATCATTGGCCAGATTTCGCTATTGAAGAAGATTTACTTCCCGCGCGAGATCCTGCCGATCGGAAGCGTGTTGGCGAATTTCGCTCATTTCTTGTTGGCGATGGTTGTGTTCTTTGTTTACTTGCTCGTGGTTTGGATCCTGAACCCTGGCGATAATCCATTTAGGTCGACCATCTTTTATCTGCCCATTATCGTTGTGTTGCAATTGGCTTTGACCATGGGGCTCGCACTCATTATTAGCGCCTTCAACACGTTTTATGAAGACGTGAAATACATGGTAAGCGTGGGGCTCTACCTTCTGCTATTTCTTTCGCCGATTATGTATTTTTCGGAGCAAGTCTATTACGCTTCAGGCGTTCCGGACTCCCAGCGGCAGCTTGTTTACTCGCTATATCATCTCAATCCGATAGCGATGCTTATGACGGCCTATCGCAAAGTGATGCTCGACCCGCAAGAAGTTACGATGTCCCGCGACGGAGCCGCTCTGAATTATCCCTATATTCCGCTCGATTGGGGCATGGTCGGGCTTTGTGCAGTTGTCTCATTCGGCACACTGATCTTGGGATACTGGCTGTTCAATCGCAAGAAGTGGCAGTTCGTGGAGCGGCCATGAAGCAAGCGATCACCGTTGCAAAGTTGAACAAAGAATTCCTGCTTTACACATCCGGTTACGGATCGTTAAAGGGCATGCTGCTGTGGTGGAAGCGCGCGAAGCGTCAGCATCTACGTGTTCTGCAGGACGTCAGTTTTACCGTGGACAAGGGCGAGTGCGTCGGGGTGATCGGGAAGAACGGCGCCGGCAAAAGCACGCTGCTAAGTGTGCTTGCGAAAGTCTACAGGGCGAGTTCCGGGCAAATTGAGTTAGATGGCAGAGTTGCACCGCTCTTGGAATTGGGCGCCGGCTTCCACCCCGATTTGACCGGCTATGAAAACGTGTTTTTCAATGGAGTGATCTTGGGACTGACGCGAAAGCAGGTCTCCGACAGGATGAATGAAATCGTCGAGTTTAGCGAGATCGGCGATTACATCGGTGCGCCCGTACGCACGTATTCGAGTGGAATGCTGCTGCGCCTCGGATTTAGCGTTGCAGTGCACGTGGATGCCTCAATTCTGCTCGTCGATGAAGCGCTTTCAGTAGGCGACCTCGAATTCCAAAAGAAGTGCATGTCGCGGATCGATAAGTTTCGCGCGGATGGAGGCGCGATCCTCTTCGTATCGCACGATCTGACCGCGGTAAGGCGAACCGCGGACCGAACCCTTTGGATGAAGAAGGGCGCAATCATAATGGAAGGCCCGACGGAACAGGTCGTCTCGGCGTACGAGGCCGACTAGCACGAAGCGTCTTCACAAAAGGTGGGCCTTACGTCGTAGAATGGAAGCACACCCACGATGTACGCCATCAATTTCTACTCAGATTTGTATCTTGACTACCTGCGCACGAATCGTAAGTCGATCACCGTCCGATTGGGAGACAAGTCCGACAAATACAAAGACGGCGAGATCGTGTGGATCACCGTGGGGCAACGCTTCGGGCGGCGCCAGAAGTTGTTCGCAGCGATCATCGACCGTGTCGACATCAAGACGCTCGCAGAGCTGAGCCCCCGGGAGGTCGAACGAGAGAACCCTGAGTTTCGGAGTACTGCCGACGTTGCAGCGTTACTTTCCCGAATCTATGGCGAAACTGTGACAACCGAGCACTTGGTCACGGTCGTCCATTTCAGCCCTATTGACGAGTAGGAAGCGACGGCTAACCCTCGCGAGCTTCTCGCCGCGCTGCGTCGGCTTCAATCTTGTCCCTCTTGTCGTATTGTCGCTTGCCACGTGCGATGGCGATTTCAACTTTCACGCGGCGATTCTTGAAATACATGCGGATCGGAATGATCGAGAATCCCTTCTCCTCGGCTCGCCTTCGCAGGAGCGAAATCTCACGCCTGTGAAGGAGCAGCTTTCTCCGCCTGTCCCGAGTGGGTTGGTAAACGCTTGCTTTGTCGTAGGGCGCAATGTCCATCTCGTGAACCCATAGCTCGTTGTCTTCGACACGACAAAAAGCACCGGCGAGGCTTGCCTTGCCGGCCAAAACGCTCTTGACCTCCGATCCTTCCAGCACGATTCCCGCTTCGTAAGTGTCCAGGAGTTCGTAATCGTAGCGCGCGCGACGATTGGAAATAGTCGGTGGCCCGGCTTGCTTCTTTGCGTGGGCCTTTGCCATGGGTGGGGAGCGTAAGATTACCCCTCGTACGGTAGGCTATAGACCTATGCGGCTCGCCGTAATTGTTCCATTCTTGCTCCTGGCCGGCTGTCGTGAGCCGGAGTCGTTTGATCGTGCCCTGTCGAATACCCAGAGCGAGCTCGCCGCTCGAGCTCGAAAACTCGACACAACGAAGCCACCGCCAGACATCCCATTGCCGGCAGATTCGCCGAAGCAGATCGATATCCAGAAGGTCAATGCAGAGTCGGCGAAGATCACGGCGCTGAAGATCGCGGATGTCCAGCTTGGCTCTGGGCCGCAAGTAGCTCCAGGTAAATACGTGACCGTGCACTATGTCGGCATGCTTCCCGATGGCTACGTGTTCCACTCGTCCTACAAAATAGACCCCGCAAACCCCGGTGCTCCGCCCGCTCCATACACTTTTTTGTACGACCCAGCTCACCCGGCCGTCATTCAGGGTTGGATGAAGGGGCTCATTGGGATGAAGGTCGGGGGACACCGAAGGCTCACGGTTCCGACGTCAATGGCGTACGGTGCGGAACCCGCACCGGGCAGCCCGATTCCGCCCAACGCCGCACTCATCTTTGAGGTCCAGCTGATGTTTGTTGGAGATACTCAGTAAATGCTGCATATCCAGGGCCTGCACGTACACTACGGAGCCATCCATGCGCTGAAGGGCCTCGACATCGACGTTGCCGAAGGCGAGATTGTGTCGATCATCGGGAGCAACGGCGCGGGCAAAAGCACGCTGTTGCGCACTGTTTCTGGGCTGCTCAAACCTTCGGACGGATGCGTTGAACTGTACGGACAGGATATCACTTGCTTACCTGCCCACCAGGTCGTTGCCAACGGAGTGGTTCATTGTCCAGAGGGGAGACGGATATTCACCAACATGACAGTGTTGGAGAATCTAAAACTGGGATCGTATCTTCGCAAGGACGCTTCAATCGATGCTGATATTCAGCACGCGATGGACCTCTTCCCGCGCCTTCGAGAGAGGATCAAACAAAGCGCGGGCACGCTCAGCGGGGGGGAGCAACAAATGCTTGCCATCGGGCGCGCGCTCCTCGCAAAGCCGAAGTTGCTCATGCTCGACGAACCGAGCCTCGGGCTTGCCCCAAATCTGGTCGTCGAAATTTTCGAAATCATTCAGCGAATCAACGGTGAGGGTGTAACGGTTCTCTTGGTCGAGCAAAACGCTCACCGTGCGCTCAAGATCGCCAACCGCGCGTACGTTCTCGAAACCGGACATATTGTTCTTTCGGATACCGGGGCGAATCTCCTCGATAATCCAAAAGTTCGAGAGGCCTATTTAGGGGGTTGATTTTGCAATCGGTTCGAATCGAACCCATGGCCGAAACTCACCTCCCATCGGTTATCGAGATCGAAAACGTTAGCAACGGCGCCCCGTGGTCTGAAGCAAGCTTTCGACGCGAAATCGTCAACCCGCAGGCCCACTATTTCGTGGTTCTGGAGAATTCACGCGTCGCAGGATTCGCGGGGTTTTGGACGTTGGTGGACGAAGCACACATTACGACGATCGCGGTGCGACCGGAAGATCGTGGCAAGGGCATGGGTCGCACGCTCATGAACAAAATTCTTACACAGGCAGCCGAATTGGGGATGAGTTGCGCAACGCTGGAGGTACGCGCCGGGAACGTTCGCGCGATCGGACTTTACGAAAGCTTGGGATTTCTGAATTCGGGTGTTCGAAAAAATTATTACCCGGACAACCGCGAGGACGCCGTGATCATGTGGCGCTACGGCCTTTGAAGTACTTCGATGGCATCGTCCTCGGAATTGAGACAAGCTGCGACGAAACTTCGGTTGCGCTAATGCGCGGGCGCGACGTACTTGCAAACGTCATCAGTTCACAAGCCGATCTCCATCTGAAGTGGGGTGGCGTGGTTCCCGAAGCCGCAGCACGCAAGCACGCCGAAGCAATGCTCCCCGCGCTGCAGCAAGCGCTCGACGAAGCGCAGCTGAGCCTAGCCAACGTTTCCGCCATCGCGGTGACCAATCGGCCAGGGCTCGTCGGTGCGCTCTCCGTGGGCGTGTCAGCCGCGAAAGCCCTTGCATTCAGCCTCGAGGTACCGCTGCTTGGTGTTGATCATCTGGAAGGTCACGTCTTGTCGCCCGCGATTTCAGCGGATCTGACCTTCCCACACGTTTGCCTGCTGGTGTCGGGTGGGCATACCGAACTGATCGGTGTTCATGCTCCGGGCAAGTACGAGCGCCTCGGTGGCACGATCGACGATGCAGCGGGGGAGGCGTTCGACAAGTCCGCTCGAGCGCTTGGCCTGGGATATCCCGGCGGGCCGGCCATCCAAAACGCCGCCACGAGGGGCGACTCAAGTCGTTATAAACTGCCGAAGGGCCTTAGCGGCGAAACGTTGGACTTTAGCTTTTCGGGTTTGAAGACCGCAGTGCTCTACTTGTTTCGCGACGAAGGCGCCAAGCTTAACGTTTCCGACGCCGCTGCGAGTTTTGAGGAAACCATCACGTCGGTTTTGTCCGAACGAGCCGAACGAGCATGCCTTGGTTTCGGGGCCCAGGCCGCGACCGTTGTAGGCGGCGTTGCTGCTAATGTTCGACTGCGTTCAAAATTGCAGGACATTGCCGACCGGCGGCGAATCAAGTTTACTGCGCCACCGTTGACACTCTGTACGGACAACGCCGCAATGATCGCCCACGCGGGCAGCATCCGATTGGCAGCCGGCGAACGAGACAATTTCGAACTGGACGTTTTACCCACGAGTAACAAAATAGGAAAATGAATACCGAAGAACCCACTGAAGTGCACCCTCAGCCGCGCAAACCGACGGACTACAAGCGGGTGGCTCTGATCAGCGCAGCGGTGCTGATCTTAGCCGCCTTTGCTTGGGCCCTTGCGTCAAAGTTCCTTGAAGTGCGTTCAGCGCGCCACGAGGGCGTTCTCAACTCCGCACGTGCATTCTCGTCAGCCACTTTGCCCCTTCTGGACCTAAGGAGCAAAGGAATACTAGGTGATGAAGGAACGATGCAAAGAGTGGTGGACGACATCGTGAGCGACAAGAAGTTCTCCTTTGCTGCGATTCTGGATTCGCAGGGCAGAGTGCTTGCGGCATCGGACCGCAACGTCTCTGTCGGCACCGGTTTCCCTGACTACAAGCAGGGGCAAGTGATAGCGTCGGACACGAGCGGCCTGTTTCAAGTTGTGCACCCCGTAGCGCAAGACGACGTCGTGTACGGGGCCGTCGTTCTCAGATCGCCCTAGCGATCCCTTTTCCGGACCAGACTATCAGTTGAGTGCGGCTCACGGGCAAGGCGGACTTGAACAGTTCGAACTCGGTCATCCCGTGCCACAGCCAGTGAAAAGTTTTCGCCGGGTTTCTTTCCGAATAGGAAGGCGGCGAACTCCACGTGGGACCGAAAACTCTGCTGTGCCGAGCCGATGATTGCATCTCCAATACGGATGCCTGCTGCTTCTCCAGGCGAGCCTGCAACTACTTCGGTTACTTCGGCGCCGAGCGCCGGCGGTGCTCCGGTCTTGAAGAAGAGGCCGATCCACGGGTGTTCGATGGTTCGGCTTGGTGAGCGGAAGCCAGAGATAACGCGATCCAGTACCGGCAAATCGAGTGAAAAGGCAGTCGCGGGAGCTAGGGGCCCGAGTTTTGCCGCAAATCCGGAGAGCGCCCGCGCCCCGGGCATGGACATCGATTCCACCGCAGCAGCCGGTTCGTTCGTCTGTAGTTCGGCGTTGATCAGCCCGGCAAGCTTCCCGTTTGGCAGGTACACGGGGGCTCCGGTGGGAGCCCTACCCCGGGAATCCAGCCTGATTTCGTTGAGCGGCATGTAGCGCCCGGATAGCGCGATCACTCCACTCACGCCAGTCACAGCGACCTGGCCACGAGCGGGCCCGTTCGGGAGGATCACGAGCACGATTGTGGATGACAAACGCTCGGCAAGTTCGGCGAATTCGTAATTGCGCGAGGCTTCTGGAAGCGAGACCAGCGCGAGGTCTGTCGATGGGTCGAAAGCTATTACTTTGAGTGCGTAGGAAGCGTCGATGACCTTGCCTTTGAGGGACTTGCGCGGACTTCCGGTTTCGGCAAAAGCGACCTCTCCAGGCAAGATAGCAAAACCCTTGGGATCGACAATTACGCCGAAGCCCAGTGTTCGCCCTGCCTCGCTGACGACAAGCGTGCGCGCAGAAGCGTAGCGTCCCAACTCAGCGCTGAGCGGCGGGGTTGCCGCTCCGTCTTGCGCCGGAGGGGACAGAATCGCTACTCCCAGGCTAACCGCCGATAGAAACGTCATGCGATGATTTCTCCGTTGCTTGGCCTTGGGGCTGAATAATGACGATTGCCGACGTGGCCGGCTCTGTCGAGGGTGCGGGTTCCGGACCCATGAGGGCGCCACTGCGGGCAGGTGACATTTCTGCGTCCAAAGCACTTTGTGCACCGCCGGCTGCCGCGGCGAGCAACTCATCCGGCACTACCGACGCTTCGATGTCTTCGACTATTGCGGGAGCATCTCTCCGCGTGCCAGAGGCGATAACATTGCGCCCACGATCCCTCGCTTTTGTGAAGGGCTCGGAGTTGGCAGAGGTCACCGCGTTGTTCTTCGGTAGATCCGGAATAGCCTCCGGTATTTCGATCGGGCCCTCCGGCGCACGTCGAACATCGGGCTCCGGTTCGAATACTTTAGCAATGGGCGGCGCGGGGTCGCCCTCGCCGACCGGCCGGTTGAAACCGATCCACACAGCCAGCGCAGCAACTGCCATTCCGCCCGCCAAAGCGAACCGTGGCACCCAGGAGGGCCTCTGTCTCAGGTTCGTCGACAGAATCGCTTGGTGCAGGCGCTCGTTGCTGAGCGATGGAGCAGGCGGCATTGGGGCATCCTCGATGCCTTTAGCAGCAAATGCGTAGGCGGCGAAATCCTTACGGCAGTCGCCGCATAATTCTAAATGGCGGTCGAACTCCGCCGTTCGCTCGGCCTCGCCGAACGCGATCTCCATTGCCGCCAGTTTGTATTGCTTACAATTCATGGTTTTCCTTCATCGAAGAGCGGCGCTAACTTCTCTCTAAGCGCCCTTCGGGCCCGTAGCACGCGAAGCTTTGCTCCGCCAACGCTGGTGTTCAGCATTTCCGCGATTTCCGAATACTCCCTGTCTTCGAAGTCTCGCAGTATCAAAACGTTCCGATGGTGCGTCGGCAAGGCCTGAACCGCATTCCTGACCAATTCTGCCCTGCGATCTGACTCGATCTCCGCAAGAGGGTCGACAACTTTGCCGATCGTCATCCAATCGAGCGCTCCCGCAGCTTCCTGCTGCTCGAGCGCGGTTCGGCGCTGCGTCATTCTCACTCTATCCGTGCACAGGTTCATCGCAATCCGCATGATCCAGGTCGTGAACTTCGCCTGCTCTCTGAATCTATGCAGGTTTTGGAATGCTCGCACAAAGGCTTCTTGCGTGATGTCCTCCGCTTCATCCTGCTTATGGATCATCTGGTACACGAAGCGGTACACGGTTGTTCGATAGCGCTCATAAAGCTTCTCGAACGAAGCGTAATCGCCGTCTCGGGCCGCCCGAATCAGGGCTTCCTCGTCGGCGACCTTCCAATCCGCTTTTGCAGAAAATGCTGCCGCTTCCATTTGGTTTTCGTCCTTTCCCTTGCGGGTCACTGTCTTGACGCTCCAATGCTCGTGGAGTTACGATAGTGGGGACTATGGACACTGAGCTTGCGCGCATCCTGAAACTTCCCGCCATTGAGGCAGCCCCATTGCTGATTGGCGCCGAGTTGACCGTGCGGGGTGTCGGGGGCAGGTTGGTGGAGGTTGAGGCGTACGACGACCGTGACCCGGCAAGCCACTGTTACGGCGGGCCTCGGGGCCAAAACTTGCCGATGTTCTTGCCAGGCGGGCATATCTATGTATACCGAAGTTATGGAGTTCACTGGTGCATGAATCTTGTTACCGGCCCCGAGGGCGTCGGCGAGGCTGTCCTACTAAGGGGGCTTGAGCCGACCCTGGGCATAAAGCAAATGAGGGAGCGGCGCGAGGGTGTTCCCGACACCAAGTTAGCATACGGCCCGGGAAACTTGACGAAAGCGCTAGGTGTTACCATTCTTGAGAACAGGCAGTCCCTAGGCGGCGACGTGCAACTAAGGATCGCACCGCCTAACACCAAAGTGGTCGAAGCTCGTCGTGTCGGAATCACAGTTGCGATCGACGCAAAGCGCAGATTCTTTGAGGAAGGAAACCGATATGTGACGCATCGTTCGCGAATGTAGCGTCAATGTGCCATTCTCAAACCTACTTTAATGATCTGCGTCGGAAAATCTATTCTTTACATTCTCATGTTCGGTGCTATCGTCGGCTGCGGCTCACCCGTGCCCGCTAAAGTTGGCCCGGTGGAACCGAATGCGAAGCCTCCGCAATCCGGCGACCCTGCGCTCACGATACTGTCCGGGCCGCAAGGGAGCATCTCCCTCGACGACACGATGGATCGAGCGAAGAAGGTCTTTGCTGTGCCACAAGGCGCAACGGCTACTAGCCAGCCTGAATTGACATTGACTGGAGAGTCGCACTTCGGCTGGGAGTCACGGGATGTAGTCTTTGATGCTTTCGCCACGAACGGGCGACTAACCACAATCAGCATACTTCTGAAAAACCTCGCAGCCCCGGAAAGGCAAACCGAGATCGACCGAGAGCTGGAACGTTTCGACGAGCCGACTGAAAACGCCGAAGGTCAGACGACCGCCGCCTACGTTTGGCGCGAGGACGGAGCTGCAAGGATCGTCGTGGAGTTTTTCGCTAAGGAAACTGCCGGGATCCTGCGAGTCGTCGGGACTACAGATGCCCTCGAGGATCGAGGGTTCCCCATTGGCAAGCTGTCGGAGCTCGTGAGTGCGTTCGACGAGGGCGCGTTCCAGTAGACTCTGGGTGATGCAGATGACGTTTTCCAGACGCGCCACAGTCGGCGTTCCAGTCGGCAAACTCATGATAGGCGGCGGGCGCCCCGTCGTTGTGCAGAGCATGATTACAGCGGAGACGCGCAACGTCGAGGCGTGTGTAGAGCAGATCATCGAGTTACACGATGCAGGGTGCGAACTGGTTCGTGTAACGACGCCCACGCTTGCTGAGGCAAAGTGCCTACAAGAAATTCGAGCGAAAGTTCGCGAGCGCGGAGCTGACGTACCACTCGTCGCAGACGTTCACCATCAAGGTTCTCCCATTGCAGTGGAAGTTGCGAAGCACGTCGACAAGGTCCGCATCAATCCTGGGCTGTTCGTTTTTAGAAAGCGCGTTCAACGAACCGTCGAATATTCGCCTGAGGAGCACGTGGCGGAATTACAGGCAATCGAAGGCGAGCTCGTCCCGGTGATTGATGCGTGCAAAGCAAGTGATACCGCCATGCGGATCGGTGTAAATCACGGATCATTGGCGGAGCGCATGCTCGTTACTCATGGCGATACGCCTGACGGCATGGTCGAGAGCGCCCTTGAATATATACGCATTTGCGAAAAACACGACTACCGGCGGATTGTAGTCAGCTTGAAGGCTTCACGTGTACCGATCATGCTGGCTGCAAATAGGCTATTTTCGTCGAGGTCGGATTATCCTCTGCATTTAGGCGTGACTGAAGCTGGGGACGGCGACTACGCGAGAGTTAAGTCCACTGCGGGAATCGGCACGCTGCTGGCGGAGGGAATCGGGGACACAATCCGCGTTTCATTGGCCGAAGACCCAGTGAATGAAATTCCGGTTTGCTACGACATTTTGCAAGCTCTCGGAATTCGAAGAACCAAAACGGAATTCATTGCGTGCCCTTCTTGCGGGCGCACCAAATTTGACTTGCCAACCGTGTTTGCCAAAGTAAAGGCTGCTACGGGACACTTGAGCGGTTTGGATATAGCCGTGATGGGATGCATCGTAAACGGCCCTGGTGAGATGGCGGACGCCGACTATGGTTACGTCGGACAGGCCGGCGGAAAAATCGCACTTTATCGCAAGCACGAAGTTGTTAAAAACAACGTGCCTCAAGAAGAGGGGGTGCAGGAACTGGTTGCTCTGCTAAAATCCGATGGCGCTTGGGTCGACCCGACGTAGCAACATGAAATATCTCGCTATGTGGTCCGGCTCGGCCGAATGCGGGATGTCGGACAGTGAAGTCGACACGTTCGTCGATAGGTCGTATAACGCGGGCATCAACACACTTTTGGTGCACCTCAAGGGAGGCGACGGCACCGTGTACTGGAAGAGTGACATCGTCCCGCAGGCAACCCATCCCGGATACGACGTCTTCGACTTGCCAGCTGCCCTCCTCATTGCCTGCAGAAAGCGAGGCATGCGGCTGGAAGCTTGGCTGATAGATTTTTTCGAAGGCAATGGAGGCGCGGCTCACCAAGAGCATCCGGACTGGGTTATGGTCGATCCGGACGGCAAGACGACTTCTGAAGAAATGCTTCGCGGGTCACCGTGGGGGCCTCTATGGATGTGCCCGGCACGAAGGCCGGGCTATACCGATCAGTGGCTGGTTCCTCTTATAAAGGAATTCGCACAGAAGTACGACTTCGACGCAATTCACCATGACTATGTGCGCTACCCAGGAGACGCTGCGCCGGATCGCTACTGCTTTTGCGATTATTGTTTAGAGCACTTGCCGAAGTGGGCGGGATACATCTCCGACACCTACCCGACCGACGCATTTTTTCACGAGTTATATGACCGCGGCTATATCGAGGCGCATTGGGAGCAGGGCCCTCGCGTTCTGCCATCGAATTGGGACAGTCTTCCCCGCTCGTTCAAGGCAAAGTTTCTATTAGAAGGAGGGTTTTTTCAAGGCGGGCGCAACGACTTGGACTACTTTTTCTACCTTTATCGATCTCATTGGATCACGGATTTCTGCAAGCTTGCGAAAGAGGCGGTACGCGAAGTTCGGCCCGAAATGGATGTTAGCGCCGCCGTATTCAAGAACCCGATCCACAGCGGAAGATTCATCGGGCAAGATTGGCGCACATTCGAAGGATACGTCGACGGGATAATTCCCATGAACTACAGAGACCACTACCCAGGTTCATTCGAGGTCTATCTCAACTTGCTCACCGAGACGATCGGGAATCAGAAGAAACTCACGGCCGGGTTCAAATATTACTGGCCGGGAGCAGCAATCAACTTTCTGTTTGCGGAAGAGGAGCGACCACTTGCCGCGACTAGCGAGGAGCTCAATTGCGGAGACACAGCGCGAGCGCTCGCTTCGTATGGCCAAATTGAACACCAAGTCCGCTCCGTCAGTCCCGACCTTGCTTCAGCTATGGATGTGCTCCGCCAAAATCCCGACGCGCTCGACACCGCGCGAGAGAAATTCGAGTCATTCCGCAAACACATTCCTTCAACTTACTGGCCGAGTGAAAAACTAGGCCAGCTCGTTAAAACCATTGCAGCGACCAACGTCGGCGGGATGGCTCTATTCTGCGTGGGTCACCTCGACCAGTATGGTATGTGGGAGCAGCTTGCAGCGTCGCTAAAAGAAATCGATGGCAATCATACGAACTGAGACTTTTATCGCCGCGCAACCCGAGGTTTGCTTCGATCTCGCGCGCGATGTAAACGCGCATGCATCGAGCACCGCGCAATCCAAAGAGAGAATTATCGATGCGCCTGCAAGCGGTATGCTTGAATTAGGTGACGAAGTGGAATTTGAAGCGGTTCACTTCGGAATCAAGCAGAAGCTCCGGTCCAAAATCGTAGAATACAACCGCCCACACCGCTTTGTAGACGAAATGCAAAAGGGCGCCTTCAGGCGCCTCAGCCATGTCCATGAATTCGAGGCCGTCGAATCCGGTACGAGGATGATCGACGTGATGGACTTCGCATCGCCGCTCGGCTTTCTGGGAGCAATCGCAGACCGGCTGTTTGTTGCAAGCTACCTGCGGCGATTCGTATTTCAGAGGAACAAGGAGCTCAAGGCGATGGCTGAGGCTCGTCCGTAACCAAACCGACCCACCCGCACAGCCTGCGGCTTTTTGGCTAGAATGAACGTCCAAGGAGAGGAACCTATTGCAGGAAGATTCATCAGCAGAGAAGAGACTGCTCAATGCCTTAGCCGGCGGAGACTCGTCGGCCGTGGGCAAGCTATACGAGTTGTACGGCGAGCGGATTTTTCGCTATACGTATCGTATGCTCAACAACCGATCGGATGCTGAGGATGCGACGGCTGAGACCTTCTTGCGAGTGATCAAGCGCTCGGGCGATCTTCGAGCCGACGGGGCGTTTCGGACTTGGTTGTTTCGGATCGCCAGAAACTTATGCATCGACAAGCTTAGGCAGCACCAATTGCTGGAACTGCCACCGGATGCGACGTATGGAGCGGGAGAGGATCGGACGGCGCTTCGCTTGGCAGTTCGCCAGGCGCTGATGGATTTGCCTCAGGATTACAGGGAACCGTTGATTTTGTGTGATTTGGAGGAGATTTCGGCCAGAGAAGCGGCTGATGTGCTGGGTATTTCCGTCCCGGCCTTGAAGTCGCGGCTGTATCGAGGGCGACGAGCTTTGAGGGAGAAGCTGGGCTCTGCCGTGGAGAGAAACATATGAATACCGACTTTGCAAAGAAACTTATCGACCTATATCTCGATGGCCACATGGACATGGAGATGGTCTCAGACTTTCGCGAGGCAATGCGGGCCGACGCGACGCTGGCTGCCGAGGTAGACGCACTGCGAGAAATGCGGGAAAATCTGCTCAAAGTGTACGGCGGCGATGGGATGACGAACGACGAGAATCGACGCGTCTACCACCGCCTCATGAGGAATGCGGACCCTAGCGGCCGCGCAACCCATAATCCTGCGGGTCAGCTCGAGATACCCTGGAGCGACACTAAACACGAATGATCATCGACTGTAGTCAGACCAGCCTGCGCGATGGGATCGCGCTCGCCTCTTCCGCGGTAACGACGCGGACGACCGTTTCGCTGTTCCAATCGCTTATGATGGATGCCAGCCAAGCGGACAAGCTCCGTCTCGTTGGAACCGACGGCGACCTCTGGGTGGAAAATACAATCCCGGCGACGATCCGGCAGCCGTCCTCGTTTGCCGTGCCCGCCTCGCTGCTTCGCGACATGGTGACCAGCTTGGCGCCGGGCGAAGTTCGCATGGAGCTTGCGAGCGACACAAGCATCCACGTCAGCCAGGGACATAGCCAATACCGCGTCGTCGGCCAACGGGCGGACGATTTCGCTGACGTCCCGATGATTTCATCGGACACGCCGATCTCGCTGCCTGAAGGCGAACTCGAGAAACTACTCGATTCGGTGTTGTTCGCGACAGCGCCGGATTCACCGCGTGGCGCGTTCACCGGCGTGCTCTTCGATTACGACGGCACGATGCTGCGGTTGGTGGCGACCGATTCTCATCGCTTGGCCATGCGCGAGGCATCGTTCCCAGGGGCAGGATCCGCAGTCAGCGCACTCGTATCGGCCAGGGCGCTCTCGATCATCAAAAAGCTGCCGGTTGGCGACGACGGATTGGTCACGCTCATGTTTGGCGAAGACCGATGTTCTGCAGCAACAGATGATGCGAGGGTTGTGTCTGCACTCATCAAAGACGCCTTCCCGCCTTACTCGCGCGTGATTCCAACGGAAACCACGCGCTCTTGGATGATGGATAAGGCCGCGTTGGTCGAGGCGCTCAAGCGTTGCGCAATCATGGCAAAAGCCGGGTCGCAGCGGGTCACGTTGCAAAGCGATGGCGACATCGTCACCCTCACGAGCAAGAGCGAAGGCGTGGGCGACGCCAAAGAAGAAGTCTCAATCGTGAAAGAGGGAGGCGACCTCATGATCTCGTTCAATGTCGAATACCTTCTCGACGCCGTCCAAGCCGTTGAAAGCGAGGGCGTGAAAATCGATATGACGGAAGAAAACCGCGCGGCCGTCGTTCGCCCAACGGAAGGCGAAGGCTACCTCTGCGTCATCATGCCGATGTCGAACCTGTAAGACAGCATCATCCGAGATCCGTACGGGCGACCTCCATGCCGTCCTCGTAATCAGTTCTGGGGCTGCCCCTCCGCGACCGACCAGCCCCGACCCGCCGATACCCTCACCATAGCTAAAGGCTGCGCCGGCCGGATGGAGGACTGTGGCAGTGCACTGGGCATGAGAAGCTCGACCGTCCAAAACAAGGACAAGTGCAAGGTCCCAAGGAGCCTGGCATCTGGCTTCATTCGAATCATTTTACCGGACCGCTGCGGATTTGTTGACGCAGCGCGTCTCTTGAACCATCCAAGTAAGGTATCCACGAACCGCCTCAATCCTCCGAACCCACAACAAATGACAGAACCACCTCGGCGTTGCGAGGCTCAGGTCACAAATCCCGCGGCTTTCGCCAATGTATAGTTGTCATAGCACAGGTGACACGGTAATGAAAAATTCAATCCTCGGTTTCCTTTTTGCATTGGCCCTGACGATCGCTGTGGTCGCGGGATGCGGCGGCGGCGGTAGCGGCGGTGGCACGGGCCCCTTTCAAGTCGTGCTCGTCGAAAGCCCCGGCGCCGATCCTCAAAACATAATCGTCGGCGAGGAAGTTCAGTTTGTCCTCGCTGGCTACAAAGCCGGCGGCGGTCGAGTCGTGCTCCAAGCGACCTCCTGGAGCGTGCTGGACAATCCGAACGTGGGCACAATCAACCCCTTGGGCATCTTCACCGCATTGGCAGCAGGCGAAGCCCGCATCGGAGCCACATGGAACGGCTCCCCCGCGCCGACGCCTCTTGCGATCAGGGTCAAGGAAGATCCCGAGTTGCAGATTGTCGCCCGAATAGAAAGCCTCCTGGCAGATGCCAACTCAGAGAACATTACGCAAACCATGGAGAACTATTCGCAGAATTACTGCGATGACGTAGACTTCTGCGGTGGCGGCACTTACCAGGAAGAGCGTGACTGCTGGGTTAACACCTTTACCGACCCGACGTCTAGCGTTAGCTTCTCCAACTTGCGCGTGGTGGATGTCCAAGTCAACCAAACCAAGACCGAGGGATATATCGATGCTATTGTCCACTTCACGGTCCGCGATCAGTTCGGCGCCGTCATAGGCGAAGACGACTACTCATTCCGCATGCACATGGAGAAAGAGTTCAATGAGTGGGTCATGATCGGCGACGGCAACTGCGCCGACACCATCCGCAACGCTATTCGCAAGTGGACGCGTCGGTAGGTACCACGGAGTCACAGTTCGACGAATACCTGACAATAATCTAACATGCCTAAACAGGAAGAACCAGTACAACCTCGCGAAGCCAAGCATGGTGAAAAGATGATCGAGGTTCGCATCAGATTCTTCACGAACGACATTGCGCCGGAAAAGGGCCACGTTTTACCGAAGCAAGCGTGGGACAATGGCATGATAATGATGGACTCCAATGAGGCACACGGCATCAAACCTGGCGAGCCGGAGCCCTTCAATTCAATTCTGGATTTGCAGAACGTAATCATAAAGGTGCTGAAAGACCACAAGATTCAACTTCGCGCGGGCGGCAAAACCAAGAAACTTCTAAACGGTTAGAACACCATGCTCTTCGCACTTGCGTTAGCGGCTCAAGCGGTACCTGTGCCGATGGTCGTGCACGATCACTTTTACGTCACCGTCGACCGGCCGACGTTCGAAGCCATCCGCCAAAGCAAGTGGCTACGCGAAGAGTTCGCCAACGTCACCGTCAGCACACACGCCAGCGGAAACGACCAATGGACCGGCATCTACGTCTCCGGCGTGAGCACGTTCGTCGAGATCTTCTGTGAGGGCGAAGACTTCCGCCTCGGCCAAGCCGGCGTCGGCCTCTTTACGCAAAAGGCCGGCGGCGTAGACGACATCGACTTCCACTTCCGCAAACGCTTCGGCAGCCGCGCCGTACGAGAGCTAATGAACCTGGGCACACCCACACACCAAGAGCCCTTCGCCCACATCGCTTCCTACTCGGGGCAGAGATCCACGAACATCGAGTTCTGGGTCATGGAGTACCACGAGGAGTTCTATCGCAAAAGCGGCGTACCCGCAGGCACATCCCTCGTCGCCCTACAAAAGGCTTGGAGATCGGGCAAAAAGTACACCAAGCTAATGGGCGACATCCGCAACATAACCCTCCGCCCATCCGGTAAACCCACGGACCTAATCACCGCCCTAGAAGCCCTTGGATTCATCCGCCTACCGGCCAATACATGGCCGAAATATCCGCAATTCGGCAAGAACCCCACGCCACCACCAAGCCCCCAACCAACTTGGCGGAGAGGCGCGACAAACGAAATCACCATCCTCCCACCCCTCGCGCACGCCCCGAAACACGCCCTAACCGCCGCCCGCTTCTCCCTCACGCGCAGGCCCTCCAAATCCCGAACAGAAAAATTCGGCCCTCACTCAACCCTAACCATTTCCGGTGACGGCTTTGCCATATGGCGCTTCCGCTAAACCGACCCCCCGTCATTTCGACCGCAGCGGAACGCAGTGAAGCGAAGTGGAGAAATCCCACCAGCCACAGCCCCCAGACCACACCCTTTGCGTCCTTCGCGACTTTGCGCGAAACATCCGGAACGACCTCATGGTAGCCCCGTCACTTCGACCGAAGCGCAACGAAGTGACGTTCAGCACGCACCGCAGGTGAAATAAGAAACACGATCAAGGTTGACAAGTGCCGCCGCAAGGGCTTTAAGAGGTGGTGGCGTTGCGTGCGTTACCGAGGTCTCTGACGCTGGGCGAAAAACTGACTCAGGAGTTATACAGGTATTGCAACGGCGTCGACCACCAAACTGGCTGGTCCCCATTTCTTGACCGGGCTAGAGTGTTAGAATTGCCGCCTCCGTCTGGGTCGTGAGACCGGCCCGAAATGCCTTTGGGCTGATCAGCCCGAGGCTTCG